>JBGSPW010000231.1:0-16352 GCA_041738395.1 Thermoflexales bacterium
GCACGACGTTGTTCTCCGGCTGCTGCGCTGTCAACGTCGAGCCACCGGTCTGCGTGTGGAAGCGCAGCTTCAGCGAGTTGGGCTTCTGCGCGCCAAAGCGATCGCGCATGAGGTGCGCCCACAAGCGCCGCGCCGCGCGGAACTTGGCAACTTCTTCGAGGAAGTTGTTGTGCGCGTTGAAGAAGAACGAGAGCTGGCCCGCGAAGTCGTCGATGTTTAGGCCGGCCTTCAACGCGGCTTCGACATACGCAATCGCATTCGCCAGCGTGAACGCCACTTCCTGCACCGCCGTCGATCCGGCTTCGCGGATGTGATAACCGCTGATGCTGATCGTGTTCCAGTGCGGCACTTCCTGCGTGCAATACCGGAAGATGTCGGTGATCAAGCGCATCGCTGGTTGCGGCGGAAAGATATACGTGCCGCGCGCGATGTATTCTTTCAGGATGTCGTTTTGGATCGTGCCGCGCAGTTCTTTCGGCGTGACGCCCTGTTTCCTGCCCACCGCGATGTACATCGCCAGCAGCACCGCCGCCGGCGCATTGATGGTCATGCTGGTGCTGACTTTGTTCAGCGGAATTTGATCGAACAGCAATTCCATGTCGCGCAGCGACGAGATGCTCACGCCGACCTTGCCCACTTCGCCGTCGGCGATGGGATCGTCGGCGTCGTAACCGATCTGCGTCGGCAGGTCGAACGCGACCGAGAGACCGGTTTGGCCCTGATCGAGCAGGAAGCGATAGCGCCGGTTTGATTCCGCCGCGCTGGCATAGCCCGCGTACTGGCGCATCGTCCAGAAGCGGCCGCGATACATGGTGGGCTGCACGCCGCGCGTGTAAGGAAATTCGCCGGGCCTACCCACATCCCGATCGGGATCGGCGGCGACATCGCCGGGCGTGTAATAGGGCTTCAGTTCGATATCGGACGACGTGGCAAATCGAGGTTTACGCTGCTCTGTTTTTCTCGGTTTTTCTTCAGACATAGTGCGGCTTTCTTGACGCCCGATCGGGCGCAGGGAATTTGGGGTCAATTGTGGCGCAGGGGTAATAACACAACAAGTGATAGACGACCAGAAATGTGGCGCAAGATGGCATCTTGCGTTACGCCAAAACCACCAGCGGCTGGCCCTGCTCCACGCTCTGGCGCGGCGTCACCTTGATCGACGCGATCGTGCCATCGCGCGGGGCCTTCAGTTCGTTCTCCATCTTCATCGATTCCAGCACGACGATCGTCTGACCCTTCGTCACAGCCTGTCCTTCACTCACGGGAATCGCCACGATCAGTCCCGGCATCGGCGATTTGATCGTGACTTCGCCCGATCCGGAGTGCAGCCCGCCGCCCGATCGCGTGAGACGGCTCGCGCGTTCATCCTCCACCCGAGCGGCATACAAACGTCCGCGCAGCAAAACATGAATTTCGCCGTTGTTTGATTCTACCAGCGCTTCGTGCGAGGCGTTATCGATCAGCAGGGAAAAAGTGGCTTCGTCGATGGCGCGCAGATCGATCGGGTAGGCCACCCCATCGATCGTGATCTGATCGTCGCGATTGATCTCGATCGTGTATTGCCGCTCGCCGATGGTGGTGACGTACCTCATCGCTGCATCCTTTCCCAACGCGCGATCCATTTCCAGTTGCTGGTGTCGCGCTCGTTGCGGCGTACTACCTGCGCGGCGTGCTGCTCGAATTGATGCTCAACCAGCGTGGCAATCACGGCGGCGATGCGTTCGTCTTCCGGGCGCATTTCCTGTTCCAGCGCAAACCGCTCTTCGACGAACGTCGTGTCGAACGAACCGCCGATGAAGCGATGGCTGTCCATCATCGCTTGATGGAACGGGATGTTGGTGCGCACGCCGATGATTCGATATTCGCTCAAGGCGCGGCGCATGCGGATGATGGCCTCGGCGCGCGACTCGCCCCAGCAGATCAACTTGCCGATCAGCGAATCGTAATAGGGCGTGACTTCGACGCCTTCGTACATGCTGCTGTCGATGCGGACGCCGGGACCGGTCGGGCGTTCGATGCGCGTGATGGTGCCCGTCGACGGCATGAAATTATTGAAGGGATCTTCGGCGTTGAGGCGGCACTCGATCGCCCAGCCGCGCTGCTTGATGTTGCGCTGCTTCAAACGCAATGGCCGTCCGCGCGCGATGCGAATCTGCTCTTTGACGATGTCCGTGCCCGTGACGATCTCCGTGATGGGATGCTCCACTTGCAGGCGCGTATTCATTTCGAGGAAGAAGAAATTCTTGTCTTTGTCGAGCAGAAATTCGATCGTGCCCGCGTTGTGATAATCCACCGCCTGCGCGGCCTTCACCGCAATTGCGCCCATCTTCTCACGCAGTTCCGCATCGATTACGGGCGATGGCGACTCTTCGATGAGTTTCTGATGCCGGCGCTGGATCGAACATTCGCGTTCACCCAGATGGATGACATTGCCGTGCTCGTCGGCCAGCAATTGAATCTCGATGTGGCGCGCGCCCTGCACCAATTTTTCCAGATAGACCGCGCCGTCGCCAAAGGCCGCTTCGGCTTCACGCCGCGCCGAGGCCAGCGCGCCCGCTAAATCCTCCATTCGATCGACCCGCCGCATCCCTTTGCCGCCACCGCCTGACGTCGCCTTGATCAACAACGGAAATCCGATCTGCGGCGCGATGGCGCTGATCTCTTCATCGCGCAGACCGCCTTCACCTTCGGTGCCGGGCACGACGGGCACGCCCGCTTTCTGCACGGTCGCGCGCGCCACGGCTTTATCGCCCATCGCGGCGATGGCGGATGGCTTGGGCCCGATGAACTTGATCCCCTCGTCGATGCACGCCTGCGCGAAGTCTTCGCGTTCAGCGAGGAAACCGTAGCCGGGATGGATCGCATCCGCGCCGGACTTCCGCGCCACCTCCAGAATCTTATCGGCGCGCAGATACGATTCGCGCGACGGCGCCGGCCCGATGAGATACGCTTCGTCGGCGTAACGCACGTGCAGCGCATTGCGATCGACATCGGAATAGACGGCGACGGTGTGGATGCCCAACTCGCGGCAGGCCCGCTGAATGCGTAAAGCGATTTCGCCGCGATTGGCAATGAGGATTTTTCGGAACATGAAGTTTTCCCTTGGCGTCAACGAATGAACAACGAGTCAGCGAATACCGAATCAGCGCGAAGTGGTTAACTTACCAGGCACGCCCCAACTGGTTTGAGTAGTGAAAAACTCTCGCAAGCGATCTTCCACAAACCATTTGAAGCGATAGCGAGTCACTGCGGTATTGACCGCAAAGAAAAGCGCAAATCCGAATAACCAAAAGCCCAACACTGGCAATGCATCCCAAAAATGCACTCGCACTGCGTCCCCAAAGGACATCCCTGAAAACGTAAATACAAGCGCCCACCACATCAAGACGAATGGCAGGTAGACACCGTAGCCAATGAAACTAATCTGGTAAGTCACGCCCACACGTGTATCCCGATAGTCAACGGTGATTCTGCCCTTTGAGAGGCCATTCAGAAAGTGCAACCTGAAAAAATCAGTCCCTGAACCTGAACCATACACCCACATCCGCCCACCGAATCGAACTCGCTTACCATCAATTGTGACGTTTCTGGCACCTTCTCTACCAAGTCGGTCTGCAAGATAGTAACGCAGCATATACGCTGCCTCATCAGGATCGCCTTGCACGGTGTAAAAGAATCGTCGCTCTGAGGTAATGGGAAACATATCTATTCAGTCGTCACATCGCACTGCACGTAGTGAGCGCAAGTGTGCCCGAATGTCTCTATCGGACTCCAGTTTCCTCGCCAGGAAGGCTGCTGGATGTCCCTATTCGTTGAAAGACGGTCAAGAATTCTCGCACGTAAGATTGCATAAACTTGTCAAAGCGATACGGAAACAGCACCATGTTTGCGCTCAAAAAGCAGGCTGTGATGATCAGCCCTCCGAGAAAGGCAACTATCGCCACTTGTAATGTAACAAACTGACGCGCATCGATCTGTCCCATTGGCCCCAGCACAAAGACAACGCAAGCCAGTACAAACAGCAAGGTTACAATCATATACTGCGGCAGAGGACTGATCACATACTTCACGGTTATCTGTTGTTCCTGACAGCTGATTGTGACTTCGCCTTGGAAGCCCAGAAAGACAGAGAAACTACGCATGGGGTAAACGAAGCCACTTGTAAACAGAATACGATTGTCTTCAATCATCGTCTCACGCGCAATGGATGCTTCTAAGGCCCTTGCGATACGTTCGCGCAAAAGCCTTACCAGTATCGAGGCATCGCCTTGTACCACATCAGCGATTTGATTTCTGCGAGTAAGAAAAGTCACTTGCTCTCCCTTTTCAATAAAGGTAGCACTACAGCGGAATATTCCCGTGCTTCTTGGGTGGATTAGAATCGCGCTTGTTTTGCAGCATTTCCAGCGCATTGATCAGGCGTGGGCGCGTTTCCTTCGGCTCGATCACGTCGTCGATGTATCCCCACTCCGCCGCCACATACGGATTGGCAAACTTCTCGCGGTACATCGCCACGAGCTCGGCTTTCCTGGCGACAGGGTCGGCGGCTTTGCGCAGTTCATCGCGGAAGATGATGTTGACCGCGCCATCCGGCCCCATCACTGCGATCTCGGCTGTGGGCCACGCCAGATTCAGATCGCCGCGGATGTGCTTGCTGTTCATCACGCAGTACGCGCCGCCATACGCTTTGCGCGTGATGACGGTGATCTTCGGCACGGTCGTTTCGCAATAGGCGTACAGCAGCTTCGCGCCCGATCGAATGATGCCGCCGTGTTCCTGTCCCACGCCGGGCAGAAAGCCGGGCACATCTTCAAAAGTGATGATCGGCACGTTGAAGCAATCGCAGAAGCGGATGAAGCGCGCGGCCTTCTCACTCGCGTCGATATCGAGCACGCCGGCCAGCATCTGCGGCTGCTGCGCCACAATCCCGATCGAGTGGCCGCCCAAACGCGCAAAGCCCACCACGATGTTCATCGCGAAATGCTCGTGCACTTCGAAGAACTGCCCATCGTCGACGATGAGTTGAATCGCTTCTTTGATGTCGTAGGGCTTGTTGGGGCTGTCGGGCACGATCGAGTTGAGGGCGTCTTCCATGCGTAACGGATCGTCCTGCGTCTTGATGAACAACGGATCTTCCATGTTGTTCTGTGGCAGGTAACTCAGCAGTCGCCGGATCATGTACAAACAATCGGCTTCACTGTCCGCCGCAAAATGCGCTACGCCGCTCTTGCTGTTGTGCACGCTCGCGCCGCCCAATTCCTCCAGCGTCACATCTTCGTGCGTCACGGTCTTCACGACATCCGGCCCCGTGACGAACATGTACGATGAATTCTTCACCATGAAGATGAAATCGGTCAACGCCGGCGAATAGACTGCGCCGCCCGCGCATGGCCCCATGATGGCGCTGATCTGCGGAATCACGCCCGAGGCTAAAGTGTTCTGCAAGAAAATATCGGCGTAACCGCCCAGCGACACCACCCCCTCTTGAATGCGCGCCCCGCCGGAGTCGTTCAGACCAATAATCGGTGCACCATTCCGCAGCGCCAGATTCATGACTTTCAAAATCTTGTCGGCATGCACCTGACTGAGGCTGCCACCGAACACCGTGAAATCCTGCGAGAAAACGTAGACCAGCCGGCCCTCGATCGTGCCCCAGCCGGTGACGACGCTGTCGCCGAGGTACTTCTTGTCCACCATGCCGAAGTCGGTGGCGCGATGCGTGACGAACATATCGAGTTCGCGGAACGAGCCGCCGTCGAGCAGCAGATCGATCCGTTCGCGCGCAGTGAGCTTGCCCTGCTTGTGCTGCTTCTCCACCCGATCGGCTCCGCCACCCTGCTTGGCCTGCTCGCGCCGTTCATAGAGCCGTTGAATCTTAGGATCAATTGTGGACATGAATACCCCGCGGCCTGTAAAACGTAACCCGGCTTCTTACGTTTCACGCTTTACGCTTGGAATTTTTGTCGAATCTTCGGAATGAACAGGAAGCCCCACACCACGGCAAGGCTCAACAGCGACAGAAAAACATCCGCCGGGCGGCGAATGACTTCATCGGGTGAGCGCATCAATGACAAGCGCATGATCCATTGCTGGGCTTGATAGACGACGATGGCGATCAACATCCACGTGCGCCCCCACGATCGCCTTCGCCACAGCCCCCACGCGGCCAGCCCAAACCCGATCGCCCACGTCAGCCCGATGACGATCAACAAGTTGGCTTCGGTGCTCACGTTCAGCGTGCGCATCAAGTCATAGCGCTGCCACACGCTGAAAATCTGAAAGATATTCCAGACCGCGAGTAATAACACCAACAGGCTGAACAGAGTTACGACGAACGGACGTTTCATGATCTCCCACCTGCGTCGCTGCGAGCGCTTCCCAGCGAAGCAGTCTCCACCTAAACCGAAGATTGCTTCTCCGTAGGACTCGCAATGACGTTGTGACGAATTTATTTCAGTCCCAACACATTCCGCGCGATGACGAGCCGTTGAATCTCGCTCGTGCCTTCATAGATCTCAGTGATCTTCGCATCGCGGAAATAACGCTCCAGCGGCAGTTCCTTGCTGTAACCCATGCCGCCGTGAATCTGCACGGCCTTCTCCGTCACCCACATCGCCGTCTCGCTGGCGAATAATTTCGCCATGCTGGCTTCCATCGTGTAACGGCCACCGTCGTGTTTCGAGCGTTCCTTCGCCAGTGCGGCATTCCAGATCAACAGGCGCGCCGCCTCGATGCGCGTCTTCATATCGGCCAGCATCCATTGAATGCCCTGAAATTGCCCGATCGGCTGGCCGAAGGCTTCACGCTCTTTCGCGTAACTCACGGCTGCTTCAAACGCAGCCTCGGCCACGCCCAACGCCTGACTCGCAATGCCGATACGTCCCGCATCCAGCACCGTCATGGCGATCTTGAACCCTTCGCCTTCTTCGCCCAAACGATTTTCAACGGGTACGCGATAATCTTCAAACACAATCTCGGAGGTGGCCGACGCGCGAATGCCCAACTTCGGCTCTTTCTTGCCGCGCACGAAACCCGGCTGGTCGGCTTCGACGATGAACGCCGTGATGCCCCTGTGTTTCAACTCTGGCTGCGTCATCGTGAACAGCACCATGTAATCAGCCACCGGCCCGGACGTAACCCAACTCTTGCGCCCGTTGATGACGTAGTGATCGCCGTCACGCACCGCCCGGCTCTTCATCGCACCCGCATCCGATCCGCTCATCGGCTCGGTCAGTGAATACGCGCCGATCTTCTGGCCGGTCGCGATCGGCGTGACGTATTTCTTGCGCTGCTCTTCCGTGCCGAATTTCATGATGCCGTGGCAGTAGAGCGAGTTGTTCACCGACATGATCGTACTGTGGCTCACGTCGGCCTTCGCAATTTCGATCATCGCCAGCACGTAGGCCAGCGTGTCCATCTCCGCGCCGCCGTACTCTTCGGGCACTTCGATGCCCATCAAGCCCAGCGCGCCCATCTTCTTGATCGTGTCGCGCGGGAACTCGCCGAGTTCGTCGAAGTGCGCGGCGATGGGCGCGATTTCGTTTTGCGCAAAATCGCGCGCGGTATCACGGATTAACTTGTGTTCTTCGGTGAGATTGAGGTTGGGGCCAAGCATGGTTCTATACTCCTGATAAAATGGGTGGGGTCAGCTCATTATAACGTGAAATGCACAGAGCCGTAAACCTTCCACTCCGGCATCATCAAAGATGACGGCTTGAAGCAGATAACCCAGCCACGCCCGCAAAATCGGTGGCAGGCGAGCCGCCTCTGCCATCACTTGAGAATTGCCGCGACAAGATTGGGATCATTGACACAGAACAATTGTTCGTTTATAATGTCAGAGGATTTGGGAAATCTTTTGGATAAACTTGGGATAACCACCTCGCCATGCGTGCGACAGTGAAAATCTGGGTTATCCTTGGGAAAAACTTGGGATAAGTTGGGTTTCCCAGGAGGAACATAATCATGACCCTGACTGATCGCCAGCAAGCCATCCTCGATTTCATCCGTAGTTTCTCGGTCAAGACCAAGTATCCCCCCACCATCCGTGAGATTGGCAAGTCGGTGGGCATTTCGTCCACGTCCGTGGTGAATTACAATCTCAACGTCCTAGAGAAGCAGGGCCACATCGCGCGCGACAAGACCATCTCGCGCGGCATCAAACTGGTGCAGGACACGCCGGACACGCTGCCCATCGAGACGGTTCGCATTCCGGTGTTGGGCCGCATCGCGGCCGGTGAGCCGATGCCCGTGCCCGGTTCCGACTTCGCCATTCTGGGAGACGAAGTGATTGAGCTCACCCGCGAGCTACTGCCCGTGGATGACAAGCACGTCTTCGCCTTGCAGGTGCGCGGCAACTCGATGGTCGACGCCATGATTGGCGATGGTGACATCGTGGTGATGCAGCAGCGCCAGAAGGCCGACAACGGCGATCTGGTGGCCGTGTGGCTGAAAGACCGCGAAGAGACTACGTTGAAACGGTTCTACCTCGAAAAGGGCAAGGTGCGTCTGCAGCCTGCCAACCCGACCATGCAGCCCATCTTTGCCGACCCCAAGAACGTCGAGGTTCAAGGCAAGGTGGTCCTGGTGATTCGCCGCCCGAACTAAAGATGGATGATGATCGCTTCCGCCTACATTCCAGCTCTAACTGAACGCATCGTGCAACGCTTTCAACCGCTGCGCCTGATCCTGTTTGGCTCACACGCGCGGGGTGACGCGCAACCCGACAGCGATATTGATCTGCTCGTCGTGTTGTCGGCAGTCGCCAACAAGCGCGAAGCTGCAATCGAAATTCGCCGTGCGGTAGCAGACTTCCCGGTTGCCAAGGACATCATTGTGACCACTCCTGACGAAATTGCGCGACGCGGCAACCTGGTAGGCGACATTTTGCGTCCGGCGCTTCGAGAGGGCAAAGTACTTTATGAGCGAGCCTGAGCATCTCCGTGAGACGCACCGCTGGCTACGTTACGCTCGAGAGGATTTAGTCGCGGCTGAAGCGTTGTTGGATGACCGGACTTCATGCCGATCTAGCCGATCTCACCGAGTGGGCTGTTGAGGCCCGCTATCCTGGCGATTGGCCGGAAGCCGTAGAAGCTGATGCCCGCCGCTCCGTGACGCAAGCCGGCCAAATCTGGGAATCTGTCCTCCGCGACCTGAACGCGCACGGTTTTGATGTGAACCCCTTCTAGCCACAATACTGTTTAGATAAGTCAGCAGAGGTGGCTCCCACGCCGCCGGGCATGGGAGCCCGGCCCGCTAACTAAACAGTATTGCTTCTAGCCAAAAATACTTCGTATAGACGCAGCCCGATCGGCTAGCTCAGCCGATCGGGCGTTTTTGCGTTTTTAAGGTTTTGTTCTATTGACATTAGAACAAACGTGCTATAATAACATCAGAACGGGCGTTCTAAATTCATCTATCGACTTCTAAAACCTCAACAAGCCCGTAAGAAAGGACAGACATGAAACCGCTTACAACCAAGCAGCAAGCGATTCTCGGCTTCATCCAAGACTTCATGGCGAAGCATCACTACCCACCAACCTATGAAGAAATCCGCAGCGGATTGGGCTTGTCCACCAAGTCGCTCGTGGACTACCATCTCACCGCACTGGAAGAGGCTGGCCTCATCGGCCGCGATCGCGCCACCCCGCGCGGCTTGCGTCTGATGAATAGCGAGGCCTTCAGCGTGCCGCTGGCGGGGTCGATCGGGGCGAGTTTGCCCACGACGTTCTACACCGATCTGGCGAGCGAAGCGCTGGTGCTGACGCGCGACATCGTGCCGGAACAAGACGGCCTGTTTGCCCTCAAGATCCGCGGCACGTCGATGATCGATGCGATGGTGGATGATGGCGACATCGTCGTGATGAAGAAGCAGTCGGAAGCGAAGAACGGCGACATGGTGGCCGCCCGCTTGATCGATCGCGACGAGATGACGTTGAAGTATTTCTATCTGGAACCCAATCGCGTGCGACTGCAACCGGCCAATCCCACCCTCGGGCCCATCTACACCCATCCGACCAATCTGGAGATTCAGGGTCGCGTCGTCGCCGTCATTCGACGCGTACACTGAACGACTCTACGTGAGCGGAATCGCATTTTTCAATTGTGCCACGCTCCGCTCAGAATGCGATTCTGCTCAGGAGATGATCCTATGCAACGGCGTGAACTTGAAGCGAAAGCAGATGCCATCGAAATGGTGCTCCACGAGCACAAGGCCCCGGCGCGCGTGACCGGCGGCCAAGTCACGCCGCGCTGGGTTCAATTCCTGCTGCAGACCAACCCCGGAGTGAAGATCAGCCGCGTCGAATCGTTGTCGCGCGAGATTGCTGTGGCGCTGGGCGCGCCGAGCGCCCGCGTGAGCACGCAGGGCAGCACCGTCCGCATTGACGTGCCGCGCACTGATCCACAACCGTTGAAGTTGTTTCCGTTGTGCGCGCGCATTCCGTCGACGCGCATTCCGTTCGGCACGGCCATTCTCGGCTTGGCCGATGACGGTGCGCCGCTTTTGATTCGCCTGCCATCTCCCGAAGTGGCGCACGTGTTGGTGGCCGGCACGACCGGTTCCGGCAAGTCCGCCTTGATGCAGACCATGATCATGTCACTGGCGCTGCTGCATCATCGCCGCCAGCTGCAATTCGTGTTGATCGATCCGAAGAGCCGCGCCTTTGAAGCGATGAGCGGCCTGCCGCATCTGCTGCGCCCAATCGTCACGCAAGCCGATCAGGCTGTACAAGTGCTCAACGATCTGGTCAACCTGATGGAGCAGCGCGATCAATCGCGCGTGACGGATCCTCGCATTGTGATCGCCATCGACGAGTTGGCCGATCTGGTGCAGACCGGCGGGCAAGCGATTCTCGATCATCTGGGCCGGCTGGTGCAGCGCGGTCGTGAGGCGGGCATTCACGTCATCGGCGCGACGCAGAAACCGTCCAGCGCCGTTATCGGGCCGCTGATTAGAGCGAACTTCCCGGTGCGTCTGGTGGGGCACGTCGTCAGCGCCGAAGATGCGCGCGTCGCCGCGGGCGTGGGCGGCACCAGCGCGGAAAAGCTCACGGGGCGCGGCGATTTTGTCGCAGTCTATGGCCCGGGATTGATCCGCTTTCAGGCGGCGTACATCTCGGCGAGCGAGATTGAGTCCAGCGTGCAGCAGTTGGCGCAAGGGATCCGCGGGGACGAGATCATCCAATCGGTCCGGCCTGTGTCCGCGCCCATGCGTCCTGCACCGCGTTCGAGTGCGTCGATGTCGGTCTTGGACAGCGCGATCTATGCGCTGCCCGGAGTCGATCGGTAAAGTATGAAGTACTGGCCGTGGTATGTGGCACTGGGCATCGTCTCGTTCATCGTGGTAGCCGGAGGTGTCGTCGGCAGCCGCTTGAGCGAGCAGACGCTGGCGTTCATGGCGGGCGTGATCTTCGGCGGATTCGCCGCGCTGCCCATCGGCGCGGTGATCGGTTGGGCCACGAAGTCGCCGCGCACCACCGATCGGGCGTATGCCCAGCCGCAGCCGCCCATTATCTTGACAGCGCCGCAGACCTATCCCAGCATGCCCAGCGCCAATCCGTATGCTGCGGCGCAGCAAGTCGTGTCGAACGCGCCAAGTGCGCGTCGTGAATTTACTACCATTGGAGAAGAGGAGCTGGCCTACCATGAGTCTGAGTCTGTTTGGTGACCGCAAATCGGCCGTAGAACCCGTGCTGAAACGCCGCGGCACCGAGGCCATCGATATGCGCGCGCGGCGGTTTGGCTATTTTCCGCGCACCTTTGTGTGGCAGGGTCGTGAGTTTCAAGTGGAAGCCGTAGAACGCTGCTGGACGGCGGCGTCGCGCCGCAACGGCGGGAAAATGGATCGGCACTACTTTCAGGTGCGCTGCGCGGAGGGCACGTTCAACGTGTATCAAGACTTGACGCACAATACGTGGCATATCACGCCGTAAGGGCGCATCCTGCGCGATTGCGTCGGCGAGCCCACCGCTCGGGTACCCACTGCACTTACCTTGGACCGGCTGAGCCGGATCGTATTCGTTGAGGGTCAACAGCAGCGGTGCGCGCCCCGGCGCTTTCTGGAACAGCGGTTGATGATCGCGACGATCATTGACCGCTGTTGGTTTTCCGATTAGTGTAATGTGTTACACTTTTTGTATCCTTGAGATTCCACCATGAGTACCGTCGAGCAGAAAAAAGCCCAGCGCGATCGCTACCTGAAGCGGCTGTACGACTTCAGCGACGGGAACGTGCTGCGCGATGTATCCTATGCCGTCATCGGCCAGGCCCTGGGCTGGGATGAGGACACCAGCGACAAGGTGACGGCCTATCTCAAGAACGAGGGGCTGATCGATTTTCCGGCGGTGGGCAAAGTGCGCTTGACGCACAAGGGCGTGAAGCGCGTGGAAAAATCGTTGAGTCGTGCCCCGCGTTCAGCGCGTCGGGCTGCGCCGCGCGGCTTTGTCACACTCATGGCCGAAGGAGACATTCACGTCGGCGGGGATGTGGTGGGGCGCGACAAGAAAAGCAAGAAGCAGGGATAGCATGAACGAAAACATCAATCGCCAACTGATCAGCGAACTGTGGGAACGGATGGGACGCTTTGATTTTAAGGGGGCGGGAGAATTACTGCACGACGACTATGTCTGCGAATGGCCTCAATCGAACGAACGCATTCGCGGGCGAGAGAACTTCGTGGCGCTCAATGCCCATTATCCGGGCCGGTGGGCGGCTGAGGTCAAACGAGTGATTGTTAATGGAACTCAGTCTGCCTCGGAAGTGGTACTGACCTGGGAGAATCAAACCATCCGCGTGGCTTCATTCTATGAAATCCGTGATGGGAAAATTTATCGCGAGGTGGATTACTGGCCGGAGCCCTACGCTGCGCCGGAATGGCGTAAGCAGTGGGTGGAGCCCATGTAGATCATACAGCGGCCTGATTCCAACAATGAATCAAGCCACTTTTTCGTGTTGTTCGTGAGATGCGTGTACCTCTATCCCGCCACTCCCGCCACCAGCAGATCGAGCGCCAACACATCGCCCGTTTGTCCCGTCTTGATCTCTGTTTCGATTTCCAGCAAACGCCGATAGATCGCCTCTAATTGCGCGATGTCCCGGTAGTGGCGCGCCTGCTCGTTGATCTTCTTGATCGCAAACGGATGCTGCCCCAGTTCTTTGGCCATGGCGTCCGGCGACAGGTTGCGCGCTTGCAGTTCCTTCACCAGAATCAATAGCCGATACTGGCGCACGATCATCGCCAGCAAGCCCAGTGGATTTTCGCCCTGATCGAGCAGGTGATGCAGCTCGTGCACGGCGCGTTTGCCCTCGCGCTTGCCCAGCGCATCGACCAGATCGAAAACACTGCTGGTGCTGGCATCGCTGACCAGCAGATTCACGTCTTTCTCGGTGATCGGTCGCTGCGCGTTGACGTAGGTGATGAGCTTGTTGATCTCGGAATCGAGCCGCCGCAGATCCGCGCCGATGAGGGCTGCCAGCCGCTGGGCCGCCGCAAACTCGATCGAGCCACCGTGCTTCTTCGCACGATCCGTGATCCAGCGCGGCAATTCGCCGGCCGCGGGCTGTGGGCAGGTGATGTTCGTCTTGCCCTTCTGCTGCTCCGCCAGTTTGATCAGCGGGTGTTTGGCATTCAACGGCTGAAATTCAACAAACACCAGGCGCGTGGTCTCGGGCAAACGCGGCACGTAATCAACCAGACCGTTGAGGAAGTCCTTCGCCGCGCCAGAGGGCACAGACTCGTCGGAACTGTCTTTGGCTTTACGGCTGGCCAGGCGGGTGAGCAGCCCTTCGATGATGACCAACCGCTTATCGGCCAGAAACGGAATGGAATCGGCGGCGTGCTGCACTTCATTCAGCGTGGTTTTGCGGCCATCCAGCACGGTGATGTTGAGATCGCGCATGGAGTCGTCGCCGATCTTCTGCTTGAAGTCGGCCACGCGTTCGCTGATCTCAAATTCGTTGTCGCCGTGAATGAGAAAGAACATTAGGGATCAGTTGATCGGGAAACAGATGAGGCTACTCCGCATTCCGAATTCACCATTCCACATTTTAAGAGCTGCGTGTTTCGACGTAGTGCGCGTTCCGGCCGAGGCGGCGCACGGACACGATTTCCAGATCGCCTATATCGCCGCTGGTGGTGACATGCTGTTGCAGCTTCGGACCGAGCGGTTGCGCGATAATCAGGGCCAGGGTCGCCGCGATCAGCACGTCGGGCCAGCGCGACCAGCGCGCTTTGCGGTCGCCCAGGCTCAACACCGTCAACGCGCCCAAGCTGGCCGCCGCGCCGGAAACAAGATAATTCGTGCCGCAGCCCGGATGGATCGCGAGCTGACGTTCGCCCTCCTCCAAACGATGCAAGGCATCGTACACGGCG
Organism: Thermoflexales bacterium; assembly: GCA_041738395.1. GTDB lineage: Bacteria > Chloroflexota > Anaerolineae > Fen-1058 > Fen-1058 > Fen-1058. Next base: position 14,372 of record JBGSPW010000231.1, read on the forward strand.
GTCTGGACATCTTCGTCGGAGACATCGCCGTAAAGGTAGAAACCAAACGGCGTGGAGCGGCCGGCTAAGGGCCGGCCCGGCTTCATGGCCGTGAGGACGTGAATGGTGGCATGTTCCAGGCCGTGATTGCGGCGAGTGCTCAGGATTAGTGGATAGTCTAGTAGGTTTGTCATAGGGTTAGGGCTCGATCGGTTTGTTGGATTTCTCGGGCGCGATCAGTTTGGCCACAATCACCAAGCGATGCGTGTTGCTGGTATACGGCCAGCACGTGATCAAGGTAATGCGTTCGTCGTCGGTCGGTTGGATCCAGCGCGCATTCGCGCGGCGGACTTCATCGGATTGGCCGCGTTCCGGCAAAATGCGGCGCGAAGCGACTTCGTAAAAGAACGGCTGATCGTTCGCATACAACGTGAGGCGATCCCCCGGCTGCAATTTGACCAGATTGCGGAACACTTCACCGCCTACATTGTGATGTCCGGTGATGGCCGTGTTGCCCGGTTTGCCCAACGGGGCTGAAGTCATCAGCCAGCCTGCCGCAAACGTGTCGGGGACATCCCACTGACTCACGCCATCGATCGTGTGCCATCCCACTGTTTCCACTGGCGCGTCGAGCTTGATGGCAGGAATGATGATGCGGGTTGGATTGCCGCCGATCGGATCGACTGGGGTTGGCCTACGGACGGGCACATCCGCTACCGGCCGCGAAGTATCGGGCAGCAAAGCCGGCCCAGGTTCCGGCGTCATTTGACTGGCAAGGGGCAGGGGCGTTACTGTCGGACGCAGCGGCAGTGCGTCCTCACCAAAATCTGCCGGAGTGCCTTCGGCGGCAAATTCATGCGCGGCACTGACCGCGGGTAACAAACTGATCACACCCGCCAGCAGCAGAATTGCGCCAGCAGCGATTAAGAGCAGGGTCATTGGGCTGGGGCTCTGTTTGGATTGGTCAGACATGGGAGGATTATACCATTCACAAAATGAAGCACGGATAAAGACCGCCCGGCGGCTTTCATTCGTGTCAAGTCAGGGATAACGCTGTTTGTCAGGCTGCTGGCGCAGCAGCCGACGGCGACGATTTAGCCGGACCCCGCGCTTGCGCTGTGGCGAAGCGGAAGCCGATAAAGATCACGACCACGCCGATCAATTCGCTTGCATACAAAAATTCCGTCGCGCCGATGCGGGCCAGAGTGCCGCCCAACGCGGGTGACAGACCGCCGAACGCAATCAAGACATTGCCCAGCACGCGCTGTGGCAGGATGCGCTTGCGCCAGAAAATGGTGGCCGAATACAGCGCGCCGCCCACCAGCGCCACGGTACCGTAGATATTGAACAGGAACGAATACGAGCGCACCCCGCCTTCCGGCATCAGGCCCACGATGCCTTTGGCCGAGTTCGTGGCATATTGCTGGCTGACCGGCAGGCTGACCTTGAAGAGGCTTTCATTTAACGGCGTCGTAAACAGATGGATAGCCGCAATCACCGAAGCAATCGTTAAAATGGCCAGCAGGCTGTCGGCCACAGGCGGCTTGCGCACCAGAAGGTGAAGGGTGCCTTGCCCCAGCCAGGCCGCCACCAACATCGCGCCGCACAGATACCACAACCGGAAGATCAGGGCACTCCAGGCCAGGCTCAAATAGAATTCGGCAAACGTGCCCAGGCCGTACATGATCATGGCGATACCCCAGATCAATAAGTGCTGGCCTTTGCGGCGGGCATAGCGGCGCAGCAGAATCACAGCAAAAACCGCCGACATGATCGTGGCTGCTAACGACAATAGCATACTGAGCGACATGCTCTCTCTCCTCCGAATCTGGCCTTACTGGAATGTGCTTTAGAGCGGTTTCCTAGTATTACAACGAGACTTTCATTACTACGAGACTTTTGCATGATACACTCCATGGCGACACTTCACACAAGGAATCGTCATGGCACACAAATTGAAACAACGCCCGCCTCGCCGCAATCAGCCGCCGGCCAGCGGTCG
>JBGSPW010000059.1:0-28738 GCA_041738395.1 Thermoflexales bacterium
ACAAGCGGTGACCGGCGACACCTGGCTCGATCCTGATACGCCCGATGACTTCTGGGACACAACCGATCTAGTCCATCTGCAAGGTCCCCTCACGCCGGATCGGGTCCTGCTGCGCTTCGATCTAGCAAGTCTGCCGGCCAACGCGAAAATTATTTCGGCCACACTCACCCTGCGGATTGAACTTTGGGGAGAGGATTCGTTTCCCGGCGCGGCCGTCATCTACCGCATCATGACGCCGTGGGAACCGGCGCAGGCGAACTACAACCGGCCATGGAGCAAGCCCGGTTTACTGGCGGGCGTAGACTATGACTCGTCGCCCCTCGACCTCGCCCCGATGCCCGACGAAGGCTGGATGACCCTGAATATCAGCCAGACGGTCGAGTTGTGGCGCTCCGCCCGCCAGCTCAACTATGGCCTCGTCCTGATGATGTCGGCCGATAGCCACAATCAGGCGCACCATCGAGTTTACCTGAGCGAGCAACCCGATCCCGCCGATCAGCCCACCTTGCGGATTGCTTATGAGGTGGCGCCATGACGGGTAACACACCCTATCTGGCAGACCGCGCCGATCGGCAATTCCCGCTGACCGAGCCAATTGCTACGCTGGGCCGCTCACCCGACTGCCAAGTGTTCATCCCTGATCAGCGGGCTTCCCGGCGTCATGCCGAGATTCGCTGGACGGGCGAAACCTGCACGCTGGTTGACCTGAATAGCGCCAACGGTGTTTTCCTCAACGATCGCCGCCTCACCACACCGGAGATCCTGCAAGACGGCGACGAGATCACCATCGCCAGCGCCGTCTTCACCTTCCACGATCCCGAAGCGACGATTCGCGCGATTGAGTTCCCGTTGCTGGTCGTGGACAAGGCCAGCGGCGAGATCTGGGTCAATCGAAACCTGGTCGCGTTGTCGGCCAAGGAACAGGCCCTCTTCGATCTCCTCTACCGCAATGCCGATCAAGCGTGTGGCAAGCCAGAGATCATCGCAGCCGTCTGGCCCGAGTATCGCGCGGATGTGTTCGATTATCAGATCGAACGCCTGGTCAAACGGCTGCGCGAAAAGTTGGAACCCGATCCGCGCCGCCCAGCCTTGATCGTGACCGTGCGCGGACGAGGCTATCGGCTGGCAAAGGGTCGTTAGTTTTCCGTCTCTTTCTTCCTCCTCTCAGGACTTACGCAAGAGACATTTGGATAAACGGCGACCTGAGTTGTTGGCGCAGATAAATTGAGATTTCAGCCGTCTATCTCTGAAAGGAGTGAATACGATGAAGATTAATTGGAAGAGCCCCCGCTTGCTGTCCCTGTCGTTTGTTACCCTGCTCGTGCTGGCTATCCATGGAATGATCGCGCCGGTTAGTGCCAGCCGCCCCGCACTCTCACCGCAAGCCGATTCGTTCACGGTCCTTTATACCGACCACGAGGAGGTGCATCTGTCCATCTTGGTCTCTGACTATGTCTACCAGTCCAGACGCGTCGAACTGTATCGCGGCGCGACCTTGTTGCAGCGTTACGCGGTTGGCCCGTATGCCACCGGAGAGTGGACGTATTACGACACCGGCCTGGTCCGCGATACCACCTATACCTACCAGCTCAAGGTCTATCCAAGCGGCGGCACTCCCACCGTTTACACTGCCACGGCCAGCACCGTCCTTGTGCGTGGAACACTCACGCGCAACCGCACCTGGGCGGGCGGCGTCTGGCAGGGCGCGGAATTGGCGCTCAAATCCGGTGCGACGCTCAGCATTATTTCCGGCGCGAGAGTCATGTCCACGACGATCGAGTCCAGGCTGGGCAGCCTGATCGTGGTTGATGGCGCCAGTCTCAAACATGTCTCGGTCCGAACCCCCTACAATTCATATACAGAAGGTGGAACCGCCTCGGTCAAAAACAGCACCCTGGAGGACACGAGTATAGGCGTCAGGACTCTGGCTGCTTTTGAGTCCAATGCCGGAGTTTGTCCGCCGAACATTGGCTACCTTTTGAATGCCCAGCGTTTGTCGTCGTCGCCCCAGTTCAACCTGAGCGGCAATCACATGCCGAACTGCCGCGTCGTGATTGAGCGTGTCACCGGCCAACAGTTGAACATGCAAGACAACACCGTCAAGGAGATCAGCCTGGGGGGGCTAGATTGGGGGGATGGCAGCATCATCGTGACCAGCAACACTATCACGCACGAGCTATACATTCACAACTTTACCGGCACAGTCAACATCGAAGGTAACCGGCTATCCCATGTCCAGCTCCAAGATGTCGACGGTGAGGGACCCAAGACCATCCGCGCCAACGACTTCCCATACGCTTACTCTGGGGGTAACATTTCTGTGTACCGGACATCCCCTACTCGAGTGGAAGGCAACACCCTGATCGAGTGCGGAACATCCCATGGCATCGCGGTCTCGGGCGGCTCTTACAACGAGGTCGTGGGGAATACGTGGGTGTGCAACAGCGGGACGGGCATCGTCGGTGTTCATATTTCCGGGGCTGATGTATCGTCAGGCAATGTCCTGGTGCAGGACAACACTATCCTGAGCGGCCAGGAAGGCATTTATGACGTCTCCTCCACTGCGGGCACCTTGGTCAACACACGCTTCGAGCACAACACGGTCACCTGTGTGCCCAGGCCCGGCCAAAACTCTTGCACCGGCTCTGGAATTAGGATTCCCCATCGGCCCGGCAACCAGATCCTTGGCAACACCGTGACCGGTTTCTTTACAGGACTAGCTCTGGGCGGTACGCAAGCCACAGTGCGCGATAACCAGTTGATCTCTAACACCCAGAATATCGGCACATCATCTGGGCAACTGGAAAACAGCCTGATCTACAACAACGCCTGTGTAAAAGGCGTAGGCACCAACGCCCGGCAAGTGAACATGATCCAAACCGTCGCCCTGTCCAACACCTGGAACATTCCCAAGACGGCCGGCAGCAACATTGTGGGCGGGCTATACCAGGGTGGCAACTATTGGAGCGACTATACCGGCGTGGATGCCGATGGCGACGGGCTGGGCGATACACTCTATACCCCTCAATACTTTACTGTGCCCATCGACCCCCTGCCGCTCATCGCGCACCCGCTCCCCGACTTGAGCGTGCGCTATTTCGTCCTTGACCCGACCCGTGTCACGTTCGACAGTGTCAGCCGGCGCTACCGGCTGCCGGTGGATGTGACTGTCGCCAATCTGGGCCTGGCCGATGCCGCCAGTATCGCCGTGCGTCTGAGCGACAACGCGAGTTGGAGTGAGACACGGAACATCGCCAGCCTCAAGGTAGGCGCGAGCGCGGATCTGCACCTCGATTGGGACATTACGCCCATCCTGCTGGCCGGCCAGGGCCGCAACACGCTTCAATTGACGGCGCAGGCAGACCCGGCCAACGCGATCCAGGAACTGGACGAGACCAACAACACCCGCTCCCATTCGACGCTGGTGGATGCCCGCCCGCGCGTCACCGAAATCCGTCCCGATTTTGCACTGGCCTCAGCCTACTTTTTGGATAACGAATCCGTCCCCAACCCGATTCGCGCGTTGGTGGACTGGAACGGCGATCTGGTTGGCAACGGTGGGCCACCCTATGGCAAGGTGCGTTTTGACCTCAACGACGTGAGTGTGGAAAAGGACGGACAAGACTGGGGCGCGCAGCACACCTATGACATGGGCGCCGATTTCCGCTCGTCGTATGCGTGCGCCAACAACACGCTGCGGATTACGGCGGCATATCCGGTGCAGGGCGGCGAGTTTGTTTCGCTTGAAAGCGCATTGCAGCCGACGGTCTTTCCCTTTCCCATGTGGGTGAATTGGGCCATCCAGAACCTGCCCGGCAGCGACGCCTCGTTCGACACCGCGCTCAAAGCGCCGCTGGTGGAATACACCTACGACTTTAAGTATCCCTCTCCGCCGTTTGAGGCCACATGGACCCCGCCCTCATGGGTGCCGTACCTGGGCGGCCAGGAGCTGGGCATCGCCGACACACAGGCAGCGGCCAACGCGCTAGGTCGCTCTGACGGTTCTGGCAAGGCACGCGTGGAAGGGCAGACGGCGCTCAACCTGGCGGCGCTCAACGTCATCGGCAATCTGTGGGGACAGGGCGAGACCCAGTTCAAATGCGGCGAAAGTCTCGACCTGACGCGCGCCCAGTTGGCGTTCAATATCAAACTCCCGATTGAAAAAGAAGCCAGCCTGGTGGATGTGGTACCGGCGGCCAAGGCCGCCACCGAGTGGCCAGTGATCGGTCGCATCATCAAATGGGTACTCGGCGTCGCTCAGGTCAAAGCTGCGCTCACACCCGAGGTCAATATCGAGACGCTGTTTGAAGAGCAAGTCGGCACGCTGGAATTTGTGAACGGTACAGGCACGGGCAAGATCGACGCCAAGGTTGCGCTGGCCATCCAGCCGTGTGAAGACCTGAACGCCGAGGTGTACGGCGGCGGCACGCCCTACGTCACCCTGCAAGTGCCCAAGAATCCCGGCTACCTTAAAGAAGTGGGCATTGATTTGTATTACGGCGCGACGTTTGAGGCATGGGAGTTTGAAACAAGCTATGAGCGCAAGGTCAACTGCCACTATCCCGGCGGGTGCAGCGAGGTCGAGCCGGAGGCAGGCGCATTAATGGCGGCAGACTTGCTGGAACCGACCTGGCATCTTATCCCGCGCAACCATGCCCCCAGTCCCTCTTCCCGCCTCACTGGAAACCGATCAGGGATGGAAGCTGGTACCACCGAGACGGTGCTGCTGTCCAATATCTACCCGCGCCTCGAGCCGGCGCTGGCGCTGCGCAGCGACGGCCGTCGCCTGCTGGCCTATATCAACGACGATGTCGCCAAACCGCACGGGCGCGGCACCGAGGTCAACGTGTTCACCTACAGCGGCTCGGCCTGGAGCAGCCCCAGCGCCTTGACCAACGACCAGCAGCCCGACTTTAATCCGGCATTGACCTTTGATACCAGCGGCGATGGCTTGCTGGTGTGGGAACGCTCCACTTTGCCGGCCGGCATTACGCCGACGCTGGATATTACTTTTGCGCAGAGTCTTGAAATCGCCGCCCGTGCGTGGAACGGCACCAGTTGGGCCAGCCTGGTCACGCTCACGAATAACAGCCTGATGGATCACGCGCCTTGCCATCGCCGCCGGCAGCGATGGCAAGGCGTTAGCACTGTGGCAGACCAACGACGGCACGGACACACTCGGCACTGCCGGACATCCCATCACACTGACCTACGCTGTGTGGAACGGCAGCGCCTGGCTCACACCGACGGTGGCGATCACCGGCTTGCAAGATGTGGCCAACGTCGCTGTGGCTGCTTACTCGTCTACCCAGGCCGCGCTGGTCTATGCGCGCGATATGGACAGCCTGATGACCACCACGGCCGACATCGAACTGTGGTACAGCACCTATAATGGCACGGCGTGGAGCGCTCCAGTGCGCCTGACGACCGACGCCATCACCGACACGACACCCGCACTGGCTTACGATACCCATGGGGAACGCCATCTGGTGTGGCTGCGTGGCGGCAACATTGTCTGGCTGCGCGATTCGTGGAATGTGGCCGACGTGCAGATAGTGAACTCCCCTGCCGGGAACGAAGCTGGCTTGCTGAACCTGACTCTTAACCGCGCCGCTAACGGAAATTTGTCTCTCGTTTGGCAGGCGATGGACGCGGGCGGCAGCGATCTGGCTTATCGCGTCTATGACATGGCGACCCACGTCTGGGGCGCCGATCAATCGCTCATGAGCAACTCGTCGGTCGAGGCCGCACACAGCCCGGCCTTTGGCACGGATGGCAACCTCTACCTGGCTTATCAAAAGATCGCCACCCAATTGGTCACACAGACGATTCCGCTTTCACCCACGCTCTCATACACTGTGACCAACCTGCTCGTCAAAGGCGCAAGTGACCTGGCCTTCCTGGCGCACACCGTCGGACGTGACCTGACCTTCGATAGCCTCGTCGCCGACCCAAGCAATCCCGCGCCCGGCCAGGCTGTCACGCTGACGGCTGTACTACGCAATGCAGGCGACCTGGGCGTGGTCAATCCGCAAGTGACGTTCTACGACGACGCGGCCCCCATCCTCACCCAGACGCTCGCCATCACGCTAGCCGCTGGTTATACCACAACCGCGCAAGTGAATTGGAGCATTCTGCCACTGGCTTTTCCACACGTTCTGCGCGCTGTGGCCGATCCCGCCGGTCAGGTAGCCGAGACGGATGAGAGCAATAACACGGCTACGATCACGACGACCCTGCCCGATGTGCGCGTCGAGTTGTTTTACGTGGCTCACGCCGCCGACGTGCTCACGCTGATCGCGCGCCTGGACAACGCGGGCGCACTCACTGTCACAACGCCGTTCACCGTGGCCTTCCGCGCCGCCGACCCGCTCACTGGCACGCTGGTTGCGACGGCTACCGTCAACGACATGATCGTCATCGGTGGCCAGGTTACCGTCACCCGCGTGCTGACCAACCCGATCATATTGGCTAACGCGGGCAGCCGCCTGTGGTTACTGGCCGATGCCGGCAACGTCGTGGCCGAATCGAACGAGAACAACAATGCCGATCTCGCCGCACTCAAATTCCTGCCCGACTTGGCACTGACTGCCAACGATGTGAGCGGCGAAGGGGTATTGACGGTGACTGTACACAACCACGGTTATCTGACAGCGACCGGCGTATTGATCGAAGCGCGCCTCAACAGCTTGACCGGCACGCTGCTGGCAACCGGGACGCAGGCCGCCCTTGCGCCCGGCGAGAGCCAGACGCTCGCACTGTCGCCACCCACGGGTCAGTATGCGCTCTTTATCAAAGCCGACCCCGTCGCTGCGATTGCCGAAATAGACGAGAGCAACAATCTGGTTATCCAGGCCATAAGGCGTGAGCCGGTTCACTTGATCTACTTGCCGTTGGTGCTGCATAAGTTCTAGTCTTCTTCCTCTTCAACCAACCGTTGAATGGTTGGCCGATTGTTGGGCGCAAGTCGGGCAGCTGCTTGCCCGGTCTGTTACACTCGTAGCTAAATCTCACTTTCAGACGGAGGAATAACCATGAACGGTCATCGTCAACCATCGCTGCTGAACAAGAGTCTGGTCGCCGGTTTGGTATTCATCCTGTTGCTTTCGACACTGCCCCCGGTTGGCATCGCCGGCGGGCCGCAGGCCGCACAGCCGGCCCTCGATTTGCCGCTTGACCTGATCGGTGAACCGACCCTGGCCGACCTGGGTCCCCTGGCTCTCCAGCAGGACGGATCGACTGATGCGCGGCTGCCCTATAACCGCATCTTTCACTCCACCATTTGGGACGACGCCAACAATCGCCTCATTGTCTTTGGCGGCTTCAATGGCCGGGCCTACTTTAACGATGTGTGGGCATTGAGCCTGACACCCGGCAGCGAGGCCTGGACCAAAATCAGCCCGGAGGGCCTCGTGCCCGCGCCGCGCGGCCAGCACACGGCTATCTATGATAGCGTCAACCACCGCATGATCGTCTTTGGCGGTCACAGCCCCTACTACAATTGGAACGATGTGTGGGCGCTTTCCTTGACGCCCGGCTCAGAGACATGGACACAGATCGTGCCCACTGGTTCCAGTCCAAACGCCCGGCGCTGGCACACTGCCGTCTACGATCAGTTACACGATCAGATGGTGGTCTTTGGCGGTGCAGGCAGAGGCTTGTTCAATGATGTTTGGTCATTGAGTCTGGCATCTGGTTCAGAGACTTGGAATCAGTTGGCAGTGAGTGGCAATGTGCCGGCGGCCCGCGCGCAACATACGGCTATTTACTCGGACACCGCCCAGGGGCTCATGGTGGTCTTTGGCGGCGCGACGACCGGGGCGTTGTTAGACGACACTTGGGCGTTGAACCTGACGACCCTGGCTTGGGCCCAGATCGCGCAGGCGGAGCCGCATCCTTCTGCGCGGCGCGGCCACACGGCCGTCTTCAACTTCGTCGGCGGGCCACCAGCGCGGATGGAAGTTTTTGGCGGTCAGGACAGCAGCGGGTTCCTCAACGACGGTTGGGCGCTCGAATTCACCCCAGGCAATATCCATTGGGAGCAGTTCAGTTACTATAGTGCGAAGCCCAGCGCCCGCGCCTGGCATTCAGCCGTATTTAGTGAGATGAATCCTTACCAGACGACTGTGCTTGGCGGGAGAGGCACAGATCAATCCAACGGCGCGCAATGGGCGCTAAACATGTCCGGTTACACGTGGTCGCCCATCACGCCCACGTTGCCTAGTTGGGCGCAGATGGGAACTTACCAAGTCACCGCACCCGCCGCCAGTAACGCGCCACAGGTGCTGCTCGAAATCGAAGATGCCTTGCCGGATACCACGGTGAACGTGCTGCGCGGCTCTGAAGTCTGGTTCACCACCAAACTCCGCTCCCCCTCGGCCACTTACGCCAGCAACCTCACCGTGACATTGAGCGTGGACGCGGCCAAATTCAGGATCGACTACATTGGGACACGCCATAACGATTGGGATACCCCAACCTGGGGAACACTGATCGACCTCGGCGGCGGGCGCTACCGCATCAAGAACGTCAATCTGACCAAAGCGAGTGGGGAGACCGACTACAGCACGCAGGTCATCTTCCGGGGTTACTCGCTTACGACGGGGGGCGAAGGCAGCACGTATCCATCGGTGGAGGCCTACGGCGGCAACTGGCCGACGCGCTTGAACGACAACGCCACCGCCCGCATCTATCGTGACCCGCAAGCCTGGATTATCACCAGCCGCAAATTGTTGTTTGATAAGTACACCAACAGCGAGGTCAAGCGTCTGCTGGATGAGGTGTTTGAGCAGGCTCAGGGTGCAGGCTATAACAACAACCCGACGACGGCCGTGTTGTACGCCGAACGCTACGAGTCGTTGCTCGCAACCTGGGATAACCACAGCGTCGGTTATTCGGGCGGGGAGATCATTGCCAATGCTGCCGCCAATGATCTGGATGAGTGGCTGGATACTCATTGGGGCGTCCATCCCGAATACCTGGTGATCCTGGGCGATGATAACATCATCCCGTTCTACCGCCAGCACGACTATGTGCCTGATGGCATCATGGGCGATCAATCGGAAGATGATCACCCCGATTGTTGGGGCGAAACGAATAGCGTCTGCGATAAAGCGGTCAGCAAAGGCTACTTCCTCACCGACAATCTGTACGGCGACGTTCCGACCGGCGTTTATGGCCCCAGCGATTGGGAAGATGGCAACCTCGAAATCGCGGTGGGCCGCATCGTGGGGGCGACGGCGGCGGACATGGAGTATTTCCTGGAGAACAGCGCGCGCGGCCCCAGCCCAAGCGCCGACCGCGCCATCGTCGTGAGCGACGGCCTGGATTGGAACGCGCCGAATGACACTCACGACGCCTGGAATGCCATCGTGACGAACCTGGGTTACGAGGCGAACGAGTCGCTCACTGACAACAATGCGGCCACCCGGAGTCAGGTCATCAACGAGATGCAGCAGGGGTTCGGCATCATGGCGGCCGCGAATCACGGCGAAGTTTATCTGTGGGAACCCCCGACCAGCACCCAGATCATTCCATCCGGCTACATCGTGTCCTACGATCTCCCCACCTACGATACGGCTAACCGCATGACTACCAACCGGCCCTTCTTTTACTATAACGCCTGCCGGATCGGCTGGAGCTATACCGATGGCTGGGGAGCCGGCGCGCCGGGCGCGTTCGACGATACGCTGGTGTACGCCCTTGTCCATCGCGGCGCCTCGGGCATCGTGGCCTCGGCGGGACTCAGCTATGGCTGCTTTGACCCCAACATTCTCTGCAGCGGCGAGGTCCTGGCCAACAACTTCTGGGAACAGGCCAAGGCTTATCCGGATCGCAGCGATCCGCTGGGCTGGTCGCTCATGCGGGCCAAAGTCAACCATCCGGTGAACAACGACATCACCGAGAAAAAGACCGTCCAGTCCTTTGCCTACTTTGGCGTGCCGTGGATGCGCCTGCCTGGTCACGCGAGTGCATCAGCCGGCGCGGTTGATGCGTCCCAGGCAGACACATCGGTATCGGCCTGGTCGGCGCCGGCCCCGGTTCAGTCGTCGGGCGATGCGCCCTCAGCGATCCAGGCCACCTATGTGGTCACGGCCCACATCGACGCGTCGAGCTACACCACACAGACCACCGCTGGTTATCACTTGATCGATGTGACGGGCTTGACGCAAAGAGCGCAGAATGGACAGGTCGTTTTGCCGCGCGCTACTCTGGACTTGATCTTGCCCTTGAGCGCCACGATTGTTAGCCGGGTATTCACGGCGACGCTGCCCGTGACGCTGACCCATATGAACCTTCCCACGATACAGACCGGCGTGCCGATCCCCGGCGGATCGCGCGGGGGGTATACGGATACGCTAGACGGAATCTACCCGGTAACAGTCACCCTGTCGATCCACAATATGGGCAGCTATCAAATCGCTCGCTTCGCGGTGATACCGGTGGGCTACAATGCGACGACCGATCAAGCCAGGCTCTACCAGAACATGGACATTGAAGTGCAATACGATACGCCGCGCGCGGTGGCCCTGACCTCATTGACCACGCACCAGCTGACCTATCTGCCCGGGGAAGCGATCACCGTCACGGCGAGCATTTCCAACGTCGGCAACCTGGCCGAGACGGTGACACCCACCCTCAGGATCGTGGATGCTCAGGGAAATTTCACCGGCACGATCGGCGCGCCGTTTGCAGTCCCGGCGGGTGGAACATATGATTTGAGTATGAGTTGGACCGGCACTTTGGATGGCGATGCTTACATGGTGCATCTCTCTCTCGATCAAGGCGGCGAGGTCGTAACGGGCGCCGGCCGTGAAATCTTTATCGTCGAAGGAGCGCTCACCGATCTGGCTGCACCGGAGATTCTCATGCCGGGTCAGACGGGCACGTTCAGCGTGACGTTCCAAAACTATACCGCGGTCACGACGACGGCGTTCGCCAGTTTGTCCATCTATGATACCCAGGACACTCTGCTGGCATTCCTGGAACCCAAGTCGGTTAATATTGCAGGCGGGAGCCTTGGGACATTGTCCTTTGTCTGGACGGCCGATCGGCCCGGTCCGTTTGTGGCTTCGGCGGTGGTCATGGCCGGTGGTCAAGAATACGGCCCAGTCTCGCGGGCCGTTGGCGGCCCGTTCCGCATCTTCTTGCCGGTCGTGCTGAAGAACTAAGCGAGTGTTTGAAAATGTTACTACTCAGCCCGCTATCCTTCGACTTCGCAGCCAGCGCATTCTGAGCGGAGTGCAACGTAGTCGAAGAACGCGCTGGCTGCTCCGCTCAGGATGCGGCTGAGTAGTAACTTGAAAATGAGCGTTCAACCCTGCGAGGGAAAACTTAACCCTCGCAGGGTTGAACGCGAATCACCCTTCAATTTCGTACAGCACGTCAAAAACGATTCTGGCCATGCACGGCAAAGCCGCTGTCGTCGTACCCGACAACGTGTTGTTTGAAAGCGACACAAGTAAAACCATGATCGCAAACCGGCCAGCGAGATACCGTGAACGAAGACGTTGTGAATTTACGATCTGCACACCAACATCAACTTCACGCTCAAATAGGGTGTGCACCCTGCCCAAACTCTCTTTGGGCAATTTCCCCCAATGTGCCCGTAGACCTCGCCCAGCGTTTACCCTATAATCGCGCCTAATCATGAACGCTCACCTGTCTGTTCTGGCTCTGTCCCTTATTAGTGTGCTCCTTGGCGTCGTCGTCAAGGGGCCAATCTCCGTTGGGCAGGCAGTCAGAGCAGCGTAGCAGCGCCCTGAAGCAACACTAGACACAGGTCACACGCACGAGCCGCCCAATTCCAGGGTGGCTCGTTTTTTATCGGGTGCTTACTGAGAGAAGAAGATGGCAAACCAATCAATACAGCGATCGCACAACCTGGGGATCAAGACGGTGATCGTGTCGAAGGAGCGCCAACGCTTTCAAGGCCCCGTCTCAATCAAGCGGCCGGCCCCCACCGCGAAATCCACCGCCGAAAAAGCAGCAGAACACTGGGTGGCCGCGAGGCTATTCGAACACTACAACAGTTAAGGAATTGCTGATTGCTGATTGTTGATTGCCGATTAATTCGACAGTGTTAGGTTCGTCATTGCGAGGCGCAGCCTTCGACTTCAGCCGACAAACAACGTCGGCTTTCGCTCAGGACGGGCCTCGCGATGACGGCCTAATCTGCCATTGTCAAGTTATCGAGAAGCAATCAACAATCAGAAATCTACAATCAGCAATCAAAAGCAAACCATGACCGACCTTAAGAAGCATTCGTCCGCCATTACCGATGGGCCTAGCCGCGCCCCCGCGCGCAGCATGTTCAAAGCCGTCGGCTTCACCGATGAAGATCTGCGTAAACCGTTGATCGGCGTCGCCAACACGTGGATCGAAATCGGCCCGTGCAACTATCACCTCCATCGCCTCGCCGCAAAAGTGAAAGAAGGCATTCGCGCCGCGGGCGGCACACCGCTGGAATTCAACACGATCTCGATCAACGATGGCATCACGATGGGCGCCGAAGGCATGAAAGCCTCGCTCATCAGCCGTGAAGTCATCGCCGACTCGATCGAGTTGGTGGCGCGCGGCAATCACTTCGACGGGCTGGTCTGCATCAGCGGCTGCGACAAGACCAATCCCGGCGTGATGATGGCGCTGGCCCGGCTCGATATTCCCGGCCTCGTGTTGTACGGCGGCTCGATCGCGCCCGGCCACTATCAGGGCCGCGATCTCACGATTCAAGACGTCTTTGAAGCCGTAGGCAAATACACCTCCGGCAAGATCGACGACGGGGGCCTCAAAGCGATCGAGGATGCCGCCTGTCCCGGCCCCGGTTCGTGCGGTGGACAGTTCACGGCCAACACCATGTCCACCGTCATGGAATTCCTCGGCATCTCGCCGATGGGCTCCAACGGCATCCCGGCCATGTCGCCTGATAAAGATGCCGCCGCCTTCGCCGGTGGTCAACTCGTCATGCAACTCCTCCGCACCGATCTTCGCCCCAGTCACATCTTTACTCGGCCAGCCTTTGAAAACGCCATCAGTGCGGTCGCCGCTACCGGTGGATCGACTAACGCCGTGCTCCACCTGTTGGCGCTGGCGCACGAAGCAGGTGTGGCGCTCGACATCGACGACTTCGATCGCATCAGCGCGGCCACGCCCATCATCACCGATCTCAAACCCGGCGGGCGTTTTGCCGCTGCCGATCTGCACGCGGCGGGCGGCATTCAACTCGTGGCGCAGCGCTTATTTGAAGGCGGCTATCTGCATGGCGATGTGATCACGGTCACGGGCAAGACCTTGCGTGAAGAAGCCGCCCAAGCAAAAGAGACGCCCGGTCAAGCGGTGGTTGTCACTACCGATAACCCCATCAAAGCCACCGGCGGCCTCGTGATCCTCAAGGGCAACCTCGCACCGGAAGGCTGCGTGGTGAAGATGGCAGGGCACAACATGCTTTACCATCGCGGCCCGGCGCGGGTGTTCGACACCGAAGACGCCGCGTTTGAAGCGGTCAAAAACAATCAGATCAAATCCAACGACGTCGTCGTGATTCGCTACGAAGGGCCGCGCGGCGGTCCCGGTATGCGCGAAATGCTGGGCGTGACCTCGGCCCTGGCCGGCGCGGGCCTGGATGCTTCTGTCGCGCTGTTGACCGATGGTCGCTTCAGCGGTGCAACGCACGGCTTGATGGCCGGGCATGTCGCTCCCGAAGCGGCGCGGGGTGGCCCCATCGCCGCGGTGCGCGAAGGCGACATCGTGGTGTTCGATATTAATGCGCGGCAGCTCAACGTCGAGCTTGCGGCGGACGAGCTGACCGCGCGCTTGAAGGAATGGCAGCCACCCGAGCCGCATTACAAAGGCGGCGTGATGGCGAAGTATGCAAATAGTGTGTCATCGGCCGCTAAAGGTGCAGTGACGATCTGATTACGTTTTACGCCTTACGTTTTATGAAACGTAAAACGTAAAGGAACCTTACGGAGGAGAACATGAAACTTACCGGCGCAAAAATCATCTGGGAATGTCTGGAGCGTGAAGGGGTCGATCTGGTCTTTGGCTATCCCGGCGGTGCAACCTTGCCCATGTACGACGCGATGCTGGACTATCCGATTCATCACGTGCTGGTGCGTCACGAACAAGGTGGCACTCACATGGCTGACGCTTATGCACGCGCCTCGGGCCGTGTGGGCGTGATGCTCGCCACCTCTGGCCCCGGCGCCACGAACACCGTCACCGGTCTCGCCACCGCGATGATGGACTCATCGCCCGTCGTGTGCATTACGGGGCAGGTTGCCAGTCACCTCGTCGGCCTGGATGCGTTTCAAGAGACCGACGTGACCGGCGTCACTCTCCCTGTGACCAAGCACAATTATCTGGTCACACATCCCGAAGACATCGCACGCACCCTCCGTGAAGCGTTCTACATCGCGCGCACGGGGCGACCCGGCCCGGTGTTGGTTGACATCACCAAAGACGCCCAGCAAAAAGATACCGAGTTCGATTGGGATTCAGCCGAGCCTCATTTGCCCGGCTACCGGCCTGATCTGCATGCCCTGCCCGAAGCCTATGCGAAGGCGCTCAACTTGATCAGCAGTGCCAAGCGTCCGGTGATTCTGGCGGGGCGCGGCGTCTTGCAGGCCGGCGCGATGCGCGCCGTACAAGAATTTGCCGAGAAGACCCAGACGCCGGTGGCAATGACCCTGCTCGGTCTCGGCGGCATTCCCGCGAATCATCCGCTCAACCTCGGCATGATGGGCATGCACGGCGAGGCGTGGGTCAATCACGCGATTCAGCAGGCCGATCTCTTGCTGGCCTTTGGGATGCGCTTCGACGATCGGGTGACGGGGAACGTGAAGACCTACGCCCCCAAGGCGCAGAAGATTCACATCGACATCGATCCTTCCGAGATCAACAAGATCATCAAGGTCGATGTAGCGCTCGTCGGCGATCTATGCGAGGTGCTGCTAGAACTTGCGCCGCGCGTGCAGCCTGAAGATCACAGCGAATGGCTGGCGCACATCGACGAGATGAAGGGCGATGCAGCGGTGCGCGACATCCAGAATCTACCCGACATCGGTCACCTGTATGCGGCCCATGTGATTCACGACTTGTGGCGCTACACCAACGGCAAGGCGTTGATCTGCACCGATGTGGGTCAGCACCAGATGTGGACGGCGCAGTATTACAAGCAGAACCGGCCGTTTAACTTCATCACGTCGGGCGGCCTGGGCACGATGGGCTTTGGCCTCCCCGCCGCCATCGGCGCAAAGTTTGCGCGGCCCGATGCGGAAGTGTGGTCCATCTCCGGCGACGGCGGCTTCCAGATGACGCTGGCCGAACTGGCGACCGCCGCGCAAGAAGGCATCAAGGTCAACGCGGCGATCATCAACAACGGTTATCTCGGCATGGTGCGGCAGTGGCAGGAGTTCTTCTACGACAAGCGCTATGCTGCTACGCCGATGCTCAGCCCCGACTTCGTGAAGATCGCCGAAGCATATGGCCTAAAGGGCATTCGCGTCACGCAGCGCTCCGAAGTAGCCGCTGCAATCCGCGAAGCGCAGGAAACCGAGGGCACCGTCGTGATCGACTTCCGCGTGGAGAAGGAAGACAGCGTGTACCCGATGGTTCCGGCCGGAGCCGATCTGCACGAGATGATCCGCCGTCCCATCCCGCAGAACGTGCTGGTGGAAAGCGGCGTGGATGCGGAGTGGGATATCAATGTGAAATGACAAGAAGACAAGAGGACAGGAAGACAAGATGACATGTTGTCTTCCCCTCTTCCTGTCCTCCCTTCCTCTTGTCTTTTTCAGGAGAGAACAATGTCTGCACATACTTTTGTGGCTTACGTCGAAGACAAACCCGGCGTGTTGAATCGCGTGGCATCGCTGTTCCGCCGGCGCACTTTCAATATCGAATCGCTGACGGTCGGGCATACCGATCAATCCGGCGTGTCGCGCATGACCATCGTAGTGGACACTGACGATCTCGGCGCGCACCGCGTGGAGGCCAACCTCTACAAGCTGGTCAATGTGCTGCGCGTCGACAACGTCACCGCGCAGGCCACGGTGGAACGCGACCTCGCCTTGATCAAGGTGACGGCCCGCAATGGCAAGCGCGCTGAAATCCTGCAATTGGTCGATGTCTATCGCGCACGCGTGGTCGACGTGACGAACGACTCACTCGTCGTCGAGATCACCGGCACGGAAGACAAGATCGAAAGCATGGTCGAGGTCCTGCGGCCCTTCGGCATTATCGAGATGGTGCGCACCGGCATCGTGTCGATGACGCGCGGCGCGCAGGCCGTCAGCGCCAATCCGCCGCTGGTCGCGGCGATGATTTCAGAATTGAATTGATGATTGTTGAGTGCTGACACATGCACCGCGCTGCGCTTAGTGCAGTGCAGGTGTTGTTGATTACCGAAGCAACGATCAGCACTTTTCAATCAGCAATCAGAAATCCTCAATCAACAATCAGGAGAACTCATGGCAAAGTTTAATTTCGGCGGCGTCGAAGAAGAAGTCGTCACCCGCGCTGAATTCCCGCTTGAAAAAGCGCGTGAAGTCTTGAAAAATGAAGTGGTGGCCGTACTCGGCTACGGCGTGCAAGGCCCGGCGCAAGCGCTGAACATGCGCGACAACGGCATCAAGGTCATCGTGGGACAAAAAGAAGGCAGCGCCAGTTGGGACAAAGCCCTCGCCGATGGCTGGGTGCCGGGCGAGACGCTGTTCTCGATTCAGGAAGCCGCCGAACGTGGCACTGTGATTCAATACCTGCTCTCGGACGCCGGTCAACGAGCGGTGTGGCCCAGCATTGTCGAATGCCTGAATGAAGGCGACCTGTTGTATTTCTCGCACGGCTTCGGCGTGGTCTATAGCGATCAGACCGGTATCGTGCCGCCGCCGCACGTCGACGTGGCCCTCGTCGCGCCGAAGGGATCGGGCCGCAGCGTGCGCCGCAACTTCCTCGACGGATCAGGCATCAACGCGAGTTTCGCCGTAAAGCAGGATGCCACCGGTCGGGCCCGGGAGCGCACCATCGCGCTCGGCATGGCGATCGGCGCCGGCTATTTATTCGAGTCCTCCTTTGAAGGTGAAGTCTACAGCGACTTGACCGGTGAGCGCGGCATCCTGATGGGCGCGTTGGAAGGCGTGATGGAAGCGCAGTATAACGTCTTGCGCCGGAACGGACACACGCCCAGCGAGGCCTTCAACGAAACGATCGAAGAACTTACCCAATCGCTGATTCGCCTGGTTGGCGAGAACGGTATGGACTGGATGTATGCCAATTGTTCGACAACCGCACAGCGCGGCGCGCTGGATTGGAAGGGTCGTTTCCGTGAAGCCGTCGCGCCCGTGTTCGTTGATTTGTATGAAAGTGTGGTGACGGGCAAAGAGACCGCCATCGTGCTCGCGTCGAACTCCGCGCCCGATTACCGCGAGAAGCTCGACGCCGAACTCAAAGAGATGGCCGATTCCGAAATGTGGCGCACGGGCGCGGCGGTTCGATCGTTGCGGCCGGAGAATTGGAAGAAGTAATAAGTAACGAGTAATGAGTAATCCGTAACGATCGATTTTACTCGTTACTGGTTACTCGTTAGAATAGGTTGTAACTATGACAAACTACGTAAAGATTTTTGATACCACTCTCCGCGACGGCGAACAATCCCCCGGCGCGACGATGACGTCCGCCGAGAAGCTGGAACTCGCTCGGGCGTTGGCGAAGCTCGGAGTGGACATCATCGAAGCAGGATTCCCCGCGGCGTCCCCCGACGATCTGGAAGCCGTGCGCCGCATCGCCATCGAAGTGGGAAATCCGCACGATGGATTGCGTGTCCCGATCATCTGCGGCCTGGCCCGCGCCACCAGGAACGACATCGACAAAGCGTGGCAGGCCGTGCGTGAAGCGCAGAAGCCGCGCATTCACACCTTCCTCGCCACATCGGAAATTCACATGCAGTACAAGCTCAAAATGGATCGCGAGCAAGTGGTGGAACGCGTGATCGAGATGGTGAGCCACGCGCACAGCTTGTGCCCCGATGTGGAATTCAGCCCGGAAGATGCCGGGCGCAGTGATCCCGAATTCCTGTACATCGTGCTGGAGCAAGCGATCAAAGCGGGCGCGACGACGTTGAACATTCCCGACACCGTCGGTTACACCACGCCCGATGAATATGGCGCGATCATCGCGGGCATCATGAAGAATGTGCCCGGCATCGAGAACTGCACTGTCTCCGTGCACTGCCACGATGATCTAGGGCTGGCCACCGCAAATGCCCTGGCAGGCATTCAGGCCGGAGCGCGGCAAGCCGAAGTCACCATCAACGGCATCGGCGAACGCGCAGGCAACACCTCGCTGGAAGAAGTGGTGATGTCGCTGCACACGCGCCGCCCGGTCTTTGGCCTGACCACCGGCATCGACACGACGCAGCTCACGCGCGTGAGCAAACTCGCCAGTAACTATACAGGCATCGTCGTGCCGCCCAACAAAGCCATCGTGGGCGCGAATGCCTTCGCGCACGAGGCCGGCATCCATCAAGACGGCATGTTGAAGCACACACTAACATACGAAATCATGCGACCGGAAACCGTCGGCGTGACGCGCACCCGCCTGGTGCTGGGCAAACACAGCGGCCGTCACGCGCTGAAAACCCGTTTGGTTGAGCTCGGTTTTGCACTGAGCGAAGCCGAACTCGACAAAGCCTTCGATCGTTTCAAGGCACTGGCCGATAAAAAGAAAGTCATCACCGACGCCGACCTCGAAGCGCTGGTGGCCGATGAGTTTTATCAGCCGACCGAGATCTTCTCGCTCGACGGCTTGCAGGTCGCCTGCGGCACGATGGGCTTGCCGACCGCGACCGTGCGCCTCAAAGGCCCCGACGGCAAACTGACCATTCAGGCGGCGGTGGGCACCGGCCCGGTCGATGCGTGTTACAAAGCCATCGACGCGATCGTGCAGTCCCCAGCCACACAGCTGGAATTTGCCGTGCACGCCATCACCGAAGGCATCGACGCGCTGGGCGAAGTGACCGTCCGCATCGAAGCCGAAGGCGGCGCCACCGCCACCAATGCGCAGCGCGACTACGAACAGGTGCGCACCTTCGGCGGGCACGGTGCAGACACGGACATCATCGTAGCGAGCGTGAAGGCCTACCTCGCCGCGCTGAACAAGATGCTGGTCGCCACCGGGCAATACGTCAAACAGCCGGAAATGGCAGCGGTGTTGAACTAGGTAACTGCTCAGCCCTCGTGGCGATGTCATTCCCGCACGCTGTTGGCGGGAATCCAGTAATCCAGCCAGCGCCAATTGCTGATAGTCGCTCTGGATGCCCGACACGTCGTACCCGGCACGTTGTGCCGGCGACGCGCTAGGCGAAAGCACGCTTCGCGGGGCATGACAAAAATCTCTAACAGCCGCGCTCGTCTGAATGTTGATCGCAGACGAGCGCGGTTTGATTTACTCTGCGGTCACTGTGTTCTACGTCAGGTGCAAACGTTTGGCGTAACCTGAAGGAGAAACATGTTCACTGGCGCGGCAACCACATCACGCCGACCTGCGACTCTACAGCCTTGAATTCAGGATCGCCAGTCACCAGCAGCGCGTTCAATTCCTGTGCCAGTGTTGCCGCAAAGTTACTACTCAGCCCGCTATCCTTCGACTTCGCAGCCAGCGCATTATTCGACTTCACTGCGTTCCGCTCAGAATGCGCTGGCTGCTCCGCTCACGCCGTATCCGCGCTATGCGTGGCGGCGCGCTGGGCGGGATGCGGCTGAGTAGTAACATTGTATCAACGTGTTTTTCAGCCAGGACTCGCGGCGCTGGTGCCCCAGCCACCCTTTCCGTCGTAGTTAGCGCAGGCCCTGGCGACCGTCGATCAACTCTTGCGCGCGGCATCTCAACGCATTATTATTGGGCAGCTTCACCAATCTGATCCTCTTCGCACTTTTCGCACGCAAATCAACCTCAACTCGCACACAACGCTTATAGATTCGCACGCAAATCGGAACTATGATTGCCCCAGAGTTTCAAGCCAATTTCAAACATGAACCACTCCGGGATGGAGTAAAAGGCAGGCGCCTGATCTTACAATCTCTAGCACTCGAGCACTTATCAGTATCAAAACTGATTCATCTATCGACTAGCGAGCAGCACGAACAACAAACTCACACAAGGAGACAGTACCATGTTTAAGAAACTATTAGTTGTAGTCATCGTCGTAGCATCTCTGGCAGGCTTGATTGGCGCTGCCGCGGCCTTCTTCACCGATACGAAAGTCGGTGGTGATAACGTCTTCACCTCGGGCACGGTCATCCTCAACACCAGCCCCATTACTGGTACCATCACGCTCTTGAATATGGCGCCCGGCGATGAATTTACTGTGCCGGTTACGGTGACCAATGCCGGCTCGTTGCCCCTGCGCTACGCCGTCACCTCGGTGGCGACGGATGACGGCAAGGCACTGATGGGACAGTTGGACCTGGCCATTAAGTTTCATGCCACCTCCGCCGCAGGCTGCGACGAAGCCGGATTCCCCTTGTTTGGCGAATCCATCCGTGCAAACGGTGATTTGGGAAGTCTCGTCGGCCTCAACGTCATCGGTGACCCAGCCGAAGGTGATGACACCGGTGACCGCACGTTGGCCGCCAGTGATCTTGAAGTTCTGTGCCTGAACATCAAGCTGCCGGACGCCACTGGCAATGCCTTCCAGGCAGCGACGACAACGGCCACCTTCACCTTCGCGGCGGAGCAGACCGCGAACAACGACTAGTCAATCTGAAGTATCAACTTAAAGCAGGTTGAGGCAGCGCGAGTAGCGCTGCCTCAACCGTTGAAATGACCGTGAAACTTCAAGAGTTAAAGCAGGAGCCGAAATGAATACCACACCCTCTACCCCAACCCGCCGACTGGTCAAATTCATGAAATGGAGCGCCGCCGCTCTGTTCGTCGTCGTCATCGGCCTGTTGGCCGCCGTCGTGCTGCCCCCGCTGGTGGGTGGCCGCACGCTGGTCATTATCAGCGGCAGCATGGAACCGACCATCCACCTCGGCGCGGCGGCCGTGCTGCGCCCGGTTCCTTCCAGTGAACTGCACGTGGGCGATGTGATTGCCTACACGCCCCCCTCGGCGGGCGCGATTCCGATCGTGCATCGCATTGCCAGTATTTCTGAACGCGACGGCCAGCGCACCTTCACCATGAAGGGTGATGCGAATCAGACCGCCGACGTCAACGCGTTTACCCTGCCGGCCAAAGCGTGGACCGTCTCATACAACATACCTGTGGCAGGTTACATCGTGAACTTCGCCTCCCGCCCGTTCGGTACCTTCATGTTCATCTTTATCCCGGCGGTGGTGTTGGCGGCGCTGAAACTGGTTGAGTGGCGCAAGAGCCACGCGCTGCAAGCCCAGCCCGATCGGGTAAGTTGAACTCAGGTGGCAGGCATGGCGCAGTGAGTTCAGTCGCTTTAGTGGGAAACCCAGGCGCAAGGAATCTCTATCGGGCACAAGGCTGATCGGTTAGAATAGAGATTCCTCACTTGTGTGAAGTCGGGCAAACACCATGACGCATTTTCCCGCGCACCCAGGATGACCAGATGCCAGGCCCTGACACCTTTGCGGAACTCCGCCCAACTCAATGCCGCGCACCCCGGCTATCCGCACGCCGTGCGACGCGGCCTACGACGCGCCATCCGCGGTCCGCATTGTTCTACCTGCTGCTCGTCCTGACCTTCGGACACCTTCTCCTCAGCACCACCGGGCCTTTCATCGAACGCGCTTCCGCTTTATCGACCGATCAACAGGTTCTCGGTAATAACTTTTTCGCTACCACGTCGCTCAGCGCGCCGGGCGATCTCAGCGCCAGTGCACAGGGACATGACGTTGCACTGAGTTGGAGTGAGGGACAATCCGGCACGGGCTACGAAGTGTTCGGCGTGGAGAACGGCACGAGCAGCGACTGCTCAGCGGTTACTTTCACCAGCCTCGACTCGACGACCACGACCGGTTACAGCGACAGCGATCGCTTTGCTCCGCAGGGCACATGGTTCTGTTATCAAGTCCAAACCGCGCGTGACACCTGGCGCAGCCAGCAGAATAATCCCGTCGCCGCAGCTCAGCTCGGCTTTGTGGCGGCTTCATTGCAACTCACCAATGGCGGTGACACTACGGCGTGCGGAGATGCGCAGTACGGCGTACTCGAAGATTTGGATTGCGGCGATCAGATTAGCGTGACCTTCAATCAACCGGTAAACACGGCGACCGGCCCCGGCAGTGGTGATACTGTGTGTGCAGATCAAAGCAGCGGCACGATCTGGCTGGGCAGCACCGGCAGCGGCGACTGCACCTCCAACGAAACGGTCCACCTGGGCCGCTTGACCGGTGGCACGATCGGGGATAGCAACAGCCGCTTTGACGCCAGCTATGACTGGAACACTGAGCAAACCGGCTTAATCGTGACCGTCGGTGCGCTCGTTTCCGGCACCATCTATCCCACCCTGAGCGACAGCCTGTGGACTTTGACTCCGATAACCGATACCGGCGATCTCTTGTCAAATTCTGGTGCATACCATATCTGTGATACGAACGCGGACGGCGGCAATTGTTTGCCCGGTGCCAATTAGACATCCCGGTCTTCACTCCGAACGGAAACACCCAACCCAACTGAGACACTCGGCCCGACCGATCCTGCGCCAACAGAAACGCCACTGGTGAACGATCAATTCACATCAACGCCAACGCCCACAGCGACACCCGCCAGTGAACCGCCGACGGCCACGGTAGAACCGACGCTAGGAGTCTGATGAAAAAGTGCTCCAGCCGCCGTCCCCGGCGGCGACCTCACGCGTGGAACCGCCCCGAGGACGGGGCTTTGAGCGGTTTTTTCAGCGCTCTCCTAGAGCCGCTCCCCACTTCCACGCCATAGCACAACCCAGCTTGCCTTCAAAATACAAACACGCTGCCACGCGCCAGTTAGCAATCGGCGAACGCTCAGTCAGGCGTAATCAACCGGTAACCGATGCCGCGCACATTTTCGATGCAGCCCATTTCACCAGTCGCATAACCCAGCTTGCGACGAATCGACCGGATGAGTGGCCGGGCCAGCGAACCCGCCTCTTTGTCATCCGTCTCCAGATCGTGAGTGACTTGAATCAACTCACGCGCCGACACGGCCTGTCCCTCGTGACGTGCCAAATAGGCTAGCAGCATAAACTCTCGCGCCGAGAGATCGATCGGTTTGTCAAACCAGACTCGATGCTGAACCGTGTTGATGCGCAGCCGCCCTAGATTCAGCTCAGATTGGTCGGGGACGCGGGAGGATACATGCGTCGGTTCCAGCTGCCGAGCGCGGCGCAGTTTGCCGCTCACCGCCGCCAGATCATCAATCGCCATCGGCTTGATCAGATAATCGTCGACGCCCAGCTCCTTGCCAAACCGCACATCACTGCTCATCGAGCGCCCCGTCAAGAAAATGAAAGGGATGTGCATCCAACTCGGATTGCGCCGCACCTGCTCATACAACTGATACCCATTGAGCTTCGGCATCGCGATGTCCGTCAAGATTAGATCGACGTGCCCGGTCTGCAGCACCCGCAGCGCTTCGGTGCCATCGGACGCCGTCAATACTTGATACCCGGACTCTTGCAGCATTTCTGCAATGTTGCGCAAGAGGTCAGGCGCGTTATCGACCACCAAAATAGTCTCAGCCGTCTCGGCCGCGTCAACATTGGACATGAATTCTCCTTGCGACAGTCTGGGGCAGGCCGTGCTGCCCGCTGTCCCGCTGCACTTTCTGCTGATCATTCGTTCCGTCATGTTCAGCGGAACGGCCTTCACGGATGACACACGCAGCGAAGTAATCAGCATAGGGCACAGCGGCCTTGACCGTCCCATCCCTCAGCCGGCCAGCGAACGGCTGACGATGCGTTGGGCTTCGTCGACAATCGCTTGCAGATGGGCCTCGCTCTTGAAGCTCTCCGCATACAGTTTGTAGATATTCTCCGTACCCGAGGGACGCGCGGCGAACCAGCCGAAGTCCGTCACAACCTTCAACCCGCCGATCGGCGCATCGTTGCCCGGCGCGCGCGTCAACTTGGCGACGATGCGATCGCCGGCCAGTTCCGTGGCGCTCACCGAGGCCGGTGACAACTTTTCCAGCGCGCGTTTTTCTTCGGGCGTGGCAGGCGCATCGATGCGGGTGTAATACGGCGTGCCAAATTTCGCCGTGAGCGCTTGATAATGCTCGCCCGGATCACGACCGGTGCGCGCGGTGATCTCGGCGGCCAACAAGCCCATGATCGGCCCGTCTTTGTCCGTCGTCCACACCGTGCCATCCAGCCGCAGGAAACTCGCGCCCGCGCTCTCTTCGCCGCCAAAGCCGAACGAACTGTCGAACAGGCCCGGCGCGAGCCACTTGAACCCCACCGGTACTTCGACGAGTTTGCGCTGCAAATCGGCCACCACCCGATCGATCAAGCTGCTGCTCACGAGCGTTTTACCGATCCCCGCCGAAGCCGGCCAGTGCGATCGATGCTGCAGCAGATACTGGATCGCCACGGCAAGATAGTGATTAGGGTTCAGCAAACCCAGGGAACGCGTCACGATGCCATGCCGATCCGCATCGGGATCGTTGCCCCACGCGATGTCGAATTGATCTTTCAACTTCACCAGACTCGCCATGGCATACGGGCTGGAACAATCCATGCGAATCTTGCCATCGTGATCGAGCGTCATGAAAGCAAAGGTCGGATCGATCTTGGGATTGACGACGGTGATGTCGAGGTGGTACAACAGTGCGATCGGTTCCCAGTAAGCGGCCGCCGCCCCGCCCAACGGATCGACGCCGATCTTGATCTTCGCGGCGCGAATCACATCCAGATCGATCACGTTGGCGAGGTCCTGCACGTAGGGCTGCACAAAATCGATCGAGTGGGTGGTGGCCGCTTGCAACGCGGTTTCATACGGCGTGCGTTTCACCTCCCGATTGTTTTGCCGCAGCAAATCATTCGCGCGATCCTGAATCCATTTGGTAATGGCGGTATCCGCCGGGCCGCCTTCGGGCGGATTGTATTTGAAGCCGCCGTCGGTGGGCGGATTATGCGAAGGTGTGATGACCACGCCATCGGCCAGCCCCTCGGTGCGACCGCGATTGTAGACCAGAATCGCACGCGAGATCACGGGCGTGGGTGTGAAACCGCCATCGTTTTGAATGAACGCTTCAGCGCCGTTGGCGGCCAACACTTCCAACGCTGTACGCTGCGCCGCCGCCGATAAGGCATGCGTGTCCTGACCCACATACAGCGGGCCGGTGATGCGCTGCGCGCGACGATAGTCGCAGATCGCTTGGGTGATGGCGAGGATGTGCGCCTCGGTGAAGCTGCCCCCCAACGACGTGCCGCGATGACCGCTGGTGCCGAAGGCAACCAGCTGGGTGGGATCGTCGAGATTGGGCCGCTTGGCGTAGTAGGCTTCCTCAAGTTGATGAACATCGATCAGCATTTCGGCGGGAGCCGATTTCCCGGCAAGTGGATGGAGTGGCATCGGTCTTGACCTCGCAGTAGGGTGGACTGATTTGGCGTGCCTCTATTATCCAATATTCGAATAGGATGTCAAAGTTGCCCCCGGCTCGATCGGCCTGATCTCGTCTGCCCGATTTAGCACGCTAAGCAGCGACGGCTCCCATGCCGTCGCCAAGTCAGGCATGGGAGCCCGGCGTGCTAAACAGCCGTCAAAGAACAACTCCGCAGATTGCTCTGGGCTGGATGGTGACATCCAGCCCACCCATCGCCGGATTTGCAATCCGGCGGGAGCGTCGAAAGTGTGGACTTATTTCTTGGCAAGCCCTAAACAATCATCCGCTGGAGTGATCTTTCAATTGACCGCTGACACACAGAAACGGACGGAGCAGCTGCTCTTTGTCGACGGGCAGAGTTTGAAGCGGCTTGTGGAAGCTAGCCTGCTCTGGCTCCGTTATCATCAAACTACCATCAACGCCCTCAACGTCTATCCAGTGCCCGATGGCGATACCGGCACGAATATGCTGCTGACCATGCAAAGCGCCTGGCGCGAGATCGAACAATTGCCCGAAGACAACGTCGGCAAAGTGGCCCAGCGGGTAGCTCACGGCGCTTTGATGGGAGCACGCGGCAACTCGGGCGTGATCCTCTCGCAACTGTGGCGCGGCTTCGCGCGTTCGTTGGACAGTAAACCAAAGTTTGGCGCGCTCGATCTGGCGCACGCTTTGCGTGAAGCCAGCGAGACCGCCTATAAGGGCGTGCTCCGGCCCGTCGAAGGCACCATTCTCACGGTGTCCCGCGCCATCGCCGATGCGGCAGAAGCCGCACAGCCTGACAACGAGGATCTGCTTTACCTGCTGGAACACATGGTGGAGGCGGCCAAAGCAGCGGTAGCGAATACACCCAATTTACTGCCCGTGTTGAAGCAAGCTGGAGTCGTCGATTCTGGCGGGCAAGGCTTGACCGTGATCATCGAAGGCATGTTGCGTTATCTGCACGGCGAGTCGCTGGACGCTCGTGGCGATTTCGGCCCTTCGCGCGATCGGGCGGTACAGGCTCCGGTCGATTTGAAGGAGAAGGTTCCGGCCGATGTTGGAATCGACGCCGGCGACGTGGCGCAAGGTTATAGCTACGATGTGCAATGCATCATCAAAGGGCAAGACT
This sequence comes from Thermoflexales bacterium, assembly GCA_041738395.1. GTDB lineage: Bacteria > Chloroflexota > Anaerolineae > Fen-1058 > Fen-1058 > Fen-1058. The sequence goes on from JBGSPW010000059.1 coordinate 26,657, forward strand.
TGAACGTGGACGCAGCCCGGGACCACATCGGAGCCATGGGGCTATCGACGCTAGTGGTGGGTGACGCCGAGACGATCAAGGTTCATGTCCATGTGCCCCGGCCAAGCGCTGTGCTGGCTTATGCCGAAACCCTGGGGCGATTGCATGACGTCGTTATTGAAGACATGGCAGCGCAGTATCAACAGTTCTTGTTGGGTCGCACCGCCCCGCCGGTCCAAAGTTCGACGTATAACCTCAACCCCGGAGACATTGCCACCTTAGCAGTTGCCCCCGGCGAGGGCCTGACGCGCGTGTTTCAAAGTCTGGGGACGACGGCCATTGTGCCGGGCGGGCAGACGATGAACCCCAGCACCGAGGATTTTTTGAATCTGCTGCAAGCCATCCCTGCCGATCGCGCCATTCTGTTGCCCAACAACTCCAACGTGGTGATGGCCGCACGACAAGCGGCTGAGATTTGTAAAAAGCAAGTCCTGGTTGTCCCCAGCAAAACGATACCGCAGGGCATTGCGGCGATGCTGGCCTTCAACGATCAGCGCGATCTGGAGACCAATGGGCGCGCCATGGAAGCGGCCACCCACCACGTCAAGACCGGCGAGATTACCACCGCGACGCGCGCGATCGAGTATAACGGCGTCAAAGTCGAAGAAGGGCATATCATTGGTTTGTTGAATGACGAGCTAACGGCGGCCAACGAGACGATCGAAGAAACGCTGTGGACGCTGCTCGAACAGATGGATGTCGCCCATTTGGAAATTATCACCCTGTACTTTGGTAACGGCATCACTCGAACTACGGCCGAAGAGCTGGGCGCGCTGGTGCGCGAGAAATACCCGCAGCTGGAAGTGGAAATCGTCGAGGGCGGCCAACCGCACTATTACTATATCATCAGCGCCGAGTAGAATTTAATCCATGTCACGCGTACACATTATCACCGATAGCACTGCTCACTTTCCTGATCCGTCACTGCCCGAACGGCTGGGCGTTACCGTCCTGCCACAGACTCTGCAATTTGCCAGGCAGACCTACCGCGAAGGTGTCGATATTTCCTCGGAGGAATTCTTTCGCCGGCTGCCGCACTATTCAACCCCGCCGACGTTGCACTCGCCCGCGGCGGATACCTTCCGCGATCTGTATGCCAACACGCTGCGGCAAAACCGGCAGATTTTGTCGATCCACATCTCCAGCAAGATGAGCGACACCGTGGCGCATGCTCGTCAAGCCGCCGATGAATTTTTGGGCGGCAACAAAATCGTCGTGATCGATTCGCTGACGACGTCCATCGGGCTGGGCTGGCTCGTCGAAGCGGCGGCCGAAGCGGCGGCCAACGGCGCGGCGCTGGATGAAATCGTGCGCATCGTGCGCGGCATGATCACGCACATGTACGCCGTGTTCTTCGTCGATCAACTGGATTATCTGGAGCGCAACGGGCGTTTGAGCAAATCGCAAGCAGTGCTGGGCACCATGCTGGGCATCAAGCCGTTCCTGACGATCGAAGACGGCGAGATCATCCCGATGGAAAAAGTCCGGACGCGCGACAAAGCCATCGACAAGCTGCTTGAATTTGTCTCCGAATTCTCATTGATCGATCGCGTGGCGCTGATGCAGAGCGGCCAACAGCCCACGGAAGACACCCGCCTGTTGCTGGAACGCCTGGAGCAGACTTTCCCGGGACAATATTTCCCGGTGCTCAACTACGGACCGGGCCTGGCCTGCCAGATCGGCCCGAACAGCCTGGGCATCTTTATCTATGAAGGTTCCGGCAAAGAGAGCTAATGAGTAACCCTTGCGCCCAACACGGCGTGGGGGGATGAGATCAGATGATGTCCGGTATTGATAGAATACCAATTGATTTTCCGTATAACAAGCGGATTGGCGTGTTATACGGAAGAAATTCCGTATAAATGCACTTCGCATTTGCCCCGTCTGGCCTCCTGAGTGTACAATGGGATTGTGTGGCAATCGATTAGCAGCCGGGTCCCGTTAACCCGCTGACCTTAAATTCCATAGACGGGCGTTCGGCTCGGCTTAGTTCAACTCTGGATTATGCGGCGGCTTTCCTCCGCTTTTACTCGAGCGGGTCGG
>JBGSPW010000096.1:0-117864 GCA_041738395.1 Thermoflexales bacterium
ACGATCGCGCGTCGCCGCACCCAACGCCAGAATCACCAGCGCCAACGGCAGCACGCCCACATACAACGGGCTGAACTGGCTGAGCGCTCCCGGCACGATCATCTGCCACACGTCCGCTAATGGAAAGCCGGTTCCGGCCAGGGTGTAAGACAAATCGGCGCGGGTGGACAGCCGCATAAATTCGATCGTGGGAATGAGCTGCACCGCGCTGAGCATCAACGCCAGCACCACGACACTGCTGAAATAGATCAGCGGTTTGCGCCAGCGCGATCGCACCCGCCACATCCGATAAGCGAAGTATGCGCCGGTTAGATACCACACCAACGTGTAAGTCTGCGGATGTCCCGCGAGGACACTCAGCGCCAGGGGCAGCGCCAGCAGCGCCACCGATCGACAATCCTGGCGGGCACTCAAGCGACGCGCCGCCCACAAAGCCAACGGCAGCCACGCAGCCGCCTCCAGGATCGCCAATTGCAGCATGGGATAGCCGGTCAAATATCCGCCGAAAGCAAAGACCACCGCTCCCAACAACGCCGCCGCGCGGTGACGCACCTCGCCGCGCAAAAACAGATACGCCAACAGCGCCGCCAGCAGCACATGCAGCGCCGCCTCTAGTTGCAGCGCTTGCAAAGAAAACTCCGCTGCGCCGCTAAGCCAATGACCGGCATAATTGAACAAAGCCGGCGGATAGAAGGAAGCCGCTTGCGGATCGGCAAAATACGGATACCCACTATCGACGCACGGCATCCACAACGGCCAGCGTCCCTGCTGCAACTCGCTGAAGCCAAATTGGCGAAATGCCAGGAATTGCTGAGTAAAGTCGCCCGACGCCAGCTGCAGCCGATCGGCTGCCACGGGCGTGAACAAGCGCCAGAAAAACAGCAGCCAGATCGCCGCAATGACCAGCAGCGCCGCGACATCGCGCCGCCAAGTAGGCCGTGAAATAGACGCCTTACTCATTACTCGTTACCTATATTGATCATTGACCATTGAAAATTGATCATTGTTAATTGATCATTTCACTCGCACTTTGCCCAGCAGCACATAGTTTTCGGTGATGCGACCATCTTCGGTCACAACGCGCAGCCGCTCGAAGTTCTTCTGCGGATCATACACGCCAACTTCGATATCATACACGCCGCGGGGCGCATCCGGTTTGATCGTCAACTCATACGTATCGCTTATCACCTGGCCGATCGACCAACTCGACGATGGCGGTTGCAATGGCTTATCCTGCTGCGCCCACAGCGTCTCTGGTGGTTGCAGCACATGCGTGAACACGGTGTAATCGGCAGACATCTTCGCTTTTCCACGCCAGTACAGTGTGAGGAAGATCGATTCATTGGGGCTGGCCGTGCGCCGATCGAGCGCGTAACCGATCAGTTCGATCTGATCGCCTAGATTCACCCGCATGGGGTTAGGCACATCACTCGCTTGCACCACGAGCTGCACCGATCCAAATCGCATATTATCGCCGCCGCTCGATGCGGGCAAACGCTGCTGCGTGGCAAAGTCGTACACGCCCACTTCCCATTTCAGTCGATCGGGCGCGTAAGCCGTTGAGGGAATATTCAACACGTAGCGACTCGTAATGATGTCACCCGACTTCATCTGTGAGGTAGGCCACAGCCCTTGCCCCGGGTACATATCGCGCTGCGCAACCAAGATGTCATGTTCACCAAGCAGGTGGACGAAAGTACTGTAATCTTTCTCGATCGGCTTGAGCGCCTGCCAGTACAGGGTCACTTCAATCGCTCCACCGGGTTGAGTCGTATTGGATTTCACTTCCGCGCCAATCAACTTGATCTGATCGCCAAAGGTCACATCCAGCGGAATCTGTGATGTCACGGCGCTTATCGGCATAGGTTGCGCGTAAACGAGCGCAATCGTCGTGAAGGGCGCGAGGGCCGAAACGACCAACATGAACCCGCCGACCAACGCGATGAACGGCTTCGCGAAACGCTGCGTGGCGATGGTCGCCAGCCCCAACACGAAGTAGATCGACCAGGTCGAAATCGCCGAGAAGACCAGTCGGCCCTGCGACGACCACGTGACGCGCGCCCACTGCGTCAGCAGCGCCACGACGATCACGCCGAACAATCCGACGAGGAACAATGCTGCTCGCCCCTGAATGTAGTCGCGCAGTTCATGTCGAAAATCACGCCAACTCAAAATTGGATCTTCTCGGAACCATTGCCACGTCAGCGTGACGAAGTAGATCACCACACCAACAACGGCCAGCACCGCCAAACCATTGAGGACGTGATAACCCCAGTCATCGATCGGCACATTCACACCGCCGAACAAGCCCCAGTACGACAGCATAAAACCCCAGCGCTCACCCCACAATTGCAACAACGAAGCGGGAGCTTCGCGCTTGCCCAGCACGTCGATGAAAGCACTGATGCCCGTCACATCGCCGTAGAGTTGAATGTTGCGGAGGTACCACCAACCCGCGATGAGCAGCACCGGGATCGCTGTCGCCAATGCGCCAGCCCAAAATTCGCGCCACGATCCTTTGCGCCATGCCGCCACGCTGACGGCCAATCCCGTGATCGGCAGCAGCGCCAGCGCGCTCGTCTTCGTCAACGCGCCGAGGCCCAACACGATCCCTAACGGCAGCCAGCGTCCGATGCGATAGAAAAAGTCCTGCGCAAAGGGCAACTCCCGCTCGGTCGCTTTCTGATCCCTGATCCCTGATCCCTCGTATTCCCGCACCCGCTTCACGATCAACAACAACCCCAACGAGCACAACGTCATCGTCAGGTTGTCGTTGTTCACTGCGCCGCTGATAAAGATGAACATCGGTGTGAAGGCATTGACGGCCGCCGCCCCCAGCGCGAGCCATAGCCGATCAGGGAAGAGCTCCAGCGCGAGGCGGTACGTCAACCACACCGTCGCCGCACCCATCAACACGGACAAAAGACGCGCGAGGTGCACGGCCAATACCGTGCCGCGCCACGGAAACGCTTCAACCGCCGGATTATGAACGACGAGGTTGCGATTGCCATCGGGCGTGATGACGCCGTTATCGACGTGCGGATTTTCCTGCCGCACTTGCGGCATGTCACTTGTATCGATCCAGAAGGTGGACCAGCCCATCAGCCAGTAATAGAGCGGGGGCTGGCTTGCCTCCTGTTTCCACGGGCCTACGTTCTGCGCATCCTGCTCCGGCAGTGAGTTGCCCTGAGAGAGCCACTGCACCAGCGGATAGTGCCACAGTTCATCGGACGCTTCGAAGATGGGCGTGACGACGCTATAGGTGACACCTAAAACGAGGAAAGCGATGAGTACCGTCTTGATATTCAACAGACGGGATACGTAGTGCGTGGTGCGTGAAATCATCGTGTCGTCTTGTCACTCACTCAACATGACAGGCTTGCCTTAATCCACTGCGCCCGACGGCAAGCGCACTTCTTCATGATACGCCCGCTCCACGTTGACCGACCAGACATCGTGGTGCTCACCCTGCAAGTTCTTCACCGCCAGCATCGCCGTCAACATAGAATGATCCTGGTTGTTATACATGTGCAGGCCGTTGCGCCCCACGGTTTGCAAATTGGGGATCGAATCGAGGAAGCCGCGAATGCGTTCCAGATATTCCTTGTATTCGCCGGTATAGACCGGATAGGTTTTCAACTGGCGAATGACCGTCCCACCCGATACGTCGGCGGCCCGCGCCAGCCCCATCGTTTCCAACTCCTGCGTGCCAAGTTTGATCAACTCGGCATCGCTCATCCGCCACAGATCATCGCCTTCGTTGCAAAAGTATTCCAGGCCCAGAAACGTCTTGCTGGGATCGGGCACCATTTCAGGGCTCCAATTCTTGAAGTTCTGGACGCGCCCCACTTTCACTTCCGGCGCGTGAATGTAGATCCAATTATCGGGAAACAGATCAGCCTGATCCACGATCAGACCCACCGTGAAGTAATCACGATAAGTCAGCTGCGCCGCACCGTCGCGGATGTCTTGCGGCACCGGTGGATCGAGTTTGGCGACGAGCTCGCTGATCGGCATCGACGAGATAATCGCATCCGCCTCGATCGGTTCATCGCGTCCGTTCGATCGCGCCACCACCCCGATCGCTTTTCCGTCTCGATGCAGCACCTGCATCACGGTTGTGTTCAGGCGCACTTCCCCGCCGCGCTGTTCGATCAACTGCTGCGTCCGCTCCCACAACATGCCCGGCCCCAAACGTGGATAGTGGAACTGCTCGATCAGCGACTTCACGTTCTTCGCGCCGCGCGCCCCGAACAACGCGCCCAGCACCGCGCGCGGCAGCGACAGATTCTGAATGCGTTGGGCCGCCCACTCGGCGCTGAGTTCCGTGCACGGGATGCCCCACACCTTTTCGGTATACGTCTTGAAGAAGATGCGATACAACCGCTCGCCAAAACGGTTCGACACCCATTCTTCAAAACTATTTTCCTGGCGATGCGGAAAAATCTTGGAGTGAAAATAACTCATCAGCACCAAAAAACTTTGCCCCACGCCCAACTTGCTCAGCGCATCGCCGAAGTGCAGCGGATACATGATGTATTTGTGATTGTAGTAGATGCGGCTCAAGCGCGGACGCGTCAAAAAATCGTCGCCCAGCACTTCCTGCCAGAACGCCTCCACCTCGTCCACTTTGGTGAAGAAGCGATGTCCGCCGATGTCCATGCGATAACCATTGAAGACTTCGGTGCGCGCGATGCCGCCCACGCGTGCGCCCAGCTCCAACACGATGGGCTTGATGCCGATTTTCGCCAGCTCATACGCCGCAGTCAAACCGGCCGGACCGCCGCCGATGACAATGACATTTTTGATTGCTGATTGCTGCTTGTTGATTGCCGATTCGCTCATCATTTGACCAATTCAAATTCAGTCGTGTTCGTGCCGTCGATAGGTAAGCGCTCGCCAGTCTCCAATCGATACAGCCCAATGGACGCCTGCGGGATCTTCAGGCCGTTGCTTGCGGGCAACACGTGCACGTCTTCAATCACATCGCCGGGCTGCCACGCCGAAGTCGGGAAATTGCCGCCCACTGGCTGGCTATCCCCACTGATCAAATCACTGCCCGTCGACACATGTACAAACACCGTGTAATCGATGGGCGTTGGCTTGATCGCTTGCCAGCACAACACGATGCGTGGCGCAGAACCTTCTTCGATCCGATAGCCGATCAACTTGATCGATCCGCCGAAGGTGACCTCCACCACCCGATCCGCGTACGCGTGGCACGCCCGATCGACCCACACGGCGACCCGGCCCAGATCGATCGCGGTGGACGAAGCGCCCACCTTCAACTGTACCGCTGCAACCGTCGGACGATCCGTTTGTGTCGGCACTCGAAAACGCGTCGTCACGATCTCGCCCGGCTGCCACACCTCGCCGGGATAAGCATCACTGCCCAACAGCATTTCAGATCGACCCACGACCTGGCCGTCAGGCGTCAGCAGCGCCATCACACCGGAGGGCGACGCAGCATCGGCCACGCCCTTGCGCCAATAAGTCACCACCTCGATCGGCTCGCCCGTTTTCACGCGATCGCTTTTCACCCCATAGCCCAACAACTCAACCTCGCCAAAATACGCCGAGGTCTTGATCGCCTCGTCAGGCAGCGCAGAAACGATCGGGCGCGCGTAGGCCGGTTGAATGATCACGAATGGCGCGAGCACCGCGATCGACATGATGATCGACAGCGCGATCCCCATCACCCAGTTCGGCTTCGGCCATCCCGACAAGCCCAACGCCAACATCACGCCAATCGGCGCGAGCGCGGGATAGAGCAAGCGTCCGTGAATGTCGTAGATGTTAAACGAATAGCGTATCGCCATAGCGATCAACAAGCCCAGCCACGCCAGCGCGACGAGCAGCCCCGGCCAATCGAGCAGGGGCCACTGCCGCCTGATCGCGCGCCGGATCAATCCGACCAGCGCGGCGATCGTGATCAATCCAAAGATCGGCCACACTACCCGATCGATCCGCAGCGAGAAATCAGCCCAGAACAAGCCGAAAAAGCCCAGCATATCGCGCACAAAATCGATCGGGGTGGGCGGCACGCGCCCGGTGCCCGTCAATACCTGCCACTCGCGCCACATCAACGGATCGCCGTACAGCGCGAAGTTGCGCGCATACCACCAGCCAGCAATGAGTAACGCACAACCGTAAATAACCGCACCACTCACCACGCAATACGCAATACGATGCTTGAGCGATCCGTGCTGCGTGTTGCGTAGTGCGTAAAGACCCAGCGCCAACGCCGGAAGCGGCAGGATGGCAATCATGCCGATCTTTGAAAGCAGCGTGATGCCCAACAAGACGCCGCTCAACAGCGCCCAACGCCAACGCCCGTCGTTCATCAAGCGCAGCAACGCGTAGAGCAGCCACGTCGCCGCACATGCGGCCAGCGCATCGTTGTTGACGAGCGCCGCGCCGTATACGAACTGCGGAATGAAAGCGACGAACGCTGTCGCCAATAACGCCAGACGATCATCACGCAGTAAACGCCGCGTCACACCGAAAACGCCAACCACTGTTAAGGTGCTTAACGCAATCGACACCAGCCGCGCCAGATGTCCGGCCAGTGCCGCATTGTGAAACGGAAAATCTTCGCGCGCTGTATGGATGAGCAAGTTGGGCGAAGTGCCTGACGCGCCCGGTGTAATCTTGGGACTCGCCAGATTGAAATGGTAGTTCGCCGGAAAATCCGCGCGATCGATCGGTACGATGAGCGCGGCAACCAGCACGTAGTACAACGGCGGATGCGCCCCGTTGCGCAGAAATGTCGCCGGCTGCTTCACGTCAAAGACCGGCAGTTCACCACCGCTGGCGAGATGGTTGGCAAACGCGTAGTGCCAGATCTCGTCTGGGCCTTCGAAGAGCGGAACGGTGAGGCTGTAGACGACGGACAGCGCGACAAAAGCAATCAGGATAACGAGTAATGAGTAACGAGTAAAACGCGAAGGGCGAGAGCGTTCGTTACTCATTACGGATTACTCGTTACTTGTTTACGCATCACTTTTCTTCAACTCGCACCGGCACCGCTAACGTCACGTAATCACCACCACCGTTCACCGGCACCCGTTCGACCGACGCGGAATTATACCATCCGACGATCAGCGTGGCGGGGCCTCGATATGCAGGGTCAACGATCTCGATTGAGTGCTGATCGATCACGATCTGCTCGGGAACCCAGGCCGTGGTCGGTGGACGGGGCGGCGCATCGTGCTGCGCGACCAGATGTCCATCGGGCGCGAGGATTTGTGTGAAGACCGTGTAAGACATCGTGATCGGTTCGGTATTTATCGCACGCCAGTACGACGTTAGATTGAGTGGACGTACAGACGATAGCGCATCGGATTTCAGATCGTAGCCCAGCAATTCCGCGAAGTCGCCAAACTGCGCTGCCTGCGTGTGCTGCATCGACGGCGGATTGAACATCATCCGCGCTTCGTCCAGTTGCAGCGTCGTCAGGGCCGTCCACCGATCCCCCTGCCCGATCTGCAACTCAAGCGGCCCGCGCACCGGCGGATAATCGATCTTCAAGCGATCGATCACCGTCTCGCCTTCAACCCATTGTCCGATCGGATAATCACGCTCAAAAAGCATGGAGCCGATTGCACTCCACACGCGATCGGCCTGCATCAGTCGCAGACGCGGCATGGCAGTTGTGGCGCTACTCGTTTTCCGCCAGCGTAGTGTGACATCAATGGGCATGGGAACCCACAGCGTTTGTGGGCTTATCGCATATGCTTCCAGCGCTAAACCTGGAAAGACGCGTGAGTCCACCGGAACGCTCCAACGATAGCCCGCAAGCCTGCGGTAAGGATCACTCATATCCAAACGACGTGGTAGTTCGATCGCGCCTAACACTTCGTTAGCGAGCGTGTCACGTGAGTTGTACAACTGGGCCGTCACGGTATACGTGCCCGGTGGTGTACCGGGAGGAATAGGTAACACATAGTAATTCGTTACCGGTCTGATCTCGTCCCAGCGTTCCGTAGTGCGCCCTCGTTCGTCCAGCAAAGCAGCATCGCGCATGGCCAGCGTGTTTTCACGCGAGTCGATCAGCCGCACGGAAACCCGCGCCGGATCAAAAAACTTGACCGGCGTCTGCCACTCCACCGCAAACGCCAGCGCGCCATCCGCACCCTGTCCGCCAAGACCAGACCAGACAGTGACCATGCTTGTGTTCGTGACGGATTTCAATTCCGGCTCACGCACTGCCGATTGCATATCATAGCAATACAACTCATAACCGTGATACGAAGTCCAATCCCTCAGACTGCCCGACTGTTCTAGCACAAACGGCCAATAGCCACGCGGATCTTGCGTCGAAATACTCCAATGTGGCAGCCACACTCGTTGCTCACCACCGATGGCTTCACTCAACTGCACGAGTGCTTCGGGGTCGGTCGTAGCCGTGATCATCTTCATTCGTGCCGGACCGTGGCCATAGTAATTCAGCGTGTAGTCGTTGGCCTCGACTAGAATCACGTCACCGGCAGCGGCATTCTGTTTCAGGTAAGCGGCCACGCCGCGCGCATCATCTTTAACAGAAGATAGCGCACTGGCGGCCACCCAGCCGGATGTTACGGCAATCATCAGCCATAGAGCGATTGCTATTCCGACCAGCCCACGAGCATATCTATTTCGTGCTCCTGCGGCGGGTTCCAGCGACAGTGTCGCTCCCGCCAACACGAACAGCGGCACACTGTATGGCAAGGCATAACGCGGATGAAATGAAGTCAACGCTACTGTCATGGCATAAGCCACACTCAGCGACACGGCGGCAAAAGCCACTACCCACCGGGTGCTCCGTCGATTAACGAGCCACGCGCCGATCACAACCACGGGTAAGATCAAAACGGTCAGCCACGGCAAAGCGATCCAGTCACCGTACAAATCGCGCACGCCAGACAGCCACAGCATGATCACCTGATCGAGGAAAGAAAAAATCCCGGGCGGCGTTTCCTGCGCCTTGATCAAACTACCGGGCGTGGTAAACACGATCAGCGTCCAGATCACCATCGGCAGCGCGGCGAGGAACTGTCCACCAATCCATCTAGCATAGCTCGCCAGTTTCGCGCGACGTTGTAGCAAGACGATCAGAGCAAACAGATTGAGCGTGACAATGAGCGGAATGGCGAAATAGTGCGTCAACAACAATCCAGCCTCGCACAATAAAAATGCCCCCATCAATTTCCCAGTGCTGATCGCTGAGCGTTGATGGCTGATGGCTGATGACTGACTGCTCGCTTCAAAGATACGCCACGCGAAGTATAGGGTAGCAGCTGTTAAAGCAAAGAAGGCCGCATACATGCGCGCTTCTTGAGCATAGACGAACAGTGCCGGGGCAATTGCAGCCAAAAGCAGCGTCCACTCCCCTGCTGAGAGGTTGTAGAGCCGCCGGGTGAGGTTGAACAGAAACGCCATTCCCACCATGCTCCATACCACCGACACAAAGCGCAGGCTGAACTCACTCCATCCGGCCACGCTGCCCCACAACGCTACATTGACAAAATACAACGGCGGATTGCGATCGCCGGTGAGCAGCATCTGCCAGAAATTGGCGAGGCCGTGACTGGTGGTCTGCCACGTAAAGGCTTCATCCCACCACACGCTCTGGGCGGATAAATTCCACACCCACAGAGCAAAAGCCAGTAGCAGTGACCCGAGGATGATCCTGTTTGGGTATTTCATGGGATATGTGCAGTGTGTAAAGCACGTTCAAAGACTTCAGCCGTTTGTGCCGCGATGCGATCCCAGGTATACAACTTCGCGGCATCACTCGCACCGGATTGCAGTCGAGTCCGCAGCGCCTCATCCCGCAAAACTTGCTTCACGGCGTTCGCGACTGACGCGGGATCATTCGGCGGCACATACAACACTGATTCCTCATGCTTCAACCCCGCGATCGGGTAACGCGGCTCCGTCGTCACGATGGCTTTGCCATGGGCGATGGCAGCTAGTAAACTACCGCGTCGCAGCGATGCGCCATCGACGTAGGGCAACACCATCACATCACAGGCTCGTAACGCCCGTGAGACCGCCGCCGCATCAAGGTAGCCTGTCGCGATCACGCGTTCCTTTACACCCAGCATCTCAATCAAATGCTCGACCTGCGCTGCATACTCAGTGTTGGTCGGATCACTCGACCCGGTGCGGCCACCGATGAGCACCAGCTTAACCGGCAAGCCCACGTCAAGCAAGACCTTGAATGCTTGCATCAAATCCCCGCCACCCTTGCTGAGATTGAGAAAACCAAAGTAGCCGAGTAGAAACTCGGCGGGCTGGATACCCCAATGCGCGCGTTCAGCCAACCGATCGGGTTCACTGACATCGACTGGCCTAATATTGCTGCCGATGGGAATGGTATGGAGATTGGAAGTTAGCGGTTGGCGCCACGCGGCCCGCTCTGCCGGATAGCGCAGAGACACGGGCAAATTGGAAAGATGGCTGTGATCTTCTTCGTTCGTCACAATAATCGCGTCGCTGTGACGCGCGAGATATTCCACCACTTTCCAGCGCAGCGGCCCGGCCTTGGGAAAAAGATAAGGCACCAGCAAATCATGAAACGTGGTAACGATCGGCACTTTGATCGATCGCCGTACCCATGGGCTGGGCAAAAAGTTCACGCCCACCTGCATCGCATAAGCCGCCGGTTCGTACTGCATATTCAGCACATCGAACTGTTCACGCCGGACGACCTCTGCCATTTGTCCCCAGCACCGCATCCCCCACGAACCGATGGCGCGCTGCACCACGATACCCTCTTCCTGCATTCCGCTTCTTGCATCCTGCCTCGTGCATCCCGTCACCACCTGCGCCTCGTGCCCGGCGGCCATCAGCGCCCGTGCCAACTCGCGCGTGAAGTCACCCACACCGCCTTGCTGTGGAGGATACTCGCCGGAGATCAAGCCAATCTTCATTTCAGGCCCGTCCGTACCACTTGCCAGTACACCTTCGCGCGCTGCTTGCGCAGATCGCGCTGGCTGCCGAGCAAACCTTTCACACTCTCCAGCCCGATCTGCCACAAATACGATCCAAGCAAGAACACGCGCAGCAGGGTCGCCTGTAGTGAGCCGTGCCATTTGCGGAAGTAATGCACCTTGCTCGTCTGGAAGTAAATGTGCCGCGCGGCTACCACTTGATCGCTGCTCTGGCCGACGTAGTGAATGACTTGCGCCTCGGGTAGGTAGACGATCTTCCATCCGGCTTCTTTCACGCGCCGGCACAGATCGAGTTCTTCCGAGTACATGAAGAAATTCTGCGCGTCGTACACCCCTACCCGATCGATCATCTCACGTCGAAAGACCGTGCAGGCGCCATTGAGCCAATCGACTTCGTGCGTGTGATCGGGTGGAACATCGTCCATGTAGTAATGCGTCAGGATGCGTTTCGGCGCAACGCCTTGCAGCCAGGTACTTTCAAAGAAGCCTGTCGCCAGAGTAGGAAAGCGCCGCCGTGAGGACTGAATGGATCGATCGGGGTTGAGCAGCTGCGGGCCAAGCACACCTATTTCGGGATGATCGTCGAGGTAACGCACGAGGCGATCGAGTGCATCGGCAAGCACTTCCGTGTCAGGATTGAGCACCATCACGTAACGCCCGCGCGACACCTCGATCCCTTGATTGTTGCCGCCCGTGAACCCGCGATTATCGGGGTTGACAATCAAGTTCACCTGCGGATATTTTGTCCGCATCATGGCGACACTGTCATCGCGCGAGGCATTGTCGACCACGATGATCTCGAGAGCGTAGTGCTTCGATCGGAGGGAGGCCAGACACCGATCGAGCAGCTTACGCACGTTCCAGTTGAGAATCACGATTGAGAGATCGATCATGCCCCATCAATAACGCGACGGCCTCGCGGCCGCCGTGTCCATCCAGTTATCCGTTGTGTCCGCTTCCGTCCCGCGTAGCGTGTCCGTTTGGACGTCTGTTGACGGTCACCGCGCCCATCCGTTTCGTCCGTTTTGTCCGCGTAGCGTGTCCGCTTCAAAGTCCGTTGACGAGCTCCCGGTTTCATCCGCTTATCCGCTTCGCCATAGGCATCCGCTGAAGACCCATCCGTTAGTAATTGCGTGCCACCACGTAATCGGCTACCGCCAGCATGGTTTGCCGCGCCTCGCTGTCCGGCAATTTCAGCAACGCCGCCTGACTGCTGCGCACATAGTTCCGGGCTTCGGCGATGGCGCGTTTGATCGCGCCGGAAGCGCGCACATCCGCCACGATGGAGAGTACCGCATTGTCATCATGATAATCGTGGCGCAGCAGATCATCCACGCGCTTGTCGGCGGGATGCTTGTCGAGGTAATCGATTACCGGCAGCGTCACGATGCCCTGCCGCAAATCGTTCCCCACCGGCTTGCCCACTTGCGAAGCATCACCAGTGAAGTCCAGCACATCGTCCATGATTTGGAATGCAATCCCCAGATCATGCCCGAAATGCCGCAAGTCGAGAATCTCGCTTTCGGTCGCGCCGATGAGGACGCCCGCAGCCTCCGTCGCCAGTTCAAACATCGACGCCGTCTTGGCGTAGATGCGCTTGAAATAATCCTCGCGCGTCTGGCGGAAAGTCGCATCGCCGAAGAGTTGACGCAGTTCGCCGGATACAATCGTCATCAACGAACGCGCAAAAATCTGCATCACGCGCACGTGACCGGTCTGCGCGGCCAGATCCGCCGCGCGCGCAAACATATAGTCGCCCGTTAAAATGGTCGCGCCCGGCGACCAGCGCGCATTCAAGGTGGGACTGCCGCGCCGCAGCAGCGCGCCATCGACTACATCATCGTGCACCAGCGTCGCCGTGTGCAGCATCTCCACCGCCGCGGCCAACGAGATGATCTTATCGGGATCGGATGGATACAAACGGCCCGTGAGCAGCGTCAAGGCGGGGCGGATGCGCTTGCCCCCAGCATCCAACACATGCCCGATCGCTTCGGTCACCAATTCAAAGTCGGCTTCGGAGCGCAAAGGAATATCGTGCAGCCGGCTTTCTACCCGCTGCAAATCATCTTTGACGATATCAAATACGGCAATAGTTGCTAACACCACTAAACCTCGTGCCACCCAAACAATTTTTCGGCATTGCGCGTGGTTTGCCACGCAATTTCTTCTATCGACTGCCCGCGTACCTTCGCCATTAACTCGGCAGTGTGTTTCACGTAAGCCGGCTCATTCCGCTCGCCGCGATGCGGCACCGGGGTCAAGAACGGCGCATCGGTTTCAATCAACACCCGATCGAGTGGAACCTGCCTGATGATCTCTCTTTCGCGCTCGGCCTTCTTAAACGTAAGCGGCCCCGTCACGCCAATATAGAAACCGATGGCGAAAGCGCGCTGCATGATGGCGAGATCGTCGAAGTAAGAGTGCAGTGTACCCGTGGTGCGTGGTGCGTATTGCGTGAAGTTCTCCAGCATCTCGATCAGATCGGCGGCGGCCTCGCGGCTGTGAACGATGACGGGCTTACCGAGTTCTGCCGCCAGTTCCAACTGCGCCTGAAACGCGCGCGCTTGAACGTCGTGATCAACCTTGTGCCAATAGTAATCCAAACCGATCTCGCCGATGGCCACCACCTTCGGATGTTGCGCCAGCGATCGGATGTCATTCAATACCGCGGCGTCAAATCCCGCGCAATCATTGGGATGCACTCCCACCGCAGCGTAAATCGCCTGGTGCTTCTCCGCCAGTTCGATTGCGCGGCGGCTGCTGGGCCCATCCACGCCGATGGTGATCATCTGCGTCACCCCGGCCTGCACCGCCCGATCGATCACCGCTTCTCGATCGGGATCGAAGGATTTCCAATCGAGGTGACAATGCGTGTCGATCAGTTGCATCACATATCCAACGAGTTACGCATGGCCTGCTCAAGTAGGTCCATGAAGCGCGGCTCCAGCGCTCCGATCCGCGACACGAGCCGCTGTTGATCCATCGCCCTGATTTGTTCGGTCACGGCTTTCGAATCTTGGCTCAGGCCGCCCTCGCCACGTGGAATCAACACATGGCTGGGCGATAGTCGTGTTACATTAGATGTCAACGGCACTACAATCGCCAACTGACTATGCTGGTTGATCGCATCGTTAGAGACCACAACCACTGGCCTGGTCTTCTTGATCTCAACGCCAATCGTTGGGTCAAGGTTCGCCCACACAATATCACCGCGTTTAACAACCAGGCTCATGGCTTAAGCCGATCGTCTAGCTCAGTATCAGCGCTTGAAAAATCCGCCAGCATCTCGGATTCCTCAGCAGTCTCGGTAGCGCTACGAGTCTGGTAGTAAGCTTCATACGCCTGCCGCCGCTGCGTCTTATCAGCCTCTTGCACGTACCGTTCCAGCAAAAAAGTGACTAAATCACGTGCGTCGCGCGGGCTTTGCACATGCGCTCGCTTAAGCAACACATCCGGCAGATCGATTTGAACAGTGTGCGCAGTCATACGACCTCCTCGTAGTTACTCAAGCTGTTCTACCTCGCCAGCCCCGCGATTTTCAACCCATCCTGCAAGATCGCCTGCACCTTATCTTCGTGTGTCGTCTCGGTGTACACCCGCACGATCGGCTCCGTGCCCGATAAGCGAATCAGCACCCAACCGGCTTCGCCCATCAAGAACTTGAAGCCGTCGGTCGTATCGAGGCCGGTCACTTTCAGACCGCCGATCGTTTCCGGCTTGGCGCTAAGCACCCGATCCTTCACCGCATCCCGCTCGGCGGGCGTGCAGCGCGTATCGATGCGATCGTAGTAATGTGCGCCGACTTTGCTGAACAGGTACTGCAGCAGTTCGCTCGGCTTCTTGCCCGTCTTCACCATGAAGTCGAGCATGTACAGATTGCCCAGAATGCCATCGCGTTCCGGCACATTGCCGCGGAAGGCATAGCCGCCGGACTCTTCACCGCCCAACATCGCATCGAGCTCCATGAACTTGGGCGCGATGTACTTGAAGCCGACACCCGTCGAGACCACGGGCACATCGTACAGCTTGCCCAGTTTTTCCAGCATCGACGTCGTGCTGAGCGTCTTCACGATCGCGCCGCGTTCGCCACGCACTTCCAGAAAATACAGCGCCAGCAGCGCGTACACTTCCAGCTGATTGACGAAGCGGCCATTCTCGTCGCCAATGCCCATGCGATCGGCATCGCCATCAGTGATGAGACACACGTCCGCACCCAGCTCGACCGTCTTCTTCAGCCCGACGTTGACATTGGGCGGAATCGGTTCGGGGCGGCTCATCTCGGGGAAGATCGGATTGCGTTCGTTGTGAACTTCGATCACCTGCGTTTTGCCGCCGGCCAACAAGCGGGGGAACCAGCCAGCGCCATTACCCCACATCGGCTCCACGACGACCTTGAATCCAGCATTCTTGATCGGCTCCAGATCGATCAAATCTTTCAGGTGCTCGATATACGGTAGCGACGCATCAAAGACCTGCACCAGCCCCTGGGTCTGCGCCTCTTTCATCGGCAAAGATGTGACCGCATCGCCCGCCGGGATGCGTGCTTCGATGTCCTTCAATCCGGCTGGATCGATCGCGCCGCCATTCGGGTCGCGCACTTTGAAGCCGTTATCGGTCGGGGGGTTGTGGGACGCCGTGATGTTGATCGCGCCCGCCGCTTGGTGGTATACCGCCGCATACGAAATGACCGGCGTCGGCGTGGGGCCATCCGTCAACCACACGCGGATACCATTGCCCGCCATGACCTCCGCGCAGGCCGCCGCAAAATTCTCGGACTGAAAACGCTTGTCAAATCCGATGACCACGCCCTTGGGCGCCAGGCCCTTCGCCTGCAAATACGACGCAAAACCCTGCGCGCAGCGGCGCACATTGGTAAACGTATAATCGGCGGCGATTTCAGCGCGCCAGCCATCGGTGCCGAATTGAATCACACTCTCTTGCATGATTTACGCTCCGCCTTTCTTAAGTTCTTCGAGGTCAGCCTCGACCATCATCTGCACCAATTCTTTGAACGACACTTGCGGCTCCCAGCCTAACTTAGCGCCAGCCTTAGCCGGATTGCCGATCAGTTGATCGACTTCGGCGGGGCGCATAAAGACGGGGTCTTGCACCACGAAGTCCTGCCAGTTCAAGCCCGCGTGGCTGAACGCGATCTCACAGAATTCGCGCACGGAATGCGTTTCGCCAGTGGCCACCACATAGTCGTCGGGGTGATCTTGTTGCAGCATCAGCCACATCGCACGCACGTAGTCACCTGCAAATCCCCAGTCGCGCTGTGAATCGAAATTGCCCAGCCGCAGTTCCTTGGCCTGGCCCAGCTTGATCTTCGCCACGCCATGCGAAATCTTGCGCGTGACAAACTCATAACCCCGGCGCGGCGATTCGTGATTGAACAAAATACCGGAACAGGCAAAGAGGTTATAGCTCTCCCGATAGTTCACCGTGATCCAATGGCCGTAGACCTTGGCAACCCCGTACGGGCTGCGCGGCCAGAAAGGTGTCTTCTCGGTTTGCGGCACCTGCTGTACCTTGCCAAACATCTCGGACGACGACGCCTGGTAGAAGCGGATCTCCGGGTTTACCGTGCGAACCGCTTCCAGGATTCGCGTCACACCTAACGCGGTGAACTCGCCCGTCAACACCGGCTGCTTCCACGACGTGGGCACAAACGATTGCGCCGCCAGGTTATACACCTCGCTGACCTTGTACTCGCGCAGCAATTCCATCAACGAACCTTGATCGAGCAGGTCGCCCTGCACGAGCTCGAGATCATCCTGAATGTGTTGAATGCGATCGAACGTGACCGTGCTAGTGCGCCGCACCATGCCGATCACATCGTAGCCCTGCGCCAACAAAAATTCGGCCAGATAACTGCCGTCCTGGCCGGTGATGCCGGTGATGAGTGCTCGTTTGTTGCTCAAATTGCCCTTCCTTTTGGTATAGAAACCGGGTTTCCGCGTAGCGGTTCCTAGCGGAATAGACTCAGGTACGGAGAAACCCGGTTTCTAGCGTTCTGTTACTGGATGCGCGCGCGCCAGTCGTTCAAAATATCCAGGCACGTCTGCTCGAATGAAAAGCGCGGTTCCCAACCGGTCTGCCGCTTGAACTTCGTCGGATCGGCGTACGAGATCGGCGTGTCGCTCGGTCGGAGTTTGGCCGGATCGATCTCCTCAGCAATTTTGATCGAACAAGCCGCGAGCATGATATCGAGCATCTCGCGCACCGATCGCGCCCGCCCCGTCCCGATGTTATACACCTCACCCGCCTGGCCCTTCTCCAGCGCCAACAGGTACGCGCGCGTAATATCGCGCACGTCGCTGAAATCGCGCTGCGCCGACATATTGCCTAGCCGCAGCACCGGTTCACGCAGCCCACGTTCGATCTCCACAATCTGCTTCGCGAACGAGGGCGCCACAAAGCGCTCGTTCTGGCGTGGGCCGATATGATTGAAGGGGCGCACTCGCACGATCGGCATCTTACGATCAAGAAAATACTGCAAGCCCATGAAGTCCTGCCCCAGCTTGCTCACCGCATAAGGATTATTGGGACGCAGCGACGAATTTTCGTGCAGGGGTAGATCCTCGGGACGCACCAAGCCATATACTTCATTGGAGCTCACCACAATCACGCGTGAGTTCAACTTCATCTGACTGATCGCCTCCAGCAGATTCAACTGCCCGCGAATGTTCGTATGATACGTGCCCCACGGATCGGCCCAGGCCTGCGGCACATACGCTTGCGCCGCCAGATGAAACACCGCATCCGGCCGGGCCGTTTCGACAAGAACGCGAGCCTGTTCAGGCTCGCGCAAATCGGCGGTGATGGCTTGAACACCCTGAATCACCTGTGCCCGATCGGTCTCGGCGATGATTGAACCCCAGACTTCCCAACCAGGCTCAGCCAAAATCGTTTCAGCCAGATGCCCCCCGACAAAACCCGCCACACCAGTGATAAGTGCTCGCAAGCGACCATTCCTCGTGATAGATTTCTCAGGCAATTATACCGGATTTCAGAGTGTGCCGCAAAGGTTTTAGCGTAAAACAGACCCCATGAACTGCGTTCACCACAAAGCATGAAAACGCTCCGCGCTCGCGCACCGTCCCCGGGGAACGCCCTCGGGACGAGGGCTGTGAGCATTTTCAGATCAGGTTTTTGCGTAAAACAGACCCCAATCGGGCCGCGCAGGTCGATCGGGGTCTGTTAATCTAAAATCAAAAATCGTCAATCTGCAATTCTTTATGTGCCTTCTTCCCACGAAGCCAGATACTTCTCCTGCTCAGGTGTCAGCACATCGATGTCGATGTTCATCGCCGCCAACTTCAAGCGCGCCACTTCCTTATCGATCTCTTCGGGCACCGTGTACACATTGGGCTTAAGAGATTTGGCATTCTTAGCCATGTACTCTGCGGAGAGCGCCTGATTGGCGAACGACATATCCATCACCGACGCGGGGTGACCTTCCGCGGCAGCCAGATTGATCAGGCGGCCTTCGCCCAGCAAGTTCACGCGGTTACCATTCTTCAGCGTATATTGATCGACAAACTCGCGCACCTTGCGCGGCTCGCCCTGCGACATGGCCGCCAATTGCGGGATGTTGATTTCCACGTTGAAGTGACCCGAGTTCGCCACCAACGCACCGTCTTTCATCGCGCCAAAGTGACGCTCGTCCAACACGTTGATGTCGCCGGTGGCCGTGATGAAGATATCGCCCAGCGCCGCGGCCGCCGTCATCGGCATCACGCGGAAGCCATCCATCACCGCTTCCAACGCCTTCAGCGGATCGATTTCGGTCACGACGACGTTGCCGCCCATGCCCTGCGCGCGCATCGCAATCCCGCGCGAGCACCAGCCGTAGCCCGCCACCACGATCGTCTTACCCGCGAGTAACACGTTCGTCGCGCGGACCACGCCGTCGAGCGTGGACTGGCCGGTGCCATAGCGGTTATCGAACATGTGCTTGGTGTTCGCGTCGTTGATGGCCACAATCGGGAACTTCAACGCGCCTTCCTTTGCCATGGCGCGCAGGCGAATGACGCCCGTTGTGGTTTCTTCCGTACCGCCCAGCACGCCGTCCAGCAATTCGCGGCGTTCCTTGTGCAAGAGCGAAACCAAATCCGCGCCGTCGTCCATGGTCATGTGCGGCTTGTGATCGAGCGCGGCCTTGATGTGCTCGTAGTACGTGGTGTTATCCTCGCCCTTGATGGCGTACACCGGAATTTCGTAGTTCGCCACGAGCGAAGCGGCCACGTCGTCCTGCGTGCTCAACGGATTCGACGCGCACAGCACGATGTCAGCGCCGCCCAATTGCAGCGCGTGCATCAGGTTCGCGGTCTCGGTGGTGACGTGCAGGCAGGCGCTGATGCGCAGGCCCTTCAACGGCTGTGTTTCCTTGAACTGCTTCTTGATCGTGCGCAGCACCGGCATTTCCTGCTCGGCCCACTCGATGCGGTAACGCCCGCCGGTCGCTAACTCCAACTTCTTGACATGATGTTCAACGGTCATCTTTTCTCCATTTCTGATTTTAGATTTCTGATTTTAGATTTTAGATTGCCGACTTCACGAGTGTGGCTTTGACACTTTACTGCGTCTGTCCAATTCACGAGATGCACCGATCCACACACCAACCAACAGCCAAAAGAATGTCCCATAAATAACAATTGACCACGGTACAGATCTAAAGTCCCCACGTTCCATAAACAAGACAATAGCAAAAAAGAAAACGAAACCAACAAGCGCACCTGTCACTGCTCCAATGAATGCCCCACGCGGCGCTGTGCCAAATAACGCGCCAACGAATGCCCCGATAAACGCACTATCGATGATGGCGAACCCTCGATTCGAAAGGTACTGCGCTGGAAAAACAAAGAACAGAGACACCAATACCGCCGCACCACTCATGGCCCCCACCAAAGTCCTCCATGTACTCTTAGGGCGTAGCCATACAAATACCCAGTAGGCTGCAATCAGGCCAAGTATCGCATAAGCACTACTCACTCTAACTATCCCAGTAAAATCACCGGGCATTGCACGCAATAATCCGTAAAGGCCACCCGCGATTGCGCCGGCCAGCAATGCAATCATCTGGTGGGGGGTGATGTCCTTTACGGATCTCATACATCGCTTTTCCGCGTCGCTGTTCCCTCGTAAAACGAAACGCGGCGTTTGAACCCCAGTTTCTCGTACACCCGCAGCGCTACCTCATTCGATCGGCTCACGCTTAACCCGATCAGCTCGATGCCACGATCGAGTAGTTCTGTGCATACAGCGCTGGTTGCAATGGTCGCTAATCCTTGTCCGCGATAATCAGGATGCGTCATGACATTGCCCAACGCCGCAATGCGTTCATGATCCGACACAATGTGCGTCCCCGCCACGGAGACCAGCTGCTCACCTTCAAACACTCCGTAGAACACGCCGAGTTCTAACGAACGCTGCCGAAAGGCATCGCCGCCGCCGTAAGAATACAGCTCTTCAAGTTTCAGCATGTGCGAAACATCTAGCCGGGTCACAGAAACCGGGTTTCTACGAGCCGTCTCCGATTCCACCCTGGATGGAGAAACCCGGTTTCTTTCGTCGTACACCAACGCCATCTTCCACATCGGCACCGGCTCAGTCTGATAAAACTTCTCGATGATCGGCAGGTGTTCTTCATGAATGCTCAGACTCATCCGTGGCAGCCGCACCACGCGATCGAGGATCAGCTCGATCCCGCGCGCCTCACCGGTCGCAAAAAAGATCGGCGGCTGCAGATCATTGTACAGCATCACCACAGCGCGAAGTTCACCGCTCTCTTCTGCGCCAAACCATTCTGTAAATTGGAAATGTGCCGGATCGAGATCGCCCCGCGCATAGTCTGCGAAAAATCGATCCGTCAAAAGGAACGGGCGCAAGCGATCGGGATTACCGAGTGCGATAACGTTCATGGCGCGCCAGCAACTACAGCCCGTTCAATCCGCCATTCCCGAACTGCGTCCGAAAACGCTGCGTGAATTCCTCGCGCGTGTATTGATGATTTTGCGGCCCGTGATTCTCCAGCACGTACGTCGCCGCCAGCCCCGCCATCCGTCCGATCGTGTCCCACGGCAATCCGAGTGCCAACCCTCGAATCAAACCGGCCCGGTAAGCATCACCCACGCCGGTCGGGTCAATCGGTCGAGCGGTCAGGGTCGCGGGCACATCATAGCGCTGCTGCCGGGTCAGAATGGTGGAGCCTTGTTCGCCACGTGTAATAATCAGCACGTCAGCACACTGAAGGAAAGTGGTCTCATCCATGTGCAACCGGCTGCGCAGCATCTCGAATTCGTAGTCGTTGACGATGGTGATACGGCTGCCGTCGATCCCGTCACGCAAGTCCTGGTCGCTCAGGCGTACAATCTGCTGACTAGGATCATAAATGTAAGGAATGCCCAGCTCTTTGCACTCGCGCACGTACTGCATCATCGCGCGCGGATCGTTGGGCGAAATGATGACCAGTTCAGGCTTGTCCTTCAACTGCGCGAACGACAGTTCGCTGGCGCGCCCCATCGCCCCGATGTAGAAACTGGCAATCTGTTTCTGATCGAGATCGGTGCTGACAAAGAACGAACTGGTAAATTCGTCGGGGTATTCGTGCACCGCCGAGGTATCCACCCCATGTTGCTCCAGCCACTTGCGGTACTCGGCGAAATCCTGCCCGGCCGTCGCCATGAGCAGCGGACGTTCACCCAGCAAGGCCAGGTTGTACGCGATGTTGGCCGCGCACCCGCCGCGCTGCTTCTTCATCGAATCAACCAGAAAGCTCAAACTGAGGTTATCCAATTGATCCGGCAGGATGTGCTCCCGGAAGCGGCCGGGAAATGACATGATGTAATCGAATGCAATAGAACCGGTGACAACCACTTTCATTTCTCTTGCTCCAACCCTGGCGCTGATTCAATCCATCTTTTCGGTACTGCGTTCGCCAGGGTTTGATTTTACTTGGCAAAGCGCATCTTCAAAATCACCCACAGCGCATGCAGGCCATCTGTCCAGCGAATCTTCTTGCCTTCCTCGATCGTGCGCGGTTTATACGAAACCGGGACTTCTTCAATGTGGTACCGGTGTTTGAGCAGCGCGCAAGGCAGTTCAAAATCCAGATCAAAGGCCGAGCCTTGCAAGCTGAGCGCGCGGAACACCTCGACCTTGACCATCTTGGTCGCCACGGCGACATCGCCGAGGTGACCGCCGAACAGTAAGTTGGTCATGCCGGTAAGAAAACGCACGCCCCAGTAGTTCTGCGCGTATTTATAGATGTGCCGCCCGCCTGTCGTGCGCGAGCCGAAAACCGCCACCGCATCGGTCGCGCTGGCTCGGGCCGTGAACAGCGCCAGCTCATTCGGATCATACTCGAAGTCGGCATCTTGAATCACGCCGTAGTCGCCGGTCGCTTCACGGAAACCCGTGCGCACCGATGCGCCCTTGCCCAGGTTGCGCGGATGATAGATCACGCGCACATCGGGCTGCATCATCCCTTGCAGCTGTTCCCGGGTCCCATCGGTTGAACAATTGTCGACAACGATGATTTCCTTAAGCCAACCGTCGCTCAATTGCACCGCGCGCACTTTGTCGATGACGGTCAACGCGCTGGCGGCCTCATTGTAAACACAAACGATGATGGAAAGTGTGGGCAAAAGATTGATCCTGATCTGTAAGGCGCACGACGTCAAGTGTAAAGGTTAACGCTTCACGCGTTACTGCCACGCATGCTGCTTCAAAAAGTTGCGATACCACGCGAGTGTCTGGCGCAGCCCATCCTCAACCGAGTACTGCGCGTGCCAATCCAACACCCGATGGGCCTTCTCGCTAGAGAGATACTGCTTGGCAATTTCGTGACTGGCTTGATTCAGAACGACCGGCTTGAGCGCCGGGTAATCGGACAGAGCGATAATCGCCTGGGTAATGTCCAGGGCCGATTGAGGATCATCCATGCCGAAGTTAAACGCCTGACCATACAGGGCCGGATCTTCAAGGCACTCCGCCAAACGCACATAGCCGGCGACAATATCGTCGACGTATAGATAGTCACGCAGCGGTGTGCCGTCGCTGCGAATGACTGGGGCCTCACCACGCAGAACGCTGCGCATCGTGCCCGGGACAATTCGATCCCAGTTGAGATCGCCGCCGCCGTAGATGTTACCACAACGCGTGATAGCGACTGGTAGATTATAGGTCGTAGCGTACGCCTGCGTGATCAAGTCTGCACACGATTTGGAGACGTCGTAGGGATGGCGGCCTTGCAGCGGAGCGGATTCGGAATAGGGCAGCACGTCCTGATCGCCATAGGCTTTATCGGACGAAGCCACGACGATGCGCTTCACGGTGTGCGCCCGGCGGCACGCTTCCAGCAACAGCCAGGTGCCGCGAATGTTTGTATCAAACGTGCCCAGCGGCGCGCGGTTGGCCAAACGTACCAGCGGTTGCGCAGCCAGGTGAAACACCACCTCAATCTCGTACTCGTTCAGCACGCGCTCGAGCAAAGCACCATCGGCGATGTCGCCATCGACACCAATGATGCGCTTCTCCGCACCGCTCAACTTGAGGTTGGAAAGCGGCACGCGATCGCGGATTAAGCCGACGACTTCCGCGCCGGCCTCTAACAAGGCCAGCGTCAGCCACGAACCAAGAATACCCGTACATCCGGTAACAAAGACGCGCCGTTCTTTCCAAAAGTGATGATGAAACACTGGAGACTCCTTCAGCCTGCCACTAACCTTGCGCCGCCACCGTGCCGCCTGATCACGATCGCGCCTGCCCGTGGTGAACTCGTAGGTCAGATCACCTCACAAAAAATAATCTTTGCTCACCGGACCGACCGATGACAAAGATCAAGCGGCGCAGATTATAGCACAATTTTAACTGAAGCTGAGGCGTTGGTTGGTTTAGCAGCAATTCTCATTTTGGTTGAAATGCTCTCGCTCCGCTGCGCGTGGTCACATCCGGCAACTGACGGCGATGGATGGCTACATCCATCGCGAGCACAATAGGCCAAATTGAGAACTGCTGTTAGTTCAGCCAGCGCGCTGTAGACAGCACAACGCGTGAGGCATGTTACCGCACGCGTTCCAACGAGACAAACTGTCAGGACAAATCAGTTAGAACTGGAATCCATCCCGAAAAGCCACTATCTTCTTGTGGTAAGCCGTGACGAACCGTTTGAGCTTGTCTTCCAACTGTCGCCAGTCGGAACCGGCCAGGATGCGATCGAGTGTCGCCTTATCATGCGCCACAAAGCCATTGAGGCGAATGGGATAATCGCCATAGGCCGTATGCCAGGCCTCGCTCAACACCAGGCCCATCGACTGGGCCGCCGGGATCAACTCGCCCAGCACGAATTCGTAATAGGCTTGCTGCAATTCCGGCACGACATCATACGAGATCAGCATCTTGACACGCAGGTCAGTCATGATCGATCACTTCCATATTCCAGGGATGGGGGTGCTGCACTTGGGGCATGTCCCGCGCCCCGCCAATCTGTTCTGCCGAATCCGATAACCCACACGGTCGATCAGTAACTCACCGCAGTGTGGGCAGTAAGTGTTTTCGTAGGAGCGGGTACGCCCCGGCAAGTTGCCGGCATACACGTAATGCAGGCCTGCCTCCTGGCCGATCTCTACTGCGCGGATCAAATCATCTGCGGTGGTATCATCCGGATTGAGCATCTTGTAGTCTTTGTGAAACGCCGTCACGTGCCACGGAATGTCGGGCGACACAGAAGCGATGAAACGCGCCGCATCCCACAGTTCTTCGTTGCTGTCGTTGAAACCCGGCACCACTAACGTGACGATCTCCGTCCAGAGGCCGCGTGCTTTCACCATTTGAATGCCGTCGAGCACATGGTTCAACGTCGTGCCCAACTGCCGATAATGCTGGTCGTTCATCGACTTGAGATCGATTTTGTAGCCAACCAGATAGGGTCGCAAATAGTCCAACACTTCCGGCGTCGCATTGCCGTTGCTGATGTACACGCACCGAAAGCCGGCTTGTGTCGCCGCTTTGAACACGTCGACGGCCCATTCAGCGGTGATCAAGGGTTCGTTGTAGGACGATCCAAAGAGCTGCG
The DNA here is from genome assembly GCA_041738395.1 of Thermoflexales bacterium. Taxonomy (GTDB): domain Bacteria; phylum Chloroflexota; class Anaerolineae; order Fen-1058; family Fen-1058; genus Fen-1058. The sequence goes on from JBGSPW010000096.1 coordinate 25,015, forward strand.
CGCCAGACCGCTTCCCGATCGACACCAGCTGCTCGGGCGTGATCAATTGCGGCGTGACGCCCGCCTCCTCATCCCGCAGCGCCTGCGACGTCAGCCAGTTTTGGCAGTAACCGCAGTGCAGATCGCAACCCAGCATCCCGAAAGTCAACGTACTCGAACCTGGCAGGATGTGAAAAAACGGCTTCTTTTCGGTGGGATCAACTTGCAGGGCCGCCACATAACCGTGCGGCACGTACAACTTTCCGTCACGATTGAACCGCACCCGGCAAATCCCCTCACGCCCAGCGCGGATGAGGCAGCGATGGGCGCACGCGTAACAGCGGACGGCGTTGTCCGGCAGCTGCTCGTACAACGTGCCTTCGACGGTGAGCTGATTGAGCAGATTGCCCAGGGCGGATGCTGGTGCGGCCACAATGCCTCCTTCGCTTTTAATTATAGCACTTGGCACACCTGCCGCGCTTGATTTTCGCCTTGGCAGGTAACTTACCCAGCCTCACCCCCCAGCCCCTCTTTCGCTAGATAGTTCTTGTCCGAAAACCCTTACCGGACTTAGCGTAAGCATCCCGCCCGGCGCGCCAGACGGGATGCTTGACGAATTGATTTCAAGGACTTTTCGGACAGAAACTAGATAGGGCATCTTTCTGAATTTTCACAGCTGCGTGCATGCCTGCGATCAGATACAATCAAGCAGGTCTTCTAATTAGGACAGTGCGCCTGATCAACCAACGCCTATCAGTAAAAGTGATGTCAAATTTAAGGTCAGAACCTTGTGACAAGCTTGCACCAAAATAAGTATTAAGTATAATAGGTACACTAGTCGAACGTTAGCGTTCTTCATTACGTAGTCTGAACGCTTCCTTATTGTCTTAAAACTGTAGGGTAGCGGTCGAGTAGTCATCTCCCTAGCTCCCCCATTGGGATGGGTGCCGTCAGATAAAGCGAAATGATTTGTGGCGTCAATGATTCAGCAGGCCCAATCAAGCTCTCTGTCACTGATCTCAAACGATCCTAGCTTGCAACATCTACAAGCTCATCTATCACGCTTGGATATTTCTATTCAACGCGCCATTCGCCGCTGGCAATTAGCGGGACAAGACCCCTCTGATCCTTTTCGTGGCTTGCGCATCTCCGACGCAGAAATCCAAGCGTTGTTGGCGCGACCGCTCGCCAGCCACTGGGGTCAGGCGGTTGAGCTAGACGCCATGGAAGCAGCGGCCTTTGATCAAGCCGAACAAGCCGCCACGACTGCCATACGACATATCGAACAAGCTGCGCAGCAACACGGCGCCCGTCTGCACCTACACGAATTAGCCACGACCTTTCAGCTCGATCCATTTGATCTTGATGCTTTCCTCATCTGCCTGGCGCCGGCGCTCGATCTCCGCTATGAACGGCTGTACGCTTACTTGCAAGATGATGTAACGCGCAAACAGGCCAGCGTCAACCTGATTCTCGATCTAGTGGCTGAACCGGGACTTGAGCGGTTACGGCTGTTGACACACTTCATGTCTACCGCGCCGCTCATGCAGTATCATCTCTTGGAGCGTGGCGAGTCTTCCGGCACCTCGCCTGCTCTATTGACTCAGACCTTAACCATCGAACCGGGAATCGTCGCGTGGCTTTTCGGAAGTTATCAGGCGCATGATCTATTGGGGTTACAAGCGACCCTGTATCAACCGGTTGAAGATCCGGTTGACGATCTGCTGGCCGCTCATATGGCGGCGGAACTGCGGCGTGCTCAGGCCGAACGCGCCGTGGTGGTGCTCTATGGCCCCGATCGAGCCAGCCAGCTCAGCGCGGCTAAACTGCTGGCGCGACACACCCAACGCGCGCTATTGATGGTCAGTTTGGCGCACACCATCTCGGCGGCCATCACGCCGCTGCAAGCATTGCAATATGCCCTGCGCGAGGCGCGCCTTACGGGCAGCCTGCCCTGCTTGCTCGATTGGGATGCCTGCCTCGTCGAGGGCGCCCCGCCCGCCAGCCTGCTAACCGAACTGTGCAACTATCCCGATGTGCTGCTGGTGTTGGGTGAACGTTCCTGGCAGGCGCGTGGGGTCGATCGCCAACGCCATTTAATGTGGCTGGAATTCCCCATACCCGATTATGCCCAACGGGTGGCCTTGTGGGAACATCTCCTGAACGATCAAGCCCGTACCCCGATCGATTTTTCAGCGCTCGCTGGACAGTTCTCACTCACCGCGACACAGATCCGCGACGCGATCGCCTCAGCGCGCGACAAGGCCCAACAGCGTGGTACCGCCATCGAGGAAGCTGATCTCTTCGCCGCCGCGCGCGCGCATTCCAGCCCCGGCTTGGCCGGTCTGGCGCGCAAGATCATCCCGCGTTACATTTGGACGGACATTGTCTTACCGCCGGATCAATTGAACATCTTGCGCGAGATTGTCGCGACGGTTCGTAGCCGCCCGCTCGTGTTGAATGACTGGGGCGTAGGACAAAAACTCGTGCCCAGCGACGGCATCACTATTTTATTTGCGGGGCCGCCGGGCACCGGTAAGACGATGGCCGCAGAAGTCATCGCGGCCGAATTGGGCCTGGATCTTTACAAGATCGATCTCTCCACGATCGTCAGCAAGTATATCGGCGAAACCGAAAAGAATCTGGAGAAGATTTTTGTCGAGGCGCAGAGCAGCAACGCGATTTTGTTCTTTGACGAAGCCGACGCCATCTTTGGCAAACGGTCGGAGGTCAAGGACGCGCACGATCGCTATGCCAACATCGAGATTAGTTACTTGCTGCAGCGCATGGAAGCCTACGATGGTGTGACGATCCTCGCCACGAATTTGCGCGCCAATCTCGACGATGCTTTTACGCGCCGCCTGCAATTTGCGCTGGACTTTCCTTTCCCCGAAGAAGAATATCGCCTGCGCATTTGGCAGACGCTCTTCCCGCCGGATGTGCCGCGCGAGACTGATTTGGATTTCACACTGCTGGCGCGCCGCTTCAAACTGGCCGGCGGCAACATCCGCAACATCATCGTCAGCGCGGCCTATTTGGCGGCGGCGGATGGCGGGTGCGTGACGATGAATCATATTTTGCATGGTACTCGCCGCGAATTACAAAAGATGGGCCGTCTGTTAAACGAGAAAGACCTGGTCGCCTGAGGAGACAGTCAAATGTCTGCTAAAACAACCCCCAATCCCAATCAGACTCACGAAGCAGTTCACAAGCCTGAAGCGGCCAAGCCCGTGGCGCCACAATCGGTTGAGCTGACGCAATCGGCCAATCTCGAAACGCTGCCATATGCCGTGGCTGCCCCGGAACTGGCACTGCCCGCGGATATTTTGGCGCTCCAGCGCACCGTGGGCAATCGGGCGGTCACGCGCTTGATTCAGACCAAACTTACCGTTGGCCCGGCAGGCGATCAATACGAACAAGAAGCCGATCGGGTGGCCGCGCAAGTGATGAGGATGCCGTCCGTTCCGCCTCCGGTTCAACGACAAGCCGAAGAAGAAGAGGAGCTTCAAACCAAGCCGCTGGCCACATCAATCACGCCTGTGATTCGACGGCAAGCCGCGCCAGAAGAAGAGGAACTTCAGACCAAGCCGCTGCTCCAACGCGAGGTGATGCCGGAGGAAGAAGAAGAACTGCAAGCTAAGCCACTGGTTCAACGAGACGCTGTGCCAGAGGAAGAGGAACTTCAAACCAAGCCGCTGCTCCAACGCGAGGTGATGCCGGAGGAAGAAGAGATTCAGGCCAAGTCGTTGGTGCAGCGTCAATCTGAAGAAGATGAAGAGGAGCTGCAAACCAAGCCCGAGGCACAACGCGCTGCATCCGGGGCAGGCTTTGAAATGGGCGGTGAGTTTGAACAACAACTGGCCGCGAGTCGAAGTGGCGGCAGTCCGCTGCCGGCTGAAGTTCGCTCTTTCATGGAGCCGCGCTTTGGCACCGATTTCAGCGGGGTGCGGTTACACACCGGGAGTGAGGCTGCGCAGCTCAATCGCGAGGTAAGCGCGCAGGCCTTTACCCACGGCCAAGATATTTATCTGGCAGAGGGCAAGACTGATTTTGGATCGGAGCAGGGCAAACAGCTCTTGGCGCATGAATTGACGCACGTGGTGCAGCAGACCGGCGCAATTCAACCGAGCATCCAACGCTGGAGTCTCATGTGGACGGGGGCGAAAGGAGCTCCGGCCGGACACGAGGTGCTCACGGCCGCCAGTCTGGAAGCAGCCGGACTGCGTCCCAAAGGCTCTTTGGCCACCATCTACGGTTCCAAGACAGAAACATGGCTAAGGGACAAAGTAGTCAAGGAAAAACAAAAAAAACTAGAAAAGGCAGAAAACACACTGGAGAAGGCGCGCGCGGCATTCGACAAGAACAGGGGCAAGAAAACCCAACTGGCTCTGGACAAAGCGATTGCAACCGAGAAGCAAGCCCGGCAAGAATTTGATGACATTCAAACCTATGCCAACTTTATCAAAGGGGCCGTTTGGAACGACGATCCCGAACAACTATTAGGAGGTAGCGGGGCACAGTTCGGAACAGCTTTCACGGGCGGCAAGTCTGCTGTCGAAAAGGTGGAAAAGAGACTGCACGAGGCGGAGCAAGATCTTGCGAAGGCTAAGCGAACCAAGGATCGGAAAGCTATCGACCAGGCCCAGGCGGCCGTGGACCAGGCCCAGGCCGATATGAAGCAGATTCGGCTGACGGGCCGATCGCACGAGGGCGATCTGCAATTCCTGCACGGCATGGCCGGCAGTCTGAAAGAAACGGCGCAAGTGACGCAAGGCAAGGTCATGTTGTGGGCCGAGTTCTGCTACAAAATTGCCACAGGTGAGATTCCCTGGAACACGCTCGTCGAGAATGTGGATGTAAAACCGAAACAAGAGTTGGCCGGATCGGTCAGCAGCATCAAGGACTTGTTCCCGAAGCAAGGCAAGATGAAGGTCGTAGAATTGCTGGGCGCCAAAGGTGCAGAAGGCAAAGAAAAAGCCTTGGGCAGCTTGCTGCACATGCTGCAAGATACTTTTTGCGCTTCACACAGCGAGCGCGTGGCCGCCAAGCGTAAGGGTGAAATGGTGGGTCGCATCAAGTCATTCCGGGCCTACCCGGCGCAGGAATCGGAACGGCACGGTCTGGCAGATGTGATTGCGCAAAAGGGAACGGCCGAGGAAGCGCTTGCCAGCACCATGGGCGCACAGGAAGCAGTCGATGCCGGGAAGGGAGTGGTGCAGAGATGGAACGCGGCCGTCAGTTGGAGTGCTGCGTGGGGAGACAAGCCGGGACCCGAAAGATACTTGCAAGATATCTTTGCCCTCGTGCCAGAGGAAGCCACCCAGATCGACGGGCAACAGGTGCAGGTTGGCCCCGGCAAAGCGGGGGCGGGACGGTCGTTTCGCAAGAGTGTCCACAAGGAATACTATGGTATGTTGACCAGTATTGCGCCGAGTGTGAGACCAATCACCGCCGCCTCCAAAGCCTATGACGACCTGTTGCTCTATCAGAGTACGGCACTGACTCCGGAACAGACGAAAGAAAAAAAGAACCTTGAACTGGCCCAGGTTAGAGAGGTCTTGCAGCGCATCGCCGACTGGGAGCCAACGAAGGCAGACACTAACGAGAAGAATCGACAAGCCGTTGCGTTTTTGAAACGCAAGATGCAGGAAGACGACAAGCTGATTCTGGAAGAAATCGCGGACATTGACAATGCTCTCAAGACGCACTAGCCGATCCACGCCCTAACTGTTTATCGGCAGACTGGAGATCATGATGTCTGGTAAAACGCAAAACACACGACCAGTACAGGAAACAGCTCACAAGCGCCCGGCCGCCAAGCCGGCGGCGCAGGCGCAATCCGTTGATCCGGTTTTGCTCCAACGCGCCATCACCGATCTGGCACACTCTGCACCGACCGATGTGCTGGCCCTGCAGCACACGATGGGCAACTATACCGTCCAACGCCTGATTCAGACCAAGCTCACCGTTGGTCCCGCCGGCGACCAGTACGAGCAGGAAGCCGATCGGGTAGCGGAACAAGTGATGACCATGCCGGCCCCGGCGCAAACTCAGCCCACAGTTCAGCGGGTGGAAGAGGAAGAAGAACTCCAGATGAAACCGCTGGCGGCGTCGATCACGCCGTTGGTGCAGCGCGCGCCTGAGGAAGAGGAAGAGCTGCAAATGAAGCCGCTCGCAGAGCGAGTGCAGCGGGTCGAAGAAGATGAAGAGAAGCTGCAAGCCAAGCCACTGGTGCAGCGCGCGCCTGAGGAAGAGGAAGATCTGCAAATGAAGCCGCTCGCAGAGCAAGTGCAGCGGGTCGAAGAAGATGAGGAAGAACTGCAAGCCAAGCCTGAAGTACAACGCGCTTCATCCGGGGCCGGTTTTGAGGTGGGTGGCGAGTTTGAGCAACAACTGGCCGCGAGTCGAGGTGGCGGCAGTCCCCTACCAGCGGAAGTGCGCTCGTTTATGGAGCCGCGCTTTGGCGCTGATTTCAGCGTGGTGCGGTTACACACCGGGGGTGACGCCGCGCAGCTCAATCGTGAGGTGAGCGCGCAGGCCTTTACACGGGGTCAAGACATTTATCTGGGTGAAGGCAAGGACGATTTGACGTCCGCGCAGGGCAAGCAGCTGCTGGCGCACGAGCTGACGCACGTGGTGCAACAAACGGGCAGCCAGTCGCTGGCCGCTTCCAGAATCCAGCGTTTGACCGAGTTGGCCTTGTTAGGCGGGAGTAAGGAAACTTCGCGTTGGGGCATGGTGGTGAGCAGTGTTCATGCGTACAACTTAGCTAACGATCAATCTGTGGATGAGCGAATTAGGTTGTTGGACGTGGTTGAAGAGAATCTCAGAGCCAGTCGAGCCTTGCAGACCGGTTCCCGAGGAATTCGACATCGGGAGTCCCGTCGCGACAAAAGAACGGCCGGGCAAAATCTGCTCCAGGAAATCAACGCCGAACGAACCACGACGTTTCGTCCTTGGACAAAATACCGTGCGCTCGTTGGCTTTGACTTGCCGGCGGGACTGACCTTTGAACAGGCGACGGTGAGGGCGGCTCGTTATCAGCGGGGCGTCGATAAGGGGGCTATTAGATGGACGCTTCAATTGGCCCATGAGATTGAAAATGACGGAACAGGCCCGGACATGGACGCCGTGTTTGATATATATGTAACACGCTTGCAAGCGAATAAATTCAAGTATACCTCTAGTCCGTGGCAAACACAGGGGGCAGACATTCCCGTACGCGGAAACTGCCAGAATCTAGCGAACATGTTGTGTGGTCTAGGAACGGCGCTCGGGTTCACGGTGAGTATAGCGGTCTTGCCTGGGACCTTTTTTGCGACACGGGCAGAGCAAGATCTTATCAGTACGCATATGGGCAATGTCAAATACGAAGGAGGGGAGTACGATACCAGGCGCTTTGTCTTTTCCATGCATGTGGTCGCCGGGTCGGGTGGAAGGTACTATGATGCTACCGTCCCACTCAATAAGGGGTTTGGCAATCTTGATGCTGAGAAGGCTTGGGTGCTTGAGGAATCTGGCGAAAACCGTCTGAAATTTACAGCGGTAAACGACGGAGCCACATTCCCGGATAATACGCCGGTAGCTCCCGGAAGCGCCTATCTTGAAAAGGACGGGAGTCGCACTTCTCCGGAATTTGGCGAATATTGGATAGTGAAAAAGATCGGGTAGACTGAGGCGCTGTAAAAAAAACGGGCTAACCAGCAACACAACCGCACAACAGGAATCGCCCAACGACAGCATCGCTGCTTTCGTTAGATTCACTCGATGGGATAGGGAGAAACGCTATGTCAGATGAACCCACACCGGAAAACGAAGTAGAGCAAGAAGCGCCGGTGGAAGCAAAGTCGGGCAAGAAAACCAAAGCGGACAAGAAAAAGCCGATGGCTCATACTCACCCCAAGGAAGATCAAGCAGTGGCAAAGGCGGCCGCTGAAACGCGTGGCGCGATCGAAACGCCGCAGGCTGCAACCGAGACGCCAGCCGTTGTGAGCAATGTCGAGACCGCAGCGGCCAAAGACGGTGCACCCGTCGATCGGAATGATGATCTTTTCCAGCAGGGTGTTCAGTCGTTGTTGCACGGCGAGTACGATGCGGCGGATAATTTCTTCGGGCAAGCGCTGACTCACTATCGGAAGAACGGCGATCAAGCAGGACAGATCGATGTATTAGAGCAGCTGGGACATCTGTGTTTTTTGCGCGGCGCCACGGCGCAAGCTCGCGAATATTATCAGCAAGCCGGTTTGATGCGTGCTGCCTAACAGGGCTGTTATGAACGTTAAGCTGAATTAGCCCACCACGGGCTGGGAATTGCATGATTTCATCATGATTGAAGATTTGGACGAAGCCTTGCGGCGGTTGTTAGTGCGTGAACTGCCGATCAACAACAGCGAAATCGATATTCAGTTTAATCAACCCAGGCGTGAGTGGTCGGCCAAACTCAGCCGCCCCACCCTGGATCTGTTTTTGTATGACCTGCGCGAAAATGCCAAACTGCGCCATACGGCGCAAGGTTGGGAAATCGAACGCCGCAGTGATGGGGTCGCCGTTCAGCGCCGTCGTCCTTTCCGGGTCGATTTACATTATCTGATTACTGCGTGGGCCTCGGAGCCAGAAGATGAGCATCGACTGCTAGCGCGCACGATGATGGCGCTTTTTCGGGTACCCGAAATGCCCGCCAATCTTTTGCCAGAAAGCCTGCAGGATCAACCGGCGCCGATCACGTTCAAAGTGGCGCAATATGACACGGCGCCGAACTTAACCGATTTTTGGAGCTCGCTCGATAACGAGCTGCGGCCGGCCATTGTCTGTGTGGTGACCATGGCCCTTAATCCTTATCAGCCCATTATGGGGCCGCTAGTTCGTACGCGCGAATTGCGGTTTGGTCAGGCTCAAGCTCCGTCGCTAGCTCAGGACTTAATCAAGCCAGCGGGCACCGATACTTACTGGACGATCGGCGGCATGCTGCACAGCCAGCAGCCGTTGGAAGTCGACAAGGTGAGCTTAATGCTCGTTGAACGCGGCCTGGAGATTGACATCAAACCCGAAGGCCGATTCTCGATAGGCAATCTGGAGGCGGGCGATTATACGCTGGAATGCGTCATCGACGGCGGTGCGCTTCGTCGCTACAAGATTAAAGTACCATCGCCAGATTACGATATTGAAGTGTAAAATTCGTGTCATCAGCACAAGAGGAGGTAGACTGAGCGAAACGAAGGCTGCTCTACTAGTACCACATCGGCAAAAGATCTTATTAGCCCAGCCGCAGGAGGCCACTTAGGCACAGGGTTCTCAGTCAACAACATCTGGTTTTGGCGTGATGTGCAAGGCGTTGCCGGCCAATATCCCGCCCGTCGTCTGCAGGCAAATTCTTAGTCTTACTACCTTAATCAAGGAGACCACCATGCCTGAATACTTGTCACCGGGGGTCTACGTCGAAGAAATCGACCGTGGCCCCAAACCCATCGAAGGTGTCGGTACTGCCATGCCGGTGTTCATTGGCTTTACCGAAAAGGCGCAGATCGTCGAGCAGGTCGATGGCGAGCCTGTGATGCGCGATGTGCTGGGCCTGCCCCAGCTCGTGACCAACTGGAGTCAGTTCGTCGAGCGCTTCGGTGGATTTTTAGAAGGGGCTTACCTGCCTCACTCGGTATATGGCTACTTCCAGAATGGCGGCGGCCGCTGCTATGTGGTGAGCGTCCGCACCATTCCCAAAGCGCAGACCGCCTTGCTCAACGCCGAAGGCAAGCCCCAGCTGCTCGTTCGAGCGAAGCAGGCTGGCTTCGAAGGCATGCGGCTGCGCGTGAAGGTGGAAACACCTCCACCCGCTGAAGGCGAACCACCGGCCGAGGATGGGGGCATACCCTTTACCGTCACCGTCGAGCGCGAGAAGAAGACTGGCGGCTGGCAAACCGCCGAGGTCGTGCGTGATGCGCAGCTGACCGAGGTCACTTTGGACGACGGCGCGAAGCGCGTGGGCGTGGCTTACAAGCAAAACAAGGCCCCGCAGCTGATCGAACTACTCGTTCCCGATGCCACCATGCCGCTGATGCAAGTTCAACCGCGCGAGCAACAACAGCCGTTGACCATTGAAAGCAAAGTCTTATCGCTGCCAACCTCCAGTGAATTCCAAGGCGAAGTGACCGAACGCACTGGCCTGGACGGCCTGGCCGCCCTTGACGATGCCACCATGGTGTGCGTGCCCGACTTGATGAGCGTGCCGCCCGGCCAGAAGCTGGATCTCAAGATGGTGAAGGCCGTGCAGACGATGGTGATCGCGCACTGCGAGCAAATGCATGATCGCGTGGCCATCCTGGATGCGCCGCCCAACATGTCGCCGCAGCAAATCAAGAAGTGGCGCATGGAAACTGCTGGTTTCGATTCATCCTATGCGGCACTGTATTATCCGTGGATCGAAGTCATGGATCCCGTGACCAACCGCAATATCCTCGTTCCGCCTTCCGGGCATATGGCCGGCATCTGGGCGCGCAATGACAATACCCGCGGCGTCCACAAGGCTCCGGCCAATGAAGTGGTGCGCGGCGCGACGGGACTGGCCGTCAACTGCACCAAGGGCGAACAAGACACGCTCAATCCGAATGGCGTGAACTGCATTCGTGCTTTTCCGGGCATGGGCATTCGGGTCTGGGGCGCTCGCACCCTGACCAGCAATCCGGCCTGGCGTTACATCAATGTCCGCCGTCTGTTCAACATGGTGGAGAAGTCAATCGAGCGCGGTACGCAGTGGGTGGTGTTTGAGCCTAACGATCCCAGCCTATGGTCGCAAGTGACGCGCGATGTGAGTTCCTTCTTGTCCACTATCTGGGTCTCTGGTGCGTTGTTTGGGACGACTCCAGATCAAGCTTTCTACGTCAAATGCGATGCAGAACTCAACCCGAGCGAGTCACGCGACCTCGGACGCTTGATCATCGAAATCGGGATGTGCCCGGTGAAGCCCGCCGAATTCGTCATCTTCCGCATCAGCCAATGGGCTGGGCCTGGCACGTAAGTCAAATTGCAAGAATCTCTCATTTAGGAGCTAGAACATGCCATCAGCAATTGATACCTCACGCGAAGATCCCATTGTTGGTTTTCACTTTGCTCTGGATGTACAGGGCGTCATCAAAGGCTACTTCACGGAAGTTTCCGGCATCGGCTCGGAGAGTGAAGTCGCCGAGCAAAAAGTCGTCAATGAGAAGGGCGTCCAGGTCGTGCTCAAGGTTCCCGGCCGCTTGAAGTGGGGCGACATCACCCTCAAGCGCGGGTTAACGTCCAGCATGGACCTCTGGAAGTGGCGCAAGCTGGTCGAAGACGGCGATGTCAAAGGCGCGCGCAAGAACGGCTCGATCATCATGTTCGATCAGTCGCTGAAAGCGGTGGCGCAGTGGGACTTCAAGAATGCCTGGCCGTCCAAGATCACCGGGCCTGCGCCCAAGTCTGATAGTAACGAATTGCAGGTCGAAGAAATCACTATCGTGCACGAGTACATCATTCGCAAGAACTAAGACCGGCCGGCGTACAACCGATCCCACCACGCCGTTTCCTGTGCATTGCACAGGCGGCGCGCTGGGCGACGAATGGGGATTATCTCATGAGCCTGCAAACCGAATTCGAATTTACCCTGCCACGCGGCTACGTCGATCGGGATGGGATCGTCCAACGGGACGGGCGAATGCGTCTGGCGACCGCACTGGATGAGATCGCGCCGCTGCGCGATCCGCGCGTGCACGGCAATCAAGCGTATCTGGTGATTATTCTGCTCTCACGAGTCATCACCCGGTTGGGCACGCTGTCGGCCGTCACGCCGGAAATCGTAGAAAACTTCTTCGCGGCCGACATGGCTTACTTACAAGCCTTTTATCGCCGCATCAACGAAGAAGGTGTCACGACCATCCCGGCCATCTGTCCGCAATGTCAGGCCAAGTTCGAGGTTGATCTCGCCCGCCTGGGGGGATCCTAGGCTACCCCCTCGATCATCTGTACGAGGAGGTAGCCTACGTTGCCTACCACTTCCACTGGCCCGCGCAAGAAGTGCTCAACTTTGAGCATACCGAACGGCAGCGCTGGGTCCAGGAGATCGCGAAGATCAATCGCAGGCTCAACGAACCGGCCCGCTGAGTTTCTAGGTTTTGATTTTGCGCCTAGCCTGGTCGAGGGTGGGTTTTATCACCGCCCTCCCAGGTTGGTCTGCATGAATCTTAATCGCAGCCGTTCAGGAAATCTGCAACGATGTCTGAACTGAGTGATCCCATCCCTAACTACCACTTCGTGGTCAAAATCCAGGACACGGAGATCGGCTGGTTCACGGAATGCAGCGGCTTGACCGTGGAGCGTGCCGTGCGCGCGCAACCGGAAGGCGGGGTCAACGACTATGTGCCGCAGCTGCCCGGCCCGATCAGCTATTCCAAGATCACGCTTAAACGGGGTCTGGCCGATAATGTGTTATGGGATTGGTTTCGGAAAGGCTGGTATGATGGCAAGGTAGAGCGGCGGCATGTCACCATCACCCTACTTAATCCCGATCATACCGAAGCCAGACATTGGGATATGACCAATGCTTATCCTGTGCGTTGGAACGGGCCGGATTTTCAGACGGATAGCGCCCAGGTGGGTGTTGAGACGCTGGAACTTGCCGCGGGGGGAGGATCTGAACAAGCGCTAGTGCAACGTGCGCTTGACGAAGGACTCAACGCGGCGCATGACAATCGGGCCACGCCATCTGCGAAAATCGATCTGTCGGTATTGGCTGAAAAGGTGTATGCGCTATTGAAGCAAGAACTCTCAGTAGAACGTGAACGGTTAGGCCGCAAATGGTCGTGAGGTAAGCGAGGAAATCCTATGGCTGATCGAATCGATCCGACTGTCAAGTTTAGATTTGCCGTCAAAATCAAAGATGTCACGGTGGGCTGGTTTACGGAATGCAGCGGCCTCACGGTGGAACGCGAGACCATTTCGCGTCCGGAAGGCGGCCTCAACGATTTTACGCATCAGTTGCCTGGTCGCATTAAACAATCGAATATCACGCTGAAACGTGGTCTGGCCGATAATGCCCTGTGGAACTGGTTCGAAAAGGGGTTGTATGACGGCAAGGTTGAGCGTCATAACATCTCGATCATTCTCTACAATTCCGATTTGAGCCGGAAGAAACAGTGGGATCTGGAAAACGCCTACCCGATTAAGTGGAGCGGCCCGGATTTTCAATCGGACAGCAATCAAGCCACGGTTGAAACACTGGAACTGGTACACCACGGGTTGAAGATGATCGATTGGGCGAACACCTAGGCCCAATACTGTTAAGATAAGGCTCCAAGCCCGCGTCCTCGCGGGCGGGCCAACCGCGAGAACGCGGTTGATGAGCACTAACTAAACAGTATTGCACCTAGGCCGACGACGCCACGTGAGTTTAACTATGAACGCAGAGCAATCCGCTGACCCAACTCAAAGTGCGCCATCCCGCCCCACCGTATCGGGCGAGGCGGACCCGATCATCAACTCGATCCTGGCGCGAGCCCGCTGGATACAGCGCGCTTTAGCGCCCTGGACACAGCATTGGCTGGCGCAGGTCGCCTCGCCCAGTGGACAAGTCTTACCCATCGCCTTTACCGCAGGATATCTGCAACAGACACTGAGCCGTGTTCATGCTCAATACGAATCTTATGCAAGCCGCCCCGTGGCCGAAGAGGCCGATGCTCTTCCTCTAGTCGGGATACCACCCCAACCGGCACAACCTGCGGCTGCGTCAGGTATTTATTCCAAGCCATTCAATTCATTAGAAGATTTTCTCGCCGCGGTTGAAGCGCGCAAAGAACGCAATGACACGCCGCCACCGCCCACGGAAACCGCGAAGCCGGCGGCCAAGCGAATTCAAGGGCCGTATTCTAAACCATTCAATTCGTTGGAAGAATTTCTCAGAGCGACCGAGGCGGCCAAAGCGCGCAACTATGCGCCACCGCCAGCCGAGGAAGTTGTGCCACCTGCACCTCCGCGTGAAGCCGGCCCTTACGCGCATGCCTTTACCTCTTTTGAAGAGTTTACCAAAGCGGTGGAAGAGTCCCGGCAGCAATGGGGTTACACTGCACCCCAGGAAGCCCAACCGCCGCCACGGATGGCGGCGCAACAAATTCGTCCCATCTCTCGGGTGGAAGAATTGCCGACACGCGGAAGTTCAAACTTGGTCAACATTCCAGTTGCGGCGTCGATGCCGCAGCCTGCTGAATCATTTTCCATTCCCGATCAATTGCCAACGACTATGCCGGCGGCTGAAGGGTTGCCGCCCCAACCTGACTCAGCTGTTCCTGCTGCGCCAACACCAACAGCTGTCCCCACACGACCGGCAATGATTCCTCCATTTTCTCCGGCGAAAGCGCGCGGAGGGCCAACGCCAAGAGGGCCGGCGCCACGAGGGCCAACGTCACGAGAAACACCGCCTAAAGCGAGCGGGCCGCAGCCTGTTCAGCACAAGGCCGCTGCTGCTTCGGAACTGCCAGCACCGGTTGAACCGCTGCCTGCGGCAAGCCCTGTATCGCCCGTGATGCTGTCGAGTGATACCGTGTCCGCAGCGCCTGAGTCCTCTATCGAATCTGCCTTGCCGATAGTCCACCAACAAACCGATGAGTCGGCCTCTTCGAATGCGCCAGCCACCTATGAGATGACACCCTCGGCTGCGCCCCTGACAACACCGCCCGCAGCGGAACCTGCGCCCACGCGATCAGCGCGGAGCGTGCCGCCACTCCAACAGCCAGCCAGTGATCTTGTTCCCGTGAATGCAGCGCCAGAGACGCGTGACGCAGTAACCTCCAAGTCAACGCCACAAACCGCGCACACCCCAGCTGCCGTCGCGCCATCTGTGAAGGTCGTGACGGCCAGCTCGCCGACGCCACGTGGGCAGCCATCAGCCATCAGCAGCACTCCCTCAATCCAACGCGCCGTGGATGAGACCGTTCAGGATAAATTGGGATCAAGTGATACTGAACCGTCGGCTGCACCAGTTCTGCAACGGCCTACGGCTGAATCCGCACCAACCGCAGTATTTGCCGATCAAGCCTCATCCGAACGAACCGCGTCCTCCACGCGTGAAGAGCTGTCCATTCCGGCTGCACTGCCGCTCGTGCAGCGTCACGCAAGCGAGTCAGCAGCTGCGTTGGTGGTTTCTGAGGTTGAGGCGCGGCCTGAAGTGACATCTACCCGATCGGATGCGTTAGATCAACGGTCGATAACCACGGCGCAACCCGCGCCGATTCCCGCTCACCCGGAAACATCACCGAGTCCGTCCACTGTGTCGTCGGTCGTGCAACGGCAAGTGAGTAGGCCGCCGACTTCAGCGGTCGCGTCTGAGGCAGCAAGGGAAGATGAAGACGCTCTGCCAATCACGCCTGCGGACTTCACGCCCGCTCGATCGGCACAGAGCGTGCCGCTGACCCAACGCCAGCTAGACCAAGCGTCTACTCCAGCGGCAGTACAACGTCACGCAAGTGAATCGCCGACGGCTGCGCCTGTCTCTGAGGCCGCGCTGAAAGAAGAATTTCTACCGACATCAACACCCGAGTCCACGCCCGCTCGATCGGCAAAGAACGTGCCGCTGGCCCAACGCCAGCTAGACCAAGCGTCTACGCCAGCGGCAGTGCAACGTCACACGAGTGAGCCGCAGCGTGCCACGCCTGTCTCTGAAACCGCGCTGAAAGAAGAATTTCTACCGACATCAACCCCCGAGTCCACGCCCGCTCGATCGGCGCAGAGCATGCCGCTGGCCCAACGTCAAACGGTTGAAGCAGGATCAGTTCCGTCATTTCAATTGCCAGAAACATCGGCTGAAAAGCGTGAGGCATTGCATCCGGCAACGATGGCACCACCCGTTCGATCAGAAATGCCGCTCGTGCAGCGGCACGTCGCGGACATTCAGACGGTCGAGGAAGAACCAATCCAACGTCAGCTGGACGGGCCGCCTGCACTGGTAGGTGCTGTGCCATTACCTGATCAAGCTGCGATCAATATCAGCGATCGGATCTTGGCGCGAATTGCCGGTCATGAGCAAGTGCCAGCCGCGAAACTGCCTGACTTACCACTGCATCAGCCTGTGGTTCAGCGGGTGAGCGCACCGGAAGCCAAAGCCACACCAAAACTCGTAGAGAACGAATTTGTTTCAGCGGCGTCGGCGCCGCCCGTGAGCAATTCAGCGATCACACCAGTCATTCAGCGCACGCCGACCGAACCGTCGGCCACTTCGCAGGAACCCGGGTTTATTCAGCGTGTGGAAAGTGCTCCAGTTGAGCCCGGACCAGAAACGCCTGAGCTAGCGGACTTGGATGACTTGGCGCGCCAGGTTTATCCCATTATTAAGCACATGCTGGCGGTAGAGCGTGAACGTCGATCTTTCCGTTAGGGATTTTCTGAGGAGGATTAGGCTATGCCCGACAGACCTAATGTTCAAAAAGCAAAAATCGTCAGTGTTAGCGATGCGAGCAAATCGGTCACGTGTCATTTCAATCCAGACGCCTTCTCGCTGGATCGGACCATCAATTGGAATGTCGATACCAGCATCGGCGGTGATGCCTCTACGCTCTCGTTTGCCGGCGGGCAAGCCAGCGATCTCAATATGACTTTTCTCTTCGACACCACCGACACCGGCAAGGATGTCCGCGATACTTATCAAACGCTGATCGAATTGTCCAAGGTCGATCCCAACAAGAAGAACGCCAAGACCGGCAAAGGCGAACCCTCACTGTGCCGGTTTGAATGGGGCCGCTTCTTGACGTTTACGGCGGCCATCACCAAACTGTCACAAAAGTTCACCATGTTCAAGGCCGACGGCACGCCCTTGCGGGCCGAGGTCGCGGTAACCTTCAAGCAGGTGGAAGAAGCCTCGCGTCCGCAAAATCCCACCACGCGCACCGAGTCGCGCAAGGTGTGGGTGGTGCTGGAAGGGCAGACGCTGGATTGGATTGCGTATCAGGAATACGGCGATTCTGCCTATTGGCGGCACATCGCCGAAACGAACGAATTGGCCAATCCGTTGGATTTGCGACCTGGACAAGTGCTGAAGCTTGTCCCGTTGCCGTAAGACTCCGACTCTATTTCAGGAAGCGGGCTTATGCCAGACTCACATCTTTCTCAAATTTTCATCAAAGTCGGCGGCAGTGATGTCCCCGCTGAATTGATGACCGTCCTGCGCGAGGCCGTGGTTGACACCAGCCTGCAGCTGCCGAGTATGTTCTCGCTCTCTTTTTACGACCCGCAATTAAAGTGGGTCGATGATACCCTGTTCGAACTGGGTAAAGAGGTGGAGCTCTCGGCGAAAAGCCCCGATGGCACGCAAGGCATCCTCATCAAAGGCGAGATCACCGCTTTGGAGCCGAGTTTCTCGGCTTCGGGAGATACCTTGTTGGTGGTACGCGGTTACGACAAGGCGCATCGCCTGCATCGCGGCAAGAAGACGCGAACTTTCCTCAAACAGAAAGACAGCGATCTGGTGAGCAAGATCGCCGGCGAAGCGGGGTTATCCGCGCAGGCCGATTCAACCACGGTGACGTACGATTACATCTTGCAGAATAATCAGACCAACATGGAGTTCTTAGCGGCGCGGGCGGAACGCATTGGCTATCAGGTCTATTCCGCAGAAGGCCAGCTATATTTCAAAAAAGGTGATGCTTCACTGGGGACCGGACCCGAACTGAAACTGGCCGAGAATCTGACGAGCTTCCAACCCACGATGGCGGGAACCCATCAAGCGGACAAGATGAAAGTCCTGAGCTGGGATGTCAAAACGAAAAAAGCCATTACCGGTCAGGCCACCCCCAATAGTTCGCTCAATCAAGGCGGTTTTGGTAAAACCGGCGGGGCAGCCGCCCAATCGGCCTTTGGAACGGCCGAAGCGGTTGTAACCGATCAGCCGGTATTCACCGCCGATGAAGCAAACGCGCTCGCCGAGGGTCTGAGCAATGATATCAGTCGTGACTTTGTACAGGCCGAAGGGTCGTGCACGGGCGATCCGCGCGTTAAGGCGGGTTATAAGATCAAGATCAAGGGCGTCGGCACGCGCTTCAGCGGAGATTATTTCGTCACGTCAGCCACGCACATTTACAACGCCAACGGTTATGAGACCCGCTTCAGCATCAGTGGCCGGCAGCCCAACACTTTAAGCCATCTGCTGGAGTCGAATAACGGCGGGGCCCATGGCTTAGTGCAAGGTGTGGTGGTGGGCTTAGTGACCAATCTCAAAGATCCCGACGATGTGGGCCGCGTGAAAGTAAAGTATCCCTGGCTGGGCGATAATATCGAAAGTGACTGGGTGCGCCTGGCATCGCCCATGGCGGGTTCCGGTCGTGGCCTGCTCTATTTGCCCGAAGTCAATGACGAAGTATTGATCGCGTTTGAACACGGGGATGTCCATCATCCTTATATTGTCGGGGCGCTGTGGAGCAATACGGATAAGCCGCTCAAGAAAAACAGCGAGGTGGTGGGCAGTGACGGCAAGGTCAATCAGCGCATCATCAAGACGCGCGCCGGGCACGTGATTTTGCTGGACGACAAGCAAGGCGAAGAGCAGGTCTCGATCACATCGAAAAGCGGCCACACGGTGATCTTGGACGACAAAAGCGGCAGTGAAAGCATCACCATCAAGGATAAAACCGGCAACAACCAAATGGTGATCGACTCGACGAAGAATAGCCTGGCGATCAACGTCAACGGCGATTTTACGGTCGAAGCTAAAGGCAAAGTGTCTATCAAGAGTACACAGGCCATGTCGTTGGAATCTATGGCGAAAGCCAGCGTCAAGGGCACAGCCGGACTCAGTCTGGACGGTACGTCACAGGCCGAGCTCAAGGGCGCGCAGGTCAGTGTCAGCGGCAGCGCCATGACCGAAGTCAAGGGCGGCATCGTCAAGATCAACTAATTCAAGAGAAAACTGCTATGCCACCAGCCGCTCGTCTAACAGACATGCACACGTGCCCCATGCAAACGCCGGGTGTACCGCCTATTCCGCACGTCGGCGGGCCGATTACAGGGCCGGGTGCTCCGACAGTTTTGATTGGCGGTATGCCGGCGGCCGTCATGGGCGATATGTGCGTCTGCGTCGGGCCGCCTGACACGATCGTTAAGGGCAGTGCGACGGTACTCATCGGCGGCAAGCCGGCCGCGCGGATGGGCGATACGACGGCGCACGGCGGCACTATCGTCCTGGGATGTCCAACGGTGATGATCGGCGGGTAAGCCACCTCTCTCACCGCTGGCGCGAAGTCGGCGCTGGCGCGAAGTCGGCGCTAGCGCGAAGTCGGCGTAAAGCGAGATCAAGCAATCGGGTCGGCCGGGCCGATCGGAATGCCGATTTTTTCGGCAGGGAAGCTGCGTGAACGAAAACATTCGCGATCGAGAATTTATCGGGCAGGGACTGGCTTTTCCGCTGCAGGTGAATCCGCGCGGCGCGATTGCTTTAGCCAGTGGAGAACGCGACATCGAGCAAGCCATCCGCATCATTTTGGGAACGATGCCCGGCGAACGCATGATGCGCCCGGAATTCGGCTGCCGGATTCATGAATTGGTTTTTGCACCGCACAATGCCGCGACCGAAGGACTGGCCATCCTCTACGTTTCGCAAGCCCTGGATCGCTGGGAACCCCGCATCGAGTTGAAGGGGGTGGAGGTGGCGACTGATCCCGAGCATGACGGGGCGTTGCTGCTTGAGATCAAATATCGTGTCAGAGATACCTACAATGAGCGCAGCATCGTTTATCCGTTTTATCTGTCCGGTGAGGCGGAGCCGGGCGAGTAAACACCGCCAAGATTTTAGATTGCAGATTTGAAATCTAAAATCTAAAATCCAAAATCTCTGAGGTCGTGTATGTCATTGCCAACGCCCAACCTGGATGATCTGCGGTTTCAGCGCGACTTGGTCGACGAGGCCCGGCGCCGGATCATTCGCTATTGCCCGGAGTGGACGGATTACAACCTGAGCGATCCCGGTATCACGCTGATTGAACTCTTTGCGTGGATGACCGAGCTGCTCACTTATCGGTTGAACCGGGTGCCGGACAAGAACTACATCAAGTTTTTGGAATTGCTGGGATTGCAGCTGCAGCCGGCCAGCAGCGCGCGCGTGGACTTGACCTTCCGACTGTCAACGCCTTTTCCGATCAGCGCGGAAGACAACACGGTCGCGGTCGTCCCGCAGGGTGTGGAAGTGGCAACCCGCGCCACCGACGAAGAACGCGAGATTATCTTTACCACCGATTCACGGTTGGCGATCCTGCCGCCCAAATTGACGCAGCTGCGGCGCGAAGAAGATTTCGTGAAAAATTATCTGCCACGGCTGGGCGTCGAGACGTTCTATGCCTTCTCTCAGCCGCGTCCTAAACCGGGCGATATGTTTTATCTGGGCTTCGACGACGCCGAAAATCTGAGCGGGCACATTTTGAAATTCGATTTTGTCTGCGAAGAAACACAGGCAACGGGTGTGAAGCGCAGCGATCCGCCGTGGGTGTGGGAGTGTTCGATCGGGAACGGGCAATGGGCCGAAATTACGCCCAGCAATTTCCCCGGCGAAAAAGATACCACGGGCGGCCTCAACAATCCGCGCGGGCAGATCGCCTTCTATTTGCCGCTGACGCTGAAAGTCGATCAGGTGCACGGACGCACGGCTTATTGGCTGCGCTGCCGGGTAGACCAACGGCGGGAAGAGCAGGGGATGTACACGCAGTCACCCCGCGTGGTCGGTGTGACAGCTTATGCGTTAGGCGCGACCACGCGGGCCACGCATGCGGTCGCCGTCAAAGAAGAAGTGTTGGGTTATACCACCGGCACGCCGGGGCAGGTTTTTCACGTGCAGCAGGCACCGGTGCTCGACTTGCATGCCTACGAAACGATCGAGATTGAAGAGCTGCAGGACGGCGAGCTGGTCTTCATTCCCTGGACGCGCGTGAACGATTTCTCGGAATCCGACCACTTCGATCGACACTTCGTGCTGGAAGCGTCTTCGGGCGAGGTCAGCTTTGGCCCGTGCATTCGCCAGGGCGATGGCGCGATGCGCCAATACGGACGGGTGCCGGAAGCCAACCGGATGGTGCGCTTCACCCAGTATCGACACGGCGGGGGCATCATCGGCAACATGCCAGCCGGGCGCATTGAAGTGCTGAAGTCGGCCTTCCCCTACATCGATCGCGTCACCAACATGGTGCGCGCCGAAGGCGGCCGGGATGCGGAGACACTCGAAGAAGCGCAGCTGCGCGCCCGCCGGGAAATTCGCGCCCAACAACGGGCGGTCACGGCGGAGGATTATGAGAGTCTGGCGAAGCTGGCCAGCCGCGCGGTCGCGCGCGTGAAGTGCCGGGCCCCTGGTAAAGATACTTTGCTGCCCCCGGGCACACTGGAACTGCTGATTGTGCCGGCGGCCTTTGACGGCTTGAAGTTGGGCGATCTAACAAAACTGTATCTTGATCCTGAACTGGCGAAGACGATCGACAAACATCTTGATCAATTCCGGTTGTTGACGACAAATTTGCGCATCCGCGAACCGCGCTATGTGGGCGTCAAAGTGCTGGTGGAAATCGTCGTGTCGGAGTACAGCCAACCGGGGCCTGTTCAAGCGCGCGTCATCGAAAGCCTGAAGGACTTCATCTCACCTCTGGCGGCTGAAGCTACCAACAGTGTCGCCAGTGACATTATGGATTCCGATTGGGAAGGTTGGCCGTTTGGTCGGGCGCTGTTCGTCTCTGAGGTTTATTCGTTGGTCCAAAAAATCTCGGGGGTTAAACATGTGCTCGATGTTCAGATCAGTTGGCGGTCGGTCGTACCGGCGAAAGAAAAAATGCCCGGCGCGGCACAAGATGAAGACAGCCCGCCCACCGGGCCAAGCGCTGTTCCCTTGAGAATGGTCGATCAGAAGAAACTGGACATTCCGGCCGATGCGCTGTTGTGCTCATTAGAACACGAAGTCAAGGTTACAGAACTATGACGCATCATCCCGACGATACGACACCAGTGCCGCCAACCACGCTGAGCATTGCCCACGTGGTTGATTTCTATCGGCGCTATCCGGGTGAGACAGTGACGTTGTTCACGCGTGTCGACGTGCACGCTGCGTTGGCCGGCTTTACCTTGCGGATTACGATCCCCGACGGCCTCGTGCCGGGTGCGACGTTGGCTTCACCCAAGCACGAGGGCAGCCTGCCGCAGCTGGTGTTTGTGGAAGACGCGCGCTATCTGATCTGGAACCTCAACCAAGACGTGCAGCCCGGCGAGCGCTATGAGTATCAACTCAAAGCGACGATCGCGCCGACGGAACACGATCGATCGTTGAGCAGCCGCGCCGTGGTCGCCGCCACCGCCCGATCGGGTGGTGAGGAGCCCCCAGTTCTTACCGCGAGGTCGGAGACCGTGACCATCGCCGTCTCGGCCAAGGGCCGTTATCTCAAATACTTGCCCGCGCTGTACACCGAACAAGACGATCTCATGGGGCGGTTCTTGATGCTCTTTGAAAGCTTTTGGGAGCCGATCGAGGACCGCATCGACAACATTCATGACTATTTCGATCCGCGCCTGACGCCGAACGACTTGCTGCCCTGGTTGGCGACTTGGGTCGATCTGGTACTGGACGAGCAATGGCCCGATGAGAAACGGCGGCGGCTGCTCAGCGCGATGGTGCCGCTGTATCGACAGCGCGGCACACGCCACGGCTTGCAAAAATATTTGGAAATCTATACCGGCCAGCTGGCCCGCATCGCGGAGCATCGCGCGCACAATTTTACGCTGGGCAAAATTACGCGGTTAGGCCCCAGTGCCGCTTTGGGCAAGCACAACGTGTCGTATACCTTCGATGTGTTCTTGCGGTTGCCACCCGCTGAAAATGAAGACAAACGCAAAGAGCGGCGGCGCAAAATCGAAGCGATCATTGAATCGGAAAAACCGGCGCATACCGCTTATACGTTGAACATCGAAGAAACATCTTAAAGGAATTGCATGCCGATCGTCAATCCCACCGGTATCAATAGCTACGACGAAGTGCCCTATCCGAGCACTTCGCATGTCTTCACTCACCCCGATAATCTGGCGACGGCGGCGACCTTGTTGGGACTGACTCCTGCGCCGGTCACGCGCTGTCGCGTTTTGGAACTAGGCTGTGCGGGCGGCGGCAATCTCATCCCGATGGCCCTGGAGCTGCCCGATAGTACCTTGGTGGGCATTGATGCGTCGGCGGTTCAGATCAGCGATGGGGCAGCGGCCATTGCCGCGGTGGGCTGCCAGAACATCACACTCCAGCAGTTGGATATTTTGGATGTCACGCCCGAGTTAGGGCAGTTCGACTACATCCTGGTGCATGGTATTTTTTCGTGGGTCCCCGTCCCGGTGCGCGATAAGATTCTGCAAATCTGCCAACAGAATCTAGCGCCCAACGGCATCGCCTATATCAGTTATAACACTTATCCCGGCTGGCATATGCTGGGCAACATTCGCGGGATGATGCTGTATCACACGCGCGCGGTGGCCGAGCCGCGCATGCGCATTGCGCAAGCGCGCGAGCTACTGAGCTTCATGACCGAATCCCTTACCACGGCCAGTGAACTGAGTAACAGCCGGCTGATCAAAGCCTATGCGGGTTTCCTGCAAAGCGAGGCCGAGCACATCGGCTCCAGCACCGATTCGTATGTCTATCACGAAGAACTCGAAGCCGTCAACGATCCGATCTATTTTCACGAGTTTGCGGCCTGGGCGGCACGCCACAACTTGCAGTACCTGTGCGAAGCCAACTTCAGCGACGTCTTCCTCAACGACTTTCCGCCCCAGACCAGCAAGGATTTGCTCAAACTGTCCCATGACCTGATCGAGCTGGAGCAGTACATGGATTTTCTACGGAATCGCACCTTCCGCAAAACGCTGTTGGTGCATCAGGCTGTGCCGATTGTGCGTCAGCTGCGGCCCGATCGGATTCAGCAGTTCTACGTTGCGGCCAATGCCCGATCGGCTTCACCCAACCCCGACGTGCGTTCGATCTCGGTGGAAGAGTTTAGCAATCCGGAAGGCCTGAAATTTGCCACCGATCATCCAGTGACGAAAGCGGCCCTGCTGTATCTAGCGGAGATTTGGCCGCAAGCCGTTCCATTTGCAGAGCTGCTTGAGCAGGCGTATGCGCATCTGGGCCAACAGCGCCACGAGGGCCAACAGCGCCACGAGGGCCAAGCCGCACCTGAGCCGACGACCCGCGCGCAAGATACGCAAGTACTCAGCGCCAACTTGCTCAAAGGCTATGCGTATAGCGGTCGATTGATTGAGCTGCATACGTGGGCGCCGCGCTTTGCGTCTCAGGTCAGCGAGCGTCCCGTGGCCAGCCCCTGGGCGCGTTATCAAATTCAGAGCGGCCCGGAAGTGACTAACCTGTGTCATGCGCGGGCCGAACTCAAAGGCATTGCGCAATATGTGTTATCCCATTTGGATGGCACGCACGATCGGGCAGACTTGCTAGCCGGACTCGAAAAATCAGTGGCAGCAGGTACCTTAATCTTGCAAGCAGTCGATGGCAAGAAAGCGGCGGCCCAGCAGGCCGCCGATCAAGCTGCGCCGGATGGCGAACAGGTGCGGCACATCTTGACCGAAGAGCTGGAAGAAGCCTTGCAGGGCCTGGCGCGTGCCGCGTTGTTGATTGCTTAAATCGTCCAACCGTAGTCTTGTAGTAACGATTTGAAATCGTTACTACGCACGACGAGGATAAATGACCGTGAGCCAACAAGATCTTTTCAAGCAATATCCATTTCGACGGATCAAGCCGTATGATGGGATGGTGGTGACGGCGGATGTCTGGGAAGAAGCCCACGACTATCACCGGCAGCAGCAGCGCTATCACAACCTGCTCAACCATGAACCCGGCATCTTGACCGGCCTGGAGGTGATTGCCAGCGATCCGCCGGACAGTTCGGTTTATATTCAACCCGGCATTGCTGTGAACGCAGCCGGCCAGGTCATCGTTTTGCCAGAGTCGTTATCATTCGATCTGGGTGCTGCACAAGGCCCGCTTTATCTGGTACTCTCCTACGATGAAAGCCAGCCCAAAGCCGAGGATAGTGCCACGTCCGCAGAGGATGCTACCGACGTAAAGCTCTTGGTGCGCGCGCAGTATGGTCTTGAAGCTGTAGGTACGCCGCCCGATCTCGCTGCGCCCTACGTCGAGTTGGCGCGCGTTGATCGGCAGGGTGCAGACTCGCCTATCACCAAGGCCGCTAACGTGTTGCAGCCCGGCCTCAATCAGATCGATCTGCGCTTTCGACGTCAGACTGGCACTTCAGCCCGACCCGCCGTTAAAGTCGCCGTGTGCTATGTGGGCAAGGCCACCGATAAAGCCGCGAAGCAACACGGCCATGGCGCTAACGTGTTAGCCCGGGTGCTTCGTCACGGGGATCAACCGGTGTGGGTTGACGATGCCGTTGCGCTGGTCGCTGGTGCCGATCTAAGCGGCTACACGCTGGTCTACCTCGTCGCTCAAGGCGACTTTCAATTGGCGTCCGATGAGATGAATGTCTTGTATGTTTATCTGCGCAGTGGTGGTACACTGTTGCTCGAGTCTTGCCACAAAGCTACTGCGGCGGGTAAAGCCGATCCGGTTTTTCTCGACATGCTGTCTTCATTCGGCACCACATTAACTGACTTGCCGGCCGATCATGTCCTGCTGAACGAACCGAATTTCTTTGCCGTGCCGCCGGTCGGATTTGAGACTGAAGGTACGCCCAGCATCAAGGTGGGCGAGGGCGTCATCCTGTCGTCGTGTGATTATGGCTGTCTCTGGCAAGGTGAGCGTCGCGGCCAGGCGGCATCACGCGAAGAAATCCGGGCGGCGCACGAATGGGGCAGCAACATCATGGCCTATGCGGTGGCGCGCCACGCGCAAACCAACCGCTCCCAATAAGCGGCAGGCCGCTAGAAACGGAGTGATCGGCCAATGACTCAGCGAGGCACGGTCGAAGTCATCGATAAGGGCGGATGGTGCAGAAGTTTTCCGCTAAATAAAAATATCATTCACATTGGCAGCGATGCGCGCAATGACATCGTCATTGAAACGTGGCACGGCAATGGTCTGGTCGCGCGTCATTTGCAGCTGGTGCCTTCGCCGACCAGCAGCTTAGGCTATCGCCTGGTCAACATGGGCACGATTGAGGTATTGCTGGGGTCGAATGGTGAACGATCACTTCCGCCACGGGCGGCTATTGATCTGGCCGATGACGACACCGTGCGTCTGGGCGAGTTGACGTTTATCTTTCACGGCGAGGGTGCGAGCGTAGCGAGCGCAACGAATGCCGCAGCGGGTGCGGTCGCTGCGCAACCCAGCGCCGCCAATCGCGCTGCGCCGGTGATTGTGGCCGCGCTGGGCGTGACAACGGCGGCTGTGGCCGCCGTCCGCAAAGGCAATCCGATCGGGTTGAACCTTACCCTGTTGCAAGCCTTATTAACGCCCGGACAGCCCATCGATGGAGCGATCACGATCAAGAATCAAGGCGATAAGACCGGGGTGCAGTTCAAGATTGAAGTGGAGGGGTTTGATCCTGATTCGTATGAATTAGGCCCTGCTCCGATTTTGTTTCCTGACGTGGAAAAGCAAGTGTTATTCCGGCTGCGACATCCGCAAAAGCCACATCCGCCGGCGGGGGATCGCCGCTTGACGATTCGCGTCACTGCGCCGAACGCGTATCCGGGTGAAGTCGCCACGGTATCGCAAGTTGTTCAAGTTGCGCCGTGCATCAAGCACAGTTTAACGTTGGAACTGACCTAGTCCCATCCGTCGCGTGAGCGACCTCTGGGCGCTCAACGCTAGCGCGAAGTCGGCGGTTTTTGGAACGGCCACTATGAAACGTATCTTACTTCTTGTGCTGTTCGTACTGATGATTAGCAGCAGACTCACGGCCAATGCATTCGCTGCGTTCACCTCGGCAGGGACGGTGTCGGTGCTGTTTCCCAGCTTGACCGACGGGCAAACGGTAGGCGGCGTGGTCGCGCTGAAAGTGATTGTCGCTGCGCCGGAACCGGTGACGTCGGTTGAGTATTTCGTCGATAACGGCTTATTGGGCAAGGTAGTGCTGGCTCCGTACACTTTCGATTGGGACACGACGCAATTCGCGCCGGGGCCGCATACGTTAGCGGTGCGGGCCACCGATCGGGCGGGCAACACCGGGCAGGCACAGGTGCGCTTGAACGTGGTGCCTCCGCTCGATCTGGTTGTTTCGTCCCCCAGCGATACCGTCTCGATCGGCGAGAAGATCAAACTCAACGTGAACATCACGGCGCTCAATCCGGTGGCGCAGATCGATCTCATCGTGGACAATCAAGTGGTGAGCAGCGATCAGACGCCGCCATTTAATCTGACACTGGATACACGCGACGTATCGCCCGGGCAACATATCGTCACGGTACGTGCGATAGATGATAAGGGGCAACTCGCCCGCGCCAGCTTACCCATGAGCTTTAATGTGCAGGATACCGATTACACCTGGCTGCGCGTGCTGCTGATGGTCGGTTTGATTATTACCGTGATGGCGGCCGGCTTCGCCGTGGGGCGCACCATCCAAGTGATGCGCCGCTCGTATCAGCGCACGTGCCGCGTGGAACTGCGCAACCTGGGCAACGTGCCCACGCGGTATGAGCTGCTGGCCGATGATCCGGCGAACGTCTTAAAGTTCCGCTTGCTGCTGAACGGTGTGGCGATGCCCCAGGAGTCCGTGGAAAAGCCCGTGGCCCGATCGAGTGAGCCGACACCGCAGAAGCCGACGCCGGCCGCACAGCCCGATCAGCCCAAGCAGCCCAATCAAATGCGTGAAAAAGGGCGTGTCCTGGTTGACCTGGCGTACACACTGGGTACGATTATTCCTGGCTCGATCGGACAGCGTTTCACTCAGTATGCGGCGACGGCGCGCAACGTGGATTACACCGCACAGCGGGTGGAATATGCCGGACAACAAGCGCAGAGTCTGGGGGGCGCTTCGCGTTCAGCATCAGCCACAAACACCGCGGCCGCCAGCACGGTCGCTGCAGGCTATGGCGCACCAATGCCGCCGCCGACGCCCGCTCTGGACATTACACCGGGCGCATGGTATACACCTTATTTGCAACCGGGAGATGTGGTGGCGCTCAGTTTGCTGATCAATCCCGGGCATCCCGATCAGACGCAGCACTACACCTTTCGGGTCAGCTCACGCGCGATCGAGCCGGCGCAAGCGACGCCGTTGATCGAAACCGGGCAGCTGCAAGTCGCCGGAGTACCGCTAATCAAGTATTATCTGCCGTTCTTCATCGTCGCCGGCGTCATGATTGGTGTGCTGATTGTGATCACGTTACTGCTGGCGAATACGGGCGCGTTAGGATAGCCGTTATCCTTAAGCGCGAAGTCGGCGCTCTAACTTAAATTTGCAGGGAACAAGTAATGACCGCGTTTGATCAACTCGAAATCGTCAATCCGGATGGCAGCCTGTCTTTCCATGATCTTGATCCGGCCAAGAGCACGACCAATATTGGGAGTGATCCGGAGAATGACATTGTCATCGAAGGCCCGCAGGTCGCGCCCTTCCTGGCGATGATCGATCAGCGTGACAAGCCCTACCAGATTATGATCCTGGATCAAGACGGGCAGGTGTCACTGGACGGGCAGCCCTTGAAGCCCAATCAAGGGTATGACTTGCACGGCTGGAGCACCGTGGAGATCAACGGATATTCGTTGGTGCTCATGGAAAATGGCCAACCGGGCCAGTCGCCCGATGAAGCACGACGCGCGGCAACAGCCGCTGCGTTAGGTTTGGCCGTGGCAGGAGCCGCGGCAGCGGTGCGACCGATTGCCCCGGGTGCGGCTTCGGCGCTTTCGGCACTGCGCATTCCATTGCCGCCGGCCGATCACATCGACGAGGTGCTGATCGCGGAACTGCTCCAGCGCGACGCGACCATTGAATGCGAGCAAACCGCGTCTTATCCGCTTAACCTGATCAATGGCG
The DNA here is from genome assembly GCA_041738395.1 of Thermoflexales bacterium. Taxonomy (GTDB): domain Bacteria; phylum Chloroflexota; class Anaerolineae; order Fen-1058; family Fen-1058; genus Fen-1058. The sequence continues at coordinate 53,943 of JBGSPW010000096.1, forward strand.
GCGATATTGTGGCAACGTTTGACATCGCCATCGAGGGGCTTGATCCGGAGTGGGTGATCATCGAACCGCCCAGCCTCAATTTGAATGAGGGCGAACATGCGTCGGTCACCATTGCAATCACGCCGCCGCGGGTGCCGGCGAGCCGCGCGGGCGCGCATCATTTCGCCGTCGTCGTTACTTCGCCCAATCATGCCGGGCGCACCACGCGTCTGGGCGCCACGATCAACCTCAATCCTTTCTTTGATTCGGCGGTCAGCGATCTGTCACCACGCCAAAATTATACGGGGTTTAGCAGGAAGAAACGCACCGCCGTCACCCGCCTGACGTTGACCAACAAAGGCAATGCCGAAGCGCTCTTTCGCGTGGATGGCGAAGACGATCAGCACGGCTGCGCTTTTGAATATCAACAGCCCGAACAGGGTGCGGGGCGTTCCGCGCGGCAGACAGAGGTGCGTTTACCGCCAGAAACATCCACGACCCTGGCGATCTATGTCACACCCGTCAAGCGCCGTCTGGTGGGTTTCCGCAAGCATGGTTATTCTTTAACAGTCACCAGCATGCCGCTCAGCGGGCAGCAGACACCCCGATCGGTTCTGGGGCAACTTCAGGCCGCGCCCCTCATCGGCCCGTGGGTCCTGCTGGTGATGTTAGCGTGTTTCACCTGCTTGGCCGTTTGGATTTTCCATCCCTACATCAACGCCTTTGTTCCGACCGGCCCCTCCGATATTTTGGGAGGCCAGAGTGTGACGTTAGGTTGGGAGACTTCACGGTTTGTTCATTTGAAGTTAATCCAAGAAATCACCACCACCGATGGCGCTACAACGCTGCAAGAAGTGGAGTCAGTCGCTGCGCCGGATGGGACAAAGACGCTGACGCCACCCCAATCCCTACGTTACCGCTTACTGGCGGGCAATTTCCTTTCGGACTTGCTGCCCTTTCTGGCGGTACAAAGCGAGTGGGTGCCGGTGAACGTGAAACCGGTGCCCCCTAACATCGAAGCGTTTGATACGCTGCCGGTGTCACGCACGATCATCGTGCTCGGTGAGTCGACCAATTTGATGTGGCGCGTCCTGGGTGCGGAAAAAGTGACCTTGATCGGCAGTGATGGCTTAATGCAGTCGTTAACGCCGACCGATACCGGCTCGTTAAGCGTCGCACCGCTGAACCGCACGAGTTATACCTTGGGCGCCGTCAATCGCTATGGCACGGCCGAGCCCAGGCAGATCGTCATTGCCGTGGTCACACCCACGCCGACGCCTGTTCCCAAACCCTCGATCGTGCTGTTTGACGTTCAACCGCGCGTTATCACCGAAGGGCAGAGTGTCAATATCAGTTGGGAAGTACTCGGCTCAGAGACAGTGAAGATCATCGGTATTCCCGGCGCCGATAAATATCCACCCAAAGGTAATCTCACGCAAGCGCCGCTGCCGCCTGGAATGGATTATCAACTCATCGCCACCAATGGGCCGCCGGGTTCTGAGTCGACGGCAAGTGTCGGGCCATTCCACGTTACGGTGAGCAAGGCACCACCCCCGCCACAGCCGCCGACCATTCCGGTGTTTGAGGTGCTTCCCACAGAAGTGGTGCGCGGTACGGTGGATGCTCAGAATGTGAAATTACAGTGGCAAATCTCAGGGCCAACCACCGATGTGACTCTGTCGGGAGGAGCGGACATTAACCTCAAGGGGCTGCCGGCGCAAGGTGAACTGACTGTCGCGGTCGACAAGACGACAATCTTCATCCTGACGGCCATTAACGGCCCCGTCAATGCGGTGTCAACTAAGACAGTGAAAGTAGACGAACCCATCCCCGCGCCGACGATTGATTCCTTCTTGATAGCGCCAAATGCGATTGATCAGGGTGGTACGGCAATCTTGTCGTGGACGGTGTCTGGCAGCTTCACCGATATTACGATCAGCAGCCCCGATATTCTCTTTGTGCCTACAAGTGGATTACCTGCGGTAGGTAGTCTCCCGGCGATCCCCGGTAATACCGGCACGTTCATTATCACCGTAAGTTACAAAGATAATACTCAGAAGGTGGAAAGGGTACAAAGAAATACCTCCATCACGGTGAACCCGCTTCCGTTACCAAGCATTAGCTCGTTTAAGGCCAAATGTGACATCGATCCAGACGATTCAACCTCGTGCGGCTTGAAAGAGCTGCCAACGCCGGTGACCAACACCATCAAATATCAAATCTGGGCGGGGCAAGTCGCAGCCTTAACGTGGTTGACGCACAACGCCGGTTCACAGATTATGCTGACGTTGTCCATCAACAATACCAAAAAATCCGAATTTCCTTATCAAAATAGCGACGGTAACGAAAGTCCCACGCCAGCTTATCCGACGCAGTCCTTGGCAGAGGCCCGTGTAGACTATCTCTTAACGGCGAGCAATGCGGCCGGTGTTGTGACGAGCTATCGCATGATTTTTGAACCCAGGGTACAACCGGCGCCTCCACCCTACGGGATCGATGGTTCTGCTGCAGGAGTGATCGGCGGCGATGCCGTAACGGTCACACTGACGTGGAATTACTTGCAATCAGACTTGAGCAAGGTCATTAATTTCCTAGTCAAACGCTATAGTAACGGCGGCACAACCCAGGCTCAGATCAAAGTGCTTCCGTCTGCTTGCACCCAGTCTCTACCCGACGCGGTAACGTGCACCTATGTGGACAAATTGTCCGCTCCAAATACATGTGGCCAGGAATACGCGGTGGTTGCCGAGTATCAAGATATCGGCCAAATCAGTCAGTCTGACTCCAGTAATTCGTGGTCGCTGGGGCCATGCGGGCCATGATCACTGCATATGTGTCAGGGAAGTGATAGTGTCCCTCTGCCGCCCCGACGCTCAGGGCCACTTCCAAGATCGAGGCTAGCTATGGTTTCACCGGCATTTCGCACCATCACCAAGTTTATCTTGGTCAATAGCGTGACCTGTGTCTTTGGGGTATTAGTACTAAGCGTCCTAAGCCTGGGCGCTTCGCCGGTTCAAGCCGCGCAGCTGCCTAAACCAAACACTCCGCTAGCTGTGCCGTTTCTACCCCATAACCTTCAACCCTCAACGAACTCACCCATACTGGAGTCTTCCGCGGCAGTGATGCCTGACGCACGTCTAGTCGAGCCGAGTAAATCAAACCACGATCGTGACCGCCACGCCTCGACTTCTTATACGAAAGACGGCAACCTCATTGCCAGTAACGCCAGCTCACTCATCAGCGGGACGCTTAGCCAAGATTGGGGCGATTTTGATCGAGATGGTTTTCTCGATTTAGCACTCGGCACTTCCAGCGGCATCAGCGTTTATCACAACCTCGCAGGACAGCTGACCAACCCGGCCTGGTCCTTGCCGGGCGACCCCGCCTTCGGGGTCCGTTGGGCCGATTTGAATGATGATGGTCATTTGGAACTAATTGCAGTTGGCGGCGCATCAACCGGGGGAGCCGTTCGCAATCCGATCTTTCGTTTTGATGGAAGTGGCTTTACGCAGACCGAAGTTTTTACTTCAGACTATCCATTGGCACGCGTCATCGTCCTCCCCGGCTCCCCACTTGATTTGATTGCCAGCACAGCAGCGATCAGCGTGCCGTGTCCGGTGCTGCGCTTTAGCAACAATGGTCACGGCCAATTCACGACTCCCGCGACGTGCGTAAGCACGTCGGCCACGGCCGCGATCGGGACCGCCGATGTCGATAACGATGGTTATCCCGATCTCGTCATGGGCCGTTTTCCCAATCGCCTTGTGCTCTTGAAAAACCAGGCGGGTGTGCTGACCGATACGAATGGCGCTACCGTATTTGACACTTCACCATTTTGGCCCTACGACTTTGCCTGGGGTGATTACGATGGTGATGGTTATCTCGATCTGGCAGCAGCTTTTCCGCTGCAACGACAAGTTCGGATCTATCACAATGAAGCGCCAGCCGCTAATTTACCTTTCAAACTGGCTAGCTTGATGGTGACCCAGCGTTTTATGACGCCGCTCGCCATTGATTGGGGCGATTTCAACGGTGATGGCGAGCTCGACTTGGCAGTAGCCGATGATCCCCCTCAAGTGACCTTTAATGTCAACCAAGCGATCAAGCCCGGTACAGCTAGGCTGTTGCTGAGCAATAGCCCGGCGCATGCGAACATGTGGAGCGCGCGCGCGGTTGCTTTGGACAACCGTAACTTAAGTTTGTCGCTTAGCGCTCAATCAGGGCCTGGGTTACTTTATCAAACGATGGCTGGACATCTTCAACCACAGATCACGCCCATAGCAGGCGCGATCGCCGCCAATGGTGCAGCCTGGGCAGACGCGAACGGTGATGGGCAGATAGATCTACTGCTGGGCGCGGTGTCCTCGACAGGGCAGAGCACCGTGTATTGGAATGCAAATGGTACTTTCTCCAATACAAGCTCCAACGTCTTCCCTTTCGATGGAGCGCAGAGCATCGTCATCGGAGATTTGGGCAAGCGCGATGGGCGCTTGGAAGCGGTGGTGGGTACCAGCACCGGGAATATCAGGGTCTACACTTTGACGAACACGGCCCCAATTCAAGCGAGTGCTTGGGGAACGGGGATGCCCCTTAATGCTATCGCGCTAGGCGATTTGAACAATGATGGCTGGCTCGATCTCTTGGCCGGCACCGCCGATGGCACGATCTTGGTCCATGCCAACTCGAGAGGGAATTTGAGCTCCGTACCGGTATTTACCGCGCATAAATCTGGTCAGGTGCGCAGCGTGGCGTGGGCTGACTACAACTCCGATCTTTATATGGACTTTGCCGTCGCCACTGATCCAGGCTCTGTCCAAGTGTATCGCAATAATCAAGACAAATCGTTCACTCCGGTATTTACTTTCACGGAGAGCACCCACAATACGGCGGTGGCGTGGAGCGATTTCAATGGCGATGGCACGCTCGATCTCGCTGTCGGGACTGATGGACAAGGCGTGAAGTTGTATGAGAATCACGGTAGTCAGCTGTCCGAGCAATCGATTTGGACGTCGACTTTTCTTAGCCACACGACCAGTTTGGCTTGGGGCGACTGGAATAACGACAGTCACCCCGATTTGGCGGTGGGCAATGAGGATGGACCAGTTCAGGTCTTTGCGAATCTGGACAGTCAACCCGGCTCACCACAATTCGCGCTCACTTGGTCATCGCACGAGGGCGGGGGTACGACAGGCGTGGCGTGGGGTGATGCCAATCATGACGGCTATCTCGATTTGGCCGTCAGCCGCCGGACGGGATTGAGCGGCGTGTATCATAATACATCAGTGCTGCCGTGGCGTTTGCCCAATCCACCTTCGTATCTGTCTCTCGCGCGTCCTGGCAAAACCTTGGATGCCTATCTCTATTCATCGTCGGAATTACTTCCAGGATATTTCGATGCTCTACCCCTGACGATCGCACCCACCCTGACGGTGTACTACACGGCTTATCATTCTGCGGGGATGCCCATCACCAATCCGCTGTTTGAGTTTTCGCTTGACGGCGGGTCTAACTGGTCTACGGCCAGTTATACGGTCAGCAGTCCGCCTCCACCGGCGATTACCCAAACCGCCCCACTGGGACAAGGTGGAGTATTTATCTGGGACACGCAGGCCGATAAAGCCATTAGCGACAACGCGTTGTTCCGTGTCCGAATTGTCGACCAAGCATCAACCGGACCTGTTCAGCGCGCAGCAGCAGCAGCGGTAAGTCCGCCGTTTCGTGTGCGCGGCCTGTCCTGTATGTGGTCGGCTGGTTTGTCGATTGACTATACGCCCAAGACCAACCCCATTGCGCCCCTGGCAACTTTGAGATTTATCGGTGTGCTCGCTGAGTCCAGCGGCGATGTGATGACTTACACGTGGGACTTTGGTGATGGCACCACCGGCAACGGGAAAGAAGTCACTCACGCCTTTGACCAGGTTGGCTTTTATACGGTCCGGTTGACGGCGACCAGTGCCACTTGTCCAACTCCGCAGCCGTTGAGGGCCACCCAAATCATTCAAGTGGGGAATCCACCGCGGTACTGGCTCTATCTCCCCATCGTTCAGCGTCAAAGTACCGCTGCGAAGGTATTGGAAGCAAACCAGACATTGGCAGATACGACGGTTCCGATCGCTGTACCGTCGCCAGTGGTTCAGCGTTTAGCCGTCCCGGCCGCAAGTAACTCAACTTGCTTAACGATCCCTATCGCGTCTTTAACCAGCCCGACCGTTCCGTGGATTACAACGACCAAGGGGTATTTGGGCCAACCGGTGCTCAATAGTGATGGGACACGCCTCGCGTTCTGGTCCACCGCCGATCTAGTGGGCACCAACCCGGACGGAAATGTTGAATTGTTCTATGGCAACGTCGATCTGGTAGGCAGCTGCATCACGGTCAATCAGATTACGGATTCGACCGGAGGTATTTTAGAGGGCTTCAACTTGGGGCCGTCCATTAACGCGGCGGGGGATCGGATCGCGTTTTTCTCCGATCGTGATTTGGTTTCCGGCGGAAATACTGATCACAATTTTGAAATTTTCCTGGCGCGCATCACACCCACAGGCATTGCTCTAACGCAAATCACCTCCACCACCGATCGGGTGAATGCCTTCCCCTCGCTTGATGCGGCCGGAACCCACCTGGCCTTTGCGTCCGATCAAAATCTGGGTGGCGCGCCAGCCAACGCCGATGGCAACCAGGAAATCTTTGTCGCCACACTCGATGCAGCGGGGCAGACGGTGCTGTCCTTTACGCAAATCACCGACACCGAGATTGGCACGTTCAACGACGAACCGGCGATCAGCACCGATGGTCAGTCAATCGCCTTTGTCCGTGGCGGCAACCTGCCGGCCAGCGGGATTCAAGAGATTTTTGTGACGACCCTTGGGCAGAGCACGGCCACTCGTGTGACCACCTCTACCTTAGATTTTATTAACTACCATCCCACGATCGGCAGTGGTGGGACTCGCATCGCTTTTGCCTCTGCCACGATCACCCAGGGCACGATCAATCTGGCGACCCTATCCGGGTCGAGCATTGACAGCAGACCGCTGTCCGCGCTGACTCTTGGCGATCAGCCCGCTCTAAATTCAAGCGACGGCTCTCGCATTGCTGCCATTTCTGATCATCAACAAGTCAAGGTATTGAATCCTGGCGCGAGTAGTGTGATCCCCGTCTTCCCCTGTAGCAACGCCACTTGTGATTCTCCCGCCATCAGCAGCGATGGCATGCACGTCGCTTTCCTGTCAGGGTCCACGCTGTATGTCGCGTATTACGAGACGGCCAATCTGTCGATCACGCTGGCTTCCGCCACCGCGCCGGCCGTGGCCGGAACTTCTGTGACGTATACGTTTTCAATTGTCAACCAGGGACCGAGCCCGGCGGACAGTGTCGAAATCACAGGCAGCCTGCTCGCCAGTCCTGGTGTGACGCTGACCGCGGTGTCTACAACTTATCCGAGTGGAGCCTGCAGTCTGCTGGCCGGGAATCTGTCTTTGGAGTGCCATTTTTCAAGCTTGCCCAGCGATGCCATGACGCCCGTCCTCCTGCAGGCCGTTGCTGATGTTGATCCTGGCAATTTAGGTCCATTCACATTCGATACGAGAGCGAATGCCTGGCAAAAAGGATCAGGTACGGGAAACAATGTACTTACCTTGTCACCGAATGTGGTGGCCGAGTCAGACTTGCAGGTAACGAAGATAGCTCCTGCCACAGCCATCAGGGAATACAACTTGACTACTGACCTGGCTTATACGATCACGATTGCGAACCTCGGCCCGAGCCACGCCCGGAACGTGATTCTGACTGATACGCTTCCTCCAGGAACAACTTTCGTCACACAGACTCAGCTGATAGGCGGCCCGCCCTTTATCTTGACCAACACCAATACCCTAGTCATCAATCGTATCGATACTTTGTTGGCGCATCAATCCGCCACCTTCCATATCGAGATGAATGTGTCCTCGACTGTTGACGGCGGCACTATCCTCACCAACACGGCCGTGGGAACCACTGATTCCGGTGATCCAACGCCTGGCAATAATACGGCTTCAGTAAAAACTACAGTCTATGTGCGGCCGGATATCCAGGTCACTTCTGTGCCCACTTCGTCAGTGTTTGGCCAATCGGTTACGCTTCGCGCAAGGGTTGTTTCTGGTGGATCAGGCACACCGCTTGGTTCAGTACAGTTTGGCGTAGATGGAGCGAACTACGGCTCGCCCGTATCGTTATCGGGCGGCCTTGCGAACTTGCCGACCAGCACCTTGTCAGTTGGCTCACACACGATCACAGCGACCTACAGCGGTGATACTAACTATCTTCCTGTGTCCGGTAGCGCAGTAGTCCCACAGACGGTCGGTCAAGCGAACACGACGACGACCATCACCTCGGATAATCCTGACTCGTCGGTGGTCGGACAGTCCGTTACAGTGAACTATACCGTGACGGTGAACGTTCCCGGCTCGGGCGCGCCCGCCGGCAATGTGACGGTGGGTGATGGCAGCGTGAGTTGCACAGGCACGGTGGCGACGGGCGGTTGCTCGCTGACGTTCACCACGGCAGGACCCAAGACGTTGGCAGCGACATACGCGGGCAACAGCAATTTCAGCACGAGCACGTCGGCGGGCGAGCCGCACACGGTCAACAAGGCGGACACGACGACAACCATCACCTCGGATAATCCTGATTCGTCGGTGGTGGGACAGCCCGTGACGGTGACCTATACCATAACAGTGGATGCGCCTGGGTCAGGGACACCCACTGGAAATGTGACGGTGAGTGATGGCACGGTGAGTTGCACAGACACGGTGGCCGCGGGCCAGTGTTTGCTGACGTTCACGATAACGGGAACCAAGACGCTGACGGCGACGTATGCGGGCAACAGTAATTTCAACTCCAGCACATCAACGAGTGTATCGCACACGGTGAACAAAGCCGACACAACGACGACCATCACTTCGGATACTCCCGACCCATCGCAAGTCAGTCAGCCTGTGACAGTGACCTATACTGTCACGGTGAATGCGCCTGGGTCAGGGACACCCACTGGAAATGTGATGGTGAGTGATGGTAATGTGAGTTGCACAGACACGGTGGCCGTGGGCCAGTGTGTGCTGACGCTGACGATCACAGGAACCAGTACGTTGGTGGCGACATACGCGGGCAATAGCAATTTCAACCCCAGCACGTCGACGGGCGTGTCACACACGGTCATGCAAAACACGACGACGACCATCACTTCGGATAGTCCTGACCCGTCAGTGGTGGGCCAATCTGTAAGAGTGGATTTTGAGGTAACTGCAAGCGGAGCAGGCACGCCCACCGGCAGTGTGACAGTGAGTGATGGGACGGTGAGCTGCACGGACAGCAACTTGGCCTCGGGCGCGGGTCACTGCTCGTTGACGTTCACGACGGCCGGCAACAAGACACTGGTGGCGACGTATTCGGGCGACAGCAGTTTTAACCCCAGCACATCGGCGGGCGAGCCGCACACGGTGAACAAAGCCGACACGACAACCAGGATCACTTCGGATAGTCCTGACCCGTCAGTGGTAGGTGAACCTGTAGTAGTGCAGTACAACGTGGAGGTGACCGGTTCTGGGTCGGGGACACCCACCGGCAATGTGACGGTGAGTGATGGGACGGTGAGTTGCACGGGCACAGTGGCCGCGGGCCAATGCTCAATGACCTTCACCACGTTCGGTAGTAAGACACTGGTGGCGACGTATTCGGGCGACGGCAATTTCAACTCCAGCACATCGCCGAACAGGTCGCACACGGTGGATCCAGCCGATACGACGACGACCATCACTTCGGATAATCCCGACCCGTCGGTGGTGGGACAGCCCGTGACGGTAAACTATAACGTGACAGTGGATGCACCTGGGTCAGGGACGCCCACCGGCAATGTGACGGTGAGTGATGGGACGGTGAGTTGCACGGGCACAGTGGCCGCGGGTCAATGCTCATTGACGTTCACGACGGTCGGTAGCAAGACGCTGACGGCGAAGTACTTAGGCGACAGCAATTTCAACTCCAGCACATCGCCGAACAGGTCGCACACGGTGGATCCAGCCGATACGACAACGACCATCACTTCGGATAATCCCGACCCGTCAGTGGTGGGACAGTCCGTGACGGTGAACTATAACGTGACAGTGAATGCACCTGGGTCAGGGACACCCACCGGCAATGTAACGGTGAGTGATGGGACGGTGAGTTGCACGGGCACAGTGGCCGCGGGCCAATGCTCACTGACGTTCACGACCGCTGGCAACAAGACGCTGGTGGCGACGTACGCGGGCGACAGTAATTTCAACTCCAGCACATCGGCGGGCGAGCCGCATACGGCGAACCCAGCCGACACGACGACGACCATCACTTCGGATAATCCCGACCCGTCGGTGGTGGGACAGTCTGTGACTGTGAACTATAACGTGACAGTGAATACACCTGGGTCAGGGACACCCACCGGGAATGTAACGGTGAGTGATGGGACGGTGAGTTGCACGGGCACAGTGGCCGCGGGCCAATGCTCACTGACGTTCACGACGGCTGGCAACAAGACACTGGTGGCGACGTACGCGGGCGACAGTAATTTCAACTCCAGCACATCGGCGGGCGAGCCGCATACGGTGAACCCAGCCGACACGACGACGACCATCACTTCGGATAATCCCGACCCGTCGCCAGTCAATACGCCCGTTACCGTAAGATATACCGTAGCAGTCACCGCGCCTGGGGCAGGAACGCCCACCGGTAATGTAACGGTGAGTGATGGCACAGTGAATTGCACAGGCACGGTGGCCGCGGGTCAGTGTTTGCTGACGCTGACGATCACAGGAACCAGGACGCTGGTGGCGACGTACGCGGGCAGCAGCAATTTCAATCTGAGTACGTCGACGGGCGAGTCGCACACGGTCCAATAGGCTAACACGATCACGACACTTGCGTCTTTCCCAGGCTTTCACCAAAACGCTAGGGCAGAAACGTTCGCATGGCGTGTCCTCACCGTGGCGTATTTTCATGTGTTATAGCTGATGCAGACAATTTCATCCTTCTATCTCTTTTCGGCACGATACCACCATGTGCCCTCCATCTAATCGAGAAAAAGGAACGTCCCGCGTCGCAGCGCAGCCGGCGTTCCTTTTTCGATCGTTAGCCCTGCAGTCTTGCCACGTGCTCTGGCTGATTATGCTCTTGCTCGCGCTGAGTGCTTGCACACCGTCTGCCCAACTCGAGGTTGCCGTCAAGATCTCACCGCCACCCGCTCATCCTTTGGCTACCGCGACCGTTCTTCGCAGATCAGTTGGACCGGCTACAGCCACGCCCGCCCCCAAATGCGGTCTTACCGAATTGCTCCCCGGGCAAACCATCTCGTCGAGTTGCAGTTACACCCAGACCGAAACAGAAGCCGCCGGGCCGATGGTCTGCCGCATTCAACGCAACTCATGCGCTTACAAGAATCTTATTACCAATCGTGATCCGGACATTATCTTTAGCCAGCACAAACCGCCGCCCCTCACCGACGAGGACGCCATGATGCATCCGGCCATGCTGCTGCCGCTGACCCGCTTGAGTGCTTTAGTCAAGACCGAATGGGGCAGTGAGGCCAAGCTCATGGTCACCGCCGCGTATGATTCAATCTTGGAGCACGATCCGATGCAGACCGATCCCGCGCGAAAATACTCATTGCATTTCGAAGGCCGTTCGATCGATCTAGTGACCTACCCGTCCGATCCGGCTAAGTTCGCCCGGCTGTGCGCGCTGGCTCTCACCGCCGGATTCGATTGGGTGCACAACGAAGTCGATCATTGTCATGCGTCCATCAACTCCAGCAGCTTGTGTACCCTGTGCAGCGGCAGTGTGCCCTAGTCGTCTGACAAAGAACCTGCCCAAAGCGTCATCTCAAGAACCTGTCGTAACCATATCCTGGTTGATTGTGAAGGTTTGATTTTGCAAAATGGAGTCCCTATGTCCTTCAAGGTTTTTTTAAGACTGATCTGAAAATGCTCACAGCCCTCGTCCCGAGGGCGTTCCCCGGGGACGGGGCGCGAGCGCGGAGCGTTTTCCTGCTTCGTCGTGAACGCAGTTCATGGGGTCTATTATGATTATCAAATCTCAATAGGAGCGTGAAGCAATGGAAGTCCCTATGTCCGCCAAGGCATTTCAAGACTATTACCCCGATCACTTGAGTCACTGTTATGGCTGTGGTCGCCTGAACGAGCACGGCCTGCAAATCAAGAGTTACTGGGATGGTGACGAGACGATCTGCACCTTTACACCCCGCCCGTATCACAGTGCCGTCCCCGGCTACGTCTACGGCGGGCTGATTGCCTCGCTGGTCGATTGTCACTGCACGGGCACCGCCGCGGCCGCAGCCTATCGCGCCGCCGGCCGCGACATGGATACCGAACCACCCTTCCGGTTTGTCACAGCTGCGCTGCACGTAAACTATCTGCGACCCACGCCACTGGGCGTACCACTGGAAATTCGCGCCCGCGTCACGGAACTGAAAGGCCGTAAGGTGGTCATGCAGGCTACGTTATTGGCTCAGGGGCAGGTCTGCGCACAAGGCGAAGTGGTGGCGGTGCAGATGCCGGAGCACCTCTCTAGCCAGTCTCCATGAGATTCGACCACGGTAAAAGGTGTCCACTTCCCCGACTAATTTCTATAAGCATTCAAACGGACGATCCGTTTCAAGAATTGACCGGGGAGCAGTATAATCGGCCCGCTATTCTTTGTGAAAGGACCCTAAAATGATTGTGACCACCGCCGACCTGTTCCGCGTCGCTTATGGAAAATTTGCGATCGGAGCCTACAACATCAACAACCTGGAGCAAGCCTTGGGCCTGTTTCGCGGCCACAGCGATGCGCAAGCGCCGTTCATCATTCAAATTTCCAAGGGCGCGCGCAAGTATGCCGGCATCCCGATGATCGAAGCGATCATCCGCGGGGCCAGCGCGATGTACCCCGCGGCGATCTATGCCGTGCACCTCGATCACGGCGATGAAGCCACGTGCTACGATTGCATCGATTCCGGTTTTTATTCGTCCGTGATGATCGATGCTTCGCACGAATCCTTCGAGCAGAACGTCGCCATCACTCAGCGCGTGGTGGAACGCGCGCACGCGAAGAATATTTCCGTCGAAGCCGAGTTGGGCAAGCTGGGCGGCGTGGAAGAGCATGTGGCGGTGGACGAGAAACACGCGATGCTTACCGATCCCGATGAAGTCCAGGCCTTTGTCACGCAGACCGGCTGTGATTGTCTGGCCGTCGCCATCGGCACCAGCCACGGCGCGTATAAATTCAAAGGCCAACAAGCGCTGCATCTCGATCGGTTAGAGATGATTCAACAGCGCGTGCCCGGCTTCCCACTGGTCATGCACGGATCGAGTTCCGTGCCGCAGGAAGAGGTCGCGCGCATCAATGCCGCCGGGGGCGCGCTCGATCCATCGGCGCGCGGGGTCAACGAAGATGAATTCCGGCGCGCCGGACAGCTGGGCGTGACCAAGGTCAACATCGACACCGATGGCCGCTTAGTGTGGACGCGCGTGCATCGCGAATATTTCCGCGATCATCCCGAAGAGTTCGACTTCCGCAAGCCGGGCGCAGTCTACATCGCCGAATACGCCAGGTTCATCGTGCACAAATCGGAGAAACTGGGTTCGACGGGGCAACTCGCCGCTGTGCGCGCCGCTCAATCCAATGAAAACTATTGACTTTTTGTCTATAGTGATATAAACTATAGACAAAAGGAGAGACAAAATGCCCGGTGGACAAGGATTTGGACGAGGCCGCGGGGGCGGACAGCGCAAGATGTTTTTCATGGAATCGTGCCTGCTTGTGCTTTTGCACCGTGAACCGGGTTACGGTTACAGTTTGATGACGGGTTTGCAGGAATTTGGCTTCCAGACCGAGCAGATGGACATCAGCATCCTGTACCGGGCGTTGCGCGACCTCGAAACGACCAGCCTAGTCAGTAGCGCGTGGGACGAGAAGAGCCTCGGCCCCCAGCGGCGGGTATATACCCTCACCCCGCAAGGTGAATCAGCCCTGGCAGATTGGATGCAAGCCCTGCGCCAGCGACGCAGGGAAATCGAAACGCTTGAAGCGGCGTATGACGCAGTCAAGAAAACCAATTGATGCAAGTCATCGAAAAAAAAAGGAGATGAAACAATGCCATTCAGAGACGGAACTGGTCCAAACGGACAAGGCTCTCACACAGGGCGCGGCGCGGGAAATTGCGCCGGGCAAGGCGGTGCTGGCCGCCCCTTCGGTCGCGGACGCGGATTCGCCGGACGCGGACAGGGGGGTGGCTTCAATGCCGCTCCTGCCCAAGGCAACACCTGGCTTGAAAGCCAACTCAACGCCCTGCAAACCGCTATCCAAAACCTAACGGAGCGGTTGGATTCGCTCAAGAAGGAGTAGCGCAGGAGAGAAGTAGAGAGAAGTGGTAGCAAGGCATCATCCTATTCACTCCTCTCTACTCACTACATTCCACAAAGGAACCTTCATTATGAAACTCGCAATCTCCATCTCTGGCAACAGCCTTGATTCGCCCTTCGACGCCCGCTTTGGGCGCGCCGCCGCTTTCTGCATCGTGGACGTGGAAACGGGGGAATGGACAGCCCACGAAAACCCGGCGCTTTCCGCTTCGGGCGGAGCGGGCGTACAAGCGTCGCAATTTGTCGCCAAACTGGGTGTGCAGGCGGTCATCAGCGGGGCGTATGGACCTAACGCCTACGATGCCTTGTCCGCCGCTAAAATCGGAATGTACCTCGCACCCGGCAATGAGAGCCACACCGCCGCCGAAATCGTAGCGCTGTTCAAAGCGGGCAAACTGACCCAGGCCGAAACCGCCACTCACGCAGGCCACCACGGAGACCGGCGCTAATGCACATCGTCGTCGCCAGCGGCAAGGGCGGCACGGGCAAAACCACCGTCGCCACCAGCTTGGCGCTGACCGCCGGGGGAGCCGTTCGCTTTTTGGATTGCGATGTGGAAGCGCCCGACGCAGCGCTATTTCTGAACCCAGTCTTGGAAACGCGCAAGGAAGTCGGCATACTGCTTCCACAGGTGGACGAGACGCTTTGCACTCACTGCGGCAAATGCGCCGAGGTCTGCCAGTTCCACGCGATTGCCGTTATCGGCAAAAAGACCCTGATTTTCCCGGAACTATGTCATGGCTGTGGCAGTTGCACACTGGTCTGCCCGGAAAAAGCCATCAGCGAACACCTCGACGTGATGGGCATACTCGAAGGCGGATTTACATCTCAGGGCATAGACTTCGCCCAAGGCGTGATGAATGTCGGTGAACCGATGGCCGTGCCGATCCTCCGCGAATTGAAAAAGTGGTCACCTATCCACCCCTTCACTATCGAGATCCGAGATGCGCCGCCCGGAGCATCCTGCCCGGTGGTGGAGACCATTCGCGGCGCAGACTTTGCCCTACTCGTCACCGAGCCGACCCCCTTTGGCCTCCACGACCTGAAACAGGTGGCCGCTATAGCCCGCGAGTTGGGCATCCCCGCCGGGGTGGTGATCAATCGCGACGGGATTGGCGACAACGCCGTCGAAGCCTACTGCGCCGAAGCCGGTTTGCCCATCCTGTTGAGAATCCCAATGGAGCGGCGTTTTGCCGAGATAATCGCCAGCGGCAGGACCCTGGTAGATGCCGCACCCGAATACCGTGCCACGTTCCAAACATTGCTCGAAAACATCACAGCGAGGGCAGCCGCATGAAACAGCTTATC
Source organism: Thermoflexales bacterium (assembly GCA_041738395.1). Lineage (GTDB taxonomy): Bacteria > Chloroflexota > Anaerolineae > Fen-1058 > Fen-1058 > Fen-1058. Next base: position 69,656 of record JBGSPW010000096.1, read on the forward strand.
ATTCTCAGCGGCAAGGGGGGAACGGGCAAGACCAGTGTCACCGCCGCGTTTGCCCATCTCGCCACGCAAAGCGGTCTTGCCAATCAAGTCATTCTGGCAGATGCGGATGTGGACGCCGCCAACCTGGAACTCGTCCTTCAACCCCATTTGCTGGAAGAGCAGGATTTCAAGGGCGGGCAGGTGGCCGTTATTGATCAAAACACTTGCGCTTCCTGCGGCGACTGCCAGGCTGTGTGCCGCTTCGATGCCATTAACTACACTGACGGTTTGTATGTGATTGATCCCATCGCCTGTGACGGCTGCGCGGCTTGCGTCTATCAATGTCCCACCGAAAGCATCACCATGCACGAACAGGTGGCAGGAAAATTCTACGTTTCGAATAGCCGATTCGGGCCGCTATACCACGCCAATCTGTACCCCGGGCAGGAAAACTCCGGCAAACTAGTGACGCTGGTGAAACAGCGCGCCCGCCTGCACGCCTTGGACGAGAACTACCAACTAGTCATCGTGGATGGTCCTCCCGGAATCGGATGCCCGGTCATTTCGGCGGTGTCCGGTGCGGATTTGGCGCTGGTCGTCGCCGAGCCAACGGTAGCAGGCGTGCATGACATGCACCGCGTCTTGCAAACCGTCCAACATTTTGGTGTGCGCGCCGTGGTCTGCATCAACAAAGCGGATATCTACCCCGCGGGCACGGACGAGATCGAGTCGTTTTGCCGCGAAAGCGGAATCCAGACTATCGGCAGGATTCCGTTCGATTTAACGGTAGCCAGCGCCATGGTCCAGGGTGAACCGGTGACGGCTTTTTGTCCCGAGGCCCCCTCCAGCATCGCCATCTCCTCCATTTGGGAACAAGTCATCGAGTCCCTTGTAGAGCAAAAAGTATGAGCAAAAGCTCGTTGGAGCAGGCCGTTTTAGAACGTCCTAAATCGATGATTGACCCGGAAACGAACACCGCTGTGGCGCGGATGCGCCTGGCGGAAAATTTGCGAGCGGATACGCTCGGCAAGGTGTGCTACACGTTTGGCCCGTCGTCGTTTGTTTGTCCGATTGCCGTTTCACTGGCAATGGATGTTGAAAAAGCCGTGGCCGAAGTGCCCGGTGTGACTTCACAAGAAATTGCCAGCGCAGGCTATGTGATGGCAAAAGACTTGGAAAAACTTATCAATCAGGAGATTTGACATGAAAATTGCAGTAACCGCTGAAAATAACAACGGACTCGAAAGCATGGTCGCCCAGCACTTTGGGCACGCGCCCTACTTCATCTTGGTGGACGTGGAAAACGGCGAAGTGACCGCCACGCAGGGCGTCGCAAACCCGTTTGTAGACGGGCACGCGCCGGGGCAGGTTCCCGGCTTCATCAAGGAGCAACACGCCAATGTGATGTTAAGTGGCGGCATGGGCGGGCGAGCAATTCAGATATTTGAGCAAAATGGAATTAAAGCCGCCACAGGCGCGCAAGGCACGGTACGCCAGGCGTTGGAAAACTACCTGGGCGGCAAACTGACGGAGGCCGCGCCGTGCGCGGAAAGTGTGGCACACGGGCACGGATAGGAAATGTAGCGCGTTACATCTTATGCGGGTGTAACGCGCTTTTGTCTGGCGGAACGTCTTCTCTAACAACTTGGGGGCAGGAATTCAGGAGACAATATGTCGAACCATGAATTTCTGGCGAAGCTCCCATCGTCTGTTCTCGAAATATGAAGAATGGAGTATCCCAAGCGCCGTCAATCTTGGTGGTAACGCAACATGAAAACTTCATTGGATTGTATTCCCTGCATCTTGCGACAGGCCCTGGATGCGGCCAGGTTGGTCTCCACGCAACCCGCTGTTCATGAGCAAATCATCCGCGATGTCCTGCGTTGGGCGGGAGAGATGAACTTAAATCAATCGCCGCCTGCCATAGCGCAACGTATTCACCGGCGATTGCGCGAGATAACGGGGGTGGATGACCCTTACCGCAAGGCAAAAGATCGGTGGAATTGTCTGGCGATGGAATTGATCCCTGCGCTCAGGGCCAAGGTCGAGTCGGCCAGTGATCCGCTGTTGATGGCCGCCCGCCTGGCGATTGCGGGGAATGTCATCGATATGGGGATTAACGGGAATCTGACGGAGGCGGATGTGCGCCAGGCTGTGAACCAGGCCTTAGTAGCGCCGTTTTTCGGAGAACAGGAAAAGTTTCGACAGGCGGTTACTCAAGCGCAATCCATCTTGTATCTGGCCGACAATGCCGGCGAAATCGCTTTTGATCGGCTGCTGGTGGAACAAATTTCACCAGAGCGGGTGACGTTCGTCGTGCGAGGTGCTCCTGTCATCAATGATGCCACGCTGGCCGACGCGCGGGCGGTAGGGCTTGATAAAATTGTCGAGGTTATCGACAATGGTTCGGATGCTCCGGGGACCATCTTAAGTGATTGTCGCCAGGAATTTCGCCATTGCTTTGCCGCTGCCGACTTGATCATTGCTAAAGGTCAGGGAAATTTTGAGACTCTCAGCAATGAGCCAGGCAATCTCTTTTTCTTATTCAAGGTCAAATGTCCTGTGATCGCGGATCACGTTAATCAACCGGTGGGAACGCAAATGTTGGCGCAATCCAGACCGAACGGAGAGGAGCAGGCTTGATGGGTTGGGTACAGAAAGTACTTCGACCAGGTTGGTGACGGTGAGGGCTTTGACGCTATGGTTGTCCATCGCGTGATGAATTCCTTGAAGGGCATGCTGTTCATCGATCGGATCGCGAGCCGGGAAAATTTGTAAACAGAAAAAAATGTGGCGAAGTACCTCGAATCTCATTTGCCATCCCATAAATTTTTGTTGATTTTTTATTGAGAAAAAGGAGACACAGTTGTTCACAAATGCCTTGGGAGCCGTAATCTTAGCCAGTACCTTGGCGTGTTTAGTCACGACGATTGGTATCTATACCATCGGCAGGCATGAAAAATGGGGCAACCAAAACATCGTCTATTTTATGAGCTTTGCCGCAGGTGTGCTTATTTCTGTATCTTTCATCCATATCATTCCAAAATCCTTTGGCATGAGCCACACAGCGCCCATATACCTATTAGTTGGATTCATGGGGCTTTACGTTTTCAATCGCTTTTTGAATGTATTGGTTTGCCACGATCGTGACTGCACCAATCTTTCAATCGGCATCATCCCAATGCTTGGCATTGGCCTTCACTCCTTTATTGATGGGATTATCTATTCTGTTACCTTCAATGTAAGTATCTTCACTGGCGTGTTGGCCGCCATTGGCATGGTGCTTCACGAATTTCCCGAAGGGGTGGTTACTTTCCTGCTCCTGGAACGAGCAGGCTTTTCACGAAAGAAATCGGCCTTCTACGCTTTTCTGGCGGCAGCGCTCACCACGCCGTTGGGTACGCTGATTTCCTTCCCGTTCATCAGCAGGATCGATCACCCCACTTTAGGTATCCTTTTGGCGATTTCCGCTGGCGCACTGGTATATGTGGGCGCAACTCACCTGCTCCCCGCTGTTGAAAAAGAAAACAAGAAATATACCCTCGTCTCGCTAGGGGTCGGTATTCTCGTTGCTGTTTTTATTGTAATTTCGAAAGGCTGATAGTGATGAACTCACAAACGGACAGTATTGGCGAATCAGTAAGACGAATTTTGCAAACAATTCCATCGAATGTTCTGTTGTTAGCCGCCGCCAAGACACGCACACTGGAAGAGGTAGAAGCCGCTATTCAAGCTGGCGTGACGCACATCGGATACAACTATGTGCAGGAAGCACTGCCAATCATTCAGGCCATAGGCAATCGGGCAACATGGCACATGATCGGCCATCTCCAGCACAACAAAGCCAAAGTGGTCGTACAATACTTCAACCTGATCGAAACCATTGATTCATGGCATCTCGCGAAAATATTGGATCAGTACTGTGCAGAAATTGAAAAAACGATGCCCGTTTTGATCGAAGTCAACAGCGGGCGTGAGGCAAACAAGACCGGAGTTATGCCCGATGAAGTGGATGACCTCGTCTATCAGATGAGCGCGTTGGAACATATTTGCGTAGAAGGCTTAATGACGATGGGGCCGCGTTTCGGCGATCCAGAGGAGAGCCGCCCCTACTTCAAGGCGACGCGAGCGGTTTTCGAGCGCCTTGCAACCAGGAATTTGCCAAATGTGACCATGCACTTTCTTTCGATGGGCATGAGCAATAGTTACCAAATCGCAATCGAAGAAGGCGCAAACATCGTCCGAATTGGCCGTAAACTTTTTGACGAGCGGCCGTAGTAGATAAGAATGGAGCGAACTCGTGAAATACGTTTTTGGCCCTGTTCCTTCGCGGCGGCTGGGGCAATCGCTGGGCATTGATACCATCCCGCTTAAGACCTGCAACTGGAACTGCGTCTACTGCCAGTTGGGACGCACCCTACCGCTGACCAACGAGCGGCGCGAATACATTCCGCGCGAAGAGATTCTGGCGGAGATAAAATCGGCACTTACAGCCCACAAGTCAGGCGAGATTGACTGGATTACCTTTGTCGGCTCAGGCGAACCAACTTTGCACAGCGGCATGGGCTGGCTCATCCGTCAGGTGAAGGCGCTCACGACAATTCCCGTGGCAGTCATCACCAACGGCGCATTGCTCAACCTGCCCGAGGTGCGCGCAGAACTCTCCGCCGCCGATGCAGTCCTCCCGACGCTGGATGCGGGGGACGCCGCGCTCTATCGCAAAATTAATCGCCCTCATCCAGATGTGACCTTCGAGCGTCATGTGGATGGATTGATTAACTTCCGCAAAGAGTATCGCGGTAAACTATGGGTGGAAGTCATGCTGGTGCGGGATTTGAACGATACGGAGCGGATGTTGACCGAACTGGCCGCGGCGCTCAAACGCATCGCGCCCGACGAGGTGCACATCCTCCTGCCAACGCGCCCGCCCGTGGAAACCTGGGTCCGGCCCCCCGATGAGGAAGGCTTGTTGCGTGCCCGCGCCATCCTCGGCAATGTCGCCAGCGTGATTCACTCTGCCAGCGGAACCTTCGACCTGAGCGGATTCACCTCGCTGGTGGATGCGGTGGTCAGCATCGTCACCCGCCATCCCATGCGCGAGGATGAATTGGTACAAACGTTAAATCGCTGGTCGCCAACCGATGTCAACCAAACCTTGAAGGACCTCGAAAGCAGCGGCAAAGCCCAAGTCGTGGAACGTTACGGCTGTCGCTTCTGGAGCGCGTCGCCATCGCATTATCCCGACGATGAACAAAGCCAGCGGACAGCCCCTCAACATTCTGGATAGCATCGTGCAAAAAGCCGAGCCGTTCAAGACAGGAAATCAGACAGTTGGAAGAAGCCTTAATTACAAAGATTACTCAACCAGAAGCGTCTTTCTTCCGCTGCAACTTTATCGGTGGGTTATGGCACGGTGCGTTTCTCGCGCTAGGCATGTCACTGACTCAGCCGACGACGGTCATCTCCGCTTTTGTGGCTGACTTGACTGGCTCGACGATTTGGGTTGGCGGCCTTGCCACCGTGCTGACAGTGGCGGGCGCATTGCCCCAGCTTTTCGTCGCCCGCTGGATGAATACCATTGTCTTCAAAAAGCCTTATTTATTGGGAGCCATCTATCTGCGCGTTCTCAGTTGGGGAACACTGGCATGGCTGATTTACGCCATCGGCGGACAGCACCCCATCACCCTGGCGTGGAGCCTGGTGGGCGTCTTGACGGTCTTTTACGCGGGCGGCGGGATGGCAAATGTCCCCTTCACAGACATCGTCGGCAAAGTCATTCCACCAGGAAAGCGCGGCGCATTCTTTGGCGGACGGGGTGCGCTGGCCGCGCCTCTTTCCATTAGCGCGGCATTCGCGGCGCGAGAGATTCTGGCGCGGGTAGCATATCCAAATAATTATGCGATGCTGTTTGGATTGGCGGCCCTCGGACTGGGCATCGCCTCACTCGGTTTTTCTGTGATGAAAGAACCTCCCTCCCCCGTTGCGGAGCGGCGCATCCAACCCTGGCGCGAATACTGGAGGCAGGTTGCCACGACCAGCCTGCGCTTGAAAGAATTGACTCTCGCACAATTGCTGACCGGCTTCAGCTTGATGGCATTGCCTTTCTATTCGTTTGTATTTCACGGTTTAATTCAGGAAGACCGCCTGAAAGTCATTGCCAACGCCAGCCGCGTCCTGAAACCCGGCGGCGAGTTTCTCATTTTGGATTACAACGAATTCGACCTGGAGCATTCGCCCTGGCTGGTACGTTTTGCCTTCAATCTGGAATGTCCACTGGCAACCGATTTCATCGGGCGAGATTTGCAGGCCATCCTCCGGGAGCAGGGCTTTGATGGATTTCGCGTTCACACGTACTATCGAGGATACGTGCGCCTGTTGGCGGCGCGCAAGGCGGCTTGAGCTCTGCAGGAGATTGCATGACAAATTCCAACGAACTATTTTCTGCCGCCGCGCTGGTTGACGACGCCGAAGCTCGCCGCCGGGGCATCGGCTTCATTGACGGATCGATTCCCGGCTACGCCCTCTTGATTGGGGATGATGTTGTCGCGGTGGCCGCGTTGCTTACAGATCTCAGCCAGCGAAAGATAGTGGCTTTCGTTACCGACGAGTCCCTGCGCGCGGAGCTGCAATCCAGCGGTCGGTCCCTGGGATGGGAATCCGGCGCGGTTCCATTCGACTTGCCAGCCGCCCTGGGATTCATCGTGCGCGTGGCGCAAATCTTTGGCGGCGCGGATGAGGCCGAGGAAGTGTTGAACTATGCCCGCCAACGTCTGCGCGGTTTCACCCTGTTGTTCGGTGAACCGACTTCGGAGCGTCTGACGGGCCTGCAGTCTGCCCTGCTTGTGGGCTGCCCGCTGTTGACCACCTCCGAACTGCCCCTTTCCGAAATCGTTCAACTGGGCGTCGAAGAGCGCGGCTTGCAGATTCGTGTTCCCAGCGCGGAATTGCCCGTCGCCTACAGCCCTGATTTCTCTGGTCAGGTTGTGCGCGACGAAAATTGCAATGCCTGTCTCACCGGCGTCGAGTTGACCGTGACCGGGCAGGATATTGTAGATGGTCGCGTTACTCTTATCGGTCCCGATTTGGATGCTGCCACGCCGGGCGAACAGCCCTTTGCCATGCTGGTTGAAGTCAGCGGGCGGACGATGCAGCCCGATTTTGAATCCGTGCTGGAACGCCAAATCGAGTCTATCCTGAACGATACCGACGGGGTCGTCCATCGCGGGCAACGCGCCACCGTTACCCTGCGCGTCAACCAAAAATCCGTCGAGAAGGGATTGCGTCTTCACCATCTGGGAGAAATCCTGCATGTCCGCTTGCGTAATGAGTTTGGCAATATCCTCAGCCGCGTCCAGGTCAGCATTTTCACCGAACCGGCGCAAGTCCAGGTCATCCGGGAGAGAGCGCAAGCCATCCACGAGAAACGCGATCGACGCCTGGGCAGTTTGACCGATGAAGAGGTGGACACCTTTTACACTTGTAACCTTTGCCAGACCATCGCCGCCGGACATCTCTGTGTTATCAGCCCGGAACATCCCGGTGCTTGCGGTGCGGTAGATTGGATGGATGCCCGCGCCGCAGTCAGCATTCGACCTGTTGGACCCAATAAAGCCGTCAAAAAAGAGGGACTGCTGGATGCGAAACTCGGTCAATGGGAAAGCGTCAATCAGATTGTGGCGCAGGAATCGGGCGGCGCGCGTACTGCCTACAGCCTGTACAGCCTGATGCAAGACCCTGGCTCGGCCTGCGGCGATTTTGAGTGCATCACCGCCATGCTGCCGCTCTCCAACGGCGTGATGGTGGTTGGACACGATTACGATGGCCTGACTCCCAGCGGAATGGATTGGGCCATGTTGTACGAAATGGTCGGCGCGGGCGCGCCCGTTCCCGGCTTCATGGGACACAGCCAGCGTGCCCTGCAACGTGAGAAATTCATCGCGGCTGAGGGCGGCTGGCGGCGGATCGTCTGGATGAATTACACCCTGCGAGAGGAATTGCGTCCCGTGCTGGACCCCCTCGCGGCTGCGGCGGGAATCCCCGGCTTTGTGGATAAGATTGCCACCGAGCAGAGCGCACTCACCGAGGATGAAATCCTGGCCCGGCTTGAAGCGGCAGGACACCCGGCCCTGTCCATGGAGCCGATGATATGAGAATCAATCAAGCGATATCGCCATGAATAACAAACATATCCAGGAATTGGAAGAAAAGATCACCGACTTGAAGAAGCGCTGGCCCGCTCATTCTGTGCCGCCTGCGATGATGCAGGAGTTGGATGATTTGGAAGAAGAATTGGCCGCAGCGTTGGAACAAGTCCAGCAAGAGGAAGACCATGCCTAGAAAAACCATCGTTGTAGATTATCAGACCTGCGACCCCAAACAGTGTGACGGCGGCATTTGCCAGGCGGCGCTGATATGCGAAAGAAAAGTGCTCACCCAGGAAGCGCCTTTCGAAATGCCGGACGCCAAAGCGTCCATGTGCTTGAGTTGTTCGATGTGTCTGTGGGCTTGTCCCAAAGGCGCAATCCATGTGCTGTGACGCGAGGAAAGTAATTTTACAAGCTGCCTGTCGCTGATGAGGCGGAATCGCAGAAAGTCCGCAAGAAAAAGGACACGCAATGAGTAAAAAGATGTTGCAGCCATTTCAACTGGGAAGCCTGACCCTGCCCAACCGCGTAGTGATGACCGCCGTTAAATTGGGCTACGCCACACAAGCGGGAGAAGTAACCGATCAGCACATTGCCTTCTATGTCCGCCGGGCGCAGGGAGGAGTGGGACTGATGGTAACCGAGCCCATGTACGTGCAGGCCAACGGTCGGGAAATTCCCACGCAATTGGGAATCCACACCGACGCCGCCCTCCCCGGTTTGCGGCGGTTGACGAAGGCGATACACACGGCAGGCGGCTTGATGATGGCGCACATCAATCACGCCGGGCGGGCGGCGAACCCCAGGTTGGTTCCCACCGAGTATGCTCAATCCCATGACGGGACGCGAAGCAGAGATACAAATCATTTCTACAGAACAGCCGCGAGATGTGATGGTTGTCGGTGGCGGTCCCGCCGGGATGGAAGCGGCGTACATGGCCGCGCAGCGCGGCCACCGCGTATCACTGTACGAACAGGAAGATCGCCTGGGCGGACAGTTCCACCTGGCGGCGCAGGCCCCTTACAAGGAAGAGTTTCTCGACACCATCCGCAACCTTACCCAGATGGTCAAGCAAGCCCGCGTTGATCTTCATACAGGGGCAAAAGTCACCACCAAAACGATTCCTGATTTACGCCCCGAGGTGGTTGTCGTGGCGACGGGCGGCGTCCCGCTAACCATCCCCTTCCTCGAACTTGAGGAGACTCGCTGGCTTCTGGCGGCGGACCTATTGGATGGCGTGGCGCAGGTGGACACGCCAACAGCCTTTGTGATCGGCGGCGGCCTGGTCGGATTGGAGTCGGCAGATTACCTGGCGGCGCGCGGAGTGCAGGTCACGCTCGTGGAAATGCTCCCCGAAGTGGGAGCAGATATGGATATCCTGGCAAAAGCCATGTTGCTTGGACGGCTCAAAAAGCAAGGCGTGACGATTCATCCCCATACCAAAGTCACCGGATTGACGAAGAATGAAGCGCTGGTTCAACTGGCTGACCGCACAACTCGCTTCCCCATCGAAACGGTGATCATGGCTGTGGGGGTACGTCCGGTCCGCGAACTGGTCGGGGCATTGGAACACAGTGGTCTGGAGGTGCACCTCATCGGTGACGCGGTCCAGCCTCGCAAGGCGTTGGAGACCATCTGGGAAGGGTTCACAATCGGATTGAAAATATAGCGCCCTGCCAGAATCAAAAGAAAGGGGGAGCAAGGGAACGACAGCGAAACTCGGTATCAAGAACAAACGTCTACAAGCCGCCTGGGACGAACACTATCCGTTGACACTCTTATCGCAATAAAATGCAATTGCCCTATCTGCCAGTCGGGCTTAGATTTGCCACAACGCCAGCTGTATAATCCGCCCACGGTTAGCCTGATCATGCATGGTATCGCAGTCAGATAAGATCGAGCACGAATTAGAGGGGATTCTGGCCAATGTCGCGCGGCAACGCGGCGTGCGCTTTGCGACCAACCTTCGACCTGTCCTACTCGTCAACTTGGAGCGGGGACGTATCGACTTCTATCTAAATAACCATGCTAAGCAGTTGTAAAAGAAAAACTGGGCGGCGCTCTTTCCCATCCCGAATGATAGGGCAGTTGCTGGAGTATGATGCCGATTTGTTGACGGCAGGCGTCTCCCCTGCGGCGATCCGTCCCATGGCTAGCCGCCACTTGTCGCTCTGCCCAAAATGCCAAATGAAATTCGCCGGCTGGCTGGAAGCACTGGAAAGAAATGCAAAATCAGCCGGGTTAACAACCAACAGGAGAAGCGATCCCGATGAAAACATCTGATCAAGTGAACATCACCTTAACCATCAATGACATTCCTCGTGAACTGTCGTCCGAGCCGGACGAAAGCCTGCTGGATGCGCTGCGCCGCTTATCTTATTTCAGTGTCAAATCCGGTTGCGACGATGGCACTTGCGGGGTTTGTACGGTGCTATTGAACGAGAAAGCGGTTCGCAGCTGCAAGATCAAGGCGGTGAATTCTGTCGGAGCAAAAATCACCACTTTGGAGGGACTGAGCGACGGGGATACTCTGCACCCACTTCAGGCTGCGTTCATGGAAACGGGCGCCATTCAATGTGGATATTGCTCCCCGGCGCAAATCCTTTCAGCCAAAGCGCTCCTCGATAAAAATCCATCCCCGACAGAAACGGAAATCCGCCTGGCATTGAACGGCGTCCTCTGCCGGTGTACCGGTTATGTGCGCGGGGTGGATGCTGTCCAGCGCGCCGCCGCTGTGTTGCGCGGCGAAACCGTCGAGCCGTACACGCATCTCGAACAAACCCTGCCCAAAGAGTCCACGCACTTTGATTTGCCGGAAGCCTTCTACCGCCGTGATGGGAGCCGCAATCCCCTGCTCCCGCTGGTTTTCACGCCGTCGGAAATGGAAAAGACAAACGTGGTTGGAAAGCCCGAAGTCAAAGTGGATGCGAAAAAACTGGCGATGGGTCGCCCTGTTTTCACCGATGATTTTCGTGTAGATGGAATGCTCTACGGCGCACTGCTCACCAGTCCGCATGCTCATGCCCGTATTCGGCAGATTGACGCCAGCCGCGCGCGCGCCTTGCCGGGCGTTCATGCTGTGCTGACCTATCAGGATATCCCACGCATCAAATACGCTTCCGGTGGACAGAGTTATCCCCAGCCGTTGCCGTATGACCAGGTCAGCCTGGACAACAAGGTTCGTCACGTCGGCGACCGGGTTGCCATCGTCGCCGCGGAAACGCTCGAAATCGCGGAACAGGCGCTTGGCTTGATTGAAGTGGATTATGAAATCCTGCCCGTGATTGTGGATCCCGAACAAGCCATGCAGGCAGGCGCGCCCGTTATCCACGATGAGACCGACACAGCCGGAATCTACGATGTTCGGCGCAATATCGTGCAGCATATCGAAGCCGAGGTCGGAGACGTGAAAAAAGCTTTTGCCGAGGCAGACCACATCTTCGAGGGTGAATACCGCACCCCCATGCAACAGCACGCTCATCTGGAGCCGCACGTCTGCATCACCTACATGGACGAAGATGACCGTTTGGTGATTCGCACTAGCACACAAGTGCCGTTCCACGCCCGCCGCATCGTTGCCCCGCTGATTGGCCTGCCGATCAAAAAGATTCGCGTCATCAAACCGCGCATTGGCGGCGGTTTTGGCAACAAACAGGAAATCCTTTTGGAAGATCTATGCGCCCATCTGACTATCGCGACCAAACGTCCCGTGCGGATGGAATATACCCGCACCCAGGAGTTTATCAGTTCGCGCAGGCGTCATTCCAACATCGTCCGCTATAAAGTCGGCGTTCAAGGCGATGAAGTCACCGCCGCCAGTCTGTACCTTATCGGCGACACCGGCGCGTACGGCTCGCACGCGCTGACGGTCAACATGGTCGGCGGATTCAAGGGGCTGACTCTGTACAATCCGCCCAACGCGCGCTTCGTCAGTGACGTAGTGTATACCAATACCATTCCTGCCGGCGCGTTTCGCGGCTACGGCGCAATGCAGTGCCAGTATGGCATTGAAGTTCTGATGGAAGAGATTGCCGCCAAACTTGGGCTGGATGTGGTCGAATTCAAACGCAAGAATTGGCTCAAGGTCGGCGAACCAATGTATCTCTCCAAGTCGCTGGGCGAGGGACGCGAAGGCGTGGAACAATCCATGAACACCAGCGGACTGGAGCAATGCGTAAACATCGGCTTGCAGGCGACCGATTTCCACGCCAAACGCCAGTCGCATCGCGGACAGGGCGGACGCTACCGACGAGGCATTGGAATGGCAGTGGTCATGCACGGTAGTGGCATCGCCAACTTGGATATGGGTGCCGCCACGCTGAAAATGAACGACGACGGCTCCTTCAACCTGCTGGTTGGCGCCACCGACCTGGGGACTGGCTCGGATACCATTCTGGGACAGATGGCGGCGGAAGTGTTGGGCGTCCCGCTGGAAGACATCATCGTTTACTCTTCCGATACCGATTTCACGCCCTTTGACACGGGCGCGTACGCCAGCAGTACCACGTATGTCAGCGGCGGCGCAGTTCGCAAAGCGGCATTGTTGATCAAAGAGCAAATTCTGGAACATGCGGCGCAGATGCTTGACCTTTCCAACAGCAACGGGCTGTATCTGGACAAGCGGCGGGTGCTTGCCCCCGGCGGCAGGTCGGTGACGCTGACCGAAGTTGGCTTGAGCAGTCTGCACCAACTCAATCAACATCAAATCATGGCGACGGCCTCCCACGTCAGTCCCATCAGCCCGCCGCCCACCGCCGCCCAGTTTGCCGAAATTGTGGTGGATACCGAAACTGGAAACATCGAGACCGAACGCCTTCTAATGGTGGTGGATTGCGGACGGGTCATCAATCCGCTCACTGCCGCCGGGCAGGTGGAAGGCGGCATGTCCCAGGCGCTCGGCTTTGCCCTGACCGAAGAAATGCTCTTCGATAGAGATGGTCAACCGCTCAATCCGAATTTTGCGACCTACCATATTCCGCGCGCCATGAACATGCCCGCCACCGATGTAATTTTCGTCCAAACCGATGAGCCGAGCGGTCCCTTTGGCGCCAAATCCGTCTCCGAAATTTCGATTGACGGCGTCGCCCCGGCTGTCGCCAGCGCCATCCATGACGCGGCCGGTGTGTGGATGCGCGAACTGCCCTATACGCCAGAGCGCGTCAGAGCCGCGCTGGAGAAGGCTAAAAAATGAGCACAAAAATCGGCATCATTATCTGTGACCGCTACCGCACCTGCGCCGGTGGAAAATGCCTGCGGGCGTTAAAAAATCGAGAAGGCGCTTTCAGCCTATACGCCGAAGAAGAAGTGGAACTGGCAGGCTATACGACCTGCGGCGGATGTCCGGGCGGCAACATCGAATATACCGGCGAGGAAATGGTAAAAAATGGCGTGCAAGTCATCCATTTAGCCACCGGGCTGGTCGTTGGGTATCCCCCCTGCCCTTACATTAACACCTTCAAACCCTTTCTCGAAGAACGCTACGGCGTAAAAGTCGTGGTAGGAACGCATCCCATTCCACAGAAATATCTGGAGATGCACACGCGTCTGGGAACCTGGCAAGATTCTGCATGGGAACCCCTGCTTGCGCCGACGATGGCAGATGAAACAACTCGTATGGCTTACAATTAGATGAGGGTAGAAGAGCAATGAAAATAAATTGTTTGGTTCCAGCTCAGGAAATGCCCTGCCTTACTTGATAAACGCTTTCCAGCCTCGAAAAGCGCTGGAAACCATTGGTGAGGTCCTCAAGATCTGGCGTAATCTTTAGGAGCGAACAGGATTACCACGATGAGCAAAGAGAGAGTGGAAGAACTCGAAAAAGAGATCGAGTGCCTCCATCAGCGCTGGCCGGCCCATTCCGTCCCGCCAGCGTTGATGGAGCAACTGGACACGTTGGAAACGGATTATTTTCCTTCGTTCGGATGCGCGCGGCAATACTTGATGTAAGCCTTAGCATAGTTGTCGCGGCCGCGAATGAGATCGGTCGCGCGAATCGTCGCGCCGAGTTTGATCGGATCGGTGATGGCGCACGTCGCGCCCGCGCCCATCGCCAGCGACAGAAACGCCTGGTTCAGCGTATGCCGATCGGGCAATCCAAACGACACATTGCTTGCCCCCAGATTCATGTTGACGCCGAACTCGGCTCGCACCCGCGCGATCGTCTTCAAGGTGATCGCCCCCGCGTTTTGATCCGCACCGACCGTCATCACCAACGGATCGATCACAATGTCTTCGATCGAAATCCCCAACTGCACGGCCCGCTCGATGATCTTGGCCGCGATCTTCAGACGCGCTTCGGCATCGGCGGGAATGCCGTTGTCGTCCATCGTCAGGCCGATCACGGCTGCGCCATATTCTTTCACGAGCGGCAGCATGGCGTTCAACGTTTTCTCTTCGCCGTTAGTCGAGTTGACCAGCACTTTACCCGGCGCCACTTTCAGCGCCGCTTCCAGCACTTTCGGATTCGGCGAATCGATACACAACGGCACTTTCACCGTCTCGCTGATGACTTTGATCACGTCAGGGATCAGCGCCACCTCGTCGATGCCGGGCACACCCACGTTCACGTCCAGCACATCCGCACCAAATTCCACTTGCTGCAGGGCAAGTTCGCGCACGGTGTCGAAGTTGCGCTGCTGCAAAGCCTCGGCCAACTTCTTGCGACCCGTCGGATTGATCTTCTCGCCGATCATGATGAACGGACCAGCGGTCTTGATCTTCACTTCAGTGGTGGCACTACGAAGAATCGTCTGCATGATTTCCTCACTCGCATTGAACCACGAAGACTACGGAGATATTTTGATCGACTCCGCACGCTCCGTGGCAAGTATATTTCCAATCGCTAAATTCAACCCAGCAGCGCTTTGGCTTTGCGCACGGCGGAGCTGGCATCTTGCAAATAGCCATCCGCGCCGATCTGTTCCGCATAAGCCTGCGTCAACGGTGCGCCGCCAATCATGATCTTGACGCCGTCGCGCACGCCCGCTGCCACCAAGGCCTCAATGGTGACTTTCATGCAGGTGTTTCAGCGCAGCAGCGATTCGTGCATTTTCCTCCTTCCGGCAATTTTAGATCGCTACCACTGCGCGATTCGCTTGAGAATCGCGCGTTCTTCTGCTTCATCCGCGGAAGCCAGCGTGAGAAAAATCCCTTCGGGCTTCACGGCCCCGATGAAATCTTCCAGCTCAGAAGGATTGAGATCAACGACCACCGATTTGCCTGCGGCCTGAATCCGTTTGATCAGCGGCACCCACTGCCTGATTGGCAGATCGTCGCCCATGCCCTGCACCCACTGGATGGCCTGAATGTTGGGCATCTGCAAGATCGTGTCCAGATGCCGGGCCACGCCTTTGCCGTCGACGTGAAAAATGTTATGCGTCATGTGCTGGACTTCGTCCAGCAGCGCGGGCAGCGCAAACTGCTTGAAATGACGCGGTGAGATCATCGCCGAAAAATCGCAACTGGGGATGTGCAGCTTGCCGAAAGAGGGAATGCCCATCCAGGTGATCGACGGCTGACCGTTGGCCTTCAACATGGCGTCGAAATGATCAAACAGCGCGAGGAAATCAGGGGTGCAGACCTGCAAGAGCGGCTTAAGCCGATCGGGGCGGTCCATCATATCCAGCAGCAGCGGTTCAGTGCCGCGTAGTGCGGCCAGCCAATCGAGACCCGGGTGCAGGTCCGTATAGCCCACGATGAACTGGCCCCGGCCGGCTTCGAGTGCGCAGCGGGTCAGGCTCTCCAGCTTGCGCAGGTACTCACTCTGCCAGTCCAGCGCCACGGTCTGATCGTAATCAGACAGGATGGGCATTGCCCAAGTCGTGACTTCCGAAAATTCCAAGGGACTGCCGTAAAGCGCCGCAAAGACGTTGGGGCCGAGATTGGGCCAATAGATCGGAAAGGTCTCGCCCAAATAGTGCTTGCCACGCACCTGGCTGAGAAAATACTCGATCTGGTATTCCTCATCGAACCATTTATCTTTCAGACCGCGCCAGCTCTCTTTCCAAGTATTATCGGCGGATTCAAATTCGGCATTGTGGCGGGTGAAGCGCACCGGCGGGCGATCAATGATCTGCTGTTCGTACCAGGCATAGATCCGATCGATGGCCTGATCGAAATCCGGCTTCGATTCCAGTTCGATGCTCCATCGAGGTGCTGCGGGTTGGGGATTATTCACGATCTCCACCTGATGACACCGAATTCATACGGGTGCGGGCGTGCGCTTCCTTGTAGTCGGGCGCGTGATAGGCCGTGAAGTTCGTTTGGAACTGCTTGACCCGGCGGGCGATTTCGTCTTGACCTGCGGCAAAGGTTGAGATCACGTAAGTTGTTCCGTTAAAACACGTGTGCAATGAAAAGAGTATAGCGAAAATGCAGGCGCAGGTCAAACGCTGCGCAGCCAAACGCAGCCTGCACAGACCAGCCTGGACTTCGCTCTAGTCAATGCGTGCAGGGCCTTCGCGTTCGCGCACGCGGAGAGAGGAATTAAGAAAGTAGGCCAGCATCATCAGCGACACCGCCATCCAGAGCACGGCCCAGAAAATGGCAGGCAACCCCGTCAATTGACTCAAGGCCACCGCATCGTTGGCCACACCCGACCCCGCCGGAACGCCGGCCATAAATAGATCACTGCGAATATCCAGAAGCGCATACAGGCAACTGGCGACGGCCACAAAGCGCACCATGTAGGAATTGACCTGCACCGGCAAACGATACGCGCTAAAGAACATGGCCGCCGCCGTCAACAAACCATAGAGCACGGCAAAACCGTTGCGGAAGAACAACAGGGTGCTCAAAACGAGCAGCGTGGCGAGCGCCAGCATGAGACGCCGCCCCCAGTGGCGCTGACTGGAAAGATAGAGCAGAACACCTCCAGCCAACAGGCTGCCCACGTATCCGGCCGAAAGAATGATGAACGGCCATCCGCCACGGGTCGTGGTCAGTCCGCCTTCATCTGGAAAGATCTGAATGCTGACGACCTGGCCGCCGGTCAACCAGGTTGCCAGGGCATGTCCCAATTCATGCAGGCAGACGACGAAGATTTTGATGGGATAGACGATGGGCGTATCCCACAAGATCCAAACCGCGATAAACATCACCGCCAGGATCAAACCTGCCTTCACGTCAATCTGTGGCTGAGAAGTCATGTCGGCTATTCCTCACTCGTCTGGCGTGTTTTGATTTCAAGGGCATTGGTCTCTTAGCGCAGTTACGGCAAAAAAACGACGGTCACCACCGCAAAGGCGAAAAGCGTGCTCACAGTCGCCAGAGACAGTGTGTTGACGACGTAGGTTCGATTGGCTCGATCGGCCTCGGGAATGAACAGCGGGATGACAAAGGGCGGCGGCAGGATGATCATCGTCATCACGGCCGCTTGAAAACCCCGATCGAGTTGCAGCAGCCGATCGACCACCAGCCCGCTGATCGCTAAGCCGATCGGCAGCCAGAAGAGCAACCGCAGTCCGATCGTTTTGAGCGGCGTGAATAGCTGGCCTGGTTGCAGCTGCATCTCGTAGCCGATAATCAGCGCGATCAGAGGCGTGGTCAGCCCTGCCACCAGTTCTACGGTTTTCAAGACGCCCGCCGAAATCGGCCAAGCGTTCAGCGGAATCATCATGCCAGTCTGATTCGCCAAGATGCCCAGGAGAATGCCGATGATGACCGGCGTTTTCATAAAGGCCAGCAGCGTTTCCTTAAGCGGCTTGGTCACCGCCGCCTGACGCTCCAGCGCCCCACCAGCACGAAGAAGACAAAAATCACCTGACCCAGATCGACGATGCCGAATTTGAGCAGGTTATCCGTACCATAGACCGTGCCGTAAATAGCGTAGCCCAGCATGCCGGCCTCAAACCCCGTCAGCAGCATCGGGAAATACGGCGACTCCACCCGGACCAGCGGCCGGATGGCGCGACCGACCAACAGCGCCAACACGCAGCCGCCCAACATCACAGCCAAAATAATCAGGTGCCGCCCTTCCAAACTGACGCGCGAAAAGGCCAGAAACAAGGCCGCCGGTAAGGTGATCTTAATCACCAGCGTCTTCATATCGGCGACTGTTTCCAGGCGAAGGCTGCGACGATGATGAAGCAGCCAACCCAACAGGAACAACAAGATGACGGGCAGAACTTTGGAGAGAGCCTCAAGAAACGTCACGTAGATGGTCCTCATTCAATAAGCCAATGCGCCAGACCACGGGCGACGGCGTGCCAACTTTTGCTAGACGTATTATAATCTGTAACGTAAGAGTTGTCGTCTGCGATCGCGGTCTGTGACGGCGTGTAACTTTTTGAAGTGCGGCACATCTAGCTGAAAGATAAATTGCCCTTGAGGAGAAAATAACATGACCGACCAGACTAAACTCCGACTAGGGTTGACCGTACAGGTGAATAAGAACTTTGACGACGCGCTGGCGCAGGTGACGGCCGCCCTCAAAGTCGAAGGCTTCGGGGTGCTGACCGAAATCGATGTGAAGGACACGCTGAAGAAGAAACTCGCTGTGGACTTTCGCCCATATAAGATTCTGGGTGCGTGCAATCCGCGGTTGGCCTATCGGGCGTTGAGTACCGCGCCTGAAGTCGGCTTGCTGCTGCCGTGTAATGTCACCGTCGCATATGTTGAAGACGGCGTGACCGAAGTCTCGATCATCGATCCGCTGTTGATGTTGGGCTTTGCGCAGTATCCCGATCTGGAACCGGTGGCCGAAGAAGCCCGCGCCCGACTCGGTCGAGTGGCGACTGCACTCACCCAATAAAGCTTGAATCCGAAGGAGAATAATGCTGCGTAATTCGAAGTCGAACACCTTATCCCTGTGGTTGATCTTACTCGTCGTGGTGCTGCTGGCCGTGACCGGCTGCGCGGCGGCTCCACCGGCCGCGTCGGCCATTGTGCCCACTACCGCGCCGGCTGTTTCCCAATCAAGTGCCGCGCCGTTACCGGCCGACATTTCCGTCGCAGACGCGGCAGCCAAGCGCGCCGCGGGCGCGTTTATTCTGGATGTGCGACAACCCACTGAGTGGAATGAATTTCATATCCCCGGTTCGACGTTGATCCCGCTCGATCAATTGGAAGCGCGCCTAAACGAAGTGCCGAAGGACAAAGAAGTGGTTGTAGTTTGCCGATCAGGCAATCGCAGCAGGCCCGGCCGCGATGCGCTCAAAGCGGCCGGTTACACGCAGGTCACCAGCGTGGCGGGCGGATTGAATCAATGGAAAGCCGCCGGTTATCCAACGGTGACCGGTCCCTAACCGGGCCGTGTTGAGAGACAGGGTCACAGCCCGCACTCGCCAGAGTCGCGGGCTGTTCGTTGTATAATCGCCGCACATCCTGTAACTCTGAAACGATGGGTGCATCTAATATGCTGAGCGAAGATTCTGATCGGGCGTTAATCGAGCGTATTCGGCGTGGCGATAAAGCCGCGTGTGCGGAATGTGTGGAGCGGCACTCGCCGGGAGTGTATCGCGTGGCGCTGCGGCTGACAGGCAATGAAGCCGAAGCCGAAGACGTGGTGCAGGAAACTTTCCTGAGCGCGTTCAAAGCGATCGACAAGTTTGAAGGCCGATCGGGGTTGGCGACGTGGCTGTATCGCATCGCTCATAATGCGGCGCTGATGCGGCTGCGGCGGTTACGGCCCGATCAGGTTTCGGTCGACGACGAAGAAGTCTTTGGCGAAGGGCTGCCCGTGCCCAGCCAGCTGCACGATTGGTGCTGCCTGCCCGAACGCGATTTCGAATCAAGCGAGGCACGGGCCAAACTGGAACAAGCCATCCGCGACTTGCCGGAAAAACTGCGCGTGGTCTTTGTCATGCGTGAACTGGAAGGACTCTCCACCGAAGAGACAGCGCAGGCGCTGGAGGTTTCGATCGATGTGGTGAAAGTCCGCTTGCACCGCGCGCGGCTGCAACTGCGCGAACGGTTAGCATCGTACTTCACCGAATTGGCCCAGGCCGAGGCGTAACATGGAGACAGCGAAGTGCCAGCATTTGCTGAAGTATATGTCGGCGTATCTCGACGGCGAAGCATCAGTTGAATTGTGCGCCGAGATCGAACGCCACCTCGACGGCTGCGCCGATTGCCGCGTGGTGGTCGATACCCTGCGCAAGACGGTTTCGCTGTATCACGAACTACCGCAGCCCGAGCTTCCAACCGAGGCCCGCTTGCGGTTGTACAAGTCGCTCGATCTCAGCGAGTTTCTGAATCCGAAATAAGGCGCCCTGAATTTTCGGAGCGCGATTTTTGTCTGTCACCTTTGGGTCGTCGGTGCATCTAAAGAAGTGACCGAGATAACTCACTTTCAAGGAGCACCCATGTCCCTGTTGAATGACCAGATTGAGAAGCAAATCCGCCAGACGTTCGAGGCGCTGACCGGCGCGGTGAACATCGTCGTGTTTACGCAAGGCGAGAACGCGCTGGAATGCGAATACTGCGTGGAAACGCGGCAATTATTGGAAGAAGTCTCCGCGCTGTCGGACAAGATCACGCTGGACGTGTATGACTTCGTGCGCGATGCCAAATTGGCCGAGCAGTATCAAATCGACAAGATTCCAGCGGTGGCCATTTTGAGCGGCGGAGCCACTCCCAAAGACTACGGCATTCGCCTGTATGGCGTGCCGGCCGGCTATGAGTTCAGCACCTTGATCGAAGACATCCTCATGGTCAGCCGGCAGAAATCAGAATTGACTGCGAAGACGCTGGACGAGTTGAAGAAGTTGACGCAGCCGGTGAACATTCAAGTTTTCGTCACGCCCACCTGCCCGTATTGCCCGCGCGCCGTCGTGTTGGCGCATCAACTGGCCATGGCGAGCGAGCTCATCACCGCGTCAATGGTCGAAGCGAACGAGTTCCCACATCTCTCGAATAAGTATCAGGTCTATGGCGTGCCGCGCACCGTGATTGAAGATGTGATCCACGTCGAAGGCGCCGTGCCGGAAACGATGCTGGTCGACGAATTGCTGAAGGTGCTGGATCAAGCGGCCATGCAGCAGCTGCGTCAGGAATGGGAATTGAGCCTGAATTGATTGGGCATGAAACGCAAGTCGACTGCACGTTCTAAACCGCGCTCAACCCGCACGACGGCTTCTCATAAACCCCGATCGTGCGGGATGCCGCGTCCCGGCCAAAAATGTCCGCAGTGCCGGAAGGGCAAGTTAGACTACGACGGGCTGTTGAATCTGGTCTGCTCGCAGTGCGGATATCTGGCTTTTACCGGCGGCTTTACCTGATAGACCAGCGTGAGCAAGGCGTGGCCTGGCTGTCACCTTTGTCCCGATCGTGCATCTAAATCCATGAATCATTTTAGCGGAGCTTTGAATATGGCCGATACCGCCAAACCACAACCCAAAGTCATCGTCTTTTCCACACCGACCTGCTCCTTCTGCACGGCGGCCAAGCATTATTTTCGGCAGCAAGGCATTAAATTTCGCGATGTCGACGTGAGCCGCGACGCGGCGGCGGCGCGGGATATGGTGCGCCGTTCGGGCCAGCAGGGGGTCCCCGTCATCGACATCGGCGGCAAGATCATCGTGGGCTTCGATCGCAACAAAATCAATCAACTACTGGGTCTCTAATCACCCGCACAGGAGAAAATCAACATGACCAAGAAAAACGAAACTCCCAGCATCCAGCCGCTCGGCGCGCGCGTGCTCGTTCAGCCGCTGGAGCAACAAAGCCGTACGGCTTCCGGCATCATCCTGCCGGAAACGTCGAAGGAAAAACCGCAGACGGGTCTCGTCGTGGCCGTGGGTGACGACGAAGACATCAAAGTCAAGCTCAACGACAAGGTGCTGTTTGCCAAATACACCGGCACCGAGCTCAAATTGGACGGCATCGATTATCTACTGATGGATCATAGCGACATTCTCGCCCGCGTGAACTGACGATGGATTTGAATCTCGACTTCAACACCCCTACCCTAGATAACGACCACCACTACGACGTCGTGATAATCGGCGGTGGACCGGCGGGCGCTACGGCGGCCATCTATACTGCGCGGGCTGATCTGAAGACGTTGATCATCGACAAGGGCTTAACCGCGGGGGCGTTGGGTTTGACGGCAAAAATAGCCAATTATCCCGGCGTGCCCGGCGAAATCAGCGGAGCCGATCTGTTGAAGATCATGCGCGAACAGGCGCAGTCGTTCGGCACGATCTTCACGGCGGACAAGGTACAGGCCGTCGATCTGACAGGCGAAGTCAAAACGATCTTCGCCAACAGCAGCACGACCACGGCCCGAGCGGTCATCATTGCCACCGGCTCGATGGGGCGTGGTCAGGTAAAAGGCGAAGACACATTGCTGGGGCGCGGTGTGTCGTACTGTGCCACGTGTGATGCTGCGTTCTTCCGCGATCAAGTGGTGGCCGTGGCCGGCAACAGCGACGAAGCGATCGAGGAAGCGTTATTCCTTACGAAGTTCGTGCAGCGTGTGCATCTCCTCTCGCCGACGCCGGAACTGAAAGCCGAGCCACACCTGATCGACGAGATCACGACCCATCCCAAAGTTACGGTGCAGCTTGGTACGGTGCTGCGGGAGGTCATCGGAACCAATCGGGTAGAAGCAGTACGCGCGGCGCAGCGTGGCCGGCCCGAAGAGATCATCAACGTGACCGGCGCGTTTATTTATCTACAAGGTGGCAAACCCATCACCGATTTCTTGCAAGGCCAACTACCCATTAGTGAGGCAGGCTGTCTGATCGTGGACAAAGAATACCAAACCGCCCTGCCCGGTGTGTATGCCGTGGGCGATGTGTTGTGCAATCACGTGAAGCAAGCCGTCATTGCCGCGGCGGAGGGCGCCGTCGCGGCCATCGCGATCGAGAAGCAGCTGCACCAGCGCAAGCAGTTGGTGGCCGATTGGGCCAAGTAAATCTGATCCAGTGAGGACGACATGATCACCGCCAAGTCGAACTCTCGTCAGGCACGTAAACAGCCGCGTCCCGCACAAAAACGCAAAACGCGCCGCCAGAACATTGCTGTGATCGTCGGGGGCGTAATCGTGATCGGGGCGGTGTTGGCCCTGGCCTTTTCATCAACGCCCAACACCACCGTCGGTCCGGCGCAGATCGGCAAGCCGATCGCCAATTTCTCATTGACCGATTTGAACGGCGTCACGCACTCCATCGCCGATTACAAAGGCCGCCCGGTGCTCATCAATAGTTGGGCCACCTGGTGTCCGCCATGCAAAGCCGAGATGCCTGCGCTGCACGAGTTCTACTTGAAACACAAAGCCGAAGGATTTGAACTGTTGGCCGTGAATTCCGGCGAAGGCCGATCGGCGGTGCAGCAATTTATCGGCCAGACAGGCTTCACGTTTCCCGTGCTGCTCGACACGAACAAAGACGTGCTCGATGGGTTAGGCGTGAGCGGCCTGCCTACGTCCATTTGGATCGGACGCGATGGAACCGTCAAGACCATCCATGTTGGTGGCCTGACACCAAAGATGATCGAGACACGACTGACGCCGCTGCTCTCCCAGTAAATCTGCCCTTCTTCTGGTATTGACGGCCGTGCTCGAGTCTGGGCGCTGGGCGAAGGGTTAGCTGGCCCACGCGCGCACTGCATCTAGATCCAGATCGTCTTTGGCGATGAATCCTTCGGCCCCCGCTTGCTGCGCTGCGGTCCGATAGGCTGCGGCGTGATCACGATAGGCGCTGACCAGCATGACGCGCAGCCAGGGCGCCGTGGCCTTGAGGCGCTGCGTGCCTTGCAAGCCATCGATGCCCGGCAGCATGAGATCGACAATCGCGAGATCGGGGCGGAGAGACTGCACCAGCCCCTCCGCCGTGGGAATATCGTTCGCCTCGCCCACCACCTCCAGCCCCGCATAAATCAGCAACTGGCGCAGCTGATGTCGAAACGAGGCTTGATCGTCGACGATGAGGACGCGCATCATGGACTTTCATTCAGACCTGATCGATCTTTAGAGATCGATCAGGTCTCATTTCACTTCAGGATCAGCGGCAAGTAAATCTTGTAGCCGCCTGCCGTGCCATACCAGTAACCCAAGCCAACTCCATAGTTCGTGCTGGCCGATGCGCCGATCGCTGTTTGTCCGACGGTGAAGTTAGCGGCATAGTTTGCTGAACTCACTGCTCCGCCGCCACCGCTGGTCAACGGTATGAACCAATCCAGCTTGTAGTTAGTGGAAGACATGGCCAGAGCGCCCTGCGCCAGCCAGAGTGCGCAAAGCAAAACCAGCAACAACAGGATGAGTAGTTTGCGGTTCATGGGATTTACCTCCGCCTTAGTACACCATGAGCATGATCGCGCCATCCTGGCTGACTCCTGCTGCGTCCCAATTGCGGCAGTAGAGTTCTTCTGGCTGGCCAATAACGGTATAGCATGATACGAAGCGCGCCGCATCTGAGACACTCGTGGCCACAAAGTAGCGATCGAAGACATTGAATCCAAAGTCAATCGTGCATCGTCCGCTGGCTGTCCCACTCACACCAATCGCGAGGCCGTTTACGTTGTTGAAAGCGCGTGTGGTTATCCCGATGCTGGTGCCGCAATTGGCATAGACCCCGGCCTTGACCAGGCCGGTGCCAGATATAATTTGAGAGACCTTACCTATCGAACCATCCACCCCGAAGGTCGATGAACCGGAGGCGTTTCGAACCGTAAGGCTGCCAGCCTGTCCAGTTGTGCCCAGACTCAAAGAAGCGCTGCTGCCGTTCAACGTGATGACGTTGTCACCCGCGTTGTTTTTGACGTAGATCTCAGCGGCCTCTCCACTCCCACCCAGATACAGTGAAGAGACATCAGCGTGAAACTGGAACATCATGACGTCGTTCGCATCAAGCATGGAAAGAATGCCCGAACCGGCATTGCTTCCACCTATGCGAGCTCCCGGCCGTAAGCTGCGGGCATAAGGCACGGCATAGATGGGCTGGCGCGGATCCATCTCTGCATCAGTTCCTACGGTAACACCCAGGTACAGTTGGGCGCCGTTAATGTCGGCATTATCACATCCCGTCATATTGACTGAAAACAAACCGTTAGTCACGACCACTGCCGGGTTATTGTAGGAACACAACGCGGTTCCTCCGTCAACGACATCGTAGAGATTGAACGTCATGTTGTAGTTGCCATTGAGCGGATTACCGCTCGCGTCGGTCAGCCGTCCCTGAATGGGGATGGCATCACCCACCGCGGCCGTCACACTCTCAGGGCTGTGGGGTTGAACATTTCCATTCGGACCTAACCCCTGGGCATGGGTCAATCCTGTAAACAACGCCAGCGCGATCAATGCGGGCAGAACTGCCACTTGAACTACAAGCAACCACTTACGCGTATGCATTTTGTATCTCCTTGTGTTGGTAGAGAAGGACGATCAGAGTCGACTACGATCAGTTTGCGATCTTGAAAGTGTCAATGTCCGTGGTCTAGCTCCTTTCCAGGTTGGGTTAGCCTGACCACCATCTGGTCAGCCCACACCTAATAGGTTCATGTTATTCTTCTCAGTAGGATTTGCCTTCAGCGCATACACCCACCTTCGCCCAACCAGCAATGGACGGCAATATTGAGCAGCGGGACAAACTCGCCGGTGGCTTTTTGGCCGCCCGCTCCGGTCGGGTGACTGTCGTCGGGCGCGCTGGCATAGTCCGAAAAATTGTTACTCGCCGTTTGGATGTGCTGCACGGCGCCATTCCACAACCGATGGTGATTGCCGCGCTCCTGGTCCAGGTCGTTGACGTCCGCGCTGCCGCCGTTCGAGGTCAGGACGTTGAAGAAATCAAACACCAGGACGTTCTGATGGGGATAGCCGGCCAGCCACTCTGTGACCAGCCAGTCATTCAAGGCGCGCGCGTTGGCCGCGTTGGCGGTAGAACTGTCTTGCGCGGTCAGCGGCGGCGCGGTGATGACGACGAACAGTTTGTCTGGCTGCGTGGCAAAATACTCCAAGAGATCGTTATAGATGCCCTTGGCATTGGCGACGGTCATATACTCAGATGCTGAGTCTTGCCCGCGCAAGGGATTGTCATCGGTCACCGGAGGGTCGTTCGGATCGCCCCCCAGTTGCGAATTGGGGAAGCAGGACTTGAACAGGATAATCGTGTTCTCGCCGCCAGGATTTTGGTCGAGGCGCGAATAGCCCGCGTGCTGTTCGCCTTCCGCATAGAGGGCGTTCAAGTAGGTGGAGCTATTCGGACTGCGAAACCAGGTGAACCAGTGACCGATATCGGTGGTATCGCCGATGCTGTCCGGTCCCCAACCATAGTTTGTATCGCTGACGAAATAGTTGTTGTCGCGCAGCGCCAGGCCCAAGCCACCCTGGTCATCAGCCAGCCAGCCCTCGCCCGTCGAATGGTGAATAAAGATCAGGCGCAGGGGGGTGGAGGGCGGATCGGGATTGAGCACCTGATCGTCGGCTGGCAATGATGGCTCTGGCGTCGTCGTGGCTGCAAGCGGGGTGGGCCGCACTATCTCCGTTGGCGCTTCAGTCGGCGGATTGGCTTCGACTTGCGCGGTGGGTTGCACTACCTCCGGCGATGACGCGGTTGGTGGACTGGCCTCGATCAGTGTGACGGGCTGCTGAGGCGCTGTTCCACTGCAAGCTGCGATCAACATCAACACCAGCCATATCCAGACTAAGCGCGTAAACAAATTCTTCTTTTCGTTCATTGTATCCTCCATACATGCACGACCGGCTTCGCTTGATCGGCAAACAACTCCAAAACGTACAAGAGGCCGTGACTCCGATCGAAAGTCACGTCGCCGATGCGGTATCTGCGCTGGACGCCTGTGCCCAGCATGTCCGGTTCGATGTCCGCCGGGTTGAGGAACAAGTGTGTGTCCAAGTCTATGACTGCATAAGGTTGCGGTTCCCAGGACTGCGCCTGACCCGCCGCCACGCGCGCCAAATCCGCCGGATCGTACAAGATGAATTGAGCATCAAAGCGCGTGCTCCACCACCCGCGATTGGAAGTATGATCGGCGCATTCGATCAGATCCGCGGGCGGGCACGCTGCGCCGCTCGCCAATCGGCAGACCGGAAACTGCCCGACCATTTCCTCTTCCACGCACGGATAGTCGGGGCCGGCCGGATTGATAAAACCGTACCAGTATTTCGCGCCCGTCCCTTTAGTCCCGGCGAACAGGACGGCGGTCTTGCCTGAGTTCGTCGTGATCCACGCGCCGCCTTCCCATTCATCCGGGTGTTGATAGCCGTTGAGACAACGTTCGATGTTTTCGGTTTGAGTTGATTTCTCGTAGAGCAGTAGCACCGTTTCATCGAGGTGCGCGCCCGGCGGCGCTGGCGTGCCCGAATCGTTTGTCCAGGGCCGGTAGGCGAACAACGCCGGACCCATGCCCGACCAGCCGCCATCCTTATAACGTCCGGTGCCCAGATAGCGGCCCTGGGCATATTGATCGGCCCAGGCGGTTGGAATCTCGAACAGGTAGCCATTCACACTATACAGAGATTGGTTACCGATAAACCACGTGCCCTGCACGCTTGGAGTCGATAGGTTGGGGCTAAACCAGGCGTGCGACGGCGAGTCGTCTTGTAAGTGTTGTCCCCAGGCCAGGTGGATTTTGGGACCGGTGGCAGGCGTATCAAGATACTGCATCCCAACACGTGGAATCTCGTCGAGGCCGGCGAAAAAACCATCGGCCACGTTGTGAAATCCCTGCAGAAACATCGCCTGGTTGAGTTGATTCACATCAGTTGTCGAGATGACGATCGGGATGCTAACTTCGGCTACCTGGTTGCCATTGGGCAGTTCTCCATAGGGCAATCGTTCGTGCCCCATGATGAACAACGAGCCGGGGAATCCGTCGCCCGCGCCAGAAAGATCGCCGTTGGGATTGAACGTCAACGCGCTTCCTCCATAGGCAAACGTTCTCGGCCGATCAGCATCATCTGGCAGCCGGAAAGCGCCCACGTATTTCAAATCGCCCGGTTGCAGCCGCTGCGAGGCCACAGGCTCGGCGCGGGTGACTACCGGCAAATAGCTCACAGACGCAGGTGTGGGGGTGGCCTGGGTAATTCGCCCGGTTGGGACGCAATTTGTAAACAGCAAAAAGAACAACATGATCGCAGCCACGAACATCGGCGTTAATGCATGACGGTTCATAGCGGTCTCCAGAGTAACGATTGAGATCGGGCCAGCCTCACAGGTTCAACGGGTGACGAAACGCGGGCTGATCATTTTTGATCGGACTTCAAGTGGTGGATGGTGCAACGTATCAGACGTTAGGCGTTGCGCGGTGGCACATTACGATCGATCAGCAGCATAGCACGTCTCGCCTGGGCTGACATCGGGGTGGAGTACTGTTTTGTGGAGGGAAAAGTCGGTACTGTTGTACCAAACGTAGGGGTTAGCTCGCCCGATCGGTTGATGGAGGCCGCCAAGTGAAGTGCAGAGTGATACCACGTCCGGGGACATCGCTAGATTGCTTCTTATTCTTCTGTTTTCCTACTTCCCAAAACTACATTGTCCAAGTCGAAGAAGGTCATCGTGTAGTTGTCGTTGAACACTTCAAAGACTAAAGAAACCTCTTGCCCCGCATACGCCGATAGGTCCCAACAATCCTGCTGCCGGCCGGAGGCCGAATCATCGTGTCGATGCCGGACCACCGCCACGACATCGCCCCTGTCTGAGGATACGAGCGATACACTGAATTGGCTGACCGGCCGAACCTGCCCAATAGCCCACCAATAGGTTAAAACGCCGCCGGCTGGGATCACCACGTGCTGACTCAACCGATCTCGACTGCCTTCGTATCCCCCCAGGCGGGCCGCCCCTATCCCGCTGTGTGGTTGAAAGGATGGACTTGAACCGATCAACGCGTGCTCTCGCCACGTTGAACCGGTACCGCTCGAAACAACTGCCCAGCCGTCTTCCCCAGCCTCGAAGCCGCCGTTCGCGATGACATCGCCCGCCAAGGTTCCCACAGATGAGCAATCTACCCTCAGAATTGAAGCAGTCAGTGCCGGGATGGGTGAAGCGATGTTTGTTGCGCCGAATGAGGGTTGTATGGCTGTCAATCTGCAGGCAACCAGGAGGCTGGCACACAAAATGCCTACCACGAGTTTGCGACTGGCCGAAAGCCAGTCGCGGGTGAGCAGAAACAAGTTATCGCTCAAGGTCACATCCACCAGGTTGAAGCTGTCACTCATGGTTCTCTATCCTGAGTCAGGGTCGGGATATACAGCAAAACTGTTGGGTGGGCGTACTGCCCGGCCACGCTCCTGCTGGATGGCACATCCAGCGTCTGGTGGCGCCGGATGTGCCATCCAGCAGGAGCATATCCCACAAGTCACCAACACTTTTGCGTTATACTCGTCAGGGTCAGAAGGATGGACAAGTAGCGTTTGGAGTTTATGATGGATATCCTGTTTCGATTACCTCCGGATAAGTGGCAGGTAAATGACACGGATGATAGTTGCCGTATACACTGTCGAGAACTCAGACGTGCCCAGGGTGGCGTCGGTGGCCGTGGCGGTCAAGTAAGGATAGGTCGGGCTGCTCACAGTAAGCGTGAAGCTGCCGCTGCCCTCGGCAACGGCGCTGCCGAGGTAGAATTTCCCTTCACCATCAGTATCCTCGTTGGTAAAGACTTCCACGGTGCAGCCGGGGCAGGCAGTCCCCTGGATGGTGATGGATCCCAATACGGTGCTGTTTGTGATGATCAGCGGGGCAAGGATATCGCCGTGCGCGCCTACGCTCAACTCGATGCCCAGGTCGGTGTTGGTGAAGATACTGTTCTGCGTGATGGTGTTGGCAAACGTGGTATTCCCATCGACCAACACACCCGCAGAGCCATTATAGGCAATGCGGTTGCCCGGCCCGATGGTATTGTCATGAGCGCCAGCATCCAGTTCAATGCCCTCCCAGGTATTCCCCAGGTCGAGTGTGCCAGTGGCATCGGTACCGATGGAATTGCCGAGAATCACGTTGCCGGAAGCATTGCTGGCAATATATATCCCGTCGCGGGTACTGTCTGCGATCACGTTGCCCTCGCCGGGTGTTGTTCCACCAACAATATTGTTCTGCGCGCCGCCGACGATGACGACGCCAAAGTCACCATTTCCCAGCGCGACCGTGCCGCCGGCGTTGGTGCCAATGTAATTGCCGGATATCACGTTGCCGTTCGAGTCGTCAATGGCTACACCGTCATCGCCATTGCCTGAGATCACGTTCCGCTCTTCGGGCGTATCTCCGCCGATCCGATTGTTCTGCGCAGCGTTGATGTAAATGCCGTCTACGCCGTTGCCCAGCGCCGTCGCGCCGCCTGCGTCCGTGCCGATGTAATTGCCCGCCACAACATTCCCGTTCGCCATCGCCCCACTGATGCGGATACCATACCCGCCATTCCCTGCAATGATATTCCGCTCGCTGATCGTAGAGCCACCGATGGTGTTGTCCGGCGCCCAGTCGAGCAGAATGCCATCTCCGCTGTTGCCCAGGGCAGCTGTGCCCGCAGCATTCGTACCGATAAAGTTGCCGAAGATCGCCGTGCCGGATACATCAACGCCAAGTAGGATGCCCTCTCCCCCATTGTCCGAGATGATGTTGCCCGGGCCAACGGTGTTATCGTGAGCGCCCTGCCAGATATCAATGCCATCCTCGGTGTTGCCCAAACCTGCCGCGCCGCTTGCAGTGGTGCCGATCAGGTTGCCGGCGATCGCGTTGCCGGTGGTTGACGGATCGATCAAAAAGATGCCAGGCCCGCCGTTGCCGGAGATCAAGTTGCCCTGACCGGGCTGCGTCCCCCCGATGATGTTATGAGCTGCGTCAAAGAGGACAATCCCGCCGGTGTTGCTCAGGGCTGTAGTGCCGCTGACGTTGGTGCCGATATAATTGCCAGTGATGGTATTGCTCAGCGTGCCGGAATCAAACAGCGCAATGCCATCCCCGCCGTTTCCAGAGATGATATTGCGCTCGCCGGTTGTGCTCCCGCCGATCGTATTGTCGTGTGTGCCGCCACGCGCGTACACGCCATTCTCCCCATTTCCCAGACTAGCTGTGCCAGTCGCGTCAGTGCCGATGTAGTTGCCAGAGACTGTGTTGCTCAACGTGGCCGTGCCGGTGATGTACACGCCGTTGTCGAGGTTGCCAGAAATGACGTTGCGATCTTCCTCACTATCCCCACCGATGATGTTATTGTGTGCACCCCCGGCGATATACACGCCGTTCTCGGCGTTGCCAATGGCGACGATCCCGTACACAGCCGTGCCGATGTGATTGCCAAGGACGACGTTACCGCTCGTATTTTCCCCGGCCATGTGTACACCGTTTACACCATTGCCCGAGATGACATTGCGCTCGCCTAGCGTCGTCGTGCTGCCTCTGTCCCCGCCGATGGTGTTGTTCTGCGCCCCACCGTAGATGCGCACGCCGTACAGGGTATTGCCCAGGGCAGCCATACCGCTGGCGGCCGTGCCGATGTAATTTCCTGCAATAGTGTTGCTCAGTGTGCCGCTGCCATGGATCTCGACGCCTGACCAGCCGTTGCCGGACAGGACATTTCGTTCAGCCGGTTCGTCGCCACCGATGGTGTTATTCGTGGCTCCCAAGCCGACAAAAACGCCGCTGTGCCCGTTGCCTCGATCGATCAGCCCATTCGGATCAGTGCCCAGATGATTACCCGTGACGACGTTGCCGGTCGCCGTTGCCAACCCGATGCCGATCCCATCCCAGTCGAAACGGTTGATCGCCAGACCGCGGATGGCATTGTTAGCCGAGGTAATGGAAAGACCATTTTGGTTGGTGGTGTGGGTGCCATCAATCTCGATCAAGATCGTTGCGGCGGTCTCGTTGCTTGTAGGCCCAGCGCCGGGCTGGCTGTACCCGTTAATCGTGGTGCCGTCATCGGTCAGGGCGGGCAAGGCCGTCAGCGGAGCGATGGTATGCACTCCAGCGCCGGATATATTGAAAGCAATCGTGTCCGCGCCGGGGTTGGCATTGGCGGCAATGATCGCCTCGCGCAGTGAGCAATGCGTGCTGTTGCAGACGCCGTCGTTGACATCATCGGTGGAATTCACCGTGTAGGGAATAGCCAAGTTCGCCCGGGCTTTAAGGGTGGGTATCACAACCAATCCCAACGTCAAGATCAAGATGATAGTCAAGAAACGTTTGTGGGTCATGGTTATCCTCTATTTGTTGTTCCCTGAAAGTACCATTCATTAGCGCAACACCAGCGGCAAGAAAACGCGGGTACCTGCCGTGTGCAGGTCTGGCATGATCATCCAGCGGCTGCCGACCTGAACGGGATCGGTCGACCTTGCGAGGGGTTCAACAGCGATTGACTACAATGCGGTATCCTGCGATGGTGTATCCGCAGGATGCCTGCACTGTGCTGCGCCCAGCGCGGCACACGTGTACCACAGTGCTCCCGTCCTTAAGTTCAACCCGTCCACACTTGCACCGGCCATACCCACTCGCCATCGGCGAGTGGGTATGGCCTGAGCCGCTAGGCATCGCAAGGCTTTCCCCGCTCAACCCAGAAGAGTCTAACTAGCGAAACCCATGGCTCATCCCTAGATAGACGATCAACCGATCTCACAATCCTTAGTTTCGCATAATCGACGGCAGATACACCCGGTCTTCCCCGACGAACCGCTGGCCGAAGATCTCGTTCTCGCCGTCTACCAGCGGGAGGATGTTGTCGTCGCCCTCCCAGACCACCAGATAGGCGCGGCTCACGCTGCTGTAGGCTACCTTCGGATAGGAAGCACTGTAGGCGGTGTTCCCGTTCGGCCCCATGCTGCTGAGACGGAAGTCGTTGTCGCCCAGGCCGCCGCCGGCCGCGCTGAGCCGCTGGCCGAAGACCTCGAACTCGTCATTCACCAGCGGGGCGGTGTTGTCGTCCCCTTCCCACACCACCAGGTACTCGTTGGCCTGGCTATTGTAGGCCACGGCTGGATTGGCGGCGTCGTAGTCTGTGTTGCCGGTCGGTCCCATGGTGCAGATGCGGAAGTCGTTGGTGCCCGTGCCGACGCCGGCGGCCGTCAACCGCTGACCGTAGATCTCGTACTCGTTGTCCACCAGGGGGGCGGTATCGTCGTCACCCTGCCAGACCACCAGGTATTGGTTGTCGGCGCTGTTGTAGGCCACCGCCGGGTTGTACGCGGTGTAGAGGGTGCTTCCGTCTGGCCCCATGTCGCTGAGGCGGAAGTCGTTGGTGCCCGTGCCGGCGCCGGCCGCGGTCAGCCGTTGGCCGAAGATCTCGGACTCGTTATCTACCAGCGCGCCAGCGTCGTCGTCGCCCTCCCAGACCACCAGGTATTCGTTGTCGGTGCTGTTGTAGGCTACGGCCGGGTCCTGGGCGTCGTAGACCGTGTCGCCGTTCGGCCCCATATCACTGATGCGAAAGTCGTTCGATCCCGTGCCAGCGCCGGTCGCGGTCAGCCGCTGGCCGAAGATCTCGTATTCGCCGTCCACCAGCGGGGCGGTGTTGTCGTCGCCGTACCACACCACCAGGTATTGGTTATCGGCGCTGTTGTAGGCCACGACCGGGCCGAACGCGCCATAGGCCGTGTCCCCATCCGACCCCATGTCGCTAATGCGCAAGTCGTTGGTACCTACTTCAGCGCCGGTCGCCGCGTTGATTCGTTGGCCGTAGATCTCGGACTCGGCGTCCACCAGCGCGCCGGTATCGTCGTCACCCTGCCAGACCACCAGGTACTCGTTGTTCGTGTTGTTGTAAGCCACCGCCGGGGAGTAGGCGCCATAGCTGGCGTTCCCGTTCGGCCCCATGTCGCTGACGCGGATGGCCGGGCCGAGGAGCGCGCCGGTGGCTGCGTTCACCCGCTGGCCCCAGATCTCGTACTCGTTGTTCACCAGAGGGGTGAAGCCGTCGTCGCCCTCCCACACCACCAGGTATTCGTTGTCATCGCTGTTGTAGGCCACCGCCGGGGCGTAGGCGTTGCCCAGCTCGTCCTCGCCCATAAAGCTGAGGCGAGTGTCGTTGTCGCCCGCTTCGACGCCGGTCGAGTTCAATCGTTGGCCAAAGGTCTCGTGCTCGTCGTACACCAGTGGGGGGGTATCGTCTTCGCCGTGCCAGATCACCAGATACTCGTTGCCCGTGTTGTTGTAGGCCACCGCCGGGCGGTTGGCCCAATAGGTAGTGATCCCGTTCGGCCCCATGTCGCTGATGCGAAAGTCGTTCGCGCCCGTACCGACGCCGGCCCCGGTTAGCCGTTGGCCGAAGATCTCCTGTTCGCCGGCCACCAGGGGCGCAGTGTCGTCTACGCCTTGCCAGACCACCAGATATTGATTCGCCGCGTGGTTGTAGGTCACAGCCGGGTATTCGGCGCGATAGGCGATGTTTCCGTCTGGCCCCATGCTGCAGATGCGGAAGTCGTTCGTTCCCGTGGCGGCGCCGGCCGCAGTCAGCCGTTGGCCGTAGATCTCGAACTCCTCGTTTACCAAAGAGCCGGTGTCGTCGTCGCCAAACCACACCACCAGGTATTGGTTGTCGGCGCTGTTGTAGGCCACATCCGGGAAGTGAGCGGCGTAGCTCGTGCTCCCATCCGGCCCCATGTCGCTGATGCGAAAGTCGTTGGGACCGGTGCCGCCGCCGGTGGCGGTGAGCAGTTGGCCGAAGATCTCGGTCTCGCCGTCCACCAACGGGGCGGTGTCGTCGTCGCCCGCCCACACGATCAGGTATTGGTTGTCGGTGCTGTTGTAGGCCACCGCCGGGGCGTAGGCGTCGTAGTTCGCGTCTCCCGATCCTCCCATGTCGCTGAGGCGGAAGTCCGCCCCGACCTCGGCGCCCGTCGCCGCGTTCAGGCGTTGGGCGAAGATCTCGTTCTCCTCGTTCACCAGCGAGCCGGCGTCGTCGTCGCCCTGCCACACTACCAGATACTCGTTGTCATGGCTATTGTAGGCCACGGCCGGGCGAATGGCGTCGTAGTCCGCATTCCCGTCTGGCCCCATGTCGCTGATGCGGAAGTCGTTGTCGCCCACGCCGCTGCCGGCCGCGGTCAACCGCTGGCCGAAGATCTCGTACTCATCGTTCACCAGGGGGGCGGTGTGGTCGTCGCCCTCCCAGACCACCAGGTATTGGTTGTCGGTGCTATCGTAGGCCACGGCCGGGTTGTAGGCGTCGTAGTCGGCGTCGCCCGTCCCACCCATGTCGCTGATGCGGAAGTTGCTGCCGAGCAAGGCCCCGGTGGTCGCGTCCACGCGCTGGCCGTAGATCTCGAACTCATCGTCGGCCAGGGTGCCGGAGTTGTCGTCGGCGTACCACACCACCAGGTATTCGTCGTCGTGACTGTTGTAGGCCACGGCCGAGTTGTAGGCGTCGTACAGCGTGTCTTTACCCATGAAGCTGATGCGGAAGTCGTTGGCGCCGATCTCAGGGTCAACCGTTACCGGGTAGGCCGCACTGGCCAGCGCGGCTCCGTCCACCACCATGCGGGTCGCCTCTGCGGTCACGGTCATTCGAGCCGGGATCGACTGGCCGGCCGCGTCGTAAACACGCACCTCCCCCAGGTGGACTGCGTCGTCGCCAACGCGCCAGAGCCAGCCCGCGGCATCGGTCTCGAACGCACCATCGCACTGCACGGCTCCAGCGATCACCAAGTCCGCACCGTTCAGCAGGAGCGGCTGCGGGATGATGAACTGCTGTTCGATGGTGTTCTTCTGCGCCAGGTACTGCTCCACCAGGCCGCCGCGCTGAAAGGCCACGCCGGTCGAGTCGTGCCGGGGCGACACGGTGTCTAGGCTGATGCCGGTCAGAGGTGCATCCTCAGCGGTCACGGCGGTCAGATGCCACGCCCACGCTAGCCCGCTCTGCCCGGGCGTGAAGCGCACCCCCTCGGGCGTGAAGGTGGCCGTGTGACGTGGGTGACGCAGTCGCCACCCATCTGTTGTAGATTCCCAGTTGTTCAGGGCCACGGCGGCGGCCTGATCGGAGGTCAAGGGCACGGCCATGGCTGCACTCGGTGCCAGATCTGGCCCGGCCACGCCGGTTGGGCTGCTCGGTGCAACACCTTCGTCTTGCGCCGAACGTTGGGCATAGCTCAAACTAAACGTCAAAGCCAACAAACAGACGAACGCCAGCACACTGGCAATGATCATCGAGCGTTTGTTCATGGTAGTCCCTCCTGGACGAAAGTCGTGAACGCTTCCCCTGACTCGATTGACAACGTATGTACCCCCGATCAATCATGCATTCGATTTATTCAGAGTAACTAGAGTTGCTTTACAAGTTGATGCAGAAACGGCCTTGAAAACAGGCATTTCCACGCAATCGCCGTAAAGCAATCAGTGTTACCTGGAATAGTAACAAGAATTTAATAACTTACCCATTTGGCTCGGCCTGGATTGCCACGCTTCGCGCAGCGGCAATGGCTTGCGCGAAGCGTGGCAATCCAGCGGGAGCAAGCGGGAAGGTTGTTTAATCCACGATCCTAAGGTCCTACTGCCGCAAGATCAATGGAAGATAGCGGCGCCATCGATATTCATCCGCGCCGAGATCGTGACCGCCGCCCGGTGGACGCGGGTCGCCATCGATGTCCGTTGTCGCGCCGGCATCCAGCCCGGCATCGATCGCACCCGAACCTGGGCCGATGTGATAGTCGCCCGCAGCAGGATTGACAAAAGCCGGGTCACTGTCCACAGGGTTGACGCCCCGGATGCCGTCGTCGGTGTTGCCCCAGAACAGGGTGTGGTCGGCAAAGACGTTCCCACCGGAAATGATGACGGTAATACCCAGCGTGTGACTAACGATGATATTGTTGATAAGAGTTGCCGTCATATTGTTCCCAACATTTAATCCCGTCCCGTTGCCTACCACCGTGTTGTGTGTCAGCGTGATGGCGGAGAGATTCCAGTCGGTATGAGCGTACAGACCTCCACCGAAATAGCCGGCCAAATTGTGGGCGATGATGTTGTTGACCAGGCGAGTCGCTTCGGGGCCTTGAGTAATGTAAATACTCAATCCACCCCCATCATCCGCGGCTGTGTTAGACATGACCACGTTGGCGATGATATTCGAGCCTTTGTCGTAGGTGGAATATAACCCACCACCATCACCGGTGACCGTGTTGCTGATAAGAGTATTGCCGTTGACCTGGACGGCGCTCCAGGTGAGATGTATCCCTCCACCCTGGCGTGCCCGGTTATTCTTAAATATGTTGTGGGTGATCTGGATCTGGCTTGTCGTCCACCCGACATATAAACCGCCCCCCAGAGAACGGTTGCAACTCTTACAGGCTTCGTTGTCCCGGAAGGTATTGGCCAGGACATCGGCTGGACTGTCAAGGAAGATGCCGCCGCCATCTCCTTGCTGTATCCCGATGCCGGCGGTGTTGCTCATGATTTGGTTATAACCAACTACCGCCGGAGTAGGAGCATCCTGAATGTAAATTCCGCCGCCGAGTGCGCGCACGCCCGACAGAGTAGAAGCTACATTGTTGGTGATGATGTTATGCTGGATGGTAGGAGAAGCATTGAGGCTGTAGATCCCGCCACCAGCATCCGACCCGG
This sequence comes from Thermoflexales bacterium, assembly GCA_041738395.1. Taxonomy (GTDB): domain Bacteria; phylum Chloroflexota; class Anaerolineae; order Fen-1058; family Fen-1058; genus Fen-1058. The sequence goes on from JBGSPW010000096.1 coordinate 107,214, forward strand.
CAAAAAGACCACCCCCCAGCCCGGTTGCATTCCCGCCGGTGATGGAAAAACCATCGATCGTGGGGGAGATATGACCGTCGATGTAGACCACTCGCCCATTTCTTTGCGCGTCCAGAATGGTGATGGAGATGTCTGGGTCACGAGCGGTGAACCCGCTGTTCCAGCCGCCGAGCAATCTCACCGTCTTGGTGATGGCGGCCACTGCGGGCGCGGTGTCCGTGTAAGTTCCTTGCGCCACCCAAATCTCATCCAACGGCGCAGCAACATCAAGCGCGTATTGGACAGTGCGGCAGCGTCCGACAATCGTCGTGCAGTTCCCGGTGTCGCTGCCGGTGGTTGCTACGTATCGAACAGCCGCCGCGGCCCGGGCCAGAGTGGGAAGTGACCTACTCAATAATGCTAGGGCTATCAGGGTCAAGCTCAATCCAATAATGCAAACTGACAACATGCGCAGAGTTTTCATTAGGAAGCCTCACCTGATGACGAGAGGCAGGAAGACCTTGTGCCTCTCGGGCGGAATGGCAGCCAGAGCGCAACCAAAGTGATCGTTGGTTTCGGCCACACCTTCGATGTCCTGACTGTCCTGATGCCAGAACCGATTGCCCGTGGTCGAGATACCGCTGGCCGAGCCATACAGGGTATGCACAGCGCCGGTGTCTACGATGGTGCCCACATCCTCATTGCGGATGCCCACGGCTAAGTCCACGTATTTGTCTTTGTCGAAATCGCCGGCGGCCAAGGCGATGCCGAAAAGATCTCCCTCTTCGGGCCCATCCTCCATGCCGGTACGATCCTGGTGCCAGAGATCATTCGACACTCGGCGGTCAAGTCCGCCGGATGAGCCATACAAAATATCCACCGCGCCAGCGTTCACCACACTCCCCAGGTCCTCATAGGGAATCCCCACAGCCAACTCGTCAAAGCCATCGCCGTTGAAATCACCAGTCGTTAGGGCGCGACCGAACTCGTCGTCCTCTTCACTGCCGCTGTCAAACCAGATTTCATTGTCAGTGGCGATCAATCCACTGGCCGAACCATACAGGACGTTCACCGCCCCAGTATCGACTACGCTGCCATTATCCTCATCTGGGACGCCGATAGCCAGGTCAGCATAGCGGTCGCCGTCAAAGTCGCCCGTGACCAGCGCTTTGCCGAAATAGTCGTTCTCTTCGTACGTATTGAGGACGCCGGACAAGCCCTGCACCCAACCCTGGCTGCCTGTAGCCGATAGGCCATTTTGTGTTCCGTACAGGATGACCACGCGGCCGGCGTTGAGGACATCACCCGTGCCCAGGTTCTCCCCCGGAAGAGACACGACCAGGTCGTCGTGACCGTCCAGATCAAAGTCCCCGGCGGCCAGGGCATAACCGAACCAATCGTTGGCCTCGGGTTCACCGCCCACACCGTTGTACCCCTCGTACCAGATCTGGTCGCCTGTGGCGGTCAACCCATTGGCCGAGCCGTACAGGACGTTGACTGATCCGGCGCTGTCTTCAGGCTCAATGTCCTCATATGGTGCGCCCACCGCCAGATCATCGTAACCATCACCATCAAAGTCACCTACGGTCAGTACCTTCCCGAAGCGATCGCTGGCCTCGACAGCGCCTTCCACGCCCGGGCTACCTGATGCCAGAGCTGATTCCCTGTGACCGCAAGTCCGTTGGGGGTTGAACCATACAGGATGTGCACAGCGCCAGCATCCATGGCTGTCCCGATATCTTCGCCAGACACGCCCACGGCCAGATCGACGGCGCCATCGCCGTCAAAGTCGCCGGCGGTCAGCACTTGACCAAAGCAATCGTGTTCCTCGGATCCGTCGGTAGTCATTAGATCGTCCTGATCCCAGATCTGATCACCGGTCGCAGAGATGCCGCTGCTCGATCCATATAGGATGTTCACCGCTCCGGCGTCCGCCAAACTGCCGACATTCTCCCATTCGACGCCCACGGCCAAGTCGGCATAGCCGTCCTTGTCAAAGTCTGCTGCGCCGGTCAAGGGCGGGGCAAATTCATTCCAATTGTTCAGGGGTGTAGCCGCTACCTTGCCTGAAAGTGGCCCAGCGAGAGAGCTGAGCAACATGACCAGCACGACGATTCCATTGGCGGTCAACCATTGACGGGATTTCATGATGGCTCCTTTTTCAGAAGGCAAGCTGGTGTTTGACCCGAGGTGTTAAGCGTTAAACGCTGCATGGTGGCACAGCACGATCAATCAGCAGAATAGCATGTCTCAGTCAGGTTGACATCGGGGCGGAGTACTGTTTTGCCGGGGAAAAAATCGGTACTGCTGTACCGCGCCCAACCGTAGGGGCGACCCTTGCGGTCGCCCAAGACTGATGTTCGTCCTGCGGTCAGGGTTAGCGCAAGATCAGGGTCGGCGCAAGACCGCCCCCTACACCCGATCGGTTGGTGGGGACCGCCAGGTGATGTGCAGTGTGGTGCCACGCCCGGGAGCTGTCTCCAGCTGGAGTTGTCCGTCGATCAGATCGACACGCTCTTGCATGCCGACCAGCCCATAGTGACCTTGCGCGATCAATTCAAGTGAGGAATGAGGTAGCGTGAAACCGCGGCCATCATCTTGCAGTCGCAAAGTGATACCGGGTTGATCTGCACACACGGCCAGCGTGACATGTTGCGCAGCGGCGTGGCGCGCGACGTTGCTCAACGCTTCCTGCGCCACTCGATAGACATTGACCGCAACATCGCCCGGCAGCGATCGCAGCGCGGCATCGACGGGCAGATCAACGTGGACGGCGACGCCGCTTTGCATCGACCAATCTTCAGCCAGCGCCCGCAGCGCCGCACCCAGGCCCAGCGTGTCCAACATCGGCGGGCGCAATTCGGTGCACACCTGCCGCAGATCGGTGAGCAGCTCTTGCACCTCGCTCCGAATTTCTTTCAAGGCAGTGGTAACAGGTGAATCGTTAGCTCCCCATTGTGAAAGCAGCAAGCCCGTTTGCAAGTTCAAACCCACCAACACTTGTAACGGCCCATCGTGTAGATCGCGCGCCAAGCGGGAGCGTTCTGCTTCACGCGAGCGCAGCAACCGGCGTTGCGTTTGCGCCAGCGTTTCGCGGCTGGCGTGCAATTCAGCGAGTTGCTGCCGTAGCGTCTCGACGAGCAACACATTGCTCAACGCCGTTTCCGCCTGCCGCGCCAGCGTGTTGAGGATTCGCCGATCGGCCGTGGTGAAGTCTTCGTCATCACGGCGCGAGCCAACCGTCCATTGACTGCGCACCTGTCCCTGAAAATGGATCGGGAATTGCAGCTGAGGTGGAACGACTTTGAGCTGTGGCAATGTGGCTGCTTCTCCAATCCACAACTGGCCGACATGCAATTGCATCAGCGACGGTACTTGCTGCGTCAGTACAACGCTGAGCTGCGCCCGATCGATACAACGGGCCAAGGCGTCACTGGTCGTTTCGACGACGTTCGGGTAGTCGTACCAGCCGCCATAGAAGAGCCGATCGACCCAGTGCTGCACGCGCATGCGCGTCCAGTCAAAACTCAATCCCACCAGCAAGGTTAACGTCGTGATGACGATGAGCTGTGCGGGGAGATCGTCAGGCAAGAGATGATAGATCAAAAGAAGCGGTCCGGCATAGAGCAGTAGAATGCCGATCGAGAGGATGGCGTAGACCAACGTCCGATTGAGTACCCGATCGATGCCGAACAGACTGTGGCGGATCATGGCGTAAAGATAACTCAAGGGCGCGATGATGATGAACGGACCCACCATCCAGTCCGGCATCCAGTGCGTGGCCCCGGCGATCATCGGCAGCAAATAGAAGCAGAAAGTGGGAATGAAGGCTGTCATGTTGCCAAACACGACGAGCCGGATCCGGCGGCGTCCATCGGGCGTGGCCGGACGCAGATAGGCGTAGACGAGAATGACCACCGCGGCCATGATCTCTAACGTATTGTAAAGATAAGCCAGCCGTATCCCCGTAGAGGTCGCCGTCAAGCGGCCGGCCAGCGCGACCAACATCAACCCATAGAGTACACTCATGATCAAGCGACGTTGGCGGGGACTGCCAAGGCATGTCGGAAAAGTAAGGTAGAAGTGAACCACGATCGTGCCCGCAAAGTGGAAACCGGCCGACCTTAGCACAACCATCCAATAGGGATAGATCCCGCCGGGCGAATAGGCCAGAAAGAACAGTAGCCCAACGCCAATCGATTGGGCCATCAGGAAAAAGAGCCGCGCCTCCAGCTGCCAGAAACGTCGCCAGAGCAACAGCGTTCCCGTGCCCCAGAAAGTGAGGGCGACGACGAGGGCATTGAACAACGACGGCCCCGTCGTTTGCACAGACGGTGAGTGGGTAACCTGCAGCAGGATCGTGTAGGCCGCAAACGTTGGCACAGTCAGCGCCAGCGGCAGCAGCAGATTGCGCCAGCGGTGAGCTGGGGGCTGTGCTTCAACCATCATCGTGCGCGTCTTCTATTCGTTCGACTGAAGCCAGCCCATGACGCAGGGCATACAACATCGCTTCGGTGCGCGAGTTTAGGCCGAGCTTACCGTAGATGTTACTGACGTGATTTTGTACGGTGCGCTTGGTGACCACTAGCTGCGCGGCGATCGCCGCATTGTCCAGGCCCTGAGCGAGCAGACTGAGGACCTGCCGTTCACAGAGCGTGAGTGAAACCGATTCGGGTGAAAATGAAGGAGTCGAGGGAGTCTGTGCAGCGACGCGGTGTACCACTTGCCGGGCGACGGCCGGGCTGAGCCAGCTGTCGCCATGCGCCGCGGCGCGTACCGCATTGGCCAGTGTTTCCAGCGCTTCATCTTTAAGGACGTACCCGATCGCGCCGCTTTCCAACACCCCGAAGATAGTCTGGCTATCGGCGTGAACAGTCAGGGCCAGAATGGCGGTGGATGTCTGCTGCTCGTGGAGTTGGCGGGTCACTTCGATCCCGTCGAGATCAGGCAGGGTCACATCCAGCACCAACACAGCCGGGTGATGTTGTGCGACGAGCGCCAATGCTTCAGCGCCGCTGGTTCCTTCCGCGATGACGATCATATCCTCCGCGGTGTCCAAAACGGCTCGCATCCCGGCACGAACAATCGGATGATCATCGACGACGATAACCGTGATCATGGGTTTAGCTGCGCCTTCCCTGTCTGGTTCACAGTTATTTCCCCGCAGTTTTATTATGACCGAGATAAGCGTTGGAGGCAATCCCCCATTGGTTTACGGCACGCGCACCACGACTAGCTTATCGGTACCCGACGCCGCGCCCCACACCTCACCTGGACGCCCCAGAATTTTCCGCACATTCGCTGGTGAGCCGGGCAGCGTGAACGTCTCAAAAGAATTGTTGACGCGGCACGATGCTTTGAAGTTGCTGATTGGGGTTACGGGAAGCCTGACGCTAGCAACTTCGATCTTGGCGGCATGCGCGCCGCCCGTGCAGCCCGCGACGACCAGCGCACCGACAACTGAACCGACGACGGCGCCAACCACCGCGCCGACGAATACCGCCATGCCGCAGGCCACGGCAACGGCGGCATCAACCGCAACTGCCGCTCCCACGACAACGACCGCACCTGAAGCGGCCACACCGGCGACCAGTGGCAGCATCGAAGCGAGCGATGTGCAATTTCCGGGGGAAGGCGTAACCCTGATCGGGTATCTGGCGCGCCCTGGCGGCGCTGGGCCGTTTCCGGCCGTGCTCGTTTGTCACGAAAATCGCGGCCTGACCGATCACATCAAAGATGTGACGCGCCGTGCAGCGCAAGCCGGTTACTGAGCGCGGTAACAAATTGCGGTTTTACGTGCTCCCGCTCGCTCTGCGTGGTCACATCCAGCGGCCCAAACGGCGGATGTAATCACGCGCAGCGGACCGCGAGCAATCAAAAGCGCAAAAGGTGCCCGCGCGCAGTATACGTAGGACTCGCCGTCGATCTGCTGTCACGCCAGGGCGGCACAGCAGCAATCGCAGATTCGACCCAGATGCCCGGTCTGTTGAGCAGTGCGCCTCAAGATCAGTACGTTCAGGATTTTACCAACGGCTGGCGTTATTTGCAGCATCAGTATCTTAAAGCCTGATCGATACCTGTTACCCTCAATCGGGACAAACCGGCGAGTGGCGCGATTTGCCGGTTTGTTTTCTTGCTTGACTCCCGAAAATTCCGGTGTACACTTTCGTAACGCAAAGCCGCGTCTAACATGACGCAGCCAAACTTTTATGAACGAGATATACCTTCCCTACATCATCATTCAAACAGCAGCGGGTCTCCTCGCCGCGCTGATTGCTTGGCATGCCTGGCGACGGCGTGCGTTACCAGGCAGTTCGCACTTCGTATTGCTGATGGTGGCTGTAGCGGAATGGGCATTTGTCGGCGCGGCCGAGCTGGCTTCAACCGAGATCGAGGTCAAAATTTTTTGGGCCAAGCTATCATACCTCGGCCTTGTCAGCGTTGCCCCGGCCTGGCTGTTATTTGTTCTGAACTACAGCCAGCAATCCGGCTGGCTGGCCGGCCGCCGCGGTGCCCTGTTGTGGGTTTTACCGCTGATCATCATCGGCCTGGCGCTGACAAACGAATGGCACCACTTAATCTGGACTCGCATCACGCCCTTCTCTGAAGCGCCGGGCGCGCTGCTCGTTTACGACCATGGGCCGGCCGGTTGGATTAGCACCTTCTATGGTTATTTCCTGTTGCTTATCGGCGCGGTCATGCTGATTCAGACCACACAGCATACCCCGGCGTTGTATCGCTGGCAAATCTGGACCTTGCTGGTCGGCCTGTGTATTCCCTGGCTCGCGAACATCCTCTACTTCATCCAGTGGCCTCTACCCGGGCTGGATTTGACGCCAGTCGCCTTTGCCACGACCGGCCTGGTGATCGCCTGGAATATCTTCCGTTTTCAGCTGTTCGATCTGGTGCCGATCGCGCGTGATGCCCTGGTTGAAAACATGCGCGATGGCGTGCTGCTGTTGGACGCCCACAACCGGATCGTCGATCTCAATCCGGCCGCCAGCCAGCTCATCAACCGCTCCAGCGCCGAAACCATCGGACAACCGGCCGAAATCGCGTTGACGGACTGGCCGGAGTTACTGGCAACTTATCGGGAGACGGTGGAAACACCAACCGAGGTCCGGCTCGATCGAGAGAGAAGCGAGCAATGGCTGGAGTCAAAGGTTACCCTCCTGCGCGATCAGCAACAGCGCTTGACCGGGCGATTGATCGTGCTGCACGACATCACCGCCCGCAAACAGACCGAGGCAGCGCTGCGCCAGTTTGCCCAGGAACTGCAAGCCAAAAACAACGAGCTGGATGCTTTTACGCACACCGTGGCCCATGACTTGAAAAACCCGCTAGCGGTGCTGGTGGGCTACAGCGAACTACTGGAAAACGACGAGAACGATCTGAGCGAGAAGAATAGACAGCAATGCGTCAGCACCATCACGCGCCTCGGCCTGTCCATGGCCAACATTATCGACGAGCTGCTGCTGCTGGCTACCGTCGATCGGATCGAAGACGTGAAGATCGGGCCGGTCGATATGAGCGACGTCGTCGCCAACGCGCTGGCACGTCTGTCCTACCCGATTGCTGAGGCGCATGCCGAGATCACAATACCGGAGCGCTTTCCCGTCGTGGTGAGCCACAGCCCCTGGCTCGAACAAGTCTGGATCAACTATATGAGCAATGCCATCAAGTACGGCGGAAATCCGCCCCAGATTGAAGTGGGTTTCAACGAACTCGAGCAGCCGGATGCTCAGGGCGGCTTGCAGTTTCGTTTCTGGGTGCGCGATAACGGTCCCGGGTTGACGCGTGAGGAGCAAGCCAAGCTCTTCACCGAATTCACCCGCTTGAGTCGGATCCGCATCGAGGGGCACGGTCTGGGCTTGTCCATCGTGCGCCGCATCGTCAAGAAGCTCGGCGGGCAGGCCGGCGTTGAAAGCAAAGTGGGACAAGGCAGCACCTTCTGGTTCACTCTGCCCGGGCCGCGCGCGTAATTCCAAGCGGGATCAGCGCTGTGCAGCGCGTGCCACGCCTGCTTCAGCCGTTGCTCATCACTCCATCGTTCGCAACACTTCGGCTAAAATTTGTATCGCCTGTTGATATTCCGCGATCAAGATATGCTCGTGGGGGGTGTGATCGAGATCGGAATCGCCCGGCCCGTACGCCACCGTCGGGCACTGCCACACGGGCGCAGTGAGGTTCATATCCGATGTGCCCGATTTGACGGTGAACGTCGGCGAACCGCCCTGCAACCGGATCGCCGCCAGAAACGATCGAACCAACGGGGTGTTCTTCTCCGCCCGATAGGCCGAGCAGCCCTCGACCATTTTTACTTCAGCCTGATCGGTCAACCCGCCGATCAACGTCTCGATCTCTCTGACACTGATCCCCAGCGGTAAGCGCAGATTGAACTTCAACTGCGCCGTCTCGGCAAAGCCATCCGAGTGCGATTGCATTTCACGCAGCGACGGAATGAGCTGATCGAACATTTTCAAGCGGCCCACATTCCACTGCGCCGATCGTTCCGTCACGCGATTCCAGAAACTCACCGCGGCCTGACACGCACTTTCCACATTGGCGGACGTGTGCGCCAGCGTGCGCTGCACTTCATATTCGAACCACGCGCTGCCCTTATAGCCCAGCGTGACCCGATCCCAACTGCTCGGCTCGCCAATGATGAGCATATCCGGCCTGTAATGATCGCGCACAAACTGCGCCCCGCGTGAATCGCCTTCTTCGCCCACCGCGCCGATCACCACGAAGCGATAGCCTTCACGCACGCCCGCCAACGCCGTCGCCGCAGCGAAACAGGCCAGCGGCCCCTTCGCATCGACCGAACCACGCCCGTACAAGCGATCGCCCTCACGCCGCACCTCGATGAAGCCCGGCACGGTGTCGATGTGGCCCAGCAGCATGATCTCACGCGGCCCAGCGCCCAGCACCCCGACGGCATTACCAACCTCATCCACACAAGCCTCAAGGCCCGCCGCCTTCATCTGGGCGACGAGGTAATTCACCGCCTCAGACTCTTGCCGGGTCGGGCTGTATCTTTGCAGTAAGCCTTCTAACAGTTCGACTTCGTTCATTTCGATTCTCAAAAGATGATCCACGAATCCTCACGAAGGAACACGAATAATTTGTGAAGATTCGTGTGAATTCGTGGATCACTATTCAATGTCATAAATCGCTGACGATACATCTGGTCACGTCTCGTGTCGTCGCCGTGCCACCGAGGTCTTTCGTCAGCACACTTTGCTTCACCGTCTCATTCACGGCCTGCCGCACCCGATCGGCCTGTGTCCCCTGCCCGATGTGATCGAGCAACAGCGCTGCTGATAAGATCGCTCCGATCGGATTGGCGACGCCCTGCCCGGCAATGTCCGGCGCAGAGCCATGCACCGGCTCGAACACCGCGACCTTCGCGCCGATGTTGGCTGAAGGCGCGACACCCAATCCGCCGATCAAGGCGCTGGCCTCGTCGGATAAAACATCGCCAAACAAATTCGTCGTCACCAGCACATCGAAGTTCTCCGGATCGCGCACCAGCCGCATCGCCATCGCATCGACCAGCATTTCCTTCATGGTGATTTCAGGATAATCTTTCGCAACTTCCAGCGCGCACTCTCTAAAGAGACCATCAGTCACTTTCAGAACGTTCGCTTTGTGCACCACCGTCACTGAATGTCGAAGGTGGAATTCGGAATGCGGAATCCGCTTACGTGCCTGTTCAAAGGCCATGCGCGCAATCCGCATCGATCCCTTCCGCGTGATCACGCGCTCGGCAATCGCGGTATCGCCCTCTAGTCTTTCGCGTCCGGCGTACAGTCCTTCGGTGTTCTCACGCACGATCAACAGATCGAGACTGGGGCGTGAAAACTTGCCCGGCAGCGATTGCACGGGGCGCAAATTGGCGTACAGATCGAACGCCTTCCGCAACGCGAGGATCGGACTGCGATAACCCTCCACTTTCGTCAAAGGCGACGACGTTGCGCCGAACAACGCCACGCCACACGCTTCAACTTCCGCCAATGTCGCGTCGGGGATGGCGTTGCCGCTCTGCTTGTAATACTCAAACCCCGCGTGCGCTTCCACAAATTCAAGACCCAGGCCAAGCGCAGCCAATACCTCCGCCGCGGCGGGAATCACTTCCTGGCCGACGCCGTCTCCATTGATAAGACAGATCTTTGTCAACAACATACCTCACAAGTAAAACGTGAAACGTAAAACGTAATAACGCCCTTTACGCATTACGTTTTACGCATTACGTTTTAGTCTCCACCCCAGCCGCAATCGCTTCCGTGCTCGTCAGCCCCAACTTCTTGCGGATGTGCGCCACCAATCCGCCATCGTTGATGATGCCCAATGCTGTTGGCGACAATGGTGGGAAAGGATACTCGCGCCCGTTCAAGCGAATGACGTTATTGTTCAGATCAACCTCAAGCGTATCACCGCTCTGCGCCGCATCGACTGCTTCCGGGCAGGTGATCAACAACAGCCCTTGATTGATCCCGTTGCGAAAATAAATCCGCGCGAACGACTTCGCCACCACTGCCGCGATACCCTTGTACTTCAAGGCCGTCACCGCCTGCTCGCGCGAACTGCCATTGCCCCAGTTGCGGCCCGCCACGATCACATCACCGGGCTGGGCGTCCGCCGCAAACTGCGGATCGAGATCCTCCAGCGC
>JBGSPW010000147.1:0-31819 GCA_041738395.1 Thermoflexales bacterium
GGCGTGTCGGGCGGCGCGGCGGGCAGGGTAAAGTAAAAGACGCTGCCGTGGCCGGGCACGCCGTCACTGTCCACGCCCACCTCGCCGCCCATCTTCTCGACGATGCGGCGCACGATGGACAGGCCCAGCCCGTGGCCGGTGGCGCGGACTTGATCGAGCCGCGTAAAGGGCGTGAAGAGCCGGGCCTGATCGGCAGGTGAAATGCCCTGGCCGGCGTCACGCACCCAGAAGCGAATCAGCCTGAGACCCTCAGGGTTTTCGCCCTGTCCGCCGCTTTTCGGCGGGGGCGCGCTGGCGAAACCCTGAGGGTCTGACCCCACGATAATCTGCGGCGGCGCGCCATTGAATCCGCCATATTTGCAGGCATTGCTCAGATAGTTGACCCAGACTTCTTCCACCCAGGCGGGATGCCCCAGCGCGATGGGCCAGGCGGATTCGATCGGGGCGGTGATCTCCACGCTCGCTTGTTCGATCACGTCGATCAGGCGGCTGTGCGCTTCGGCCACAATCGCCGCCATATTCAACGGCTCCGGCTGCACATCCACGTTGCGCAGTCCGGCCAACAAGAGCAATTCGTCGATGATGCGGGTGAGTTTGTCGCTCGCGCGCATAATGATGTGCAGCCAGCGCGTGCGCTCCTCGGGCGCGAGTTGGTCTTGATATTCGTCTAACATCTGGGCATACCCGACGATTTGCGTGACGGGACTGCGAATATCGTGAGCGACCGTGTGCGAGAAGGCATCCAACTCTTCGTTGCGCGCGGCCAACTCACGCATGTGCTCCGCCAGTTGGACGTTGGCCGTTTCGGCCTGCGCCTGAGCAGATTCGGCGATCAAGAGGTGTTCTTCGGCAAAGGCTTTCGCTTCGGCCAATTCCGCCGTCCGATCGGCCACCCTGGCTGATAGGTTGCGAATCAGATCGTTTAACTGGATGGCCAGTCCGTTGAAGGCCCGCGTCAAAAAGCCGATCTCGTCGGGGAATTGTACCGGCACGTTGATGGCGTAATCGCCCGCTTCCAGCTGTTGCACGCCGCGCAGCAGCCGGTTGAGGGGTTTGACCAGGTTGCGGTAAAACAGCCACGGGAAACCCGTCAGGGTCAGCACGCCGACCAGAATCATCAACCCGAACAGCGGCCACAACAAGTCATTGAGATGCCGGCGCAGGCCCAGATAATAGTCCAGCAAAATACCCTGGGGGCCGCTGGTGATGGTCTGGCCCGCTAACAGTCGGCTCAACTCCAGCAGCTGGGGCGTGGCGCTTAAATCGCCCGGCGTGATGCCGATCAGCCACACGTTCGCCATGGGCTCGTCATTGGCGTGATACGGCAGCGGTTCCGGTAAGTCATTATAAGTGATCTCGAACCGGCCGGTGTGATACAAAGTAATCTGGAAGGTGAACCGGGCGGTCGGCGCGTAAAACGACGCCACCCGATCGAAGGTAAGGATCAGCCGATCGGCTTCTTGCCGCGCGAGGACGCGGCCTGATCCTTCGCCCGGGTTCAAGTCGGTCAAGATCGGAAAGATGAGCGGCGTCTGGCCGCCGGTCTGGTATTGATAATCGAGATAGAAGATGGGCCTCCCTAGGGCGATGACTCCATCGTTAGTGGCGTAAATTTGAGAATACGTTTTGCCGTAGAAAGGGAAATCAAAAGTCAGTTCCGTGCTGGTTTGATCTTTGACTTTTCTCACGGTATCGACCAGGTTCAGCGGGTCGCCGAAGTCGGTTTCAAAGTGGAGGGGAATCGCGGCAAGATCGTAGCCACCTTGCGCGTTGGGTGTAAAGCGGAAAGTCTGATGATCGGGCCAGGCGGGGTGATATAAACTGGCGTAATTGGGCGCGAGCACCCAGCCGACCGTGCCCAGCACACCCAGCAGCATGACGAGCGTCACGCCCGCTAGTTTGACGATGAACGAAGTCGTGTCCGGCAGGTAGTTGAGGTAGACTACCGTAAAAGCCGCCAGCGTCGCCATGATCCCCAGCGACAAACTCAACTGGTATACGGTGGGTGGAATGAAGTAAAACGTCTTGAGAATGGTGATCACGCTGAGGATGACAGGCAGCAGGTAAATCAGCGCCAGCGCACGCGCCGCACTGGCCCCGCGCCCGTGCGGACGCCACAGGTCAGATAGACCTAAGCGGTGGAGCAAGCCGGAGGCCGGCTTGACGCCTGCCTGATCTGGTTGCGAAGCGCGCACAGACTGCCGCGCCAGCACCATGGGCACCCACAACAAGCCCAGCGCCAGTGGATAATCGGCCCATTCCGGGCGAAAGAGCACGTGCCCTTGCCCCAGGGTCAGCCCGTAGCGATAGACGGCATAGCCGGCTTCAAATAGCGTGTATAAAACGCTCAAGGTCAACACCAGGCGCGCTTCCCAGAGGCGGGGCAGCGCAGTGGGAAAACGGTAAGCGAATTGCAACAGCAAGATCAGACCCACACCCAAAACCGTGTTTTCCAGGTACAAAGCATACAAGCGCACGCCGGACGGCAGGGCGCTTTCCAGAAAGAACAACAGCGACAGGAGCGCAATGCACGTCATGAAGCCGGTCAGTAGCCACAGGTGCGCCGGATGACGAGGATGCCGCAGACGCCACAAGAAATAGCCGCTGATTGAGGCCGCAAGAATCAGTTCGGTAAGATAGCTGAGCGAGGCGGGCGTGAGGTAGAGTGTCATTGGGAGGCACCTTCTACGTGAATTCCGACAAGACGACGATGCAGATCAGCGCCAAACGGCTAAGTTAGCACGACCCCGCTTACGTCCTCGCGGTGGAAACTAACCGCGTGCCGAGAAAAGCGCCGGGCAACTTCGCCAGCGAACAAACTGTGCCAAGGCAAACTGAGCCGATCAGCACCCAAAGCGAGAACGCCCGTGTGCACGCAAAAGGCGTCTGTATCCGGCGGCTCCCACGCCGCCGGATACGCGGACGTGGGAACCCGCTCCGCTAAGCGCCTGACACGCGAAGCGTTTGCGTGCACACGAACGCCCAGACCGATTGACTCGGCGCAAATTTAGGGGATACACTTACCGTCAAAGTAGTCGGCGCCATCACACGTCTTGCCGTTCTTGAACGTGCAGGTACCCTTCTCATTCGTCATGTCGCCGCCGGTCATAGCGTACTGCCCGCCGGTAATGGCGCAATAACGCCCGTGCGGGCCATAACCCGTGACCTTGACTCCGCCGGCCGGACACTCGCCACGCATCAAAGCCCACTCCTCACACTGCCGCGCGTCTTCAAACCAGCACACGCCAAACTCGCCGCCATCACCGCGTTTTTCAATGGTGAGTTTGCCGCCCTGCTTCTCGCAATTGACCGAAGCCGGATTGCTCAGCGACGCACCGGCCGGCGTGGAAGGAGCGGCTTGGGTGGGAGCGGCCACGGGCGGCGCGGAAGGAGCGGCCTGCGTGGGAGGAGCCGCGGGCGCTGCCGGACTGCCACAGGCAGCCAAAACGAACATGCTAACGATCAACCCACTGGTCAAAACCTTGAAACCGTGAGCCACATTGACCTCCTTATTGGGCAAGAGCTAGAGACGTTACCGCCAACCCAGTTTACTCCAAAACTGCGTCCATAACAGCACACCAATCTTGCAGTTTGCTTGCACTTTGCTTAGCAAAACATTGCAAACAACTAAGATTCGCAACCCGCATCCGCTCCGCGCCGAGAGCAAAATCAACGCTGTGCACAATCTCCAGTCAGGGTATACCGCAAAACTGTGAAGCGGGCATGCTGCCCGGCCACGCTCACGCTGCGCCCGCACACAAGTACCTCATCCACGGCTACGGCAACTCGATCAATGTACAGACCCGGCTGGCTCAGCAGGGACACTGTTACCACACCGAGTGGTGGCCCGGTACGATTTGAAGATCACGCTTGCGTTATAAAATGACACAGGCCGCGTGGTGCGGGGCCTGTGTCGCTATCGTCCAGCTGTAATCGAAGTCTGCCTTGTGGCAGCCCATTTACCTCTGGCACTTCCTCGCCACCAGCAACATGTGCTCGCTGGTCCCCACCACCGAGGGATGTGTGCAGGTCTTCAGATGCGTGGCCTGCCAGATTTTCCACTGCTTCTCGTTCTTGGCGATGCGATTGAGTTCTTTGCGATGACTCGAGCTGATCCCTTCCAACCCGACCAGCTCCAGCACCTCAACGCCTTTGTCGTCGAACGCCGCGCGGAACTCCTCTGGCAAAAAGAAGTGGCAAGCCGTGAAGCCGTACTGACCGAGATAGTCGCCCGTGTTGAGCAGCTTCTGGTAATGCGGCATTTCTACCTCTTCCGGGAACATCGTCAGTTCAACCACTAACACACTCAAGCGGCTCATCACCGACACCGCGATGGGCGCACCCGGTTTCGCCACACGCACCAATTCACGAATGGCCTTATCACGCTTGCGCTTGTCCACCACATGCGACAGCGGCCCGCCCAGGCAGATCACCCCGTCGAAGGTGTTGTCCGCGAAGCGCGAGAGATCGACGATCGATCCTTCAACCACGTCCTTCACGCGATCCTGCACACCCGATCGTTTGATCTGCCGTTTGGCGAATTCCAAGTTAGCCGGCGTCATATCCAGCAGGGTCATATCGTAACCTCTGCTTGCCAGCGTCACGGTATAACGCCCCGGCCCGCCGCCCGCATCGAGGATCAAACCGCGCTTGGGAAAGTGCTTCTTCAAAAAATGTAGCGTGGTCTCAAGTTCCTGCCGATGGTAAGCGTCCTTGATCAACCGCCGCCATTCTTTGCGCACGTAGCCGGTGTAGTAATTCTTGACAAGAGTTTCAGACATGAGAGTTTCTCCTTGAAAGATCGAAGCGCCTGTCTCCGTGAAGATTGGCACAAACACAGGAATTATAGCATTGTGCCGCGCTCCATATTCACCACGCACTTCTGACGGATTCTTACTTTTTTTGCTACAGACAATTACCGGCTGCTTCGCTATGATTGATACAGGAGGCATGGCGGCTTGCTGCCGTGCGTTGTCTTAACTGAATACTCAGCCAGGGGAGGGCTTCATGCGCACGTCTTCAGCCAGTCGTGTCGTTGTTTGTTTGTCGATCGTCGCCACGCCCACCGTCCTCACCCACTGTTCAAAATCCAATACACATTCGATCAACCTACCGCGCCCGAAGCAATGAGCGCTGATGGCCCGCTGTTTACAGGCGATAAGCCGTGCTTTGACTTCGATTGAAGTAAGCCATTTCATCAAGGGAGGATGTCATGAAACGATCTCGTGTGATCGCGTTCGGGGGAACGCTCATCATTGTCGTGGCAGTGATGACGCTATTGGTTACGACCTTGCGCAGCCCGATCGTGCAAGCGGCGGCTCCAACGCCCGACGAGTTGCTGCGCCGCACGCTGGAACAGGCGCAGGCCGCGGGCAGTTATCGTGTCGACATCGATGTACAGCAGACGGTGTACACGCCCGTGCCGGTGTTCGGCAACAAGGTCGCGCCCGCCGAGCAAGCCTCAAGCTTGAGCGTGCAGGCACTGGTACGCGATGCGAAGCACGCGCGCCTCTCGCTGACCGATGGTTCATTCAAAGGCCGCCAGCCCCAGACCGATCTCTCCGCGTCCAACGCCAAAGAGATGTTGATCGCGAACGGCGAGGTGTTTGAGCGCCAGAGCGATCAATGGATCAAACTGAGCGATTTCGCTTCGACGCCGGGACTCACGGGCGATGGCTTGATGATGCTCTCCGTCGCAAAGAACATCCAACGGCTCGAACCCGCGCAGACATTGGGCGGCACGTTCGAACGCGTCGCATTCACGCTGGACAGCCGCGATGTGCTGGCCTTCATGCTGCAACAGCAGGGCCAACTCGATGCGAAGACGTGGACCATGCTGCTGATCAACGGCCTGCAGTACGGCGGCACCGGCGAGTTGTGGATCGCGCCCACGGGACTGCCCGAACGCCTCAAACTCGATCTGGCGTTCCAGCGTGGCGGTAGAGACGGTTTCAATGCCCATGCCGTTAGCACGGCGGTATATTCCTCGTTCGGCGAGTCATTCCCCGCCGCATCATTCGATCCGAATTTGACGCCGCTGACGCAGACGCCCGCCGCACCGATTGATCCTGAAGCCGCGCCGATCACGTCGTCGCTGCCGAACACGATCGGGTTGAGCGTGATGATGCTGGCGATCGTGGCGTTGAGCGGTTTCCTCGTTACGCGCACGCGCATCAGCCGCAAGCTCAACGCGGCCATCGTGCTGGTGCTAATCGTCAGCATGACCGCGCCGAGTATCGTGTATGCCGCCGCACCCGATCAAACGTTGGGCGTGAATGAGTCATCGGAGGAGCCGGGCGCGCTGGAGTCGATGCTGCTCAACGCGAAACATTTGGGGGAACGTCAGCAAGCCAAGATCGTGGAAGCGGCAGCGGACATCGTCGACTTCGACGACGAAGACGGCGACGGTTTGCCCAACGGTTACGAATTGAAGTTGGGCACCAATCCGTTTGCCAAAGACAGCGACATGGACGGGCTGACCGATAAAGTAGAAGTCATGGGACACGACTGCACCTATGGCAACCTCCATTCGGTTGAAACCGATCCGTTGAATCCCGACAGCAACAGCGATGGCATCCGCGATGGCGACGAATTCGATCATGGTGAGTGCCGCTACACCGAGAGCCAGCCGCGCCCGTATGCGTGGTCGGACGATAACGACAGCGACAACGTGCCGGACTCGTTGGATATGTCGCCGTTCTCCAAGTCGGACGAATTGGGCGGCAAGCGCAACACCACCGACGACGCTTACACGACGCGCATCGACGGCGCGAACATGACCTTCGAGATGGTGGCTGGCAACTACCTCGGCGCGCTGCGCGAGGTGTTTTACTACGAAGTGCAGGTGCGTCCGCTGGAAGGCGCACATCTGCAATACGCCTACAAATCCGCGCTGGAATGGCCCGAAGATGATCAGGGCCTGATTCAGCACAACTATATCAGCGGGACGAGCGGCCTGCTGCAGATTGCGCCGTTCCTGCAAGTGACGATCGATGAAAGCGATCTACCCAGCGTGCAGGCGATGACCAGCTACGGCATCAGCGCCACGCAGACCAGCGATGGATCGTATCAGATGATTCTGCCGCTGGTTCCGGTAGAGCGCGGCGGCAAGACCTACGCGCTGCAAGCCAAGGTCTATCAAGATCGCGCGAGCATTGATAACATCGTGCGCTGGCGCGACATGCGCTTGAAGTGGGCGGTGCAGGGCGATGTACTGCGCCCGGTCGAGGGCGGCCAACCGGGTGAGATGGCGGCCAGTCCCACCGGTAATTACGGGCTGATCATTTACGACGAGGGCTATCAGATCACGGGGTTGCGTGTGTCGCGGCAAGGCGGCGCCTCGGCGATTGTAGCAGGCGCGTATCCCGTGGCGAATCAACGCTTCGACGCGGGGCCGATCGCGCTGCTGCGTGCCGGCATGGAAGCGCAATACCTGAGCGGACGCCTGAGCCTGACCGATATTTACAATCGCTTCAACATCGGCAACACCGCGACCATCACCGAGCACTGGGGCATCACGCAGACTTTCCGCGTCTCGGAACCGCAGAATTTCAAGCATCTTGACGATCTCATGTTGAACGTCAACGTGACGACAACGCGCAGCATCCTCAACAGCCTGTATCCCAGCCACAACTACACGCCTACCTTAATTCTTGCCACCGAGCAGCGCACGGCCACCCTCAACGTGGATGAATTGACTGACGTCAACTTCAACGATCTGACGCTGAACCTGTGCGTCAAGCAGATCGCCACCAGCCGCACGTTGAAGCTGGCGACCTACAAGTTCGATCCGTCGGCGGGCAGTCTGCTCGTCGCATCGGCGGGCGAGATGCCGTATGTGCCCAGCGCGGGCGATTGGACGATGCTGGGTCTCGATGAAGTGTTGAAAGATGTCCAAAAACAATTCGATGAAATCTACGGCCAGATCGAACAATACTATAACGATGCGCTAACCGTGGTTGAAATGGCGACGACGGTGTGGCATCAGGGCCAGACCGTCATGCAATCGATCGGCGATCTCAACCTGACGGACATCACCGACGCGTTAAGCGATCCCAATTTCTACGCGGGCATCCTCGACCTGCTCGATCAATATGGGCTGCTCAACGGACTGCCCTCCGAATTCAGACAGGTCGTCGATTTCCTGCTCGGCGTGATGCAGTATTCGGGCGGGCCGGGGCAATGGCTGGAGGATCAATGGAACACCGTCGTCGGCTATGCCGAAGATGTGGTGGGCGGCTTCAAAGACTTCTTTGCCGGTGATATCTCCATCACACCTGCTTCGCTGGTCGAATTCACGCAGACCGCCATCAACGTGCTGACGTGGCTGGCCTCGATCATCGATCTCGATTTCCTCGGCGACGTGATCAAGGTGTTATTCCGCCTGTTGGAAATTTTCAAGAAGATTCAAGAGCTGTGGAACACCATTCAGATTCTGGTGACGAAAGGCACGCAGGTCGTCAGCGAAGTACTGAAAGCGGTGACGGGCGAACTCGCTTCGTTGAGCGGCAACCTTGCGTTTGTGGGGTTGATTATCACCGTGTTTGCGTCGCTGTTCAACATGTTCATGCAGATCGCCACCGGCAACCTCAGCGTACTAGGCGTCATCGGCGTCATCCTGAAAGCGATCTTTGAGATTGCAATCGCGATCGTGTTGTTTGTGGTCGCCACGATTTTCCCGATCGGGACGCTCGTCGCCATCGCCATCGCCATCGTCAAACTGGTGACGGGCTTCCTCAAAGACTACTTCGGCAAAGTGGGCGAGGTGATCGCCGCCTTCCTCGATCCGATCGGCGCGTTCCTCGACGCCGTCAATCCCGATCCAGAACCGTTGGCCTCGATCCTCGGATCGCCGCAGGTGGGGCCGATGGCGTTCCGATCGTTTGATGACGCGCCGCTGGGCGGCCTCATCGCGGGTGATCGGTTTGGCTTCACCATCACGGGCACGGTCACCATGAGCGGTGAGAGCGACGCGCTGAAACGCTCCAGGGCGTGGCTGCGGCTGGGCCGCTATGCCAATGGCGATCCCTTCGAGTTGTGCGGCTTCCAGATTTTCCAGTTCCTGCAGAGCACCAATCAGCTCGACGAGTTTCCGGAATACGCTCAAGCAGCGGTAAGCGGTCAGTGTCAGAACTTCTATCTGCAGCACGAATACGACTGGAACTACAGCCGCGACGACTCACACAGCAAGTCGGGCATCTATTACACCGACAAAATTCCGGGCGTTGATTTTGAACTGCCGGCGGTGCAATTCCGCGTGCGCGACTACAACACGACGGCGCGCCTGACCATCACGCCGAAGGAGCCCAAGGTGAACGGCGTCGTCTCGACGGACATTTCACTGGGCATCAAGCAAACGTGGGAAAACTGCGGCATTCTGGGCCTGGACTGCGACGTGTACGATGAGAGTTATGCTTCGCCACCGAGCGTGAGCTATATCTACTTCGACATTATGCCGCGCACGCTGACGCAGTTGTGGGAGTGGGAAGAACTCACCAACCACGATCCCGACGGCGATGGCATGGACGGCAACATCGATCAGGGTGTGTTCGGCATCGACAACGGGCTGTGCGGTTACACCGGTACGCACCTCACGTTGAGCAGCGAGCCGGGCGTCAAGGATCAATTGAGCGATCGGTTTGAGTTGTTCGATTACGAATCGTCGCCGTGCCTGTACGACACGGATAGCGACGGTCTGCCCGACGATGAAGAGTTTGTGTTGGGCACCTATCCGCACAAGGCCGACACCGACGAAGACGGCTTGAGCGACGGCGAAGAAGCGGTGGAGTGGTATCCGTATGCCCTGTCGCTGGTCGTGCCGTGGCGCATTGAGATGAACGGCGCGTACGCGGGCTTGCCCAATCCGGCCGCGTTCCCCAATCCGCGCCTCGCCAACGCCGACAAGGATGGCCGCAGTGACGCGAAAGAGAAGGAAAAGAAGTCCGGCCCCAACGCGTTCAATCTTGAAAAGCTCAGCGTCTCAATCTCACAAGAGTTGGTGTATGGCGGCGGCACGCGCCTCAAAGTGGGCAGCTATCCGTGGCAGGGCGATCAGACTCTGGCGCAAACGCCGATCCTGACGGTAGCCTTGCCGATCGGGTTTAACAGCGTCTCGACCAGCGCGAAGTTGTTGCCCGTCGATCCCAATCCGCAGTTGAATCAGGCAACGCCGCGCCTGGGGCTGCCCGCCAACACGTATGGTTGGTCGTTCGCGCCGTTAGGGCTCAATCGACAATTCAGCACCACCATCACGGGCTTGCCCGCGACGATTCCGCCCGGTGTAGTCACGGTTACCGCGCAGTTGAGCTTTGTGGAAAGCGGCATCACCAGCGTGGTGACAGACGCCGTCGAGTTGTTGATCAATCGGGGTGGGCCGGCGATCTCTGTGACGCTGCCCACCGCCGGATCGATCCAGAGCGCGTTGGTTAATCCGATTCGATTGCAGGGCAACGCCGATGATCCCGAAGGTGTGAGCAGCGTGCAAGTGTGCGTGAAGACTACGCCGGTCTGCACCAATCCCGATTGGAAGTCGGCCGTTGTCGGCAGCCTGTATGGATCGGGTTGGTACTACGATTTCGTTCCGCCCGCCGATGGCACCTATAACCTCTTCGTGCGCGCCTACGATCAATACGGTGTGCAAGGTCCCGTCGTCGGCCCGATCGTTTTCTACGCCGATAGCACGATCCCTTCCGGCGGCACGTTCGAAGTCGATGGCGTGAAGTACGTCAGCACCACCTTCAGCGTCGAGTCACTGGCCGCGTTCACGATCACGGGTCGCTTGACCGACACCACGGGTGCGGCGTATGTCTCAGGGGCAGGCAACGCGCAGGTATTGGCGCAGCACTTCACGTTGAGCGGCACCGAATATCTGCGCGGCGAATCGATCTTGTCGAATCCGGGCGCAGTGTCTAGCAACTTCACCACGCGCTTCTCACTGCCGGCCTCAGCGCCGAACGGCAAAGCTTCGCCATCCGCGCAAGGGCTATATCAGTTGAACCTCGGCGCGATCGATCGGGCGGGCAACGTGCGCGCCAACAGCGATTCGCTGCTCGTGGTGGTCGACGACGATCCGCCCTTCACGTTCATCCGTGCCCCGCAAACCATCTCGACCACCACAATCAATCTCGGCGGCCGCGCGGATGACACGGCTCTGAACGGCGCGCGCAACACTGCACCGGTTTATCCGTACACCCAAACACTATCGGCGCGCGACACCGCCTTTCTGGTTGATGAACCAAACAGTCTTGACAGCGTGGGTCACATCGTCGGCGATCTTAACGGCGACACGATCGACGATGTGGCAACGGTCAGTTACGATCCCGCCAAACCGATGGTGGTCGGCCTCTTCTTCGGCAAACCGAGCGGCTACACGACGACGCTCAATTACACGCAGGCCGATGTGCGCCTCTTCGGCGAAGTGGACTTCACTGGACCGTACTCGTGGACGCCGGGCGTAGCGATCAATCCGCCGGGCTTGTTCGACGTGAACGGCGACGGTATCGGCGATCTACTGGTTGGTGATCCGAATGTGAACACCGGCAAGGGCCGCGCCTACTTGCTGCTCGGTCGCCGCACGTGGCCTACGTCGATCAACTTGAGCAGTGGCGCGGACTGGCGCATCAGCCCGGCGGCGACGCTGGCCTTTGGCGGCGCGGTGGCGAGCGGCGGCGATCTCGATGGCGATGGTCTAGCGGATGTGCTGATCGGCGCGGCGAGTGAGGGCATCAACTACGAGCCGGTGTATGTGTACTTCGGTCGTGAGCGCGGTACGCCCTCGGCCTACTCGCGCCTCGTTGGTCGCCTGTGCATCAGCTGTTCACCTCCGCTGATGCCCGACATCGCGGGCGTGGGCGACACCAACGGCGACGGCCTGTCCGACTTCCTGATGGCCACCAATCTGATCGTGTCGTTGATCAACGGGCGTTCGCGCCCCGAATGGCCCGCGTCTGCGCTGGCCAGTGTCAACTCGATCGCACGCTTGCAAGGCGATGGTCAGCAGCAGCGCGTCTCGTCAGTGGGCGATGTGAATGACGACGGCCTGCGGGACATGCTGATCGGTGATCCCCTGCCCGGCGTTTCGCGGCTATTCGTATTGTTCGGGCGACGGCCTGAAAATCCGTACCTGCCCACGCAGCCGCTCTCGACCACGGCAGACATCTCGTTCCGCGAGATCGTCGGCGCGGTCGGTTATCCGCCGCTGGGCGAAGGTCTCGCCCCCATGGGCGACCTCGATCGCGACGGCAAAGATGACTTCGCGTTTGGGCGCGTAGCCGTCAATGGCGGCGCGGCCATCGTGCTGAGCGGCAAGACGCCGTGGCTGCGCGATATGTCGTTCATCAGCGCCACGCACTTCGTCCTGGGCACACTCGGCTCGCAACAGGCGGGCGGCTACTTGAGCAGCGGCGACATCAACGGCGACGGCATCCGCGATCTCATGGTGGGCGCACCCGGCACGAATGCGTCGTTCCTGCACGAAGCCGATCTGCCCTTCATGTTCCCATCGGGCGTGAGCAAAGTCGAAGTCGGTTTCACCGGCCCGATCACGAATCCGAATTTGCCGTACACCGCGACGTTGCCGACATCATGGCAAGTCGCGACACTCGGCATCCCGAATGCTTTGATCACGCCCTTCAGCGCGACGTTGACCTTTGGGGCCGAGGGGGACTATCGGCTGTATGCGCGCACGATCGATCGCGCCGGAAATCGCCTGCCCGATCAATCGTGGTTCATCGGCGAATCGTTCGTCAATCGCAGCGCGGCTGCCATCCCCACGATCAGCGGCACACTCAACACACCGATGTTATTCCGCGAAGGTTTCCTGCGCGTGAATATCAGCGGCACGTTGACCAGCCCGAATCCGATTCAGGCGTTCCGCACCTTCGACGGTGAACGCTGGACGCGCCAGCCGTTGTTCTTCGCTGCACCGGGATCGTGGTTCGATCAATCCAACATCCAGCGCAGTGATGAGCGGCAGATTACGTTCCGCAGTGTGGCGCGTGACGCCTTCGGCAATGTGACGCACGCTTATCAGCGCGTGACCACCGACACGTTGATCGCGCGGCCCGTGATCAGCGGCAACTTGCAGGGCGATAAATGGTTCACCAACATCACGCCGACGCTGGTCATCACGTGGAACGCGATCACCGATGCAAATCCCTTCACGCGTTACGCGATCATCGATCAGATCAGCAACACGCTGCCGACGAATGTGGTGGGCGTCAATCAAGTCTCGCGCGTGCTCAATGCGCCGGGCGCGTGGTACGCGCACGTGCGCGTGGTGGACAGCGCGGGCAATCAGCGCCTGGTACACGACGGGCCGTACCTGATCAATCGGTTCCGCACGCCGTCCGCCATTCTGCCCGATGGCCTGCTGGACTTCTCGAACAGCGAATACACCGAGGGCATGTTCGCCACGTACGATCCGTATGCGATCCAGAAACCGGCGCTGCTGCTGGCAACGTGGGACGCGAATAAATTGTATCTGGGCTTCACGGGCAGCGACTGGAATCTGGAGAAACGCTTCGCACTCTACCTCGACACGAAGCCCGGCGGCTCGACGAGTTCGCTCGGCCCAACGCTGCCCGGTGGCGAGGCGGCACACACGCTGCCCTTCGCGGCAGACTATGCGTTGGCGATCAGCGGCGTGCCCACCTACACGATTTACTCGAACACGGGCGCGGGCTGGGTCGTCTCGCCGACAAACGCGAGTTACGCGATCGTGAATGACGACACCGAAATCGTCTTCGATCGCAACGGCATCGGCGCGACAACGGGCGTGCCTGTCTCGCTGTTGGCCTACGTGGCGACGAGCGACGGTGTCGGCGCAATCATCCCCTCGGGTGCGCGCATCTCTACGACGCAGGTGATCACCGGGCCGATCACGTTCACCGATAAAGTCTTCTGGCCTTCGTTGGCGAATGGCTATCCCTCGGTGGCGTCCGATCTACCCACACAATGGATCGCACCGCAGGTTGAGATCAATCCGGGCTTCAAGACGCAATTGCAGCCGAATGAAGTGGCCACAATGACGATCACGATCAACAACGTGGACATTCTGCCGTACAACAATCAACCGCTGACCGTGACGCTGGGCCAAGCACCCGCGCTGATGGACTTCGTGAGTCTGGTCAGCGGTGCGGCATGCCAAGCGTGTCCCGCGAATAGTCGCCAATGGGTGCTGCAAGTGGATGCGAGTGACGGCCAACCCGCGACGGTGGTGCTCACCGCGAAAGCGTTGACGCCCGCCGCGACCGGCGTGTTCAGTGTGCCCGTCTCGGCGACGCTGGCCTATCAAGGCTTGCCGAACCTGCCGCAACCTGCCGCAACCACAGCGTATCTGATCGACAACAGCGTCGCTAAAGCGAAATTCGGCGGCCTCAGCCCGATCGTGTTTGCGCCGCCCGGCCAGTTCAAACTGCCGCTGTACATCGATCTGGGCAGTCCGTTCTTGACGTGCAAGGTGCAGTCGGTAAGCATCAATAAAGGATCGGGCTTCAGCCTGTTGGGTGCGCTGGCCGCAGTGCAGAGCGTGACGCACACCCTGCCGATCGGCTACAACCAGTTGTGGACGCTGCGCGTGCAGGCCGACAACGGCAAAGTCTCGACGGACACAGTGACGGTAAAGACCGATAACCTGGTGCCTTCGGTGCAGTTCACGTCGACGCTAGTGTTTACGAAGGCGTTCAGTTTGCTGAAAGGGCTGGCGTTTGACGACTCCGGTGTGATGAGTGCTGTGGAAGTCAGCCTTAATGGTGGTGCGTTCAAGCAGGCGTTGCTCGGCGATGGCTCGGTGCTGATCAATGCGCCGCAGGCCGGCCAGGTGACGTGGTCACTGCCAATCGATGCGAGCCACACCGACGGCGATCCGCTGCAAATCGTGGCACGCGCCATCGACAGTGCGGGCAACCTCGGGCCGAATAGTGCGCCGATCACAATCATGCTCGATACGACCGGCCCAACGATCAACGTCAATGATACGGGATCGAGTATCAATGGCACGGTCTTCGACGGATCGGGCGTGGCCGAAGTGGCGATCAGTTTCGACGGCGGCACGACGTATCAGAATGCAGTATTGAACGGATCGAACTGGTCGTTCGATCGCTCGACGTGGGCGGGCGGCAGCCCGATCGCGTTCGTCGTCATCCGCGCGCGCGACGTGTACGGCAACGAATCGCAGACGGTGGATGTGCTGGATGTGAAGCACGTGTATCTGCCGTTAGTGCGGCGGTAAGACACCTCACCCCCGGCCCCTCTCCTGAGAATCAACTACATTCTCAGGAGAGGGGAGGGAGTAGAAGGAGCAACCATGGTTTCTATGTGGCGCATCTTTATCAGTCTGGCGCTGTACGGCGCGTACATCTTTGCCATCATCGCGATCACTGATCCACAAAAGAATGCTGCGCTCTACTTACTGTTGTTGGCCCTCGGCAGCGTGGTGTTTCTGTGGGGCATGTTCAGCGGTTTTCTCTTGACGTCTGGCAAGTATCGGCGGCTTAAGGCACACGGCATCGAGGCCGACGCGACGATCCTCGCTGTCAGCGACACGGGCGTGACGCTGAACAAGAATCCCTACGTGAAGCTGCGCTTGCGGGTGGAACCGATCGGCATGGCGATATACGAGACCGAAGCGAAAGCCATGGTCTCGCGTGTGGCTATTCCGCGCCCCGGCGATGGCGTGCGCGTGAAGTTTGATCCGAACAAGCCGCAAGACGTGATTGTCGTATAAGACTAAATCGATCCACGAAGGTCACGAAGTTGCACGAAGAAAAAGATTGGAATGGAGAGGCTATGGCCAAACCCACCGTCAACGTCGAAGAACAATCGGTCAGCGGCGACATCCGCACGAAGGATGAACAGATCATCCACGTGAAAGTTGAAGTGCCCAGCGATGGATCGTTATGGGACGAAGAGTTGATCGATGCCGCGTTGACGATGATTCAACAATCTTATCCCGGCGCGCAGTGGATCGGGTAAGATTGCAGCGCATCAGTCGCTGCTCTCTTCGCTCACAGTCGATCTGCCACGGTCGATTCTTTCCCGCAACTCCGCCGGCCACTGCGACACGTCATCCGACGGATAGATGCGCAATTCCGGCCCGTGCTGCGTCAGCAATTCCGACGTGTGGCACTTCAATATCGTGCGCGCCGCCGTCAGGCCCGATCCCGTCACGCCCGCCACGCCGTGCGACTCCGTGCTTGCGCCGCACATCAACAGCCCGTCAATTTCCGATTGAACCGGGAACGCCCACGGCCCCACTTGCTTGCGGCTCTTCTCGATACCGTACAAGTTGCCGCGCGTCGCATTGATGTAGTGTTCGTTGGTCAGCGGTGTGGCCAGACTCCAGAAGACTACATGCTGACTGATCCCCGGCACGCGCTGCTCCAGCGATTGGAACAGCCGCCATGCTAAATCTTCTTTCAACGCTTCGTAATCGGCGGCATGTTCACCCGATCGTTCTTTGGCCCATTTCTGGAACGGCTCGTAACCGACGAAGACAAACGCCTCGCAGGTGTGATGCCCGTGATGCAGCTTCGACGGATCTTTCAGCGTGGTCACCGTGAGAAACATCCCCGGCGCGGTCGTTGCCGTCAACGCATAATCGGTCAGGCCCAATTGATAGATGGCGTCCACATCGGCGCGATCGTAGAACCAGTTGTTGCCTGAATCGAGGCCGGCCGCACGCAGATCCATATCCACTGCGAAGAACAGGCTTAGGCACGAACCGGAGTATTTCACGCCATCGATCTTTTTCCGCAGGCGCGCACTCAACTGCTCACGCCCGATCAACTTGCCGAAGGTCACTTCGGGATCGGCATTGCTGATCACATAGCGCGATCGGATTTCAGTCCCATCGGCCAGCCGCACCCCGATGGCTTTGCCGTTCTCCATCAAGATTTTCTCAACCATGGTGTTGAGTCGCAGCTCGCCACCGGCTCGTTTCAGCGCGCGCACGAACGCGCGTGGAATGGCGAAGCCGCCACCGCGCGGATAATATCCGCCGTTGAGGTAGTGATTGGTGAGGCCCGCGTGAAAGAACGCCGACACCTGCGACGGCGGCAGGCCGTGATCGCCGGACTGGCCGGACAACACACCCTTCAACACGGGATCGGTGAAGTAGTGATCGAGCAAGTCCTGCCCACTGCGCGTCATCCAACGCAACAGTGATGGCGCGTGCGTGACCGCGCCCGCCACTTGTTCCACGCGGCTTTCGCGCCCCAGAAAACTGGCACTTTCCATCAAGTCCGTGACGGTGTTCAAGTAACCGTCGATGCCGGAAGATTCCTTGGGGAAGCGATCTTTCAAGCGGGCGGCGAGGTTGCCCTTCCCCTTTGGGAAATCGAAGCGCTCCCGATCGATGTAGATGTGATCGTAACCGTCGGGATTCAGTTCGCAGAATTCCAAATCCTGCGAGACGCCCAGTCCTTCATACACACGGCGCAGCGATCCGCCGGGCTGCACCTCGCCGATGTAGTGTACGCCGGGGCTGAAGCGATACCCTTGCAGCGTGAACGAGTGCGTCCAGCCGCCGGGCACTTCGTGTTGTTCGCAAACCAGCACCCGCTGCCCCGCCTGCGCCAGCGGGACGGCTGCGGCCAACCCGCCCGCGCCCGAACCAATGATGATCACGTCGTAATCGTGATGGGCCATGCGACATCCTCCCAGACCAGAATGTGCGCATTATAGCGGAGTCGGATAGACGGCGCTTGGACTGGTTTCTAAGGCTCGCGTGAAAGTTTGCAGAAGCACCGAACGCAACAGCCTGTCACCGTGTGCCAGGCGAGATGGTATGATAGGCCATCGGACGGAGAAGATAAACTTCACACTCTTTTCAGGAGAAATAGAATGCGACGATCGATCACACTGCCACTCACGCTTGTCTTGCTGGTGATCATGCTGACGGCCTGCGCGCTCGCTCAGCCAGGCCCAACCCCAGCACCCACCATGCCCACGCAGACGCCGGCGACATCAACGGCCACGCCGGTGCCAACGCTCACATCCGAGCCAACAGCCACACAACCCGCCGCACCCATCGTGCTGCCCGCGCCACTGTATTTTCTTGCGCCGAGTGACACCGCGCCACAAATCTGGCGCATCGAAACCGACGGCGTGACGCGCACACAGATCACGCAGGAAGCAGCAGGGGTGAATGATTTCGATGTGTCAGCCAGCGATGGCGCGCTCGCTTACGTGAGTGGCAACGCGCTGATCACAACCGATGGGCTGGGCGGCAACCGATCGGTTGTGGTGCAGGGCCCGGCGCTGGCTCTCGAACGCGACGAGAGTTACTTCGTCACGGAAGTGACCCGGCCGCGTTGGTCGCCGGATGGATCGCGCCTGGCTTACGGCTTGAACGGCGTCTACGTGATCGAGGGTGCGGGTGGCACGCCCACGGCGCTGCTGCCCAACGATCCCATCCCAGCGCCGGGTGAAACCATGACTCAATCCGTGAATCTCTACTGGCCGCACAACTGGTCGCCCGATGGCAAGCGCATGCTGATCGATATCGGGTATTACCAAAGCGAAGGCGATCTGGGCGTGCTCGATCTGACGAACAATCAGCTGCAAGCCTTGAGCAGTCCGCAGGGCTACGTGTGCTGCGCGCCCAGCTGGTCACTGGATAGCCAGAGCATCTACTATGCCAACTCCACGCCGGGGATGATCCCCGCCGGTCTATGGCGTACCGATGTGACCACGGGCGACGGCGTGACGTTGATCGACGGCATCGCCAAGGATGCACAGCTGCTGGCCGCGCAGGTGCAGCCAGCCAGTGATGGCAACCTGTATTACTTCTACGGCGTCGTCAAGGCGCCCGGTGAACCGTCGAGCACGACGCCGTTAGCGATGTATCGCGCCGCATCTGACGGTGTAACCGATCAAACGCAGCTGCGCAGAGATGCTTACGTGATCGGCGAGGCGTTATGGGCCAGCGATGGCAGCGGCGCCGTGATTGTCGACGCGCAGGCCGCATTGGAGGCGGGTGACTATCCACCCCACGGGCCATTGTTATACTTGAAGGCTGATGGCAGTCCCGCCCTTCCACTCGCCGCCGAAGGACGCTTGCCGCACTGGGGCAAGTAGCTTCTGGTTGAAACACAGCACACCGGCCCCGATCATCTCGATCGGGGCCGGTGCGTTTTTCACGACACGGAATTTGAGGCTTTAATTGGTTGAGGGGTGTGCTCTGCCGGTTCGTGTCGTGAAACTTCAGTCACCAACCGGCTCTGGTCATTTGACTGTTCCTTCAGGGGCACGGCTGCGTTGAGTTCGAATTGGCTTCCATGGCGATCTGCGAACTGCGGACCATCTGCCGAGCCTGCTCGGCATGTGTCTGCAAGCGACAGCCCGCTTCGACTAACCAGCCACCCAGTCTGTTCATCACGCGCCACTGCCAGCGATCGATCGGAGCGGATTTCACTTCATGCCGCATCCAGTAATTCTGGTTGATCTCGTGCGAGCGACGCTCGTGTTCCATTTGACGAACCTCAATATCGGCCCAGGGCATCATCGTAGTCCTCCTGTTGAGACGCGCGCTCAAGCAGGCACAGCCTCCACCGTGTGAGTCACAGCGGTCTTCAGCCGCGCCAGTAAATCGCGCACGTCATTTGTCTCGGTTTCACTCAACGTCAACCACGGGGTATAGAAATTACGATCCGTTGCGGCTTCGGCTTCCTCGCGCACTTGCCGACCTATTTCGGTGACTTCAAAAGCGTTTTCGCTAGCCGCGCGCACCCAACCTCGTCCGATTAGATCTCCTAACGCAGACTGGTAGGCCTCGCGCGAGTGTCCGCGAAAGACTGCCTTCTCTGCCATGTCGTCGGCGTTCTTCACCTCGCCGCGCCACATCAACGTCAGTAACTCCCAGGCTTCACCTGCCACCTGTAACGGTTGCCACGCCGCCAGATGGGCGTCATCACGAAACGCATTCAGATCATCCAGCGCCTGATCGATCTGCGCCAGCGTGCTGCCAGTGGGCACGAGGCCGTGACTATCTTTGAGGTTGGCGGTAGCGATCGGGGCGTTGAAGCACGCCGTGACGATGGCTTGCAGCAGCGCCGCCAGGCGATCACGATCAACTGCGGGATACTCCACCTCGATCGCTTCTTCAAGCCCCGCCAGCCCGCCGTAAAATTCTTTCAACAAACGCGTCACAATCGCGCACCCGCCCGGCGTCAATTGATACGATCCATCACCCAGCGCCGTCAGCAGCTGCCGCTCGGTAAGTGTTACCATCGGCTGTGTCCAGCTCTCCTGTGTTGCGTATGGATAACGGCGGCACACGCGCTCGGGTGAAATCGGATCCGGCTCAATCGCGCGCGCCAACAATAACATGTGCACCATCCGCGGCTGCGTCAAGCCGGTCTCATCGATGAACGGGTTAATGAACGGCCGGGTCGCCGTGTAAATCGCCTGTGAGGCTTCCCCACACAGCGGCCGGATTGCGGTCAATGTCGTAAACGATGGTTCGGTCATGGCTCTCCCTCCTGTGTTGGCTCAACTGCTTTTGGGTTGCAGGAATCGCGACAACGCTCGAAAAGTGTCGTCGACTCGATCGGCGCTGAGGGCATAGCACTTGGCCCCTTCCCGCCGCCGCTCCACCAGATAGCCAGTCGCGCTCAATTGCTGCAAATGCCGCGAGGCCGCCGACTGGCTGAGATCGAGTTGGCGGATAATATCGGGCGAGCACATCTCGCCGTTCTGCGCGAGGAGGCGCAGGATGCGCAGCCGGCTATCATCGGCCAGCGCGGTCAGCCTGACCAGTAACTCCGAACGGCTGAGGTCGGGATACAGGCTGGTCAAACCCTGCGGCTGGCGCGCCCCGAACAGCAGGTATGCCACCCGGTTGACGAAGAAACGCCCCTGATAGGGTCCCAGATGCGCCGAGGGGACAAACACCACCCGATCGGCTTCGCCCACGATCTTCTGGCACCAATCGTCAGGCCCCTTCTCCATCACCTGCCGCACCGCTTCGACGTTGCTCAGTCCGCTGAAATCGATCTGACGATAGGCGTCCACACACGATTGAATCAGCGGCAGCACTCGCTCCCATTCCGGCGCCATCACGTGCGTCCACATGTAACGCAGGTGCGCGAGAATCGTCTCTTTCATCTGGGACGGATCGTTGAGCAAGCGGTGTGCCTCGGCCTCGACCTCTTCATCAAACGATCCAAAGCGTTCACGCAGAAACGTGAAGTACAGTTTCCGATCGGCCAGCAGCTCCGCCACTTCCGGCTGCATCAGCCCCTCCATCGACATGCTCTTTTCTTTGCCGATGGTGAAGTAGGCCTCAAACACCCGATCCCGCAGCACCACGGGATCCTGCCGGGCCAGGTCTTCCAGATACAACGGGAAACTCGACCAACTGCGCGTCGGCACCACGGCATAGTGCACGCCGATCAGCACCACGTGATTCATGTAACGCCGATCTTCCGGCAGAGCCGCCACCGTGCGCGTAACCCATTCATCAAGGCCAGACATGTGATCGGCTTTGGTCAGCAGCGTCAGGCTGTGGAGCGCGTTGAAGGCCGGCTCAAGGCTGAAACTCACGCCTGCTGTGGCTGTTGATGAAAGGAAGGAGGCTTCTGGTGCTGGCATTGCATATAATCCTTTTATACGGGTTATGCGGTCAATCGGGTTACACAAATATTTATACAACAAATCAAATCCGTTGTCAAGATCCAATTTCTCGTTTTTGTCCGATCCATTGCTCTGGGGCATGACATTCCCCACATCTTGGGGTAAAACTGTAGCATGTACAGATACCTCTTTCGAACGCTGCTGCATCCTGGCCTGACAGTCCCGATCGCGCTGGCGTTGCTGTCGAACAACGTTGCACCTGCGGCCGGCTACTACCCGATCGACCTTCAGGCGACCACGGTACTCTACGACGGCGCGCTGAACACGGGCACGCCCGACACACAGGGATTTCTGTATCTGACCAATCCGTTCTTCGGCGCGCAGGCCACCCAGACCTTTACCAGTCCCGTCACCACTTTGGACACGTCACCCCAGAGAACTGACTCCGCAGGCTACTTCGCAAAGTCGGAGTTGTACGCACCGCTCGATCGGGCGCGCGGGTATCAAGTGCGGTTCACGGCGCAAGTCGTGACGGAGTCTCATGTCAGTACCGATCGAGCCGGATTCAGTCTGCTGGTCACCAGCAGCGACAAACGCGGCATCGAGTTGGGTTTCTGGGAAAACGAGGTCTGGGCGCAAGAAAGCGGATCGAGCCAGCCGTTTACACACGCAGAGGGCGCGACTTTTGCGACGACGAGCGGGCTGATCAACTACCGGCTGATCGTATGGGGAAACAGCTATACCATAGCGGCCGATGGGGTTACGATCTTAACCGGCCTGTTGCGCGATTATGCGGCTGCGCCTCCGCCGCCTTTGCCGATCAATCCGTACAACACGCCCAATCTGATTTTTCTGGGCGACGACACTTCATCGGCGCAATCTATCCTCAGGCTAACGGCGGTCTCCGTGGTTGATGCGCCGCCCCTCAGTGTGTATCTGCCGCTAATCAGCAAGCACTAAACCAACACGAGGAGTGTTCGACGCACTCGTCATTCCCGCATGTTGTCAGCGGGAATCCAGCGGACAGCCGGCCAGATTTGCTAATCACCAACTGGATGCCCGATATGCCGTACCCAGGCTCCAGTGGAGCCTGGCGGCACGCATGCGCGAAGCACTCGGGCATGACACAGCGTCAGCGACTGCGGTTGATGCGCTGATGCAAGTGAATCAACGCCACGCGCTGACGATCGATCCACGGAACGCGGCTGTTACGCAGAAGGTCCGGCTTGAGGGAGAAGGCCGTGCACTCCGTCAGCGGGATGTAGGAATCCACGATCGCTTTGGGCGTCGGCAGCGTATCGTAGCCCAGCGCTTCCAGGTGGCGGGCATGCTGCGGATAAACCGTGCGCACCGGCTCGACCGCGCGATAAAACCCACAGCGACCATGACTGATATCGCCATGTCGCTCGAACATGGTGGCGCTGTCGGTGGCGGGTCGAAAATGCGCACAGTGGCGGCAAGCATCCACGCGAAAATCGCAATGCGGGCAGGCCGCTTGTCGACGGACGACCCACTTGTTGTCCGCCGCGACCGACAGCGCGTTCCTGATCTCGTGATCACACAGCGGACAGCGCACGTCGACCACACTCAGCAAGTCATGCGCTCGCGCGGTGGCGGCCAGCAGCTCACGCGCTTCGGGCGCCGCCAACCGATCGAGCCGCGCGCCCCACCAGTAGCGATCGGCATCCACCATCGCCAGCAGCACCCAGCCGATGATCTCGCTCGGCGTAAAACCACGCCGCCGCGCATCCAGCCCGACCGGGGCCGCGACGCTGCCCCGCCATACCAGCAGGCTCAATCCCAAAGTGATCAATAGGAGATAAAAAGTACCGCCGCTCATACGGATAATTGTATAGCAAAAGTAATTACTCGACCGTCATTGCGAGGAGCGCAGTTTGCGACGAAGCAATCTCTGGCACAGTTGGCGACATTTGTTGATAGCCAAGGAGATTACTTCGCGAAAAAACGCTCGCAATGACGACGGCTGAGCAATTGTTAGCAAAACAAAACTGCCTCGCGATCGAGGTCGATCGTGAGGCAGTTACTTTTCTTCTTCCGCGAATCTGCGCGAATGGCCGCGAATGATTCTGTAATTCGCGTCAATTCGC
The DNA here is from genome assembly GCA_041738395.1 of Thermoflexales bacterium. Lineage (GTDB taxonomy): Bacteria > Chloroflexota > Anaerolineae > Fen-1058 > Fen-1058 > Fen-1058. The sequence goes on from JBGSPW010000147.1 coordinate 23,682, forward strand.
GGACGTCATGCCCGAGTGTTGCTGTCGGGCATCCAGACAAATGATTGACGAATCTTGCCGCCAGACTTCTGGATTCCCGCCTAAATCACGCGGGAATGACCATTGCGCTACGTTACGGATACAGCCGATTAATCAAGCGCGGGAACGGGCTGACCTCGCGGATGTGTTCCAGTCCGCAAATCCACGACACGGTGCGCTCGACGCCGAGGCCGAAACCCGAATGCGGCACACTGCCGTACTTGCGCAGATCGATATACCACTGATACGGTTCCTGCGGCAAGTTGTGATCCTGCAGGCGCTCGATCAGCTTAGCGGGGTTGGAGATGCGCTCGGAACCGCCGATGATCTCACCGTACCCCTCGGGCGCGAGCAGGTCCGCGCTCTTGCATACCTCGGGTCGATCGGGCCACGGCTCCATATAGAAAGCCTTCACTTTTGTGGGATAGCCGACGACGAAGACAGGCCGATCGAATTGCTGCGTCAACGCCGTTTCGTGCGGCGATCCGAAGTCGTCGCCCCACTCGATGTGGAGCAGCGCCTTCCGCTCGGGATCGGTCGCTTCAGATTCGAGTTGATGCAGGCGTTCGACCGCTTCGTCGTAGCGAATGCGCGGGAACGGCGCAAGGATGTTTTCCAGTTTGCTCACATCGCGCCCGAGATATTTCAACTCGACGGCGCGTTCTTTCAAGCAGGTCTGCACCACATGGCTGACGAACTGCTCTTCGACCTCCAACAGTTGATCGAGATCGCAATAGGCAATCTCCGGCTCGACCATCCAGAACTCGGTGAGGTGGCGGCGCGTCTTGCTCTTCTCCGCGCGGAACGTGGGGCCAAAGCAGTACACGCCCTTGAAGGCGAAGATGTTAGCCTCGTTGTACAACTGCCCCGTCTGCGCCAGATACGCTTGCTGCTCGAAGTATTCCACCGGGAACAAGGTCTGCGTGCCTTCGGCGGCGGAGGGCGTGAGGATAGGCGTGGAGACTTCCATCAAGCCGTGATCGTCCAGCCACGTGCGCATGGCGCGCATCGCGGTGGAGCGCACGCGTTGAATGGCCCACTGCCGCGAGGAGCGCAGCCACAGGTGGCGCTGATCCATGAGAAATTCGACGCCGTGCTCTTTGGGCGTGATGGGATACTCGGCGGCGATCTGCACCACTTGCAGATCGCTCACACCGATCTCGAAGCCGCCCGGCAGGCCCGGCGCGCGCTCATCGGCCCGAATCGATCCGGTGACGATGAGGCTCGATTCCTGCGTGAGGCGCTTGGCCGCTTCAAAGACTTCCGGCGAGACATCCTTCTTGAAGACGACGGCCTGCGCGATGCCGGTGCCGTCGCGGACTTGCAGGAATTGCAGCTTGCCCTTGTCGGTCTTGTCGTACAGCCAGCCTTCGATAGTAACGGTTTGCCCGACGTACTGCGCGATGCTTTCGAGACGAATAATCATGCGGGTTCACTCCGAGGTAAGGTCGAGGGTGATTCTACCACAAGTGACGAGTGACGAGTGAAACGTGAAGGGCGTGATGCTATAATACTTGCGGAATCGCTGCGGCAGGCGGAGATGTTGTTCGGGGCGCTGTTGGAGGGGGCGTTTAGCCTAGACCCAAAGGGCTTCTGAAAACCCTTTGGGTCTGGATCGTCTCTTTTTGCCGAGGGTTTGTGGAGATGCAGGATCACGACTCACCGGTGGGCGGCGTCTGGCCACTCAGCGCGATTCACCAGCACATCCTAAGGAGAGATCAGACATGAACAAGCGAACACTGTTGCTAACCCCCGCTTTGGCCTTTGCTGTACTGGCCAGTCTATGGTTGAGGAGCAGCGCCGCAGCCCAATTGCCGCTGCGCCTCGATCCACCATCTCAATCTGAGACGCCGGTCGTTTCGCTGCCAGCGCAGCCGCCGGCCCCTAACCCGGAGCACGTCACCTTGGTCCTTCAATATCAAGGTGTGACGGCTCCCGGAGGAGTGATGCGAGCGCTGGCAAATTTGCAGGCCGCCGGTCGCGTCTCGGCAATCGATGCCAGCAGCGTGCCGGGCCGCGTTTTCGTGCTGGGCGAAGAGAAGGCGGTGCTCGCGCTGCGAGGTCTGCCGGGCGTGGTCGCTCTCGCACAGGCGGATGAGGCTCCACCTGCCGACGATCCCACCGCGCCTGGAGATGCGCCACGACCCCGCTTGCCTGACAAACCGACTACTCAACCACTCGACTACGGCCCCGCCCGCATCAGCGCCAACGGAGCAATCACCGGCGTCGTCACTGCCGACGACGGCGGCGCGACCCTCGTCGACGTGTATGTGTGCGCTTACCTGGCTTCGCCCTACGTAAACACCTGCGCCTACACCAATGCCAGCGGCGTCTATTCGATCAGCGTTCAGGCGGGCAGCAACTATCGCGTGTGGTTCACCCCGTCCGATTACCATGTGGTGGAATCCTATCATAACGTGCCCTACAACAATTGGTCTGGTTATACCCCCGTCGTCGTCACGGAGGGCGTGGTGACGCCCAACATTGACGAAGGGCTGGCTCCCGGCGCGCAGATCATTGGCCGCGTGACCGATGCAACAACCTCGAACCCGGTGTCAGGTATTAACGTCTCTGCCCAGGACGAAGCGGGTTATTATTACGCCTATGGGTACACGGACGCCGATGGCACATACACCACGACGCCAGGGCTGCCCGCCGGCTCATACCGGGTGCAGTTCAATGATTACTATGGCGTGTACGCCGCCGAATACTATGCCCACGCTCTTCGCCCCGGCCTGGCGACATTGGTCAGTGTGACCAGCACCAACCGCACCGGGATTGACGCGGCGCTGAGCAAGGCCGCGTTCATCACCGGCACAGTCACTGGCCCCGGTCCCTTGTACCATATCTACGTCGAGGCCGACTATGCCGACGAATACACGTATGCTCAGGGTGCCTACACTGACATCAGTGGGACGTACCGCCTGGCCGGATTGGGGCCTATCCCCCACAAGTTGTTGTTCAGTGACTCTTCGGGCAACTATGTGGGCGAATGGTACAACGACAAATCCTCCTGGGACAACGCAGACCCGGTTGCCCTCACCAGCGGCGTCACGACTACGATCAACGTCCAGTTGGCGCAGGCCGGCGTAATCAGCGGCACGGTCACGGCCGAGGTCGGCGGCGCGCCGTTGAACAATGTCAGCGTCACCGCCTATGACGCGGCGAGCGGAAATTCCAAGGGCAGCAATACGACCAATGCTTCCGGCGTCTATCGCATTAACGGGCTGGCGACTGGCAGCTACAAGCTGCGCTTTACCGACTCCACCGGCCTGTACTTGCGAGAGTATTACAACAACAAGCCTGACTTTGCCAGCGCCGACCCCGTCGCGGTCACGAGCGGCGTGACGACTACGATCAACGTCCAGTTGGCGCAGGCTGGCGTGTTCAGCGGCACGGTCACAGCCGAGGGCAGCGGCACACCTTTGAGCAATATCAACGTCCGCGCCTATGACGCGGCGACGGGCAGTTCCGTGAGCAGCAACACGACCAACGCTTCTGGCGTCTATCGCATTGGCGGGCTGGCGGCTGGCGGCTACAAGCTGCGCTTTACTGACAACACCGGCCAATATCTGCAAGAGTATTACAACGACAAGCCCGACCTCGCCAGCGCCAACCCCGTCGCGGTCACAAACGGGGTGACGACCACGGTCAATGCGGCGCTGACCTTCGGCGGACGCATCACTGGTCGAGTGATCAGCGCCAGCTCTGGCTCCGGCATTGCAGACGTGTATGTGAGCGCCGCGCGACAGGATGGCTCTTCTCCCTCCGGCTCGGCCACCACCGACGCGGGCGGCTATTACACGACCACCGCCCTGTATACCGGCGTGTACCAGGTGAGCTTTGACCCGCCCCCGCCGTATTGGAGCGAAACCTACGACAACCTCAGGCCGGGGTATGGGTTCACTGCTGTCACCGTCACGCTTGGGCTGACGACGACGAACATCAATGCCGCGCTCAGAACAGGCTACCTCATCAGCGGCACGGTCACCGGTTCCGGCCCATTGGAAGATGTGTACGTCACCGCCTATCGAGGCAACGACGATTACGAGATAGATTACGCTTATACTGGTAGCGACGGCACGTACCGGCTTGGCCCGCTCGCCCCCGGTCAGTATCGTGTGTACTTTGGCTCACAGGACATGCACGCCAGCCTGTGGTACAACAACTCGGCCCGCTTTGCCGGTGCGACCGCGATTAACCTGACAGGCGACGCGGCCAACATCAACGCCGAACTGCCCATCGGCAGCGCGCTCACGGGAACAGTCACCGGCCCCGGCGGCTCGCCGCTGGCGGGCACTTACGTCTACGTTTATCCGGCTGGCGGCGGCATATCCATTGCATACGGCTCCACGGACGCGCAGGGCCAGTATGCCATCACGCCGTGGCTGGCCCCCGGCCCATACCAGGTGTGGTTTTCCGCGCCGACGGGCTATGTGTCCGAATGGTACGCTAACAAGTCCTCGCAGATGGCGGCGACGATCATCACCGCGACGGGCGGCGTGACGCTGACCAACATCAACGCGCAGTTGGCCGCTAGCACGACCGGACCTGGGGGCGCGATCACGGGCACGATCACTGCCGCCGACACCGGCCTGCCCTTGAGCATGTGGGTGTATGCCTACAACTCGGGCGGCTCTCAGACCGGTTCTGCATATGCTACGGGCGGCACCTATGTCTTGAGCAACCTGCCGGCAGGCGCTTACCGGGTATGGTTTTACGGCTCCTCGCCTTACCCTGGTCGCTACTATAACAACAAACCCAACCTTGCCGCTGCCAATGTGGTGACGGTGACCAGCGGCGTCACCGTGAAAAACATAAACCAGGCCCTCAAGCCCGGCGGGATTATTACGGGCGTGCTCACCGGCTCTGGCGGCGTGCCTGGCGTGCTGGTCACGGCTTATCGTGTTTCCGGCGGTTATTGGAATCGCACCATCTACACTGGCGTGGATGGCGCGTATCGCCTGAACTATCTGGACGAGGGCGGCTACCGGGTGCAGTTCACACCGCCGCCGCCCTTTATCGGCGAATGGTATGACAATGCCGCTACCTCCAGCAAGTTTCTCACGGTGACGGTGGCGCTCAGCGTCACTACGCCGAACATTGACGCGGCGCTGGCGAGCGGAAGCGTCATCACCGGCGTCGTCACGGCGGCCGATACCGCTGCTCCACTGCCCGGCGCTTCCGCCAACGTTTACAGCGCCACCAGCGGTTCGTCCCTGGTCTACACCTATGTGGACATGGATGGCTTTTACCGGACGCCCGGCTTGCCGTCCGGCAACTACCAGGTGCAGTTCGGCGCGTGGCCGTGGGCATCTTATCTGTCTGAGTGGTACGACAATGCGCCGTCCTCGTGGACGGCCCTGACAATTACGGTGCCGGCGCTCGGCGTGGTCCCGAACGTCAACGCCGCGCTCGATCGGGGTGGCTCGATCAGCGGCTGGATCTATGACGCATCCAGCGGCCTCCCGCTGAATGACGCGTACGTCGACATCTACAACGCCACGACCGGCTCCTGGGTGGATAGTGCCTACGGCAACGCCTGGGGCTATTACCAGACGAACGGACTGTCTGCCGGTCAATACAAGTTGAGTTTTTACAGGAACAGCTATATGGATCAGTGGTATCGCGATGTGCGCGACTTTGATACGGCGCTGACCGTCACGGTGAGCGCGCCAGGCGACACACCCAATATCAATGTCTACCTGCGCCCCTATCGCTATGTCTATCTGCCACTGGTCATGCGCAATTCGCCCTAGAGGGCCGTCAATAGGTCAGATAGCGGGCGCATCAACAGGCGCGGGCTGCGGTGAAATTCACCATTCGCCGGCGGCTGGAAGATGACTTGCCCGAAAAGTACACCGATGATCAGGTCGAGCAGAAAGTCGAAGCGGTCTATCAGCACGTGTACGATTCGCATTACGGGTTGAGGCAGAGTGTGTATGAGATGGCGGGGTGAAGAAGTAGCACCGGCTGAACAGATACAGCGTTCAGCCGGTGCTATGTGCGCCGAAGCTGCCGACCGGAGGCGGCCTGCCATTCGTCCGCGTACCAGCCGGCAAATTCCTGATGGGCAGCGCTGCACGAATTACTCGCCGGAATCCGCAATCAAAACCTAGTGTTGATCGCGGTGAAACCCATTCAGCATGGCCGGCTACGTGAAGTACCGGGACGCGATCATGTAGTCTTGATCACATCCAGACCACACCACGCCCAACTCACATCCCACAAACGCCGCGCCTTTTCTTCGTCGTAAGACTCGTCGCTCGAACGCCGCTCTTTGCCATCTACGATGAACTTGCCGCCGACCCCTTCAAAACGGGGATCGGTGGCCGCGATCAAATACGAGGCAGACGCCTGCTCCAGTGAACGCGCGAAGGGCATGCGCGCCAGAATTTGCCGGTGCCGTCGCGGACTTGCAGGAATTGCAGCTTGCCCTTGTCGGTCTTGTCGTACAGCCAGCCTTCGATGGTAACGGTTTACCCAACGTACTGCGCAATGTTTTCGAGACGAATAATCATGCGGCTTCACTCCGAGGTAAGGTCGAGGGGGATTCTACCACAAGTGATGAGTGAAGAGTGACGAGTGAAACGGGATGCCGCGCTAGTGCGTAGTGCGTGGTGCGTAAGAAGCGCCCCTCCCATGTTTCGGTATCCTTGTATCTGTTTCCGCAAGTCGACAGGTGTCGTAATCGAAGGATGACGATTTAACTTATCAAGTACAACGTTCGGCATGGCGCTGCAAGAATTCTGCGTCTGGCGAAAATCGTTGCGGTAATATCAATTGCCTCCCTTCAAAACTCGTTAGCCACGCAAGAGTGATGTCAGGAATTGCGCCGAATTCCTTTAGTCTGCTTGCGAATCGAATGCGGAAGCCTGCGTCGATCCACATCAGATGCCGATCAAAAGCCCGATCGTGAAGAGCGTTCAGACAAAGACCATTGCGCGTGTTAAGTCGATTTGCCGCATCCTCGGCCCAAGGAACAATGTGGCTAGCCACGAGTAACTCTTGGATAGACAGCCCCGTTACGCAGCATTGGTAGTTATATGCAGAAAGAATTCGGCGGCGGAAAAAACTTTGGTTAACACGGACACGGAGTATGGCTTCACGCTCACGCCCCTCTGGTGGCAATTCAGTTTCCTCAATGTCTGCGACTCGCTCAATAGGCCGATCAAGAAGTTGAGCGAGAAGCCGTGCACTTTCGTAGGCCAATGCTTCGGGCTGAACAGCGAATTCTGCCCAAACTTGCGCCTCGCCCTTCGCGCCATGTGGAAGTCCTTGTATTCCTCGTTCCTGAAGTGCTGGGTCGTGCCTCGAAAGGTTGGCAAGTTTATTCGAAACAGAGCCAACTTTACGACCTAGAAGCGCAGCCAGCTCAATGATTCTGGGATTGCGCATATGAATTGTCCCAAAAGGAATTTGATTGTAGAGTTGGAAAGCAATAATGTGCTCTTCGCGTGTCCAGTCGACATCATCACGCTCTGTGGGGACTTGCAGTCCTGGTTTTCCACCTTGACACTTCGGACATTTGCGCTCCCATGCGTCCGCGCTATTGCATCCGTAGATGTTGCTACATTGGCGACACTTGAGAATCCAGATGCGCAAATTAGTTCCCGACTCTTGTATCATAGTATGACGAAGCAATTCCTGCACGTTTCTGTTGATGTCACCTGATCTATTCATGTTTGAATCGCACTTCCATCTGGCGCTTCATTTGAGAAGAACTCACCATTGATAGGATCACGTGTTGTCTCGCCAATCTGATAGCGTCGAAAATGCCATTCCATAAGTAATCTCCTGGTATTATGGATTTTGGGTGGCCTGTGCTTTCGTCACCCAATGTGCGATAGAGTAAGAGTGCCCCACTGTTAAGCGAGGCTGGCTCTCATTGAACACGGAGAGACGCACACACCTTGTTTCCTGGTATTATGGATTTTGGGTGGCCTGTGCTTTCGTCACCCAATGTGCGATAGAGTAAGAGTTGTTTTTGTCAATCGAAAAGTAGGCCATTTGATGGACGAAAAATAGGCCACACCGTGTTGAATCGCTCAATCGTGATGATCGAAAAGTAGGCCAGTCGCTCATCGAAAAGTAGGCCACTTGCTGTTGAACAAGTGGCG
>JBGSPW010000224.1:0-4993 GCA_041738395.1 Thermoflexales bacterium
TGATGCTGCCGCGATGAAGAAACCCGGTTTCTCTTTTGGCGCACGTTTTACGCCGCGCGAATCATGCCCAATGTCTTAAACCATAGCAAGCGCATCTCAACCTGCGCGAATCCAGCTTCTTTCACCAGCGCCACGACGCCCTGCTTCTCAAGCGGCCCGCTGAAATCGACGATAAGCAAACGCCCACCCGGCTTGACCACGCGGCGAACTTCGGCCAGCGCTTGCGGTTTAAGATCATCCGGCAGGTGATGCAGCATCAGACTGCTCAACACCACGTCGAAAGAATCAGCGGGAAACGGCAGCCGCTCGATGACGCCGACGCGAAAGTCCACATCCGATTGGCCACGTCTGGCCTTGCCGCGCGCCACCTCAATCATCTCCGGCGCGGCATCAAGGCCCGCTACCTGTCCAGTCGGGCCGGTAAACTTCTTCGCCAGCAGGGTGAGATCGCCCGTGCCGCAGCCTACATCCAGAACTCGTTCGCCCGGTTTGATCTGCGCTTGCTCGATGCTCTTGCGCCGCAAGCGACCAGCCTGCCCCAGGGCCATTATCTGCACGATCAAGTCGTAGTATTTCGCCCAGCGAATCAGGGTGCCCGTCGTCTGTGGCGCGGTTGTGCCGTGTCCAGGCTGATCGCCGCCGTGAATATGTTTCAATAAACTGCGCATCGTTTTTGTCTCCTGTCAGGTGATTGTATAATAGTTGAGTGTTCAACACGCTCAGTTTACGAATTTCACCCGGCCGCGTCAATCATCAAGCCCGCGAGATCGTCCCATAATGGACAAAACACTGCATCTGTCCGAAAACACCTCACCCGATCGCCGTAAACAGCGCACCCGCCAGGCCATGTCACACGCGCTCATCGCCTTAATCCAGGAAAAGCACTACGACGCCATCACCGTGCAGGATATTTGCGATCGAGCCAACGTGGGCCGCTCCACGTTTTACGCACACTACCAGGACAAAGACGATCTGCTCACCAGCAATTTTCAACAGGTGATGGAAAGCCTGGGGCAGCCGCTCGCTTATCGGGACGGGCAACTGGTCTTCCCCATCGCTCCGTTGTTTGAGCACGTACAGGGCCATCATCATCTTTATAAAGCCCTGCTCTGGGGCGGCGGCATGGACGTGCTGATGCGCGCCGGGCAGAAACAGTGGAGTAAACAGATCGAGCAATATGTGGGGGCGTTGCTGAAGGATGGTCGTCAGCCGGCGGTGCCGATCGCTATGGTGGCCGTTTACATCGCCGGGTCGTTGCAAACGCTGCTGCTCTGGTGGCTGGAACACAAAATGCCCCACTCGCCGGAACGCATGGACGAGATGTTTCAGCGGCTGGTCATGCCGGGCGTGAAAGCGGTCTTGTCCGCCTCAGAAAATCCATAAGGGAACTTCATGCTTACCGTTCTCAGTATTGCGCCCTTCGTGGTTGCCGCTATTCTAGCGCTGATCATCAACGCGCTGATTCCAGCCTTGGGTCTGGGCTGGTCGTGGATCAGCGGCATCAGTCTGGCGGCGTTTGGCACGTATGGCTACGACAAATCGATTGCCGGACGCGGCGTCACGCGCGTGCCGGAAGTGGTGCTACATTTGCTTACCGCGCTCGGCGGCTCGATCGGCTCGTTTGCCGGCATGCAGGTTTTCCGCCACAAGACACAGAAGAAATCGTTCCAACTGGTGTTCTGGGCTATCGTCATCATTCAGATCATCATAATCGTTCTCTGGTTGACGAAGCGCTGAGATGACGCCGCCGCGCGACTTCCTTAACCACACCGTAAGCGTGAAGATCGATCGGCCGCTGGGGTCGCGTCATCCCCAGCATGGCTTCATCTATCCGGTGAATTACGGCTACGTGCCGAACACACCCGCGCCCGATGGAGATGATCTCGATGCCTACATGCTGGGCGTGTTCGATCCAGTCGAGACGTTCACCGGTCACTGCATCGCCATCGTGCACCGTCTGAACGACAATGATGACAAATTGATCATCGTGCCAGAAGGCAAGCAGTACAGCGACGAACAGATTCAGGCCCTGATAGAATTTCAGGAACGATTTTTCAAATCGATCATCGTGAGGTGAAGTATGACACGTATCTTGTCGGCGGCAAGAAACCGGGTTTCTGCACGATTGTAGTTCAATTCCATTTGAATCGTAGAAACCCGGTTTCTTGGATTGAATTTCATGGAGGTCAACATGACACGCACGCTTAAACTCGTCGCGATTCAGATGGATATAACGCCTGTCCCCACGCCCGATCGGCTGGCGCGCGCCCAACGGCTGATCGAACAGGCCGCACAGGGTGGCGCCCAGCTCATCGTGCTGCCGGAAGTCTTCAACACCGGCTATCGCTACACCGACGAGAATTATCAACGCGCCGAAGCCGCCGACGGGCCAACCATCGCGTGGATGAAAGCCTTGACCGCACGACACAACATCCATCTGGCCGGATCGTTGTTCTTGCGTGACGGCATGGACATCTACAATTCGTTGTTGCTCATCGCGCCCGGCGGTCGATCATGGCGCTACGATAAGAACTATCCGTGGGGATGGGAACGCGCCTACTACCGAGAGGGCCGCGGCATCTCGATCGCGCACACCGAGTTAGGTGACATCGGAATGATGATCTGCTGGGATTGCGCGCATCCAGAATTGTGGCAGCAGTACGCCGGGCGGATCGATCTATTGCTCATCAGCAGCTGCCCACCCGATGTGTCCAACCCCACCTTCGAATTTCCCAACGGCGATTGCATTACCTTCGATCAGATGGGGCCGTTCTTCCGTCAGATCAAGGGCGGGGGAGAAAAAGTCTTCGGCACAGGACTCAATCAACTAACGTCGTGGCTGCAAGTTCCTGCCATCAACACGGTGGGCATTGGCACCGTTGCCAGTGATATTCCCGATGGGTTGGGCAACCTGTTGCTGATGCTGCCCTTCGCACCACAGCTCATCAAGTATCTGCCCCAGGCCCGCCACATGCGCCTCTCATGCGAGATGACCCCCGGCTGCAAAATCGTGAATGCCACGGGCGAAGTGTTGAGTGAATGCGCGCCGACGCAGGGCGAGAATTTTGCGCTGGCCGAAGTGATACTCGCCGCCGAGCATCCTCAACCGATCGGGCCACAACCCCCGCGCCCGGTGCCGTGGCTGACCTACTTCACATCAGACCTGGCGATTCCGTGGTTGATGCGTCGCTTGTATCGCAAGAGTATGCAGAGCCGGCGCTAATCTCGGAGTAGAGTAACGTCGTAACCTCAACAGCGGCGAGGAAGACCTCGCCGCTTCATCTTCTTGCCAAATAGAACATTTGTGCTAAAATACTCGTCATCGTTCTTCCAGTGAAACCTCAAACAACACTGGAATATCATCCATGCAAAGGAGCCTTACCATGAACCCGTTGATTGCCTTTTGTGGTCTCGATTGCGCCAAATGTGAAGCCTACACCGCAACACAAACGAACGATGTCGCCGCTCAGGAACGTTTGCTCATTAAGTGGCGGGAAGAATACAGCGCACCAGATATGACCATAGCCGCTGTCACCTGCGATGGCTGCACGTCAACCGGTCGCTTGGGCGGCTATTGCTCCGCGTGCCCGGTTCGCGCGTGTAGCGTGTCGCGTGAGATGACCAACTGTGCCTACTGCCCCGACTACGCCTCGTGCGAAAAGTTGGCTCACTTCTTCGGGCTGGCGCCGCATGCCAAAGCCACTCTGGACGAGATCAGACTCAGACTATCGTAATCGGTAGCAGCCGCATCACTCCTTACGCGATCAAAGCCCCTCGGATGTTCAACTATCCGAGGGGCTTTGTCATCACATGAATCTTACGCTGCGCTCGCTCATTGCTGCCCGCAAATTGGATTTTCACTTCTCACTCAACTTGGCGTACAATAGAGCCATGGAAACACGCCTCGAGAAGACTGTCACCAAAGTCAATATCCATCAGCAGACCAACGACTTCGCCTATTGGCAGACGCAGTCCTATAAGTATTCCCAAACGTGAACCAAGTATAATGATGCTTGGAGCAACAAGCGCGCTCAAAACTTGAACATCTATAGCGGTCTCATGAGGCGAACAGGTCATGCATCTACAACAAACCAAACGAGGTAGCCGCCTGACTGGTGGTCCGCAGTATTATTTCCACGATCTATCCGATTCTGTTAAAGTCTATTTGCGCCAAAAAGGCGCCGTATCGGTCGCATTAGTGACGCCGTATGGCGCTACAAAATCACACTTCTTTGCCGTAGGGCGTGACAGCAAATTGGGCAAGGGGCAGAAACCAGAGCCTGGTCAAGTTGGGCACGACCGAATTCAACAAGGTCACGCCGGGCATAGTATCGGTGAAGCGATTCGGTATTGGTACAATCTGCCAAATGGCGACTTTGAGCGAATTGATGTTGATATTGAAATTGTCGAAGACATCTTCTATGTCACCCCGCTCTATTACAAATTGGCGCAAGGCCAGAAACGATTCCCGATTCAAAAATTCACCAGCGGTTTGACCTTCACACGCGACTATATCAGTCCGTTGTGGCTCAAGCAGCTCGCCGAAGTGGAACGGCATAACAAGGGCATCGTTCATTGGTCGCTAAACGAGATTTGCCGGGTAGTGGCCGATCATCGACCTCAGTCAAAAATTCCGCATGTTCAGGAACCCGACTTGCTGCGGGCCTCTGGCCCATTGGCTCATCTCGGGCTGAAGTTAGGCGCGTATGTTGGCAAAGGCTATGATTGCGTGGCAACTTCGCTGAGTTTTCTGGATTATCCGGCGTATACCATCCCGGTCGAAATCAAGAAACATAGCCGCGACTTCAAATACCAGCAGCAGAAATATGGCAAGGAAGAATTGTCGCGCGCTCTAGTATTACAACGAGACTTTCATTACTACGAGACTTTTGCATGATACACTCCATGGCGACACTTCACACAAGGAATCGTCATGGCACACAAATTGAAACAACGCCCGCCTCGCCGCAATCAGCCGCCGGCCAGCGGTCGT
>JBGSPW010000263.1:0-78720 GCA_041738395.1 Thermoflexales bacterium
GGCGCTGGTGGGGCGGCGCGGCACCGTCATCAGCCCGTTCGTCGACACAAAGTACGGCATGGTGCATCTGCGCGATGATGGCGGCACCCTGCTCAACGTCTTTGCCGTCATCAAAGACGGCGAACCGATCAAGCGCGGCAGTGAAATCACGCTGGTCGCTTACGATCCGGTGAAGAAAGTGTACGCCGTCACCGAGGTGTAATACGGGCTTCGCACAAGGCGGCCAAATGATTGGCCTCATCATAATTGGGGTAGGGCTGCTTAGCATTTTTGCCCGCAACTTCTTCTGGAAAACCGAGGAGTTCAGCGATCGTCTAAGTGGTAAACGCTCGGAGCGGACCGCCGTGTGGGACATGTGGCAAATCCTAAGAGGCGTGTTGACCATCGTCATTGGACTCGCGCTGTTAACGCAAGGACATCTGTAGAAAACGTGAGTCGGTTCGCAGACCAGCTGCAATTGCACATTTGAGGAGGAAGGTAAATGTTTGACTTTTTGATTCCTGTCGTAACCATTGTCATTGGCGTTTTGATCCTGTTGGTCTTTACGCGCGCGCTCGTCTCTGCCTACGTGAAGACGCCGGCCAACCGTTCCTTCGTACGCACGGGCGGCTTGTTCCGCAAGCCCAATGCGCCGCCTAAAGTGGTGATGAACGGCGGAGCCTGGGTCTTCCGCACGATCCACGAAATAACGTGGGTCGATCTCGGCACGATGGCGATCGAGATCGAGCGCACCGAGAACAACGCGCTCCTCACCATCGACCCGCAGTATGCCGACATCAAGGCGATCTTCTACATCAAGGTCAATCCCACCGTGGACGGCATCGTCGATGCGGCGCGCACCATCGGCGGCAAACAGGTCGACGCCAACGCCGTCAAGGCGTTGGTTGATGCGAAGTTGGACGGCGCGCTGCGCGACGTGGCCGCCTCCTTCTCCTTGATGAGTCTGCATCAGGAACGCGAGAAGTTCATCCAGGAAGTGCAGAATCGCCTGAAGACCGACCTGGAAGAGAATGGCCTCGTGCTGGAATCGGTGTCAATCCTCACGTTGCGCGCGGCGCGACAGGGCTCGTTCGGTACCGACGACGTCTTCGGCGCCCAGGTGGCCCGCGCCAATGCGCAGGTCATTCAGCAGGCACTGCGCGAACGCAACGACATCGAGCGCAAGACCGAGATCGAAATCAAGCAGCGTGACATCGGCACGGCCAAACAGCGGCTCGACCTCGATCGCGATCTAGCTTACGCCTCGGCGACGCAAGAGCGCGAAGTGCGCACACTGCAAGCCAGCGAAAAGGCGACGGCGGACAAGCAGGTCTTTGAAGAAGCGCAAAAATCTGAACTGGCGCGCGTCTCCAAAGAACGCGCGGTCGCGTTGGCCGAAATGGAACGCGAGCAGCAAATCGGCATTCAAAATGAACGCAAGCAGCAGGAAGTGGTGGCGGCTGAGATCACGCGCCGGCAAGCGCTGGAGCTGGCCGAACAACAGCGCCAGATCATCGTGACCCAGGAACAGCTCAAGCGCGAGAGTGCGGAGAAGGATCGGCTGATTGTCTCGGCCCAGCGTGAAGAGGCCGCGCAGGGCGTCAAGACGGTCGAGGCCACGCAGCAAGCCCAGCGCGAAGCGAAGATTCGCATCATCGAAGCCGATCGTGAAGCGCAGAAGGCCATGATCGAGCAGAAGAACAAGATCGAACTGGACGCCCTGCGCAAGCAGCGCGAAGCCGAAGCGCAGGCCAAGGCGTTGAAAGAAATCGCTTCGGCTGAAGCCGAAGCCGCTTTGAAGCAGTCCGAGACGTTGCGCACGCAAGCCGCCGCCGAACGCGAAGCTGAAACCCTGCGTGCTGATGGTATGAAGGCGAAGTCGTCGGCCGCCGGTCTGGCCGAAGCCGATGTGTTGAGGGCAAAGGCCGATGCCGGCATGCGCGAAGCGGAAGCGGTGAAGGCGATGGGCTTGGCTGAGGCCGAGAGCCAGAAAGCCAAGGCCGAAGCCTTGGCCGCGTACGACGGTGTGGCGCAGCGCGTGGAAATCACGCGCTTGCAGCTTGACGCCCAAGTGCAGATCGAAGTAGCCCGCGCGCAGGCGTTGGGCAACGCGCTCGCCTCGATGAACATCAAGCTCATCGGCGATCCGGTCGCAGCCTCGCAGCTGCTGAAGATGGTCACCATGGCCGATGGGTTGGGCGAAGTCGTCAAGAACGTTCCGCAGCCGATGTTGGCTGTGGGACAGCAAGTGCTGAACAAGGTGACGGGCACCGAAGGCGATGGTCTGTTGAAGATGGCGCAAGTCGCCGATGGTAACGGCGCGTCGTCCATCACTGACCTGGCGTTACTGGTCCCGGAGTTGATCCGGATCGCCGAGAAGACGTTGGACGTGGATAAGCTCAAAGGCCAGACCGTGCGCGATGTGCTCACCATACTGAGCAAGCGTGCCGCGGCGGAAGATCGTCCGCTAGTTGAGAAGGCGCAGCAAGCGCTGGCGCAGATTCCCATCATCAACGACCTGCCGTTTGAAGAAGTGTATTTGCGCGCCAGCGTCACGAACAAGTAACGACTAAAACGCGGGAGCACTCCCCCAAAAGACGGGGACTTCGTGCACCGCATGTGTAAAGCGTAAAACGTCATATCGCAGTTTTACGCTTTACACTTCACGTTTTACGCCATGAAATGGTTCGATCGTATCCTCACGGCATTGCGCTCGGCGGCCCGCGATCTCATCAGCGAAGACGATGAGATCGAAGGCGATCGCATCGACACGCTGATCGACGCGGCACAGACCCGCCTGGTGGTGCTGCGCGATGAGCTGGCGCAGGCCGTGGCCCGCGAGAAACGCGCCGAGATCGAATGGCACGCGGCGTGGGATCAGGCTAACGCGCTGGATACGAATGTCGATCAGGCGTTACGCGCCGGTCAAGACGATCTGGCCCGCGCGCATATCGAACAGGCCTCCCGGGCGCAGGTGAAAGCCGACGAGCTGAGTGAACACTATCAGGCCTGTGTGCGCGTGACCACTCGCCTGCGCGAGGAAGTGAGCACGCTGCAAACGCAGCTCGACGATGTGCTGCGGCGGCAGACGCAGCTCACCGAGCGGGAACACAGCGCCGAAGCGGTGGAGCAGCTCAATCGGTTGAAGCGCGAGCAGCGTCGCGCCGCCTCGGAACTCAAACGTGATCTGGAAGATCGGGCGCGGCAAGTAGCGAAGCGAGAAGATTATCTGGCGGCCAGAGAAGAGATCGAGCGGACCAAGAAATAAGTCCAGCCGCGAATCAACACGAATCTACACGAATTTGAAAACCATTGGCGAAGATTCGCGTGAATTCGCGGTTAACAGCTTTGACCTTATGCGACACACACTATGACTCTAACACCTGAGCAACAACAAGCTTTAGATGAGCTCTTTGTCCATGTGCCACCGTCTTCCAATGGCAGCAGCTCGGCGGCCCAGCCGGACTTTCTGCAAACCTGGTTCGGGGTATCGGGCCGCGATCTGAAAGCCAAGCTGCTGACGCTCTTTGATAAGAAGAACGAATTCGAAGCGCGCTTGCTGGATCTGGTGGAAAGCAACCCCTTCGATGCGGCCGTGACCTTTCTGGCCGGGGCGTCTTACGCATTCTACCTGGCCGAGAAAGATGTCAACCCGAAGGTCAAAACTTACGTCGATGCGTTCTACTACATCGCGACGTCCGCCTCGGTGGGCTACGCCGACATCTTCGCGGCCACCCAGACCGGCCGCGCGATCGCGTCGCTGGTGATGATCGTCGGGCCGGCCTTGGCCGATCGCTCATTGAATAGGCCGCGGGCGATGGATACGGCTAAGCTCACCTAGCGTCTGCGCCGAAGCACCAAGTCAGGCGCTGTAGACTTTTCAAATCGTCGATCAAAAACCCTCTCGCCAAGCACAATTCGGCGAGAGGGTTTCTATTGGTTCTCTTGTGCAATCCACACCGAACGCGCCGCCAACGATCTAGTGACAGATCGCAAATTGCTAAACACCACTAAACGCAGAGAAGCCGCCGTCAATGGGAATGATCACGCCGCTGACGAAGGCTGCCAGTGGCGACAACAACCACAACACCGCGCCCAGCAAATCTTCTGGCGCCCCAAAGCGCTGCATCGGCGTGTGCGCGATGATAGCCTCACCCCGCGCGGTCAGTGCGCCACTCTGCTCGTCCGTCAGCAGAAAACGGTTTTGTTCCGTCAGAAAAAAGCCCGGCGCGATGGCGTTCACGCGAATACGCGGCGAATATTCCTGCGCCAGGTACACCGCCAGCCACTGCGTAAAGTTGCTGATGCCCGCCTTGGCGGCGGAATAGGCCGGAACGCGCGTCAAGGGCCGGAAGGCATTCATTGACGAGATATTGAGGATGCTGCCTTCACCGCGCTGGGCGAGCACCGCGCCAAAGACCTGGCTCGGCAAAAACGTGCCCAGCAAGTTGAGATCGAACACAAAGCGCAAGGCGTCTTCCGGGAGATCGAAAAAAGATCGATCGGGCGTGGTGGTGGCCGTCGGACGATTACCACCCGCGCCGTTGATCAGCGCCGCGATCGATCCGAATTCAGTCATGATCACATCGCGCGCCTGTTCGAGCGTATCCCGCTTGAGCACATCGCCGTAGACCGCCAGCGCGCGGCCCGGCGCAACGGAGTCGCAGCGTTGAACCGCCTGCTCGGCCAGCGCCACAGCCCGATCGAGAATGGCGACCTGCGCGCCACAGCCCACCAGCGCCGCGGCCATCTCAGCACCCAACACCCCGGCGCCGCCCGTGATGACCACTGTCTGGCCGGAAAAATCATAGTGCTTCTGAATGTCTTGTAAGTTCATGAGCATTTATTCCTGATTGATCAAAGCAGATTGAACTACAGCGTAAATGGCTGCAAGTGCCGCGCGAAATGTTTCTCCAGATTGGCGGCATACGCCTCCGGCTGGGCGCACAGTAAACTCACGACGCGGTCGTAAAAGCGGCGCTGTCCGTCGGCGTTTCGTTCAGTCAACACCGATCCAAAAGTAACGTGCAGCACCTCGCGCGCATCGAACTGATCCAGCAGGCGCGGCAGTTCAGCGTCAGAGAGATCTTCCGGCAGCGGCGTGCGCGAGACTTCGGCCGACACATGATAACTGGCCTTGTCGGTATCGTAACGCTCGCGCGCAAAAGTATAGATTTTGCGGAAGAGAACAGTGTCCACCGCGGCGAGGGTGCGCAGCGCCTCGAGGTAACTGGTGCCTGCCGTCTTCAAGTGAACCAGGCCGCGCGTCTGCCGCATCGCCGCCGGATAAATGCTGAACTTGTCCGAGCCCGAGTGCAGACTCAACTTGTACGGGCCTAACTCACGCGCAATGGCGGCGTGCACGGCGATATCTTTTTCAAAGGCGGCCACGTCACCGATGTAATCGACGCCCTTCTCGAACCGCCCGATGTAGCGCGGCGCTAGACTCACCCAGCGCACACCCTGCCGCCGCAATTCGCTGGCGATGTAAATGTGCTCGGCCTGCGACGTCGGTTGCTCAGTCTCATCGACCGAGACTTCCAGTTCGCAACGATCGGACGGTAACACCGAAATCAGATGTTGATACAGGCGGGCCACATGCGCAACGGCTCGGCCGTATTTCACCACGGCTTTCAACAGCGTGAGTTTATCGAAGTGGAAATGATAGCCCTCGATGTTGAAGTCGCGATTCAACAGACCCGTCGCCGCCGGCTGCTGTTCAGCGGGCAGCTGCTCCGTGGCCTGACACAGGTCGGCCAGGGCGGCCGTCTCCGCGGTATTGTTTACGTGCTCGCCAGGATCGATCGTAAAAAACGTAAACCCTGCCGCTGCGCACATGTCGATGTCGACGGTGGTCTTCAAGTGATCGGCGTCGGCACCCATACCGCGCTGCCAGCCTTCTTGAAAGATGCCCCACGTCGCGTCATCCATCACTTGCTGCGGAGTGCGACCCGTGCGTGTCATCTCGCGGATCGACTGCTGCGCAAAGATGGGCGCAATGTTGCCGGCCGCGCGCACGGCGCGCACATGCCCCGGCGTGGCCAACCCCAACCGATCGCCCATACCCGCCGACGTGTGCAAGCCCAGCACCCGCGGTTTCAGCCACGGCAGTTGATGGCGCAATTCGGCGGCATTCTGTGGACTCAACGGGCCGTACAGCAAAGTTTGTCCATCATGTTCGGCACGGTTGCCCTCAAAGCGGCGCAGCGTCGGCGAATCCTTCAATGCCAGCACGGCCAGCTGCGGGCCGGCGGCAGTTTCGATCAAGCCGAACTCTGCATCGCCATGCACTGCCGGCGAACGCGGAAAAAGTTTCAGGTTGGGAAGAGCGGTCAGGTTAGGCATACTGTTATCCTCTTGGAGGCGCCGATCTATGGCACACCCGGCACCATGTAACCCCGAGATTGTCGACGACCTGTCGTGCCTACACCTGCGAGATCACAGCTGCAGGGAAGCATTGGCGATGAGCGCTGACGATACTCCGCGCGCCAAACTCTGGACACATTCATTATAATTCAGATCGTCTTTCAACGCGCCAGCCAACCGCCATCGATGGGCACGATGGCGCCCTGCATGTAATCCGCGGCCGGTGAGGCTAGAAACACCACGACTCCCTTGAGATCATCCGGGGTGCCCCAGCGGCCGATCGGAATGCGATCGAGAATGGCGGCCGATCGGCCTGCATCTGCCCGCAGCGCCGCCGTGTTATCCGTCGCCATATATCCGGGTGCGATCGCGTTGACGTTGATGCCATGCTTGGCCCATTCATTGGCCAAAGCGCGCGTAATGCCCGCAATCCCGCTCTTGGCAGCCGTATACGACGGCACAATGACGCCGCCCTGATACGACAACATCGACGCGACATTGATGATCTTGCCGCGACCCTGTTCGATCATGACTTTGGCCGCGGCCTGTGAGAGAAAGAAGGCTGCTTTCAAGTTGATGTGCAGCACGTCATCCCAATCGGCTTCACTGAACTCGATCGCGGGCGCGCGGCGAATGATGCCCGCATTGTTCACCAGCACATCGAGGTGGCCCAACGCAGTGACGCTCTGCGCCACCACCTGTTGCAAATCGGTGACCGAGGCCTGCAGTAGATCGCACGTGATCGAGGTGAAGCGGCGGCCGAGCGCAGTGACCGCCTGCCCCGTTTGCTCGCTCTCACGTCGATCCAACGCCACAATATCTGCGCCGGCCTCGGCCAACCCGATCGCCATGGCCTGCCCCAGGCCCTGACCCGCACCAGTGATTAAGGCCACGCGGCCATCTAATCGAAATAGATCGAGAATCATCTCGCTGCCTCCGTTCTAGTGTCCCAATTCTTTCAACATCGCCACCGTGCGGCTGACCCAGCCCAGAGTCGGATCATCCACCGTCGCCTGCACGCGCTGATTACCCGCCAGGAACCACAGATAGTAAGTAGTGTAGCCCGGCGCGCTGACCACGGTATGATAACCACGTGGTAGCATATGAATGCTGCTATCACGCACGGTGAAATTTTCTTCTTCGCCTTCTTCGTTGTAATAGTGGCAAATGCCAAAGCCATCAGCGGGATTGATCTTGAAGTAGTACATCTCCTCGTGATAGGCCTCGCGCGGCAGATCATCCACCTGATGTTTGTGCGGCGGATAAGTGCTCCAGTTGCCGCTGGGCGTGAACGTCTCACCCACGATCAAACGACGCGCGGGCAGCTCGGGCTGCGCAGCCAGCGTTAGAATCTGCTGATAGTTGCGCTTGAAGTTAGCCGCGCCCCACGCCCCCGTGGCAACTTGCGCCGGCGCAATCACGTAGGGATCGATTGCCATGTCGCTAGGCGCGCTGGGCAACGCAATTTCGACCGCGCCCTCGGCACGGATACTAAATTTGGCATTGGCCGGAATGTAGACTGAGTGCGGCTTCCCGGCAAACACGTTGGGCCGTCCGCCCACCTTCTCAAAACGCGTGCCATTGATTTCAAACGTGGCTTTGCCGCCCAAGATCACGGCCAGAATTTCGCGGCCCGGTGTCTCAGCTTCGTACGTCGCACCGGCCGCTAGCTTGAGCAAACTAAAGTCGAGCAGCTGGCAGGCGTTATGCGGCAGGTTGTTCATCCCTGGATTAGCGGTCAACAGTGAATGGTATTTCATCTCTCAATCTCCTTCGAGCAGTGTTCACTTGGTTTAGGCTCAAGGCGGACTCTCGTTCGCCGTTGTCACCCGCAGAACTTTCGCCCTGCAGGAACGTTTCAGTTAAATCATTTCTTCGCCAGCCACAACAGATGAATAGGATTGCCATCGGGATCGTTCACATCCAGATAAGCCGCTTTGAGATCGGGTTTCACGTTCGGCTCTTTGAGGCCGATGCCCTGCGCTTGCAACGCGGCCACCGCTTCCTCAAAGTTCGCCACGCGGATCGCCACATGCAACCGTGTCTCTTCGGGCGTTTTCATCACCTCTAATCGCCCCGCTCCGGCCCCGGACAACATGAATGAGCTGTTGCCCTCTTTGCGCGTAAAGCCGAATGTCTTTGCATACCACGCGCTGATCTCATCCGCGCTCGATTGATGCGCGTACAAGCCGGGATGCTCCACGCCCAGGAAAGTCGGCACGCCGCGCGCTGTTTGAATCCAACCGAGGCACTGCGCCACCTTCGCCGCGATGCTGTCGAAATCACGGGCTTTGACGGCCTCGACTGTGATGAGTTTGCTGCCCAGACCTACGGCCGCCGCGCCCGCTTTGATCCATTCGCCGATGCTGGCCGCGGTCGCATCCACCCCGCCGGTGGGCAGCAGGCGATGCCACGGGCACGGCGCTAGCACAGCCTTGATGAAGCCGGGACCCAACGTATCGCCAGGGAACACCTTGCAAATCTCCGCGCCATATTCTTCGGCCGTAGCGATCTCGGTTCCGGTCGCCGTGCCGGGAATGTAGAGCACCTTACGCCGGTTGCACAGCCGCGCCACTTCGGGATTGAAGCTCGGCCCCACGATGAAGTTGGCGCCGCTGGCCAGATACAACGCTGCCGTTGGCGCATCCATGATCGAGCCGATGCCCAGCACGATCGACGGATCGGCTTTGGCGAAGTGCTTCACCAGCTCGGTGAAGACCGGATAGGCCAACTCGCCCCGATTGGTAAATTCGATCGATCGCGCGCCGCCTCGCGCACAGGCCGCGATGACTTCAATCGCCGTCTCGACATCGCCGTTGTAGAACAGCGGCACGAGGCCGATGTCCAGTAAAGTGTTTGTGATTTCCAAACGCATAAAACGCGCCATGTTTGTTCCTTTCTGCGTCATTGCGAGCGTCGTTTGCGAAGCAATCCCAGTTCTTGATCAACAACAGATTGCTTCGTCGCACGCCTTGTCCGCGCTATGCGCGGAGGCGCGCCTGGCGACAGCGCTCCTCGCAATGACGGTTAAGTAGTTTCCGCCACCACTGGATTGATCAACTCACCAATCTTCTCGATCCGAATCGTGACGGTATCGCCCGGCTTCATGAAGATGGGCACGCCCGGCTCGCCGTTGATCTTGGCCGGTGTTCCGGTCGAGATCACATCGCCCGGCTCCAGCGTCATCACCTCGCTCAAGTAAGCGATCAGCAGCGGGATGGAGAAAATCATGTGCCGGGTGTTAGTGTGCTGCCGCTCCAGATCATTCAACCTCAGCGTCAATTCCAACTCGTACGGATTCGGGATCTCGTCGGTTGTGACCAGCGCCGGACCAAACGGGCCAAACGCATCGAACGACTTGCCGATCATCCACTGGCTGGTGCGCTTCTGATAATCGCGCGCACTCACATCATTGAAGATGCTGTAGCCGGCCACGAAGTCCAACGCCTGATCGATCGAGACACGCCGCGCCCGTCGACCGATGATCACGGCCAGTTCCGCTTCGTAATCGACTTGCTCACTGACCCTCGGCAGCACGATCGGCTCACCACTCCCAATGATGGTATTCACCGTCTTGCAGAAGAACGTCGGAAACTCCGGCGGTTCGGTGCGACCAAGCCCCATGTGATCGAAGTAGTTGTGTCCCAGGCAGATGATCTTGCCGGGTCGGGGCACCGGCGCGAGCAAGCGGACATCTTCTTCGGGCCGCAGAAATCCATCGGGCGTAGTGTCGACCAGTTGCCGCGCCAGTTGCAACGCACGTTCACCCGCGTTGAGCAACGCGATCATTTCATGCGGCAGATCGGGCTGCGCCGCTGGCAGATCGATCACGTAACGGCGGCCGTCGCGCATTACCCGCGCGCCCAAGCGAGCTTGACCTTGATACGAAAACGTCACGAGCTGCATTGCTTAATCCCGTAAAAGCATTCTGAGCGGAAATTCGCGCTGTTTGCGAATTGCAGTCGAAGAATGCGGATCGCCGACAAATCCCACTATCTTGCACAGGCCGCATCCTTCGACTTCGCGGCGAAAGAGAACGCCGCGCCGCTCAGGATGCTTCGGCAATAAGTTAATTAACGCGACACGCGCCCCGACGCATCGCCGCCCATCAGTTGTTCCACTTCGGCCACGCTTACCGCGTTGAAGTCGCCCAGGATGCTGTGCTTCAGGCACGAGGCCGCCACCGCAAAGCGCAATGCCTTGCCGGGATCAGCTGTGAACTTACGCAGGCCATAGATGAGGCCGCCCATGAACGAATCGCCGCCGCCTACGCGATCGACGATCGGCACGATGTCGTACGTGGGCGCGGTGAAGAATTGACCCTTGTCCCACAGCACGCCCGACCAGGTGTTGTGACTGGCCGACAACGATCCACGCAGCGTGATCGCCACGGTACGCAGTGCCGGGAAACGCTTCACCAGTTCTTCGCACACAAAGCGATAGTGCGCCGCATCCACTTTGCCCGCCGTCACATCCGACTCCGGC
Source organism: Thermoflexales bacterium (assembly GCA_041738395.1). Taxonomy (GTDB): domain Bacteria; phylum Chloroflexota; class Anaerolineae; order Fen-1058; family Fen-1058; genus Fen-1058. The sequence goes on from JBGSPW010000263.1 coordinate 10,831, forward strand.
GCTCGGATGCCGAAGACCTTCTCCGCATCTTCTTCATTGCCAATCGCCACATCGCACTGCGCCACGAGATCGGCCATCACTTCACCGGCTGACTTGCCCCACTTCCACAGCTTGGCGCGATAATTCAGATCACACGAGACGGTCAGTCCTTTTTGTTTAGCGATCTGGATCGCTTCGCGACAGGCTTCCGCCGCACCCTGCGCTACAGCCGGAGTGATACCCGTCCAATGAAACCAGTCCGCACCCTCGAAGACAGCATTCCAATCCACCAGGCCCGGCTGGATGGTGGCGAAGCTGGAATTGGCCCGGTCATAAATCACCTTGCTCGCTCGCTGTGCCGCCCCCGTCTCTAGAAAATAGATACCGAGCCGATCGCCGCCGCGCGCGATGTGATCGGTACATACGCCATACGATCGCAATGAAGCAAGGCATGCCTCACCTAGCTCATGTTTGGGCAAGCGCGTCACGAACTCGGCCGCTTCGCCATAATTCGCCAACGACACCGCCACGTTCGCTTCACCACCGCCGTAGAGCGCCTCGAACGATCGAACTTGCGTGAAGCGCTGAAAACCCGGCGGTGCAAGCCGCAGCATGATTTCTCCAAAGGTCACAACTTTCATGAAGTCCTCCAACTATAAGAACTGATTACAACCACTGCGCGAACCAGGCCTGACTCAACCTCTGATCGTAAGCATGCGCCCCGCTGTGAATCGCCAGCGAACACGCTTCAGGTCGATCGTGCAGCTGATACGCCCGCTTGACGGTTCCAAACTGCGCCACCGTCGCCGGCACCGGAAAGATCGGATCACGCGCGCCATGCACCACCCGCAGCGGACGCGGCGCGATCAACGCGGCGAGATCACCCATCTCGATCAGGTCCAACACCCTGGGCACGTAATTGCACTCGCAATGCGGCATCGCCAGCACAGAATCTTTGAACGAACAGAAGTAACCCGAGATGACCGTCGTCGTGATGCGCGCGTCGAGCGCCGCTAACCACAGCGCTGTGCACCCACCGCCCGAATGACCCGTACAGCCCAGCACCCCCGGTAACACATCTTTGCGACTGCTCAGATAGTTCATGGCGCACAGCCCATCCCAGCAGCGTTCGCCCAGCAAACTGCGACCGCGCATCAAATATTCAAATGCCAGATGACGACAAGAGCGTGGGAACAAATCTTCGCCCGTCTGGCGTGTCAGGCGTTCACCCAAACCACGCTGCTCCACGGCGCACACCAGATAACCCGCTTGCGCCAGGGCTTGAGCGTAGTTGTTGTCCAGCGCCAGATTCTCGCGGGCGGTGGCATCGTCGGGATAATTGCCCAGGATAGCTTGTACGCTGGCATCATGACCGTGAAATACCAGAATTGCCTTGAAAGGCGGCGTCTGCTTGGGCACCAGCACAAACATCGGCGCGTGGATCTGTTCACCTACGTTCAGGCTGTACTTTTCTTCGACGTAGGTCTCTCGATCGATCACCTGCAACTTCTCGGCCACACCCGGCAAGCGCGATCGGCCTTCCAGTCCCAACAGTCTGATCAACTCCAGGCGCAGCGTCGATTGCCATGCTTCACACTCCGCGAGGGTCCTGGCGCGGAAGGCGAGCCGCCGGGGTTGTGCTGCGTAGAGAAAATCCAGATGATTTTGCAGCGCAAAGCGGGCAGTCGACGAGGCCGGGGGTTGATCTAGCATGGCGGCTAACTCGGACTACACTGTAGCTCGTCGCTCTCGACCGCATCCCGTCGAACTTCGGCCGCGACCCAGATAGACTGCTGGGCCTGTGCCAGATGATTGCCGCGCAGCACAATATCGGCCGAGCGCTCCCCGGCAACGCGCAAGAACACCGGCGTGCCGGGATGGGCGCGGCAGCCATGCACAAAAGCATGATCGACGTTGTCGAGATGAACGATCGGGGCGTCACTATCTGGCGTGCGCGTGGTACAACCGTTGAGCTCCACGTCCGACGAATCGATCACTTGAAAAGCCGCGCCCAGCTGACCGTTCACTTCGACGTGATGCAGCTGCAGGCCGCGCGCATGGCGCACAAAGAAACCGGCGCGCTGCATCAGTTCCATATCGTCGGCCATCTCGGGATAACCGGCTTCGGTCGCGGGCGACATGGAGATCGAAATGTCGCTGAGCGAAATATCTTCCACCGGCATTTCGGCCAGGCCATACAAGAAGGCGGCGGCAACCTTTACCTCGCGCGCCGTGATGTGGCTGAGCTGAATGCGCCGGAAATGCGGCGTGCCGGCGGTGACGGGCTGCGGGCGCTTATCGGAAACGGTGGGGTCGCCCCACGCGCCGCAGCCGTAATACAGATTCATCGTGAAGGGGCACAACACATCCGTCATGACGATGTTGCTGATGCGGATGTCCTCCACCAAGCCGCCGCGCCCACGCCGTGATTTGAGCCGAATGCCGCGATCGGTTCCGATAAACACACAGTTGGAAATGACCACGTTGCGCACGCCGCCGCTCATCTCACTGCCGATGACCACGCCGCCATGCCCGTGCGCCATGATGCAGTTCGTCACGGTGACATTCGTGCACGGGGCGCGCTTATCCGCAGCCTCTGCTTCGCTGCCCGCTTTGATCGTGATGCAGTCATCGCCGACGCTCACATAGCAGTTGGAGATGCGCACCTCAGAACACGAATCGGGATTGATCCCATCGGTGTTGGGTGAATCCGCCGGATTGACGATCGTCACCTGATTCACGGTCACGTTCGAACAACGCACCGGATTGATCGTCCAGCTGGGCGAGTTCGTAGCCGTAATCCCTTCAATGAGCACATCGGTGCAGTTGGTGAACGAGATCAAGCGCGGCCGGGGATGATCGAGCGTGCCCGCCGTAAAACGCTGCCACCAGTGCCTCCCACGCCCATCGATGGTGCCGCGCCCGACAATGGCGATGTTACAGAGATCGCGCCCGGTGATCAATGAGGCATAAGTGGATTGTTCCGCGCCTTCCCAGCGGTTGGTGATGACAGGATAATCGGCCGGGTCTTCACTGCCCAGCAGCACCGCACCCGCATCGAGGTGCAGCGTGAGATGACTCTGCAAAAACAGCGAACCGGTAACGTACTGGCCCGCCGGAAAAAAGACGGTGCCGCCGCCATGCTGGGCACAAGCCTCAATGGCCGACTGAATAGCGCGCGTATCCAACGTTTGACCGTCGCCACACGCGCCATAGTCACGCACGTTATACAGGCAAGGCACCACACCGGTTATCGTCATCGCGCAGGCTGATCCTTGAGGGCCGCTTCAATTTCAACAGCGGCCAGAATAAATGCGCCCACACCTTTGTAGTCGTTGGTCGCGATCGGTTCACTGATGTAATAGTCGTATGATCCATCGCGATACGGATCGCCACCCAGACCAGCGACGCTGCACGTGCCTGCCAGATTCACTTCACCCCGATCGGCCACCGTGAGAAAGAGCGTCACGATGCCCTGATAGCCGCGCAGCGCGGCGTCCAGATGTGCGACGGGCACATAGCCCTTGCGCACGGCTTTAGCGATGGCGTACACAAACATGCACGACGCCGACGCTTCCAAATAATTTCCGGCCCGCTCGCCTTGATCGAGCACCTGATACCACAGCCCCGTCGCGCGATCTTGAACTTTCAGCACCGCTTCAATCAGACGAGCCAGGATCGCCAGAATGCGTGGACGAGTCGCATGTTCAGCGGGTAAATGATCCAGCACATCGACGAGCGCCATCGCATACCAACCCAGGGCGCGTCCCCAGAAATACGGTGAACAACCGGTCACGGGATTGGCCCAGCGCTGTTGCTTGCTCTCGTCCCAGGCGTGATACAGCAAGCCGGTCTGTGGATCGCGCGCGTGCTGTTCCAGCAAAATGATCTGATGCGCGACATCGTCAAAAGCGGCGGGGTCGTCAAAGAGCGCCGCATATTCGGCGTAGAACGGCGCGGCCATATAGATGCCATCCAGCCACATCTGGTGCGGATAGATTTGCTTGTGCCAGAATCCGCCCGATGGAGTGCGCGGCTGATGCGTGAGTTGCTGCCGCAGGGTCTTCAGCGCGGTAGCATAGCGTGGGTCGCCGGTTTCGCGCCAGATTGGAAAGAGCACTTTGCCAGGATTGATCTGGTCGAGGTTGTATTCGCCGGCGCGATAAGTCCGAATGCGACCGGCCTCATCGACAAATTGATCGATCGTGGCTTGGATGAACTGCCAGTATTTGCGATCGCCGGTCGCGCGCCACACCTGCTCGATCGCGCTGAGCAGCAAGCCGTGCTCGTAATGCCATTTAGCCACATCCGGCGTGTAGCGGGCCATTGCCGAGTCGGCCATGCGCAGCGACCAGGCTTGATCGACAACAGCAGTGTGCGGCGCGGAAAGATCGGTCGGCATGATGTCCTCTGAAAAAGTTAGTGGATGTTCCAGCCCGGCAGATACGCGCGGCTGGCTTGCAGCAGTTGATTGAACATGGCCCAGGCTTCGTCGAGTGGCAGCCGATTGGTCGGGTCGTTGAATACCGCTTGAAAAGCCAGATCGCTGTCGCGCATCAAAGCGGCCTCGATGATGGCTTCCTGGTTAGCCACATGCCGGCTGATCAAAGTTTGGACGCCGGCGGGCAACGCCCCGGCAGCAATGGGCCGCACTTCATCGCGACTGAAATACGCATTAGTTTCCACGACCGCGTGCAGCGGCAGGTTGGCGATTTGTCCCTGGTTTTCGACATTCACATTTGTGACCAACTCGCCCAGACCCAGCAGCGCTTTGATCTGCGCCACGCCTTCTTCGCCGGTGGATTGCAGCACCAACGGTTCACGCCCCGCCATGAGGTCGCGTGTTTTCTGCGGCGCGTTGCGCCAGCGCGCGATGCGCCATGCCACCGGTGTGCGGATGACACCCCAGCGGAACAGCTCTTCCGGTGAACGAATGAAGCCGGGCAGGAATTCAACCAGGTGCCGATCGCCCGCCGCCGCTAAAATGCCGAAGCGCTGTAAGAGCGCGAACTTTACCTGATCGGCGCTGCGGAACCAATCGGCCCAGCTCTCCACCTCGGCTTGTGTATACGATCGAATCACGCCCGGCTGCGTGAGATGATCGCGCAATAAGTGCAGCACATCCAGGTCTTGATAGGTGGCGCGGTCGACCCACGTAAAATGATTGAGGCCCAGCACGTTCACTTTGATTTCAGCGCGAGTGGGCGTTACCCCATGATAATGTTGCACCACTCCGGCCAACATGCGCTGTGTGGCATACACTTCATGACAACAGCCAAACACTTTGAGTTGCGGCTCAACGCGCGTGAGCGTGCGCGTGCAAATCGTCAGGGGGTTGGTGTAATTGATCACCCACGCGCGGGGGCAGATCGCCGCAATCGCGCGGGCAAATTCCGCATAGATCGTGGCCGCCCGTAGGCCGCGTACCAACCCCGGCGCGCCGGTCGTATCGCCCACCGGGAAAAACAGGCCGTACTCTTCGGCGATAGCGATTTCTGCGGCCATGACTTCCAGCGTGCCCGGTTGGATCGAGATCACCACAAAATCGGCGCTGCGCAAGGCGGCTTCCAGCGTGGGCGCGACTTCATACTGCCAGCGCGACACCACCCCCGGCTGATCTTGCAGCCAGTTGCCCAACTGCTCGTTGAGAGCGGCCGCTTCCTGATCGATGTCGTACAGCAACACCTGCCCGCTGAGTTCCGGGCACAACGCCAGATCGATCATGAGCTTGCGCGCCCACTCACGGCTGCCGCCGCCGAGGTAGGCAATCTTCAGTTCGATGGGAGAAGGCTGTTGATTCACGCTGATCACGTCCGGGACGTTTGGCCGCCCAGAAGAAACCGGGTTTCTACTGGCCGCAGTTCATTACAGTTTGACCGGAGAAACCCGGTTTCTACATCTCAGAGTATCGGGCGGCCTCTCAGCCGCCCGATACTTGTTACGTTTTGATTCGTTCAGGACTTACTTCAAGAAACCGCTGTTTTGCAGCGTCGCTTTCGCCTCGGCCTCGTAGTCCTTGGCACCCATGCCGTCCAGACCGGCGATGAACTCGGACCAGGCCTGTTCGTTGAGCGGCTGCTGGCCCAGCACGAATTTCACCAGGTTCTCGTTGTAGAAGCGCGTGAAGTCGGCGCCACCCGGCGGCGGGTTGATGATGGCCGTGCCGGTGCCTTCCATCCACGGCTGCGCGCGATACTGCTCGAAATACGCCAGCGGACTCATGGTGCGACCCTTCTCGGTCTTGTAGTCGACGTAGCGCGCGTGCAGTTCAATGTCGTTGTTGTTGAACACCATGTTGCGCAGCTGGGTCAACGGTTGCTGCGACTTGTGGGTATAGGCTTGTTCGGCCGGCAGGTCCTTGGTCGTGACATAGCCCTTATCGTCCTTCTTGTAATTCACGCCTTCCTGCCCGAAGCCCAGCAGGTAGTAGCCTTCGTCGCTGGACATCCATTCCAACAGCTTGGCAATCGCCTCGGTCTTGCCTTCATCCTGAGCCTTCTGCGACACGGCGTAGATGCGGGCATTCTGCATGTCAACACCTTCTGAGCTCTTGCCATCGGGGCCGGTCGGCGGCGGCATGACGACCCATTCGCCATCGGGGAAGTTCTTGTCGAAGTCCGCATAGTTCGCTTTGGTCGACAACGCGGCGAAGTTCTCGTTCATGATGCCGCACTTGCCTTGCTTCCAGCGGGCGCGGTACTCGTCCTTCTTCAGGGTCGGCCAGTCGGGATCGACGACGCCCGCATCGCCCAAGGACTTGATGTACTCCAGCGCCTTCATAAAGTTGGGATTACGCACGTTCATTTGGAAGTTGTCCGCACTGGACAAGTCCCAGCCGCCATTCATACCGTACGCACCCAGGACCCATTCATAGCGCTTGCCCAAGCCAGACAGGGCACCGGCGCCTTCAGACTCCATATAGGCGCACAGACCATAGGTATCTTTCTTGCCGTTGCCGTCTGGATCTTTTTCGGTAAAGGCCTTCGCGACGGCCATGACATCTTCCAGTGTCTTGGGCATTTCCAGGCCCAGCTTAGTCAGCCAGTCCTGGCGAATGACCAACGCATCGGTGCGGGGCAGCGCGCCCGGCTGCGGCAGACCATACATCTTGCCATCCAGCGTGACGAGCTTGTTGCGAATTTCATCGGTGTACAAAATCTTGGTGCGGTTCGGCATCATCGGCAGCATATCGTCCACGGGCGCCACCAGGCCGTTCTGCACCAGGCGATACCACGGCTCACGATTGACCTGCACCAGATCGGGCAGCGAGTTGGCCGCGGCGGCCGCATTGACCTTCGCATCGGCATCGCTCTGGGCGGTGGGCAGCAACACAACTTTCAAGTTGATGCCCAACTTGTCGCGCACGATGTCATATACCACCCAATCATCCGGCGGCGGGCCGGCTTCGCTGACGGCCGAGCCAACCCAGATTTCCAGATCAACGGGCTCAGCCTTGGCGGGCGGCTCGGTGGGCGCCGGGGCCGCAGGCGGCTCGGTCGGTTTGGCCGGTTCCGGTGTAGGCGGCGCAACTTCCTTGGTAGGGGCCGCCGTCGGCTGAGCGGGCGCCGGGGCGGCGGCGGGCTGACAGGCAGCCAGGAACAGAGACAACAACACAACAATCAACGTGAGTTTGTACAGCTGCTTAGACATCTAACTCCTCCTGAAAAAGGTTGTTGAATTGGGGTACAAGATCGATAGACATGCACACGGAAGCAAATCGGTCAGTTGTCGTGCACCTCCTGCTAGCGTTGTTAGTGAAACACAGCGAGGTCATTGTTTAACGGCTCCACTCAGCGTGCCCTTGGTGAAGTAGCGTTGAATCCACGGATACAGGAACACCATCGGCAGCATGGTCAGCAACACTCCGGCCGCCTTAATGGCCTCGATGGGGGCCGCGCTGAACGCGTCGTACTCCAGATATTCGTTGACCCCTGCCGACATGAGGATGTTGCGCAGCAGCACCGGCAGCGGCATCAGGCTGGCATTATCCAGGTATAGAATCGGCGCAAAGAATTCGTTCCAGTGCGACACCGCGTAGAACATGCCGATGGTCAGAATGATGGGCCGCGAGAGCGGCAGGATCACGCGCGCCAGCACTTGCAGTTCACTCGCGCCATCAATGCGCGCCGCCTCTTTCAGATCTTCCGGCAGTCCCTCAAAGAAACTCTTCATGACCAACGTGTTGTAAACGCTGACCGCCGTGGGCAGAATCACCGCGGCAAAGTTATCACGCAGGCCCAGCTTAGTGACGACCAAATACGTCGGTATCAAACCCGGATTGAACAAGAACGTGAACAGGATGAACCCGATGAACAGCTTGCGTCCCGGCAAGGTGTGTATGGACAACGCATAGGCCAGCGGGATGGTCATCAGCAGATTGAAGGTGGTACCCACCAGGGCAATGAAGACACTGTTGCCTAGCGAGCGGATAAAATTGGGGTGAGTCAGCAGCTGTTGAAAAGCCTCGAACGACCATTGATTAGGCTCGATCAACATGCCAAACGTGCCGTTGTCGATATGCCCGATCGGCGTGACCGACATCATGATCACGCGCCACAACGGAATGAGCACCGCGAGTAATATCGTCAACAGAAATCCGTTGACCAGAATTTGGAAGCCGAGTTCATCCCACGATTTGAAGCGAGTCATAGCGCGCCCCCGTTTAGTACAGGCCCGAGCCGGCCAGCCGCTTGGCGATCTTGCTAGAAATATAGATCAGGGTCAGGCCGATCACGCCCTTGAACAAACCGACGGCCGTCGCCAGACTAAACTGGAATTCCAGAATACCCTGCCGGTAGACCCACGTATCGATGATGTCGCCCACGCTGTAAACCGGCAGCGAGTACAACACGAAAATCTGGCCGAAGCCTGCGTCCAGGATGTTACCCAGGCGCAGCAACGTGACCACCACAATCACCGTGGAAATACTAGGCAACGAGATATGCCGGATGCGCTGCAAACGCGAGGCGCCATCCACGGCGGCGGCCTCAAACAACACGGGGTCGATCGCCAGCAACGCGGCCAGATAAAGGATCGTGCTCCAGCCCGTCTCTTTCCAGATGTCCGAGCCAATGACCACGGCGCGGAACCACTGTGGCGAAGCGAGAAACGCAATCGGTTGGCCGCCGCTCGCCTTGATGATCTCATTGATCATGCCGCTGCCCGGCGACAACAACACCAGCAGCACACCGTAGATGATCACCCAGGACAAGAAGTGCGGCAGATACGCGGCGGTCTGCGTGATCTTGCGCAGGAAGCGGAAGGAGCTTTCGTAGATTGCCAGTGCCAGAATAATGGCCAGCGGCAAACCCAGAATCAACTTGGCGATGCTGAAGATCAACGTGTTGGTAATCAACTGGCTGAAATAATATGATTTGAAGAACGTGGCAAAGTGCTTGAAGCCGATGAACGGACTGGCTTCGACGCCCAGCACGGGCTTGAAATCTTTGAAGGCAATTTGCGTGTTCCACAACGGCCAGTACTTGAACACGACAAAGTACAACAGTGGCAGCGCTATCAACAAATAGATCGCGCGGTGCTTCCAGATGGCGCGGCGCAGACTTCGCGCCCGGCTGCGCCAGGGCAGCTGCGGCGGAGGTGCAACCGCTACCAGCCCCGGTACGAGTGAAGTACTGCCGATCGTTTCATTCATGCTTGATCACCTGTTTGAGGTTGAACTCGCAGCGCAGCAGAACCCGATCGAACCACCGGTCTTCCACAGGTTGCTGCCTCACATCTTCGCAGAAACTCAGGCTTCACGCCACTCGCTCCCGAATGAGGATATGCTAAGATTGTACTGGCAAGGCTGTGGACTTTGGCGTACTCTGTATGGACAAAAACGTCGTGAGGGGCATGTACCAAGACCTGGCAGGTTCCTGGCGACGGCCAGTACAAACCGCGAGGACGCGGTTGGAGAGCGCTAGTGAGTGACAAACGTATGTCTAGCTGTAAGTCGAGCGGGCTTCCGTTCGATCGATTCTACCTCGAATGTTAATCCGGCGGGGCCTCCTTCATTCCACCTTTGATCGCTGTCGATGCTATAATCCCACCCAGGCCCATCACATTCGATCAGTCCCAATCTTCAATCAATCAACTCGTCAAGCAATTCAAGACGAATCTCGCCTTGTACCGCACGTTGATATACAAAGAAGCGGGCGCACGGCAGGAATTCATCGACAAGATGTTTGTCTACCTCGGCCAGCCGAAAAGATGCTAGCGCTACACCAGCAACTTTCCTCGGCGAAAACGGCGGCAGATCGAGATTTGATACAACGTCAAGTTGACGCGACAGACCGGTCGATCGATGCGTTGGTGTATGAGTTGTATGGCTTGACAGCAGAAGAGATCAAGATTGTGGAAGGAATGCATTGAAGTGAATCAAGAAGATTTCTCAGTGGAAGATTTCATTGCTGGGGTTAACCATACCCGGCTTATATATCTTAAACGACTTAGGCTATTAGGTTACCAAGTCAGCGATACAGAGATCGCAGAACTTGAAAAAGAAGTTTATCCAGACCTGAACTCAACCGGATCAAAAGGTAAAGGCTTCCTAAATAAGAAAAGTATTGATGAATTGCAATTGTTGCTTTCGCTTCAAGAGCCACAACCTAGCGCAAGTAATATCAAGGCTCAATTGTATCGTCTGGAAAGAACCGTAGTTAGAATGCGTCGAGAGTCTAACCATCAGCGACCACACTTTCATATAGAGTACAAGAAAGAATACAATGCCTCTTATGCGATCGATACATTAGAAAAACTTGCTGGTGAAATGCCTTCAAAGTATGAAAGGCCAATTCTAAATTGGGCATCCATGAATCTGCAATTATTGAAGTCGGCTTGGGAGCAGTTGCAATCCGGAGGAAGTATTCAAGAGATTATCGCACGTGAGAATGAAGCCTGACAAGTTGCCAGACTTAGATCGGTTCCCGTTTCGATTTACGCCATGCTCCTGCTGGATAGCCATATCCAGCGGATGGACACATCCGCTGCGAGCGTAAACTATTTAGGAATTCGCTCTAGTGATTCATTCTCGGCAAAAACAGCGGCGGATCGAGATTTGATTCAATGTCAGATCGATGCGACGGATCGCTCGATCAATGCATTGGCGTATGAGTTGTATGGGTTGACGGCGGAAGAGATCAAGACTGTGGAAGGACAAGATCGCTAATGGATGCAAAACCTCGTAGTCTCAAAGACATTTTTGACGCACAATGCCGATATTTGGTGCCGCTTTACCAACGTCCTTATGTGTGGAGATTGGGCGAGCAATGGGAACCTCTTTGGGAGGATGTTTTAGCGTTGGCCGAACGCTATGTGCGGCAGGATTCTTTCCGTCCACACTTCATGGGCGCGGTCGTATTGGATCAACTCAACACGGCTACCGGCACGCTGGATTTGCGTCAAATAATTGACGGACAACAGCGTCTGACTACCTTGCAGATTATTATTGAAGCTGCCTGCGATGTCAGCGAAACGCTTGGGCCAATTGCCGTCGACCATGCCCGCGCCCTGCGGCGGCTGACGCGCAACGATCAACGCGGTAACGATCAAGACGAAATGTTCAAGGTCTGGCCCACAAATGTTGATCGAGAACATTTTCGAAGAGTGATGGGGGCTGGCTCTCCAGCCGAGTTACGGCAGCAATATGCTGGTAAATTGGCCGGGGAAGTAGGTCATGCCATTGCCGATGGATATTTCTTCTTTCACCAAAAGATAGCAGGATGGCTGACACCCGGCGACGAAGAATTGCTCAAGAAAAAGTTGGATGCGCTGCAAAACGCGCTCTATCGCGGCTTGATGCTGGTGGTCATTGATCTGGACGAGAAGGATGACGCCCAGATGATCTTTGAAACTCTCAACGCTCGCGGCACACCCTTGCTGGCTTCTGACCTCGTGAAGAATTACCTGCTTCATCAAGCCGAAGCGCGCGGGCATGATTTGGATCGGTTGTATGCTGAACATTGGCAAATCTTTGACGAGACTCATTTTTGGCGTGACCTTATTCGGACAGGCCGGTTTAAACGTCCTCATATTGAGGTTTTCCTTCAACACTATCTGTCCCTACTGACCCAGGACGAAGTGCAGGTAACGACTTTATTTAACACCTTCCGTCAGTATGTAAAAGCACATCCTGCAATTGACCCCGCTAATTATCTGGCCGAGCTTCACCGCTACGGACAGATTTATCAACAGTTCTATCATTATCCGCCTAACACTCCGGAAGGTTTATTCTTCAAACGCATCGAGGCTTTGGACACGACCACAGTTTTTCCTCTTCTCCTTGAAATCTTCGACAAACTTGGAAAGCCAGAACAGGCTTTGCTGCGGCGATCGATCTTAACTGACCTAGAATCATTTTTGGTGAGGAGAATGATCTGCGAATTAACCACCAAGAATTACAACAATCTATTCCTTGAGGCTAGAAAGCAATTATCAGAGATAGCACTGGATCAATTTGGTTTGGCTTTAAGAACATACCTGCTTTCGCAAACTAGCGATATAGGTCGTTGGCCAAATGATGACGAGTTTCAAGAGGCTTGGCGCAAACTGGACGCGTATAAGCGCATTAAGCCACAGATGCGGCTCCGGATGGTACTGGAGGCTTTAGAACTAGCCGCACGCACGAACAAAACCGAAGATCTCACGCTGCCCCAAAAGACCCTTACTATCGAACATCTTATGCCTCAATCCTGGCAGCAGTATTGGCCTCTAGCCAATGCTACTCAAGAAGCTGAAGATTTTCGTGAGGCCAATATACACACGATTGGCAATCTCACACTCGTAACGAGTTCCTTGAATCCTTCGATGAAAAACGCGGCATGGTCTACAAAGCGCCCAGCGATTCTCGAACATAGTGTGTTGAAATTGAATCACTACTTTCAGGACAAATTGCAATGGAGCGAAACGGAAATAAAAGATCGTGGCATGCAGCTATTTGGACTGGCATCGAAGATCTGGCCAAGGCCAACCTCGTAATTTGTGCAAGCAGATTCATGCATTCATGTGGGCTTCTCGGGACTGGCGAATCACTCCGAGGTGGACACCTTATGGTATCGGAATGGGAGATTGACTCGCTGGTGTATCAGTTGTACGGTTGACGACGGAAGAGATCAAGATTGTGGAGGGGGTTCCTATGATCATTCAACAACAATCACAGCCATGAAAACAATCCTCTAAGCTAAGCAAGAGGCTTACGTTTCGGGTTTTTCTCGAAAGGCGTTAGGAGCCAGGCCCGCCTGCTTGCGAAACACACGGCTGAAATACGCTTGATCCCTGAAACCGATCTGATAGGCGATCGATCGGATGCTGGCATCGGTGCGGCGCAGCAATTCCTTGGCCCGATTGATGCGATAACGATTCAGATAGTCCCACGGCGACAATCCCAGCTCGCGGCTGAAGACCCGGCTTAGGTAATCCTCGCTGACGCCGACCGCTTCGGCGATTTCCCAACGCGAGAGAGGTCGCGCATAGTTTTGATGGAGATAGGCTAACGCGCGCTTGACCAGTGCGCTGGTGTGCTGCGGCAGGGCATCGGTGCCAAACAGCGCACGATTGAGCGCCGCAATGGTCTCGGCTTCAGACAGCACACCTTTGCTTTGCAGCGTGACCCGCGCATGACGCTCGAGCCGTTTCACGTCGTCGAGGTTGAGCAGCTTGCTGCTCAAGATCACCACGGGGACCTGGCGCAGCCGCGTATCGGCGCGCATCCGATCGAGCACTTCGGCCCCGCCGATCCCCGGCATCATCAAATCCAGAATCACCAGACTGGGTACTTCTTCGGCCATGCTCGCTAAAGCGGCGGCGCCGTCATGTGCCACGCGCGTCGGATAGCCCGGCAGGCCGGTTGCGAGCAACTCTTGATACGCCAGACAGGCTTGCACATCATCGTCCACGATCAAGATCGATCCGGTGGACGTGGCGGGGCATGACGCGTTGATGGCATCCAACAGCGCCTGTCGATTAGCCGGCTTGCCGACGAAGCTCGTCAACCCGATCGCCAGCGTCGCTTCGCCCAATTCACCCTTGGGCATTTGCCCGTAGAGAATGAAGGGCACTTGCGAGAATCGCGGATGGTTGCGCAGCCGCCGCACGATGGCCCAGTCGCCGGGATCGGCTTCCACCAGATCCCACGCCAGCGCGATGGGCTGAATATCGGCCAACGCCACTTCCAGATCATCGCCGCTGCGCAAACGGCGCAATTCCAAACCCTGTCGTTGCGTAAACTCTACGATTTCCAAAGCCGGTTGAGCCGCCGCTGAGATCAACAACAAGACCGGTTGGGCAGGCTCCATCGATCGTGCCGGCTGATCGCTCAAGCGCGGCAGCGGCAAATAAATGTGGAATGTGCTGCCCTGCCCCACTTCGCTGTCCAGCGAAATCGATCCGCCGTGCAACGCCACCAGGTGACGTGTGATGGACAATCCCAAACCGATGCCGCCGGCCACGCGATCGTGCTCGGCCGTCACAAACGGCTCGAAGATGCGTTCTTGTTGTTCGTCAGGAATCCCCCAGCCGGTATCGGCCACCCAGACATGCAGATACGGCGGCGCAACTTCGGCGCCCAGCGTGATACTGCCGTTCTCAGTAAACTTGCGCGCATTGCTCAAGAGATTGAGCAGCGTCTGACGCAGGCGCACGGCATCGGCGTTGAGCCACGGCAACCGATCGGGCAGCTGCAAACACCACGCCACGCTGCGCTGATCGACGCTGTCGGCCAGGCTGTAAAAAGCCTCTTCCAGCAACGGGCGCGGATCGAGCAATTCCAGATACAGATCGAGCTCGTCAATCTCGGCCCGCGAGAGATCGAGCAGATCGTTGATCACGCGCAATTGATGTTCGGCGTTGTGCTGAATGTGCTGCACATCAATCAGCAGCGCTGCTTCGTCGGGCGGTGCAGCGCGCAGCGCGTTCCGGGTCGTATCCAGAATGATGTTCAACGGCGTACGCAGCTCGTGACTGACGTTCGTCAACAGGCGCGTCTTGATCTGATCGGCTTTCTCCGCCGCACTGCGCGCCTGCTGCGCTTCGGCAAACAACAACGCGCCCTTCAACGCGCTGCTGATATGCCCGCGCAGGACTTCATACAACGCCCCATCGCGCGGGCCGATCTCAAACACGCCAAAGCCGATCTGCTCTTCACGGAAATACAACGGCTCGACCAGCAGACTATATTGACGGCCCGGCGGCAGCAAGCCGGCCGGCACCAACTGCTGCGACCTGAATGGCCGTCCGCTTGGCTCCAAGGTCACACGCCCCTGCTCCGTGTAGGCCAAGATCAACCGCGCCTGTTCCAACGACAAAGCGGGATTCTCGTACAATGCCAGATAACAACTCTTAATGCCCAGGTTGGGCAAGCGCTCTGCCAGCACATCAGTCAGTGTGTTGACGTTGAATGTCGTGATCAACGCCTGCCCGATCTCACGCAGCATCTCAGCCTGGCGCTCGGCCAGCCATTGGCGATAAGCCTGCGCGCGCTGCGCCGTTTCCCCGATAACCACACGCGCCTGCCCGAACACATCTTCCGCCCGGCAGCGTTCTACCTCGGTGAGATGCGGCAGCAAGCGGCGGCGCAGCGCAGACATGATGTCTTGCCAGATGGCCACATCGCCACCCTGTTGAGCCGCTTCTTCCAGGACGATTTCTAATTCTGCCAGAAAGCGACCGCGCGGTTCTTCATCAACCCGATCGGCTTGAAACGCGTCGAAGAGTTTTCCAGCTGACTGACTGAGGGCCTCGGGCGCATCATCAAGCGCCGCCAAATCAGACAAGAAAGCCGCCCGCAACGCGGGATAGATCAAATTGAGATCGACGCCGCTTGGTTCAACCGCGCCAGCCGCGGCCTGCACCACCGCCTCTGAGGGGCAGCCACACGATTGGCGCACGATCAAGCGCGATTGCAGCACCACCTGCGCGGGCACTTCCTCGCCGGCCAATTGCAGCGCTAATTCTTCGACCGCGCGCGAACCCTGCTCGTAGAACGGCATCGTCACCGACGTTAACGGCGGCGTCACCAAGCGCCCCTCGATCGAATCGTTGAATCCGACAATGGCTACATCGTTGGGAATCTGAATGCCGCGCGCCTGCATGGCCTTCATCGCGCCCAGCAGCAGCAGATCACTGACGGCGACCACGGCTTGAAAATCGACGCCCGGACGCAAGTGCATTTCGTCTAACAAGATTTGCACGGATTCAACACCGGCATCCCAGCGCAGCGGACGCGTCACTAATTCAGGCGCAAAAGGAATGCCATACTCTTGCAAGACATCGATGTAAGCGCGATAGCGTTCCTGGGCGTAGAAGTGAGTGGCCGGGCCGCGAATGAAAGCTAAGCGGCGATAGCCGTGGACCTCGATCAAGTGGCAAATGGCTGCACGCATGCCGTGGTAACTATCGATCGAGAGCGTGGGCACCCCTTCGATGATCTGCGCGAGGCTGACCATCGGCAGCGGACGAAACCGCTGATGGAACTCCGCCGTTTCGATCGGGTCAAGTTTCACGCTGATCGTCGACGACCAGGAGACCAGCCCATCCAGCCACGCGGCATCGACCAAATCGTAGATGACGTTGCGCTGCGCCTCAAAGCCTTCGGAAACGTGCAGGCCGCCGCCGGGGAAGCAGATGAGGTTCAGCCCGCACCGTTCAGCCGCATCGACGATGCCGGGCCAAACGGTGCGACCTGCGCCAATGTGAATGTTGGCCGTGAGAAAGCCGATAGTCGCGCGCGCGCGCATTGCTTGATGAAGCGGTGCTTGAGAAGCAGGCATAAGTTCGCTACGTGCTCTGTTGCGCACACTCAATGGCCGTGCGGATGTTAATCTCCGGCGTCGGAATCATCGTCACACAGCCCGTGCCCACAATATAACGTCGCCCGTTCGTCTGCGCGATGGCGTCTTCCACCTGCTCACGCACGGCTGCGGGGCGACCGCGCAGCATCACCATATCGCGCGCGATACCGCCGCACGCCGCGCCCTTGATCTTGGCGAGACCATCTTTCAGTGTTGGCCCCGTTTCACGATCGTGCCAGTTCCACACTTGCAGCGGATAATCTGCCACCGCGTCGAAGTACACATTATCGCCGTGGATGTGCATCACGTTCAACCAGAAATTCTTCGTCGCTTCCAGAATCCGCAGATCATACGCACGCCCGAATTCGCGGAACTCGCCTTCGCTCAATAAATTCGCAGTGGCGTGCTGCACGGCATAGAAGATGCCCGCCGCGCCTGTCGCCGCGATCTCGCGCACAAAGGCCAGCGTCGATCGCGTGATCGTTTCGAGCGCCGCCACGAAATCAGCCGTGTTCTGCCGCAGATCGATCAGCAGCCGCTCGCCCGCCAGATTCTTCATCTGTGCCAGCGGACTAAACACCGTCTGAATGACGGGCACTTCCGGCAGCGCCTCCACCACCATCTTCAGGCAATGCAGCTGCGTACCCAGCGCGCCCGATCGCGCATCGAGCACCTGCAACGCACGCCAATCACTGGACCCTACGATGGGACGCGTGGTGTACTGGCGCGTGCCTTCGGTGTTGCCCAGCCAGATATCCTGCACGCCCCAATCTTTAATCTGAAAACTGCTGGCCGGCGTAACTTTCACAAAATCAAAATCCCAGCGCTGTTGAAATGCGATCGTCGCCACCGCTAAGCTGGCGGGGGCTTGATCGTCGCCGGGGAAATGCCGCCACAACGCCACCGGAACCCGATCAACACTTTGTCCGGCGAGGGTCGCTTCAAGTCGTTCGCGCTTATTCATTGCTTCACCTCACGTTGATAGTTGTCTTTAACACGACATGGTCTGCCACGATTTGGCCGGCGTCGTCAAACACCGGTGCGCGGCGGCCATCTTGCAACAGATACAAACCCACTGCAAGCTGATACTCGCCCGGCGGAGCATCCGGCTTAAGCTGCACCTTGTGATCGTCCCACACGAAGCGATCCAACGGCCAGCGCGTCGAGGGGAAATCGCCGGGATTGAGTTTATCCGATTGGCCCCACAATGTCGTCGCCGGATTGGAGAGATGCACAAAGACCTGATAGTTATTGGGCACGGGCGCGGTCGCACGCCAGTACAAGGTGAGCGGCAGTACCTGCCCCGCCGCGACTTCATTCGACGGCAGATCGAAACCCAACAGTTCGATGTGTCCGCCGAAGTTCGCGCGCTGTTGATGCTGCGCACCGAGGGCCTGTCCCGCCGGGGAGGTATAACGGAAGCACACATCACAACGATCGACGACGGCGATCTTGACACCTAGAAAGATTAGGCTGACGAGCAGGAGATCGAGCGCAAACGCAGGACGCCGCGCGGCGATCTCCTCTTTCTTGATCGTGATCACTTTGCGGCGACTGACGGCCAGCACAAAAATGGCGACTAACGCTCCAAAGGAGATGAAGCCGCCGATCAACTGTGGCTCGGTAGCGGAGAGTGTCGCTTCGATGATGTGCGCGCCAGCCGGGATGGGAAATTCGATGAAGCCAGATTGATCCAGCGGCGTGAGTGGAACCATCACACCGTCGACGAGCACCGTCCAGCCGGGGAACAGGAACGTCAGCAAACGTCCCTTGAAGTCAACAGGGGATTCGACATGGAGGCGATCGTAATTGGCTGAGTGCGCTTCGACTTGCGCCGTTGCCCCAGCGGGCAGCGTCGCGCGATCAAACTTATCGATCACAGCAGCGTTGTATGAATCCAACAGAGACGCGGTCGGACCAGGCTCGCGTCCCACGGGGGTGGGAAGGAAATCGCCGGTCGAGGTTGTGCCCAACGCCACACCGCTCAACTCAAAATCGATCATCGCGCGCGGCGAAGTGTCGCCGAAATTCGCATCCCACAAGGGCGAATACATATTGGGTAACGCGGACACAAGGAGCGCGATGACTACCACGCTGCGCATGACGTAAGGGACGAGACGGCGCACAACGTCATTCCCGCGCAGGCGGGAATCCAGTGGCGGTGACTGGATTCCCTGCGCGGCGCGGAGCGTGACACGAAAGACATAGCCGACACACAGCGCTAACGTGAACGCCGCCGGGCCAAGGAATCGCCACGGGAATTGAACGAAGGCAGCGGGCGGGATCGCCTCCCACAGAAACGACGAAAACGGTGTAACGAGGAAAACAAACACCACCGTGACCAACATGAAGAACACGGCGATGCGGCGGCTGGCATCTTTGCGCCGCACGGCCGCCAACACAACGGCTGAAATGAATAGCAGCCACTGCACCACACCGAGATTGTAGATGTACTTCGGGGTGGTCGCGCCCAAATCCAAGGCGGGCGACGGCGACAGCAGCATCGACAAGGGGATGAAGTGATTGTGATAATCGAAGTGACCGGCGCCAGCCACGTTCAAGCGAATCGCATCTCGTTCGGCGATAAAGGGCAGCCAGAAAACGGCCGTCAGGGCCGCCGCCAAGCCGATCGAGACGACGTCATACACCCAGCGCTTGATCCCATCGACGAATAAACCGCGCCAGATCAGATAAGCCAGCAGCAGCGCCGCGCCGATCAACGCGATGAGGTTGTGGCTGAAAACCAAAGCGGCCAACACCAACGGTCGCGCGATCGAGAACTGCCGGGGCCGATCGAACACATAGAACACCCAGGGCAGCCAACTCAACGCGAAGAATTCTGCCAGGTCGCCGCGCATCAACGGATCGACGAACAAGAAGTAGGGCGACAGCACAAACGCCGCCGACGCGATGACACCCGCCATCGAGCCAAAGTGCCGCCGCGTCAGGAAGTATATGCCATATGCGCCCAGCGCGTACACCGCCACGATCACCAGTTTGACGCTGAACACAGTATCCACGTTGGGAAGCGCATCAAACGCATTGGCGAAGGCATACGTCAGCGGCGCGTAGTAGTTGAAGATGGGATAGCCGTAGCCGTAATAGAAGTCCGGCGCCCAGCGCGGATACAGCACCCCGTCACGCAGTACTTCACCATACTCTGCTGCGCGAAAAACGTGGAGTTCCAGATCGGTGTGACGCGGCAGACCGGGCCGCGTGAGAAAAGGCAGGGCTGCAATCACCACCAGTACGAGGATGGTGATGACGTTGAAGTCAAAGCGACGCAGTTGAGCAAGCATAGAAGAATTCGATCAGCCCGGGAAACAAGAGCAGAGCCGACCTGGCTGCGAGTCGGCTCTGGTGGAAGTGTCGCTATTTAGCGTACCGCGTGGACACACAAATCGGGAATCTCTTCAGGATGCTTGGCGACCCGCACGCCCACGGCCTCCAGCGCGGCGATCTTGCCGGCCGCCGTGCCGGCGCCGCCTTCGATGATGGCTCCGGCGTGGCCCATGCGCTTGCCCGGAGGCGCGGTTTGCCCCGCAATGAAGGCTGTGACCGGCTTGGTCATCTTGGCCGCGATAAACTCCGCCGCGCGCTCTTCATCCGAGCCGCCGATCTCACCGATGAGCACCACCTGATCGGTAAGGGGATCATCTTCAAACATCTGCAACACGTCGATGAAGTTGGTACCGTTGATCGGATCGCCGCCGATGCCGACGCAGCTGCTCTGCCCCATGCCACGATTAGTCAGCGCGTAGATGACTTCGTAAGTCAACGTGCCGCTGCGCGCGACAATGCCGACGTGACCCGGCTTGGTGATGTGACCGGGCAGAATGCCGACCTTGGCTTCGCCGGGCGTGATCAGGCCGGGACAGTTGGGACCGATCAAGCGCACGCCCGGCTTGGTGTCAAGATAAGCGCGCACCTTGATCATATCCAGCACCGGGACGCCTTCAGTGATGCACACGATCAATTTGATCCCGGCGTCGGCGGCTTCCAGAATGGCGTCCGGAGCAAACCGCGCGGGGACGAAGATCACCGAGGTATTCGCGCCGGTCGCCTCGACCGACTCCTTGACGGTGTCAAACACCGGCACCCCGGCGGCCCACTCGCCGCCCTTGCCGGGCGTCACACCGCCCACCACTTTGGTGCCGTATTCGATCATTTGCTTCGTGTGAAACTCGCCCTCACGACCGGTGATGCCCTGCACGATCAGGCGTGTATATTTGCCGACGAGAATGCTCATTTGGCCTCCAATGATTTCGCGCGTGAACTACGCCCCGCTGACTTGGGGGTCTTCGGTTTAGCGGCTAGTGGCAATACTGTTTAGTTAGCGGGCCGGGCTCCCATGCCTGGCGGCGTGGGAGCCGCCTCGGCTGACTTATCTAAACAGTATTGCGGCTGGTGGCAAGAGTTGAATCAAACCGCGAATCACCGGCATGAGTTCAGCCGGAACTTCGACCACCGTGCGTCGCCCGCTCTTAAAGGCCGCGCCGTCTTCGGCAATGGCCTGTTGGTCTGTCTGGCTCTCGTAATGGGCTATCACACGCCGTACGCGTTCTTCATCCCACCCCGGGGGTAGTTGATTGGTGTGTGCCATTATTTTCTCCTGCGCCGGCGACGTTGAAACGCTGCCCGTACTTTACCACTCGCGAGAGTCCTCCAGCGCTTCAGCGCGGGCCTCACGCAAGACACGAGCGTTTCCAGCCGAGGACAAAAGATACTGGGTTTCCTGCCAGCCACGGTAATCTGCTTCGCGCATCACGACAAACCGATGACCTTGCGAATTGATCAGGACTACCGTCTCACCAGTTTCATCGACTGGCGCAAGCATGCTGTCCAAGACCGATTGATCGTGCCGCCCTGAGGAACCGCTCATGCTGTTTTCCTGCTCCACAGCAGTTATTTCCGGGCTGTAGTATTCTTCTTCGCAACCGGCTTCCTGGCGACGGATTTTTTGACCGGTTTCTTCACAGCAGGCTTCTTGGCCGCCGCGCGCTTAACCTTCAACGGTTTGATCTCGACCGGCGGCAATTTCACCACACCCGCTTCGCCCTTCACCAACGCGACTGCTTTTTGCGCGGCCTCGGCGAGCGTGCTCGCGGTCTGCATGTGCGCCGCTGCGAGAATGCGCCGCCCCTCTTCTTCGTTCGTGCCCACCAGACGGGCCACCATCGGCACGTCGGTCTTTACTTCTTCCAGCGCCGCCACGATGCCGCGCGCCACCTCATCGCAGCGCGTGATGCCGCCAAAAATATTGAACAGGACCGCTTTCACGTTGGGATCGGCCAGAATCAACCGCAGGGCCGCCGCCACTTTATCGGCTTGAGCGCCACCGCCGATGTCCAGGAAGTTGGCGGGGCTGCCGCCGAACAACTTGGTCATGTCCATCGTCGCCATCGCCAGACCGGCGCCGTTCACCATGCAGCCAATCTCGCCATCCAGTTTGATGTACGACAAGCCGCGTTGGCGTGCTTCCGTTTCCGAGGGCGCTTCTTCATCAAGATCGCGCAGCGCGGCCAGATCGGGATGACGAAACAGCGCATTGTCATCGACCAGAATCTTGCCATCCACCGCTTGCAGCGTATGTCCGCCGGTGACGATCAACGGGTTGATCTCAGCGAGGCTGGCATCCAGATCGGCGAAACAGCGATACAGCCCTTGCGCGATCGTGTTGAAGTCTTTGATGAGCTCGCGTTTGAGGCCGATGCCATACGCGATCTGGCGGGTCTGGTATTCGCGCAGGCCCAGGAACGGATCGATGGCGACGCGGATGATCTTCTCGGGCGCGGTGCGCGCGACTTCTTCGATGTCCATGCCGCCCGCGGCCGAGGCCATCATCACGGCGCGGCGCTGCAGCCGATCGAGCACGATGCCGAGATAAATCTCCTGCGCAATGTCGGCCGCTTCGTCCACCAGCACCTTGCGCACCGTCAACCCCTTGATGTTCATGCCGAGGATTTGACCGGCTACCACCTCGGCTTCATCGGGCGTGTTAGCCAATTTCACACCGCCGGCTTTGCCGCGCCCGCCCACCAATACCTGCGATTTGATCACGACCCGTTTGCCCAGATCACGCGCAATGCGCCGCGCATCTTCCGGCGTCGTCGCAATCTCACCTTTGGGGATGGGAATCCCGTACTTGGCAAATAAGAGCTTCGACTGATATTCGTGCAGTTTCACAGCTGTCCTCCGGGTGTAAGAGTCATCGCTGAATCATTATACAACAAGAAACTTCTCAGCCGTCATGCCCGAGTGCCTCTATCGGGCATCCAGAGTAACGACGAGCAACAATTGCTGACTGGCATTCTAGTTCCCGCTATGCCGTATCCAGGCTCCGCCGAAGCCTGGCGGCACGCACGCCTAGCGTGCCGGGTACGACGTGAGCAAAAACATGCGGGGATGACTGCGCCACGCGGAAAAGTCTTAAGACTACGGCAGGTCATCCTCCAGGGTGGACGTTACCACAAAAGGCGGATACTTCAGCACACGCCCAAAGACCGAATCCACCACATAGACGTAACCTTCTTTATCCACGGCAATGCCGCTGGGCAGACCGAAGCCCTGCGTGTCATTACCGTACTGCCCGAAGCTGCCCAGGTATTTGCCGGACACATTGAACACCAAAATGCGCCGCCCAACTTGATCGGCCACATAGACGCGCGACTTGTGATCGATAGCCAGATACGGTTTGCCGACTTTGTCTTTATCCAGCCAGCCATCGATCTCCCAGCTGGTTAACGGTTGGCCCTGGGGATTAAAGAGCTGCACGCGACCGTTCCACGTATCGGCCACGGCGATATTGCCCTGCGCATCGGTTTCAACCCCGACCGGCTCATCCAGCTGGCCGAGCTGCAAACCTGATCCGCCGAATTGACTGACGAACGTCCCCGCGCCGTCAAAGATTTGAATGCGCTTATTGCCAGTGTCAGCCACGAATACGCGACCCTCCTTGTCGGTGGTAATGCCGCGCGGCCCGAAAAACACGCCTGCATTGTCGGCGGCCTGCCCATCGGTGTTGCCCTCCGAACCCCACACGTTGAGTGAAACACCCTCGGGGCTGAGGTGCTGCACCCGATGATTCCACGTATCCGCGACATAGATCGACTGATCCGGCGCGACGGCCACCGCCCACGGTTCCTTGAACAAGCCGGGCAGATTGCCTTCAGCGGTGCCGCCGAAAACCGCAACAAACTGGCCGTTCTGGTCGAACTTCTGAATGCGATTGTTCAGGCTGTCGGCCACATAGATCGAACCATCGTCGCCTATGGAAATTCCCTGCGGCGATTGGAGTTGGCCCTCCCCGGCGCCCACGCCGGCCCCGATGACTTGCACCGCCGCAACGTCCCGCCAACCCTCCAGATAAGGATCGACGGTTTCCACGATCGGCTGCACCGTGCCCAACGCTTCGGTCCAGATCAACGGTGCGACGTCACGCTTCACGTACAATCGGAAATCCTCGGCCAGCGGCCAGTTGTCGGGCTTGTGTGTGCCGCCGCGTAACTGATCGTACTGGGTATAATCGCGATTGAGGAAAATGTCCAGCAGAGCGTTGCGCCGCGCCGGTTCGATCAACCATTGCGTCAGGGTGCCCGCATACTCCGGCAGGTGACGCAGACTATAGATCGTGCAGCGCGACTGGCCGCTGCGCTTCTCGGCCTCATCGATCTGGCCGTCCTCATTTTCGTCGTAGACCGACACCGGAGTGGTCGCGCCGGTCACAGGATTGACTTCGTTCGCCGGACATTCGGCAAAAACCTTGTAGTCTTCCATCGGCCACCAGATGCGATGACTCTGCCAGTACGTGTGCGTCTTGCTCAACACGCTATCGACCACATCCCACGTCTTGCCGCTGGAGAAAATCACCGGGGCGTCGAGATCCGATCGGGAGGGTGAGTTCGAATATTGGAACTTATTCGGGTAATCCCGCAGATACCAGTAATAGGGCCACGACGCATCGGCATCAAAGCCGATCCGAATATTTTTCCCGCCGACCGTGCGCTGGGACAACTCCTCGATCTGCTGCATGGCAACCTTAAGGCCAGGCCCGCCATGCGCGTACACGCCAAACTCCAGCGCGGAATCGTAGTTGATGTAGTTCCAGATCCAGCCGGTGCGGAAGGTCAGCACGGTCAACACCAGCAGTCCTAACAGCGCGGCTAAACGCAGCAAGGTTCGGCCGGTGGGACGCGGCCGCATGGACCACAACGCCCAGATCGAGAAGGCAAACACCACCAGGGCCGCGAACCATGCCCCGAAGCCGGCCAGGTTATCGAGCTGCTGTCCGCCAAAGGCTTTCTGTACAGCGCCGATCAGCCACGCACCGGAGACAATGGCCGCCGCCAGCAACAACGCCGCCAGCCACCATCGTTCGGTGACAAAGGCGCGCCAGTGGATGTGCTCGAACCACTCGCCCAGAAAACGCGCGCTCAAGATAACCATCGGCAAAGCCAGATAGACCATGAGCCACGGCATCTTCTCGCCCGCATATGAAAACGCCAGCCAGCTGGCGAAACACCACCAGATCACGAAAGGCACGAAGAGGCGCCGATCCCAATCGGCCTTAGACTTCACGCCGCGCCGCCAGCGAAGCAGGCCGCGCACGCTGTAGAAGATCGCCGCGCTGCCGGCGATCAACATCGGCAGATATTCGTAGATAGGCGTGACGAAGAAGTAGTAATAGATGGGCTGCGAACCGCGCTGCACGCCCTGCTGCTCCAGCCAGTACCCCAGCGAACCCACAAAGCCCGTGCCCAGGCCGACGCCATTCGTGAAGAACGTCGTGAAGAAGGGAACGGTGATCACGAGAAAAATCGCGGTGGAGATCAACCACACCCGGCGGTTCCACCACCAGCCGATCGCGGCGGAGACGGCCGCAAAGGCGCCGAACAGCGCGGCCAGCCGCATCACGGGGCCAATGTCGTTGGTGGGAAAGTTGCCATCGGTGAAGAATTTGACGCTGACAAATTCCGATCCAAACAGCAGTTTCCACCCCGGATTGAAAAAGACCAGCGCTCCGGCCGAGAGCATGAGCAGGCTGAAGGTCAAGATCAACGCCGCCAGATCGAAGCCGGGCGCCTCGCGCAGCCGCGCCGGCAAAATGAATTTGAACCAGTAATACACCCCCACGCCAATGGCCGCCGCGGGAACCAGCGTGAAGAGCAGAATCTTGGCCGTGCCGCCCAACATTTGGATCCAGTAAGTTAGCTGCGCGCTAAACTCGATCGCCAGGCCCGGCTGCAGCGGTTGCGGCGGTTGCGGGAAGGGCATCGCGTCACCGGGTCCCAACCCGATCGCGCCCATGATGAATGTTTGAACAACTATCACGGCGATGGCGATCAGCGCGGCCACGCCCAACCCTAACACCGATCGACCGAGGATGCCCATCCAGAAATCTTTGTGTTTGGACAATTCGATCAGCGCCACCACGGTGGTAAAGGCGCCGAAGATCACACACAGAATAAACGTCGATTCCATCGAGAGGAAAGAGAACGCCGCCGCCCCGGTGATGAGATACAACCACTTGCGTTCGCGGCTCCGCCAGTACGCGAACATGCCCCAGACCATGATCAGTCCCAGCGTCAGCACGTAAGCTTCGTCACGGATATAGCGCGCGTGATACCAGATCGACGGCGAGATCAACAGCATGAACGACGCGACCAGACCGCCCAGGCGGCCCAGCCAGCGCCGCATGAAGTAAGGCAGCGCCACCAGCGCCACGCCAAACACCGCCACCGAAATGCGCGCCGTGAAATCGTCTGCGCCGAAGAGGCTGTAGATCAAGGCGTTGATGTGGAACAGGAACGGGCCGTGCATCAACGGCGTATGCGAGAAGCCGCCGCCCTTGTAGAGATTCCACGAGTAGTACGTGTGCAGGCTCTCGTCGTGACTCATCGCCCGATCGCCCAGCGCCACGAAGCGCGTGAGGATGGCCGCCACGATCAGAATCAAGTACAACAGTTTTTCAACGTCGAGGTTCAGGGCCGGCCAGATCATCCGATCAAGCCAGCTGGTTTTGGGTTGTGTAACAGTCGTCTCGCTCATAGAATTTTTCAACTTCGATTTTTGATTTCCACGCCCATAAAGGAGTCGTGGAGAGAGTCAGATTTTCAACACCAGCTTCAGCACCACTTCGCCGATCAGGCCGGCCAGAAACAACAAGCCATAGCGGCGATTGTGGATAAAGGCAAACGACACAAACCACAACGGCCAGGCATCTTTGGGGTACCACTCCGGCGGCGCGGCCGGCTTGGGCTTGAGAAACTGCGGAAACACTATCCTTAGCACGGTCAACGCCACTAGGACAACCAACATGATCCAGCGAAAGTATCCGGTCAGCACCAGCACCAGCACGAGGATGTACATCAACACCATCATCCCGATCGCCGCGTAACGTGCAGGGCGCTCGCCGATAATCACGGGCAGCGTGTGAATACCCTTGGCTTTGTCGGCGTCACACTTGTCGATGTGCTTGCCAAAGATGACGGTGGTCACGCCGAGCGCGTAGGGCAGGCCCGCCAGCACCGCATGCCAGTCCCAGTGCCCCGTGACGATGAAATAGCCGCCACCGATCATCAACGGTCCCCATACGATGAGCACGGCAATCTCACCCAGACCGATGTACTTCAACGGCCACGTGTAAAACAGGACGAAGAACGCGCCCAGCCCCAACAGCACCAGTGCCAGCGGTCCGCGGATCGCCACGAGGACCAGGCCGCACGCCAGCGCGATCGATCCGGTGATGGTGGCATACGTCAGCAGTTGGCGCTTGGTCATCAGCCCGTGCTCTAACGGCTGCGGCCCGTACTGCGCCCGATAGTAGTTGTCCTTATCGACGCCGCGCACGTAATCGGTAAAATCGTTGAGCAGGTTGTTGGTCGCGTGCGCCAGTACCAACCCGATCGTCATCAATAGCCACAGGCCAAAGTTGAACTGCCCTGCCAACAACGCCAGCAGACCGGCAATGGCCGCCGAGATAAACGTCATGATCAAGACCGCCGCGCGTGTCGAGATCAGCCATTTCGAGATCACGTCCAGCTGATTCCATTCATCTTTGGTGATGCGTGGAATCACGCGCAACGCCTTGCCCCACATGGCTACATTCATATCTTTACCTGCCCTTTAACCGTTAAAACCGTATCGCTTAGGCTCCCCGTCCGCTACGCGCGATCAACGGCACAGACGCGGTTCGATGAGCACTTCCCTTATTCTCGACAAAGCTTATTGCTTGACTTTCAACCACACGACCATCGTCTGCACGGGCAGCGGCGGCAGATCGCTTTCACGATAGAGCCACCAGCGCAGGAAATCATTATCAGTGAGCTGCGCCGCTGCCCACTGCGTCTGCAGGGCAAATTGCTTTCCCACGTAAGCTTCAGATACATTGGGAGGGAAGGTGCTCCCCAGCGGGGCCACAATCACCGGGGCTAGATCGGCGATGACGGCATTGTACCGCGCGTTTGGGAAGTGGCGCAGATACCAGCGCACCACCGGATCGTCCTGCGGCAGCGTCACCGCGATCGGCACTTGATCGAGAAAGCCCGTATTCCGCTTCGACGCCGCCGCGATGGTTTCCGTCATGGCGTTCACGTCCAGCGAAGTTCTCGTTGGCCCCCACAACAATTCGCGCGGATCACCCGGGCGCAGCTGGGTGGCATGCCACGCGTTACTCCACGACATCACGGCCAGCAGCGCAAACAGCGTCATGGTGGCTGCCCGCAGCGTGGCGCGCCAGCCAATCAACACAACAAAGACGGCCACCAACACAAACACGACCAGCGCCACGCCAATGAAAAACGTCTCAGAGACACTCAGCGGCATACCCAGGAACGAATCGGTAGGCTGCACCAGGCCCATCGCCGCGCTGCCGGCCCGAATCGCCGCAAAGCCAAACATGATCGCTGCCAGCAGGGCGAACAAACCTTCGGCCCGCCACGAACCTTGCTGTTGCAGATCCATTCCGACGCGCTCGAGCAAACTGCCCCCCAGCAAGGCCAATGGTGTCAACACTAACGCCAGATCCAACACCTGCCGCCCGGGTTGCAGCAGTATGATCAACAACGCGCCGATGGCCCACACGCTCAATAGCACGCTTAACCCACTCGTGCGGCGCAGCGCGAAGATCAGCCCCGCTATTCCAAAACAGAGAATAAGCAGATCGTAGGTCAACAGAATTTGAATCAACGGCACCACGCCGATCGAAATCTGCGCGCTCCACGTGGCGTTGTTGGCCCAAGTGGCGTTGTTGGCCCACGCCGCCAGCCACGCCGATAAAATCTCCGGTACGCCCGCTAAACCGTTCGGACGCAGGAAGAACGCCGTCGCCGCCAGGACAAATGCCGCTCCACCCCACAGCAGCGCTTGCCGCAGCGTGTGTGGCTCTTGCTGCAATTGCCGCACACGTAGACGATCCTCGTCCGAAGCCACCCAGCGGTGAATGATGATCAACGCTGGAACGATCACGAACGCCACGGTAATCACCCCGGACCCGCAGGTCAACGCCACCCCGATCACAATCGCCAGCCCGATCAGATCGATCTGTTTGTGCGTGGTGAAGTAGCGCAGCCCCAGGCCAATCGCCGCCAACGCGCACGTCACCACCCCGATCGATCCATCCAGCGATCGGGAGGCCACCACCAGCGTGGGCGAGAGCGCCAGCATCAACGCGGCGGCCAGTGCGCCATAGCGCCCGATGTGCGATCGGAATAACGCGGGCAGCAGCACCATGATCGTGCCAATCAAGGCCGCACCGAGCCGCACACCCGCATCGTTCACCGTCGTGCTAAACAGGCCAAACAGCACTTGATTCAGTCCGTACAACAACGGGCTTCCGCCCGCCGGCAACGGCGACCCATTGAACGCGGCCAACGCTTGAGCCGCCTCACGCATGGTCAACGGAGACGCCGTCAAATTCCACAAGCGCAGCACAGCCGCCACGCCGACGATGGCGGCATACAACAACACTTCCAGCGTGACCGTTAAGGCCCACCGCTGCGTCTCTTCATTTTGAGTAGGTGCTATCCCTGTCGGGACCGCAGTCGCGTTCATATCATTCTTCACTTTTTCACGCATCACGGCACCAGATAGATGGTCACCGTTCCTTGCTGGAACGCCACCGGCAAATACTGTGCGAACTTCTCAAGGCCGCCGCCCGGATACAAGCGCTGCTCGTTCGGTCCGACGATCACATAGCGCACGTCATACTCTTTCAGCAATTCCAGCATGCGATTCGCATCGCCCGTGGTATAGATTTCTTCAATCGCCGTCATGCGCGGCCCTTGAATGTCGTAATTGCCGCGCCATTGGCCTTCGTGGCCATGCCAGCCCACCACCGACGGCAACCCTGTCCAGGTCGAGAGGCGCGACATGCCGGCATTATACTCATCACCGGGCGCTTCCAGAATCACGGGATTCCTCGGTGCATTTTGCAACAGCCACTGGGTCGCCGCGTAATCATCGGGCACGCCGCGCGCCGTATATTCCAACACGTCCAGCGTCGGCTGATCGATTTCGATCTTCGTCGGGATCGCCATCGCGGGAAAGACCAGGCCCAGCGCCACGACGACAACCACCACACCGGCGGCGGCACTCCGCACGATCGGCTTGAGCTGCGCCCCGGCGATGAGATAATACGCCGCAAACGCCGCAGCCACCGACCACAACGCCCAGGCCTGATAGTAGAACTTGAAGATCGTGTTCATGCGGTAACCGAAGCCGTCGATGATGTAGACGAATTCCGTACCAATCGTCAACAGCAGTCCCACGCCAAACAACAACAACGCAAAATCGATCGGCGATCGCGCGTCACGCGGAGCGTGTTTCTCGATCGCGCTCGGCTTCCGCCGCGCGATCCACAGCAACCCGATCGAGGCCAACGCGATCCCCAGCAATAGCGGCGTCCACGGATTGACGAAGCGCGCCATGAGATGATCGCTTACACTCAGGCCGTTCTGCGCCATCGCATCAAGCGTCCCCTGAATGGTGGCGCGCGCCTTCTCGGAGATCAGCGCGAGTCCTCCAGCCAATACGCCCGCCAGCACCGTCAACACCACGACAACGCCTAGGCCGCCTGCAACCGCCTTCCCAATGAAGGTCAACCAGCGGGCCTGTTTGCCACGCGCCGCATCATAGATCACCGCCAGGCCGAACATTAGGCCAATCACCAGGAAGGGACCGAACATGACAAAGAACTGCGCGAAGCGCGTGCCGTTATACAGGTTCGGCGCGATGCCGCCCGCTTGTGAGCTGAAGCCGCGATAGAACGGGAGGTAAAACGCGAAGCCCGTCACGCCTAAAACGATCAGATCGATCGATACTTCCCACAGCCGTGATTTAGCGGCGCGCCAGTAACCCAGACCAAGTGCGGCGGCTAACACAAAGGCGTAGATCGGAAAGTCCCATGTATTCAGGAAGCCCAGACTACCAACAGCCAGCGGGTATAACACCCACAACGGCACGCGTTTATCGCCCGACCACAACGAGGTGATCTCACCACGCGCCGCACCCTGATACAGATTGAGCGCCAGTGCCAGCATCACCAACGCGAAGGGCAGCGCCAACACATGCGGATGCATATCGCCCAGGATGTAACTGAACTGCGGAAATTCGTCGATGGCTTCCTGTTCCGAATAGGTTGAGGGATCAGCCACAGGCAAGCCTGTGATCTGTGACAAGAGTGGACTGACCTGATTCGGCGGATAGTCGTGAATCACCCGCGATGAACGCCACCACCACCAGCCCTGGCGCGGAACCCACCACGGCACTTCTGGCGGATTCTGCACGGCGGGGCCGTTGATCTCCTTAATATCAAGCCCGCGCCAAAACTCTGGCGAGCCGATGTTGTTGGCGTGCGCCACCTCCAGCGATCCCTGAAAGTTCCCCATCAGCGTCAACATCACCGCGCCCAGGGTCGCGAAGATGATGGCCGCGGTTCTGGCTTTCTCCTTAAACAACAGCACCAAATTCGCCACGACGCCGAAGGCACTCGCCGCCGCCAGCGCCATCCAGAAGGCATTGCTCAGACCAAAAGCGACACCCGCGGTGACACCCGTAAGCTTGTACAGCAGCGACATCATCACATAGCCGAAATAGTAATACGCAATCGCATAACCGGACAACCACGGATCGTGCGGCGGAAACGTCAGGCTGCGATTGATCGCATTGAAGAATGCGAACTCCATCGGTTTTTCAGTGGTGGACAGATCGGGGCTATGGGCGCGGAAGATCGCCCAGCCGATCAAGATAACGGCGAACACGATCTCGTACGCGAGGAACAACGTCCACTTTTCGCGCCAGAGGCCCAGCAGATTCACGCGCGCTTCGCTGGCCGTACTACGCCATGTCCATACGCTCAACGCCGCCACGATGATCAACACGACGAGAATGCCGCCGGTCGTATTCTGCAGCACGCCGAGCGTCGCCAGGATCCACAGGCCGTAGGAGACCAACAACAACCCAATCGGCTTCGCCAGCAGATAGCCGCGATCGGGCAGCCAGCGCAGCCAGCGCGTCAACAACGGCCACACGGCGAGGCCAAGAATCTGGATAATCAACCACCACATGAAGACAGCAATTGGTTCGGACATAGTCAAGTTGCGTAGTGCGTAGTGCGTGTTGCGTAAAATCCAGCCACGGACCACGCACCACGCAATAGATTATTGGACGACTTCGTAAATCGTCGTGCCTTCGTTCTGATAGGCGATCTTCAACGCGCCATTCGCCACCATGGCATCGAACTTAGCGATACCTTCCAGCGCATAATGCGCGCGTTCCACATGGCCGACGACGATGTACTTCACGTTATAGCGATCGAGCACGCTCTGCGCCAGAGCTTGATCGGGCGATCCGTACAGCGACGCGACATCCTGCAAGCGCCGATCGATCACCCAACCCGGCATGATCGATCGCTGCTGACGCTGGTGCCAATCCCAGCCCAGGATCGTGGGCAGGCCGGTGTTGATCGTAATGCGCGAAACCCAGTGATACAGTGGCACATTCAGAATGCCGCCGGCCGCTTCGGCAACCACCGGCGTGCCCTGCACGTTGTCTTGCAGCCACGTAATCGCGTCATGATCCCACTTCAATGGATATTGCGGTTGGCTCGTATCATCATATTGAGCGTAGAGCATATAATCGGCGCCGTTGAGACTGGGCGGCTGCGCCTCCGTCCAGCGATCCATCAGCTTGCCGCGCGTCGCCAGCGGAATGTAAGTAAACGACGCAAACACCAACACGACCATGAAGCCCTTCCACACCCAACCACCCCAGCCGTTCCAGTGCTGCAGCCAATCAGCCAGCCAGCCCAGAGCCACCGCCGCGCTGATCCCCAACAGCACCCAAATTTGTATGTAAAACTTGAAGGTCGTGTTCATGCGGCTGATGTCGCCCTTGAGCACCACGATCTCCACGACCGCCGTCAACGCCACCGCGAGAAACACGATGAAGTACCAGAAGCGATAGGCCACCGCCAGACGCGGGCGAATGGCCAACAGCCCGCAGGCCAACAAAATCGGCGCGGCGATCAGGATTACATCGCGCTGTTGCTGGACCACCGCAGCGTCGGCCAGCACCACCTCCCGATTGACTCGATACAACCAGAAGATCAGCGCGGCGATCACCAGCCCGGCCAGAATGACGGCCCAGCGCCAGTGCTTCAACACCGTTCGCCACAAGGCGCGCCACCAGCGCCAACCCCAGCGTTTGATCTCCCGGATGATCAGCGTGACGATCGGGAAGAGGAACAACAAATGGATGTTGAGGTACGCCCACCACGGCGTCAGCGATCCCTGCCAGCCCTCGATGCTCGAATAAGCGGTGGCGTAATTCTGCGTGAACGGCATAAACGCCACAAAGCCGACCACCACGAAGCCGGCCAGGCGCGCGATGAAGCGCACCCACGTCGACATGCGGCCGAGCGGTTCGGTAGCCCACATGCCAAAGAACAACGCCACAACGCCAATCACCAGATAGGTGGGATAGTCCCACGTATTCGTCGGACGGAGCGCGCCCGCGGCCAAACCGCCCAACCCGATCGAGACGACGCCCCCCCACGCCCACAAAGGCGGACGTTTGATCCAGCTAACCGCCAAGGCCAAGACCAGCAGCGTCAGCGGCAGCGCGATCATGTGCGCGTGCAGGTCGGCATACAAGAAGGTGAAGTACGGAAACTCCGAGATCGGGCCAGCCTCACCGGGCGGAGCAGGAATCTCGCGCGTCGGCGTGAAGTACCACCATTCGGGGCGGTAATTCAACGGCGCGTTTTCAAAGATCATTTTACCCAGGCCCTGCGCCGTTTCGACGATTTGTTTCACCGGCTGAATGCTGCTCTTGAAGGTCGCTGGACTCAGCAAGGAGATTTGCTCTTGCAGCTGCTGCACCTCGCCGAGGTTGCCCATGAACACGACGAACACCGCGGCGATCACACCAATCACGATCGGCTTCTTCAGCCAGTACGATCGATCACGCCCCCATTTTTCAACGGCCTGCACCAGATTGAAGGCCACACAGAATGCGCCGAGCGCCGTCAAGGCAAACAACGTGGGAATCGCAAAGTTGTAGGCGATCGAGGGCATAATGCCCAGCAGTTTCACCAGCGCGGCGATCAGCACAAAGCCGAAGTAATAGTACGTGATTTGTCCACCGGCAAACCACGGATCGTAAGGCGGGAAATACTGGCTCTTGATCACCGCGTTGAGATACGCAAAATCCATCGGCTTTTCGCCGCCCATCACGGAATGCCACAAATCGGGATTACCGAAGCGCACGAACAAGAAGAAGAGGAAGGCCACGCCGAACAAGGCTTCCTCGATTAGCACGGTGTTATGCTGCTCTTTCCAGAAGGCGCGCAGCGGCGTCCGCTGTCGCCACGCGGCGAGGCCGCCGACAAGACCCAGGCCCAAAACGCTCAACCAGATCGTCGCGCGTGTGAACGGCACGATCTGGTAACTCGCCAGGAGCCAGATGACAAACACAGAGACGAGCACGCCCGCCATGCGCGCGATGCCGTAACCGCGATCACGCAGCCCCGGAGTCGCCGCAAACACGATCGGGAAGGCGAACCACCCGATGAGCAAGAGCGCCAGATACCACACTACACCACCGATCAGCGGCGACTGATTGAGCACGCCGTTGCGATCGAATAAGTCCGACCAGGTGTTGGTCTCCTGCTGAGCCTGCCACGTTGAATCAGGCAGCATCAAACCGCCGGACGCTTCGGCATACGATTTGGGCGAGACGTCACTCAGCACATCGCGCAGGTCGACCCGGCCCAACACGGCGCGGGCTTTTTTCGCGCTAAACTCCGGCGTCTTCTCAAACACCAACACGCGCGGATGATCGTAGACGCTGAACGGTTCTTCAGCGGGCGGCAGCGGCACATTGATCAAATCGCGACAGGTGGACACGCCCGCCAACGGACAACGCGTCGGATCGGGCCACAGGCCCAGGGCCTGCGTCGTTTCCTGATCAGGGAACGTAAACGGTCCTAGCGTCGGATAGGACTCGAACGATCCGATCAACTTGAAACCCAGCTCGCCCGTGAACATGGTCCGATAATATTCCGAAGTCAGCGGATAGCGCCGCGGCAGGCGTGACATGGAACCATAAGCGCGATTGCTGCTCATCGTCACGTAGTCGCTCTGATCGAGCCACGCCACCAACTGATTCAACTTCTCTTCGTTGTCTTCCCACTGCCGCTGAATCTCGACGCCGTGATAGATGCTGAAACCGTCGCGGCCATCGAGGCGTGCTGGCACCCCTTCATCCCACGCCTCAGTGGCAATGGTGCTACTTTCGGCCTGTAAAGGCGCGCCGCTAACGGACGTGAGCAGCGCAAAATACGTGCCGGGTTGCAGCGCCACCGGATCGAATGTGAAGGTGAATTTTCCACCGCGCGCACCGGCCGATTCAACCTGCGCCGTAAGATCAGACGAAGCGATCGGGTTGGAACCATCCGCCATGGAACTGATCGTTAAGCGCAAGGTCTCTGGGTCTGGATCGCCCGCAAGATCGATCAAGCGATTAATCGTCGCCCTATCCAGCGTGCTCGCGGTCTTCACCTCAAAGGCGGCGGCAATCGGTTGACCATCGATGCCGAGCATGATCGTGTTAGTAAAGGGCAGCTGAAGCGGTTTCGCCGCTCCGTCTTGGGTGACGTGCAGCGTGACCGCTGAGGGAATGACCTCATATATCCAGCGCGAGGCAGCCAGACGCGTCGTCGGCTGGCGATAAATTTCGGTGAAGGCAAACGCCCAAGCGTATGCCCCGACGACGACAAACGCTGCGGCGGCAAGCGAGACCGCACGCCAGAGGGTGGATCGTCGGGCGCGGAAAGCCCAATCGATAAAGGCCATCACACCGGCGGCCGCGAAAATCGTCAAGAAAGGAAAGATCGGCAATTCATAGCGCAGCGGTTTGACATACTGCGATCCCTGCCAGGCAAAGTAGCCTGTCACCCACAGCCAGATCAATAGATGCCGCGCTTGCGCTACGCTGCTGATCCACTCGCTGAGCTTGCCGCGCCGGTCCCTGAGGTATGGCGCCAGGAAAGTCTGCCAGGTTGCCCAGGCCCAACTCAACCACGCCGCCAAACCCAACGGCACACCCATCCCCCAGAAGATGATGTTGATCCACGGGAAGACGAAAGCAGTCCGATCCCCCCATTGAATGCCGGGAGGCCCGCCGGGATCTTCGCCGGTCATCAACGTGCGGATGTACGTCATGTTGTTCGTCCACCGCTCGTCGAAGTGGAGCAGACCGTCGAAGGCGTAGGGCATGAAGATCCGCACGGTGATCAATGTGACGATAGCCGCAACCACCAGGCGCGCGATGGCGCTTTCAACCGAGGCTTTGCGATCTGGATCACGCCAGCGGCTGAAGACCGGCACCAATAACGCCACGGCCAAAATGCCGACGATCGGCGCGACGTTGATGCGGCTGGCGACGGCGAGACCGCTGGCCACCCCCGCGGCGATCGTATCACGCCACGAGAACGTATCGCCGAGGCGGACGATGAAGAACATCGCCGCAGCGACAAAAAACGTCGCCACACTATCGGCGGTGTAGAAGTGCGCTTGTTGAATCTGCAGCACGGTCGCCGCGCCCAGGGCTGCCGCCAACAAGCCGACCTTGACGCCATACAGCCGTTTGCCGATGAAGAATATGAAGACCAGCGTGAGCAGATCGAAGAAGGCCGACAGCGCCCGGCCCAGCAGCTGAACGCCGTTATAACTCGCCAAGAGCACGACGTGATCGTTTTTCATCACACACAACTGAGGACTTGCCTGGCAGGCGCCATCGAGGATATCCGCCGCATAGCGCGT
This sequence comes from Thermoflexales bacterium, assembly GCA_041738395.1. Classification (GTDB taxonomy): domain Bacteria; phylum Chloroflexota; class Anaerolineae; order Fen-1058; family Fen-1058; genus Fen-1058. Next base: position 47,915 of record JBGSPW010000263.1, read on the forward strand.
CATGAAGATCGGCAAGTCGCCGTACACAAATAAGCCGAAGTTGTGATTGTAGGGATTCAGCGGCGAAATCGCCGAATTGAAATACTCGCTCAAATCCTGCGGAGGCTGAATGGCCGAAGTGACCTGCGACAGAAAGTTCTCGTCGGGATGCAGCGGTTCTCCTTCGCTCCAATTCAGGCCGCCAAAGCGAAAATACGCGCCAAAAGCCAAAATACCGATCAGCAATAACGCAATCGGCAGCCAGTTCCAGCGTGTTGGGTTGGATGAAGATTGAGGTGAAGTCGTCGTCGGTTCAGTTGTCATACGTTGTCAATCCAACGAGAGCGTATCCTGGCCAGGCGTTAAATGCCGTTAGAAGCCGTCAAAAAACAACTCCGCAGATTGCTCCAGGCTGGATGTGACCATCCGGCCCCTATCGCGGGATTTGCAATCCGGCGGGAGCGTCGAAAGTGCGGACTTATTTCTTGGCAAGCCCCTAGACGTCTGATTTCAGATTTTTTCCGCCACAAAGAAACATTCGCTCGAATTAGGCCCGCCGTCTTCCGCCACGCGCGCCGCTAACACGGCTTCTTCCAGCGTAAAGAGCGGCCGCCACGGCCACACCACCCACTTGCCGGTGAGCTTGCGCGCCACCACGTCCGGTGCGCCGTAGTAATGGCCCAGTTCCAGATAATGTGTGGCGCGTGGTGACAGATACCCGCGTCGCACCGTGACCTTGAAGCCGTGCGCTTCGATGCGGCGCTGCCACTCGTCAGGCGAGTACATGTGAAAGTGAACCTGCACGCGCGTAAACCAATCACGATAACGTTTTGCCAGACCTTTGGCCCCAACGCGATCGAGCAATTGCGCCGTCCACAAATTCTGGTTGTGTTGATCGGTCGGCACGGAAAACACAAACTTGCCGCCGGGGCGCAGCACGCGCGCTACTTCACTGAAGACCTGATCGAGTTTGGGCATGTGCTCCACGGCGCAGTTCGCCAGCACCGCACCAAAGCTGCCGCTGCGATACGGGATGTTCCACGCGCTAGCCACATCCAGCGTGTCATACACGCCACGCCGCTTGGCTTCCACCAAGCTGGGATGGGCAATATCGATGCCGACCGCCGCATGCTTGATCGTCACTGCCGCGAAATGTCCATCGCCGCAGCCAATGTCCAACAACGGCTCCGGCAGCGAACCCAGTTCCAGAATCAATCGGTGCTCGATGGCGCGGATCAACGCTCGAAATGCGGGCAGTTCGCGCCTGTGCAGCCACAAAATATCTTTCGCTGCCTGTAAATCTTTATCGCTCATTCTAATCCCTGAATATTCCCACCAAAAAATGGGGATTGTTCCATAAATGGAAGATTGGTTGCTGCTCGGCCATGACGCCGCACATTGCGCTAGATCATTCCCGCGAAAGCAGGACCTCCGGCAGACGCCGACACTGGATTCCCGCCTTCGCGGGAATGACGGCGGAATAGTAACGGAGATGGGTTCATGGTGCGTACACGTATAGCTGCACGGATCCATCCGCGTTACGAATTTCCTTCGGCTCACGCTCGCCAAAGGTCTGTGCCAGATAAGGATAGACACTATCTCGATCGGCAGAGACATACACGAAACGGCAGCCGTTGGTGCACAACTTGCGCCAATCGGTGGCGGGCAAATTCGCTTTCTTCACCAGATGGTAGTTCACATCCAGATTGAATTGCTGCAAGCCCCACGGCAGGTAATTGTCCGGCAGGCCTTCCGGCTGAATCAAGGTGAGATCAGTGCCGGGCGGCACGGACTGCGCTTCCCAAAACACAACGTTATCCAGATCGGGCGGAAAGTGCCGCGGCATCTCTACGAAATAGGCGCGCAGGCCCAACACCGCCAGCAGCAGCGTCACGCCGATCAACCCATAAGACTTGACGCGGTCCGGCAGGTTACCAATCAGCTGCGCCAGCACGTCGATGCTGGCCGTCAAGCCTAAGGCTCCCAACGTGACCAACGCCGGAACAATCGGCAGCAAAAAAACCGCGCGGGGCGGATACGTGCTCAGAGCACTGGCCAAGAATCCGCCCAGCAGCAACCAGATCGGCCACAGCGCATAACCGGGTCGCCGGAAACGCGCACAGCACCACGCCAGGCCAAGCACATATAAAATTCCAAACGGATCAGCCAGTGATCCAACCAGGAAATTTTCGCGCACGACCGACGGCAGATGGAAGGCCAGCGCCGTGCGAATGACACCCCGCCCGATCAACGGCGCATAGATGTGCGGCGCGTAGAAGAGTTGCTGCTGTCCGGCCGTGATCGGCCCGTACCAGTCAAATAACTGATCTTCCGGGTAAAAGTCGCGCGCGTAAAAGACATTGTTAAAGGACGACTCGAACTGCTTACTAAGGTAATCTGCGGGCGTGTTAGACAGGCCAAAAACGATCGGCGGCGCAGCGGTGAGCATCATCCCGAGGAACATTGCGCCCAATTGCCATCCGATCGTTTTGCCACTCACCCGCCGCGCGATCCACATCCAGATCAACCACAGTGGCACGATCACGATAGCGATGCGCGCCGAGGCGGGCACCAGGAAACTTAGGCCCGCCACCGCCCCGGCCAGAAACGCATACAGGCGGCTGTCGCGCCGCACAGCTAGCCACGTCAAAGCCAGCGCCAACACCACCGGCCAGATCGCTTGCGCCGCATCATAACCCAGGCGGGCATACGTCAACACATACGGCGACACGGCATAGAACACCAGCGCAAGCCAGGCGGTGCGCTTGCCGAGTGTCGCACGCACCAAGAAATATAGAGGCAGCGCGGCCAGGCACATCGCGATGACCGAACTCAAACGCCAGACGGTCAGCGTGGGGCCAAATAGTTTGATGATCCAACTTTGAAAGAGCGTCGGGAAGGCCGGCTGCGCGTAAGTGCCCAGCCCAAACACGCCCAGCGAATACACGCCTTGACTCAAATCACGCGCATTGGCATAAAACGCGCCTTCATCACCCCAGATGCTGTTGGGGATATCGCCTAACTGAAACGCGAACACCGCCAGGATGGCGATCAACGCGAGAACCAGCCACAGCGCTTCCCGCCAATCGATCCGCACGCTCAACCGTACGCCCCGCATCCGATCGATCCGCCACCAGCACGCGGCGATAATGCCCAACGCGACCAGCCACGGCCCTGTTCCGGCCTGCCCCGTCGGATCGCCTCTCACCGCTTGGAGCGCGAGCAGCCAGACGACGAGGCCGGCGATGGCCGCAACGAGCAGCAGCCACGGTGTCCGTCGCTGGTTGCCGCCTGCTTCGACGATGGCTAACGGCCGATAGTCGCTTAAGGCCGCGCGGCGCGTGACGATCGCGAACAGCCCCGTGCCCACACTCAAAGCGATCACGCCCAACAAGATCAACGTCGTATCGCCCGTCAGGCCCAATTGCAGGGTGTCGTCGATCTGCTGCGTGATCGGGGAGGTGGTCGCTTCGGCCTGGCTGGACAACATCAGCAACACCTGACCGAACAGCACAAACCCGATCGAGATCACCCAGCCGATCGGGTTGACGCGCGCCCCGCGGTCGATCGCGGGTTCGGCGCGCAGCGCGATGCGCGTCACCGGCAGCGGAGCAGTCCGGGTCGATTTTTGAAAGATCGATCGGGGCAGCAGATAAACGATCAACACCAAAATCGAGCAGCCCCAGACCACACCCCCTAACCAGTTCAGGGCTGGGGACATCACGGCCAACACCGCTGCCATGACATTGAGCACCACGACCATCACGACGATCAAACGGGTCGAGATATACGGCAGGGCTTGGCGCAAACTGCGCCCGGCTTCCAGCAGCGCTGCGCGAATCTCGCGCCCCGCGCTGCGCCACAATTCGCTTAAGGCGCGCCACACGGCGTTCTTCTCATGCTGGGCCGTGCGCCACGCCAGGACAAAACACACCACTGCCACACCGTAATACACCAGGCCGTCCAGTGGATATTCCGTCCGAAGCAGGGCCGTATAGTAATGACCCAGCCCCACACAGAGCAGGCCCACTCCAAGTTGCAATCCGATCACGATACGCGTACGGTTCATACTGATGAATTAATCAACCGGCGTTCTCATTAGCCGATTCGCGATAATCCTGCGCGGCCGCCGCGCCCTTTTTGCGAATCAGCAGTTCTTCAAACAAATGCTCGTACAACTCCGCGGTGCGCGCCGTGCTGAACAACGCTTCAATCTCTGCGCGCGGCCGCGTGTACTTGGCTTTGTCGTCCAAGATACGAATAACGGCTTCGGCCAATGCCCTGCTATCGCCGATGGGTACCACCTCGCCCATGCCCGTCAAGATGACCGGCTGGCGCACGCCGGGCAGCGCACTCGCGATCGAGGGCGCACCACACAACATGCCCTCCACCTGCACGAGTCCAAACGATTCAGTCGAGTTCAAACTGGGCAGCACAGTCACAGCGCAACTGTGGAAAAACGTCGCCATCTCGTGCGGATTCAACACGCCTAGGAATGTCCAATGCGCTTGGTACTGCTCCACCAGGGGCAGGACGCGCCGGGCATACGCTTCTTCACCCAGGACGTTTTGATACGGCCCGGCAAATAACACGCGTGCATTCGGATGCGCTTGCAAGACACGCGGCAGTGCTTCCAACATCACTTCCACGCCTTTTTCGGTGGCGAGCCGCGCCGCAAAGCCGATGACGCGCTGTCCCTCCAGATTCCACTCGGCCTTAAACGCCGCGATCTCATCCGGCGTCACATCCGGCACATGCACCGGCGGCGGAATCACCTTCACTTTATCCAAGTGACGCGACAAAAACGGCGAGTGTGTGGCGTAGTCTTTGGTGTAAGCGACAATCGTGTCGGCGAATTGCGCGGCCAGCAGGTTACTGCCATACACTACTTTATCGACGAGGCGGCTGAACAAGCCCGGCGGCAGTTGCAGATCACAGTGGTACGTCAGCATCACCGGCTTCTTCAACAACCGTCCGCGCGCCGCCAACCCGCTGGCATCGAACTGCGGCAGGTGCAGGCTCAGCACGTCGTGTGAGCGCACCATCTTCCAGGCCACCGCGCCAAACGTCGGCATGATGACGCCCTTGCTCACGCGAAACGCCACGGGGACACGCACGACATCCACGCCATATAGATGTTCCTCGCGCGGCAGCGTCTTGTCGTACTGTGAGGTCAACACGGTCACGCGATGACCACGATCGGCCAGGGCGCGCGCCAGGCGTTCAACGTAGATCGTGAGGCCGCTGGTGTGTGGCCGATAGTAAGTGAGCGCAAGTAGGATTTTCATGTGCTTACCTGAATTGGAATGTCGAGACGAGGCAACAACCCTACCCTCTAAATAGAAAGAGATTCTCGACGACCCATTGATACAACCGCTTGACCCCTTCTTCGACCGGGACTTGCGGCGACCAGCCCAGCACGGTCTGCGCCTTGCGCGTGTCCATCACGCAGATGCGCTGATCGCCGGGGCGCCAATCGCCCTGCCCGATCGGGATGGCGCGGCCCATCAGTTTTTCGAGCAGCGGACCTGTCTCCGTCCAGATCGATAAGGTGTTATCCGCTCCGCCGCCGATGTTGAAGATCTGCCCCGCGGTCCGATCGATGTGCTCGATCGCCAGTTCGTAGGCCCGGATCAGATCGTCGACGTAGAGCACATCACGCACCTGCTTGCCATCGCCGTAGATCGTAATCGGCGTGCCGATGACCGCCGCGATGATGAACCATGCCAGCCAGCCTTGATCTTCGATCCCGAATTGGCGCGGGCCATAGATAGACGATTGGCGAAAGACCACCGTGCGCAGATCGTAGATGCGCGCATAATCACGGACGTATTGATCGCCCGTGCCTTTGGAGCAGCCGTAAGGTGAATGAAAATCGAGCGGGAAAGATTCAGAGATGCCGTGCGGATAATCGCGATAGTCATAGCGCGTGGCGGTTTCGACCAGCTCCACGTTCTCCATACCGCCGTAAACTTTGTTCGTCGAAGCATAGAGGAAGATCGGATTTGAACCGGACAGCCGCGCCGCTTCCAACGCATTGAAAGTCCCCAGCGCGTTGTCCTCAAAATCGCCGCGCGGATTTTGCACGGAGGTGGTGACGGTGACCTGTCCGGCGTAGTGGAGAATCACGTCCTGTCCGCGCGCGGCTTCGGCCAAGCGATCGGCTTCACGCAGGTCGGCCTGAATCAACCTGAACGAATCTGCGCCATACGCCGCGCGCAGCCACGCTAAGTTGTGTTGCGACCCGCGCCGCGAAAGATTATCGAAAATAGTGACGTGATCGCTGCGTTCGATGAAACGCCGGGCGGCATTCGAGCCGATGAAACCTGCGCCACCAGTGATTAAGACTCGCATAGAACGTTCATCCTGAAAAGATCAAACCTCATTGCCGGGAACCGCGGGCGCTTGTGCTTGTGAAGTCACCGTGCGGAGCTGCTCTTTGGCCTTGGCCCACGAGCCCGCTTCACGCAGCAAGCAGATCGCGCCCAGCGCATCCATCACGATGATCTCCATGACGTGGAACACAATCGCGAAGCTCAAGCCAATCTCGCGGGGCACGCCAAACACCGCCAGCGACTCCTGAATGCCCCACTGCATCGGGCCGATGCCGCCGGGCGTGGCCGGCAGCAGTAACACAAACGTGGTGACGACAGTGGTAAACAGCGAATAAGTGAACGGCGCGTCCGGCACAAAGGCCCTCAGTGCCAGATCGAACGTCAAGGCCGAACAGAGCCAGCCGGCAATCGACCAGAACAACACCATCACCAACGGCTTGCCCGGCTGCAGCACTGCAAAGCCATCCAGCACATGCCCCACCACCTTGACCCACTTCTGACGGTCAAGACGCGGCAGCTGAGTGATGATGACTTCTGCCAACCGCAGTACCAACCGGCGCTGCCACACCATGATCAGCATGACCACCAGCGCGCCGCCGAATAAAATACCTGAAACCACCGCGCCCTGCCGTGCCCACTCCGGCACGGGCACGCTCCCAGTCAACACAATGAGCAGGAGAATACCGAGTACCACCAGGACATCCAAGACGTGCTCGACCACAATCGTAGAGACGGCCAGGCCGTAGGTCTGCTGTTTGTCGCGCGCAATGAAGAACAGGCGCGCTAACTCGCCGACGCGCAGGGGAAAAGTGTTGGTGACCAGATAGCCAATCGCTAGCGCGTTGAAGTAGCGGGAACGCGGCAGCTTGTCGCGTTGATCGCCAAACAGCCAGCGCCAACGTTCACTGCGAATCCAGATGGCGACGACAAGGGCGATGGCCGAGGGAATGAGCCAACCATATCGCGCGCCGGCCAGGGCGCTTTGGACGGCTTCCCAGTGAATGTCTCGAAAAGCTAGGAGCAGCGCAAAAACGCTGATGATCACGCCGATCCAGACTTGCGGTTTACGCCACATAGCACACTCTACAGTCTAATCATGATCTGCGGCAGCCTCTCCATAAGCAAGCTGCCGCAGTGCGGCGATTATAACACGACCTGATAAGCCCGCAACGAGTCAGGGCACTTCAAAGTTAGAGGGCAGCAGAAACCGGGTTTCCGCGCAGCGGTTCCAAATGGAACCGAAGGTTTGGCACGGAGAAACCCGGTTTCTACCCAGGCACATTCCTATCGAAGTCAGAAGACGCGCAAACAAAAACCTCGCAGGTTCTAATGTGGCTTGCGAGGTCTTCTGGCTTAAAGCAGAGTCAATATCTGTGGCCCCGATTCGGTGACTACCAGTGAATGCTCAAATTGGGCCGAACGCGATCCATCGGCGGTGCGCACCCCCCACCGATCGGACATGAGGCGCGTCTCGGGCCGTCCGGCGTTGACCATCGGCTCGATCGTGAAGACCATACCCGACCGCAGCTTCAAGCCCTTGCCGCGCTGACCGTGATGCAAGACCGTGGGCGCTTCATGCAGGTTTCGACCCAGCCCATGCCCGGTGTATTCGCGCACCACCGAAAAACCATGCGCTTCGACGTAGCTCTGAATGGCATACCCAATATCGCCCAGATGATGGCCAGATTGGGCCTGCTCGATCGCCAATTCGAGGCTGCGCTTCGTCACGTCCATCAGACTTTGCGACACCGGATCGATTTTGCCCACGCCATAGGTGAAACAGGAGTCACCGCACCAGCCGCGGAATTGCACGCCAATATCGACGCCGATGATGTCGCCTTCTTTCAGGCGCAGCTTGCTGCTGGGGATGCCGTGACAGATCACCTCATTCACCGAGGCGCAGATCGTACCGGGGAATGGCGGAATGCCCTGGCCGCCCGACGGCACGTAACCTTTGTAAACCGGAATCGCGCCGCGCTTACGGATGTATTCTTCGGCCATGCGATCCAGATCGAGCGTCGTCACGCCGGGCACCACGTGCGGGCGCAGCACCTCGTAAACTTCGGCCACAATCCGCCCGTCCTCGCGCATGATCGCCACTTGTTCGGGACTCTTCAGTTCAATCGCCATTTAATCCAACCCCGCTTTTCGTTGGCGAAACTCCATGGCTTGACGACTAATTTCTTCCCCACTTAACCCGGCAAACAGGTTCTGCCGCCATTGGGTGTAATCGAATTTCTCCCGTTGGATTAACGCGATAAACCGCTCAGCCTCCACTAACCCTAGATGCTGAGTCAAGATTTCAAAACCTAAGACTTTGATTTCCGCGTCCACTTTCATAGTCGCCATCATACTCCTTGTTCGATCACAAAATCAAGGGGATTCAAAATCCGTAGCCTGCTAATGGCCGCGGCCTTTTTCAAAATGCCTTTGTCAACTGTCAGAAAGTACTGACAGTCCAAAGCCTGCGCACAGGCAATATGCAAAGCATCCAGTGGTTTGATGCCCCCCGCAACGAACTCTTTCATCGCCGCCAGAAGTGCGGGCGTTTCTGCCACATAAGAATCAGCCACTTCTGCCCAGTGCTGAATCTCGACGCGCCGTTCTTCAAGTGGATTGGCCGCGTTTTCATAGTCCAGTAGATATGACCAGCCGAGAGTATATTGTCCGGCGCGGATGGCATTTTGAATGTGCAATTTCGCTTCCGTTTCAAGCCGGATGGTTAGCGCGCTCTGATCATCGAAGGGCCGGTTGAAACAACAATTATCAAGATACACTCGCATCGTCTGTTGTCCTTGTATGAGTGTTACGGTTGATTTACTACGGCCCATCATCACTGCTGCTATCCGCTTATTCGTCCGCGCAACATCCGTTGAAAACCACCGCCCCGGCGATGTACGTCTGTTTGTCCGATTCAGAGTCCGTTGGAGAGAGCTTTCATCTCAACTCACGCAGCTAGGAAAGGTGTCGGCGGCAATGGCTATTCGGTGACGCTCCAGTTGCCTCTTGACTTTGCAGTTCAGCGGTGAGCGGTGCTGACACGGTTATTCATTCGACATCATCGTTTACCATGATCCAGATTCTCTTCAACGGCAATTCCGCCTTAATCTCAGCGTCGAGCCGTTCATAGTTCTGTAGAATGGCATCCACCACATCGCCCTGATCCCACAGCCGAATTCTGAAAAAGTCCTTTCTCGCATCCAGCTTAACTGGATTCGTGAATCCGCCCCACGACACGAGAAGACCCTGTTGAGAAGCGAACTTCGTCACGACCCCGAGGAGTTCGTTGAAAGTCTTCTGCCCTTCGGCTCCACTACCGGATTTCACTTGAACACAAAGACGAGGCTGATCGAACCCAAGCGAACCTGAACCAGCCAGAATATCTACTCCACCATCAGGTCCAGGAGGCGAAACTTCGGTCTTGTAACCTTGTGCTCGGAGGACGGCATCGACGAGGCGGGCTAAATTATGACCCTTAAAGTTCACCTCAATAAACTTGAGAATTTCATCTCTTGCGACTTCTTCCAAGTTTGGCGTGCCATCATCGACAATATTTCCGGCTTCGATTTCCATCTCATCTGTCGTAGTGTTGGAATCTGACGTAGACGAGTCGAGAATCTCCTTAACGCGGTTTTCCGCATCGTTGCGAGTGACCTTGAAGACGGTGGGGGGGACGCTCATCGATAGGAGAATGTCGTTCGGAAAGACGGAACGCGGGACTTTCTTGAGCCACTCGACGCTGCGAATGTGCATGACGTTCGGGGCAACCTGCTTGTATTGATATTCGCCTGTTACCCGACCAAATTCAAATGCGGATTCTGCCCTAAGGGGCAGCGCAACTAAATCGCCCTTTTGGATCTCTCGTGCGAATCGCCACACTTGGCTAGCGCGGGAGATAACTTGCTTTTCGCTTTCACGCGGATAGGTCTGCTTGTAGAGTTGCAGTAATTCGTCCTTTGTGCGGAACGCGGAGTAGTCTGGAAGTTCGTTCCAGCCGTGACAGACAAGACTCTCCTTGAGGGCCGTCTCTTGTTGCTCACCATGCCTGCCTGCGCGAACAACCCACAGCGACATCTTTACCTCCATCTTCGTTCGCAGCACGAGACTGCCGGGTTGCGATCAACGAGCAATCCCCCAGTCGTGTTTCGTAGATTCAGGCCCTAAGCGCATCATAAATTCCTCAGTCTTCGCCTACCTTCAAAATCGCCATAAACGCTTCTTGCGGCACTTCCACCTGCCCCACCATCTTCATGCGCTTCTTGCCGGCCTTCTGCTTCTCCAGCAGCTTGCGCTTGCGGCTGATATCGCCGCCGTAGCACTTGGCCAGCACATCCTTGCGCTGCGCGCGCACGTTGGCGCGCGAGATAATCTTGCCGCCGACCGCGGCTTGAATCGGCACGATGAACATCTGCGGCGGGATCAGTTCCTTCATCTTCGAGACGATGGCGCTGCCCTTGTTGTAGGCCGAATTGCGATGCACGATCATCGCCAGCGCATCGACGACCAGCTCGTTGACCAGGATATCCATCTTCACCAGGTCTTCGGTGCGATAGTCCAGGAACGAATAGTCCATCGAAGCGTAACCGCGCGTGCGGCTCTTCAGGTGATCGTGAAAATCGATGATGAGTTCCGACAGCGGCAGCGCGTAGGTGATCATCACGCGCAGGGGATCGAGATACTCCATGCCCAACTGTTCGCCGCGCCGCTTGATGACCAATTCCATCACCGTGCCGATGTACTCGGCCGGCGTGAAGATTTGCACCTTCATCCACGGTTCGCGGATTTCTTCAATCAACGACGGATCGGGCAGTTGGGCCGGGGAATCGATCGTGATGGCTTCACCCGTCGCCAGCAGGATTTCGTATTCCACGCTGGGCGCGGTGGCGATGATGTCCAGATCGTATTCGCGTTCCAGGCGCTCCTGAATGATCTCCATGTGGAACAAGCCCAGAAAGCCGCAGCGGAAACCAAAATTCAACGCTTGCGACGTTTCCGGCTCATAGATCAAGGACGCATCGTTGAGCTGCAATTTCTCCAACGCGTCTTTCAAGAGCGGATAGTCATCCGTCTCAACCGGATAGATACCGGCAAAGACCATCGGTTTGACGGGCCGATAACCGGGCAGCGGTGTGGACGTGGGGTTGACCGCGCTCGTGATCGTGTCGCCCACGTGACAATCGCGAATCGTCTTCAGGCCGGTGGCGATGTAACCGACCTCGCCTGCTTCCAATTGGCCGGTCGCCTTCATCGTGGGCGCGAAGATGCCGATCTCCATCGGGTCCGCTTCGACGCCGGTCGCCATCAATCTGATCTTCGTGTTCAGATCAATCGTGCCATCGATTACGCGCACGTAAGCGATGACGCCCTTGTACGTATCGTAATGGGTATCGAAAATCAGGGCGCGCGGTGACCCGGTCGGGGTGCCCTGCGGCGGTGGCACTTGATCGACAATCGCTTCCAGCAGTTCATCAATCCCCAGACCTTCTTTGGCCGACACCCGCAGCACATCGGCCGCCTTGCCCCCGATCAGATGTACCACCTCTTCGGCTACTTCATCCGGTCGCGCTGACGCGAGATCGATCTTGTTGAGTACGGGCACCACGGTCAGACCGGAGTCGATCGCCAGGTACAAATTCGCCAGCGTTTGCGCTTCCACGCCCTGCGTCGCATCGACAACCAGGATGGCCCCTTCGCAGGCGTTCAACGCGCGGCTGACTTCATAGGCGAAGTCCACATGGCCCGGCGTGTCGATCAGGTTCATCTCGTACACTTCACCATTGCGCGCGGTGTGCTTCATGCGCACGGCCGAGGCTTTGATCGTAACGCCTTTTTCGCGCTCCAGGTCCATCGAGTCCAGCACCTGCGACGTCATCTCACGCGCAGTCAACGTGCCGGTGTGCTCCAGCATCCGATCGGCCAGAGTAGACTTGCCGTGATCGACGTGAGCGATGATGCAGAAATTGCGAATGTGTTTCTCGTCCATAGCCTCAGACTACATGAATCTCCCGCAGGGAAAGGCCTGCGGGAGGAAAGCTAACTGCGCCGTCATTATACCGCAAAAGAGCGCCTGGCGAACATCCATTTTCGTGCCGCAAAAATCAGGGACACGGCGCGGGCAGGCAGTCTAACACGGCGGATAATCACCATCGATGGCAAAATCAAACCGCCAAAGCGCCTCATCATTCGTGTCGTCCTTCGCATCAACCGTCATGCTTGCCTGGTAGCCCGATCCGGCGCAGACCGGCGTGCGATCAGGCCACTGATTGTTGTGTTCAGCGAAAATCCAGACGAGGCAGTCGGGCTCGCCGCCACCAAAGACGCAGTAAGCCGCGTTCTGCTCCGTCCGTGACTGGACAACTTGGCCGTAGGGATCTGTGATCTGCATATTGACGGAGTTGATGCCGGCGCCATCGGTGTTCCCAAAATGCGGGTCATACACAAACAACCGAAAAACAATCTGCTGACTAAAGACGGGCACATCCACCTGCTCGGACGAACCGCCATAGCCCGGTAAGAGCATTCTGCCTGTCAAGCCTTTGGGATCACCCCCACCCGGCACAAAGGGATCGGCCTGTTGAGGCGCGGCGGTCTTCGTCGGCGTAGGTGGTTTCGGCGCTGCCACGGTTGGCTTTCGTGTGGCCGGAACGTTTGTCGGTAAAACGGCGGTAGGCACGACTTGCGCCACCTCAGTCGCTGCCGGAGCGGCCTGCCTGGCCACCGCGGTCAGTGTCTGCACGACAGCGAGTTCCTCCGCAACGCGTGTCCCCACGCGATCGGAGTCAGGCGTGGTCGCAGTCCCCGCACTGCATCCAATTAATGTTATCGCGATCAATAGCATCCCCCCGATTCCCCCGAGACATTTGCCCATGCTGTCCTCCCTATGGTTGTTCCAATACCGATCGAACCGCCTTCAATCCCGGTTCACAGCGAGCCGTCGCAATCACCTCGGCCAGTACCCGATCTTGAGGAGCGCGCGCTTTCTGATCGATGCAGCTCTGATAGTATTTCTGCGCTTCCTCATACAACGGCCTGGCCCCGGCCCGATCGCCCTGCCCCGCGATCGTTTCCGCATATTGCTTGTGGACGGCGCCTTGCAGCAAATAGACCTGCGCCAATTCACGCGGTCGATTGGCAACATCAAAGTAGTCGGCCGCTGCCTCATTCAGCTCATTGGCTTTTTGAAACGAGGCTGCGGCATTGGCTTGATCGTCACTGTATCGATACGCTGCTCCCTGTAAATAAAACGCGCCCGCCTGCGAGAACAATGCGAGATTCTCGACGAATTTGTCGCCAGCCTGTTGAGATTGAAGGAGCGCCCGGTCGTACCAGTCAAACATCGCAATCATAGCCTCCCCATCCAGCGCCGTCGCGATCTCGGGCAGCCGTTGGATGCGCATGGCGTAGACGCTGCCCCGCCCGATCATGGCGCGCGCATAAGCGGGCTTAATATCCAGCGCTCGCTGAAAGGCCGCTTCCGCTCCAGTATTCAATTTTTCCACTTCGTCGCCCACGGTCTTAAACTGCTTGAAGAAAGCCGCTTGCCCCAGAAAGAAATACAAAACCTCTTTGCCCTGACCGACATCCGGCCAGCTCGTCAACCGATCACGCGCCTGTTGATAAACTTCCAACGAGAGTTCCACTTCGCCCAACGCATCATAGGTCAGCCCCATGATGATGTACAGCAGCGCGGTCGAACGGGTTTTCAGATCGAGGTTAGCCCTGGGCTGCAGATCATTCCCGATCGGGATGGGCTGATCGCCGAATTGGAAATCGCCGGTGTTGAGTGCATCGAGATCGGCGCGCGCTTGGGGAACAACGTAGAACCGGGGGACGAAGTTGCCCTGTTGATCAAGTACCCCGTAGATGATCATCAGCGCGCCGGTTCGCCGCGCGGCTTCCTGGGCCGTCGCTTCATCATGAACCAGCCCGCCCGCCGCAGCGGGATCACCGTAACGCAGATCGACCGAGGACCGTGCAGTGGGATCGGGGAAACTTTCTTTCTGTTCTTGCAGCGCATTGAGCACGGTCCGGGTCAAATTGCGGCCGCGCTCAGTGGACTGCACCTGGCCATTCACGTCTGCTTCGCCAAACTCGGCGACGATCACGTTGAACACGCCCGACATGGCGACCGGCGTCGGCGTGGGTTGCAGCCTCTGAACCTGTTGCTGTGTAGTGGCGACCGCCACGCCAATGAAGACCAGCACCACCAAACTCAGGCCCAGCGCCGCGAGCAGGGGCGCCAGCGGGACGTTGAGCTTGCCGATCGCAATGCCGCGCCCCGTGGCGGTGATCTGCTGCTCGACGATCTTGTCACGCCCGACCACATCACCGCCGATCGTCACATCGCCCTGGGCGCTCAGATCGACCCCGCCGCTGACATGGGTCGTCACATCAGACGGACGATCGGGCAGCGGCGTAGCTGGCCTGTCTGGTTTGACAGGCGGTTGATCAGTCATAGAGGTTCCCCCGCAGCTCTATCAGAAACCGGGTTTTGGCGCTTGCTCCGTTTGTAGGAGGGCTGTGCCAAGACCCGGACTGGTGGTTGTGCTTAAATCATACCAGACTTTGAAGGTCTGACGCGTGGTCTAAGGCCCCCCTATCGGCACGCTAAACGAGAAGCGGCTGCCCAACCCCTCGACACTCTCCACCCAGATTTTCCCACCGTGCAATTCCACCATGCCCTTGGCAATGGCTAAGCCCAAGCCCAGTCCGCCATGTTGGCGGGTCAGGTGCGGCTCCACCTGATAGAAACGATCGAAAATGCGCTCGACCTCGCGGGCCGGAATACCGATGCCGGTGTCGGCCACATGCACCTGAACGTCGCCGTTCTGGCGCTCCACCGAAATCATGATGCGCCCACGTGGATCAGTAAATTTAATCGCATTGGTGAGCAAGTTATTCACGACGAGTGCGATCTTTTCGCGGTCGGCCTTCACCTGCAACGGTTGCGGCGGCAGGCTGATCAGCATTTCCTGCTCTTTCGTCGTGTACAATTCGCTCACAGCCTGCACCACCTGCTGCACGACCTCTTGCAGCACAAACTCGGTCAGCACCAGCTTGGCCTTGCCTTCTTCAATGTGCTGCACGTTGACCATGTCGTCAATGAGATCGCGCAGACGCAGGGCACTGTTCATGACGACATCCAGTTGCTCGGTGGTCTCTGGATTCTTGACATCCTCTTTCAACATGGCCGCATAACCCAAAATCAAGCCCAGCGGCGTGCGCAGCTCGTGCGAAGCGATCGCAATGAAATCGCTCTTAATCTGATCGACCCGGTTCAACTGCTCGTAGGCTTTTTGCAGGGCCGTGAACAGGCGCGCATTTTCAATCGCGACGGCCGCTTGCGCCGCCAAAGTCATCATCACCTGTCCATCTTCTTCACTGAAAACGGTGCTGTCGGTCTTATTCAACGCCTCCAGCACGCCAATACCACGATCGCGGATCAATAACGGTACGCCCAGCATCGAACGCGACTCGAACGCAATCTTCTTATCCACTCCGTCGAAGTGGCGCGGGTCCTGCTGCACATCGTCAAACACCATCGGCTCGCCCGATCGCAAAATCGTGCCCGCCAGGCTGTTTTCCACCGGCACACGCAGCGTCATCAGCTTCTCTCGATCATGTCCGGTTGTCGCCGCAAAGCGCAGTTCCGTGCCGCCTTCATTGAGCAGCAAAATCGACGCCGCTTCGGTCTTCGTCAGCTCGGTCGCGGCCGCCAGGATCATTTGCAGCAGTTCTTCCAGATCGTAGGTGCTGGTTAGAATCTGGCTGATTTCCAGGATCCGCTGCAAGCGATCAGCTTGACGGCGCAGCAGGGTAAAGCTGCGGCGCAGATCGCCGGTTTGTGGTAACGGACGGGTACTCTCAAGTGACGGGCGTGACGGCGATTGAGAAAGTGGAGACTCACCCATAGCTTAACCCTGCTTATCTAGCACTATCGTGTGGATCAATTGATCGATCGCATGCGCCGGTTCAGATTGACCGGGGCGCAGCCAGGCCAGGAATTCGACATTACCAGCCGGTCCTTCGATGGGAGAACGAATCAGATCGATCGGGCTGAACCCGATCGCGCCCACGGCCTCCCACATCGTCCGCAACACTTCGGCATGCACAGCCGGATCACGCACCACACCGCCCCTGCCCACCTTGGCGCGCCCTGCTTCAAACTGCGGCTTGATCAACGTCACTACATCTGCCTCAGCCTGTAACCATTTTAGCACAGCCGGTAAAATCAGGCGCAATGAAATAAACGACGCATCGACCACCGCTACCGCAATCGGCTCGGGCAGCGCTTCCACGTAACGGGCATTGGTGCGATCCATAACCACCACGCGCGGATCGTTACGCAGTTTCCAGTTCAATTGCCCATAGCCCACATCGATGGCATACACGCGGGCCGCACCGCGTTGCAACAAGCAATCGGTAAAACCGCCGGTCGAAGCGCCCACATCCGCGCAGGTCGCGTGCTCGATCGGGATCGGAAATCGATCGAGGGCAGCCGCCAACTTGAAGCCACCACGGCTCACATAGGGCAGCGGCTCCTTGATGCGCAGCACCGCCTCGGCGGCCACCGGCTGGCCGGGCTTATCCACCACCTGATCGTTCACCAGTACCTCGCCGGCCATAATCAAGCGCTGACCGCGTTCGCGGCTTTCCACCAGTCCGCGCTGCACCAACAAGTGATCGAGTCGTATTTTTGCCATGAGCCAAGCTTAGCGCAGGGTGAGGAAAAGTCAAACGCAGGCGCGGCCTAGTGGCGTAGACGCTACTGGGACAAACAGCATTTGACATTGGTTTGAGACGCGTGTTATAGTCATCCCATGTCGTTCTTTTTTCGGCGTCGCGGCCCAACACCCGACGAGCAACTATCTGACGATCTGCCGCCCGATGATCGCCCCTCAAACGATCAAGCGCCGATCGTCCTGAGCCGCCGCCAGGTTCGCCTGTTGGTTGCCGTCTTTATCGCGAATGTCATTATCATCATCGTGTTGGCGGCGCTGGCCCTGTCCACGCCCTCGGTACAGATTGTGGAAAAAATTGTCCCACAAATCGTGGCCCTGTCCACGCGCACGCTGATCCCCACCGTCACGCCAACGAGTCCACCGCCTGTCACGCCTACACCAACTCCCATCTCGCCTTTTGGCGGCGGGGGCGCCCTCGCGTTTACCCTGCGGCGCAATGGCAACTCGGACATCTACGCGGTGAATGCGGGCGATAACCAGCTGGTGCGCCTGGTGAGCCATCCCGCCGATGATCGTGACGCGGCTTTTTCGCCGGATGGCACGACGCTGGTCTTTGCCTCGCACCGCGATGGAAATTGGGATTTGTACAGCATGGAAGTTGCCAGTGGCGTAACAACGCGCCTGACCTTCAGCACGACGTATGAAGGCGCGCCCGCCTGGTCGCCAGACGGTAGCCAGATCGTGTTCGAATCCTATCGGAATGACAACCTCGATCTGTACGTCATGGATCGCACCGGCAAAAATCTCAAACGCTTGACCACCGATCCGGCCCCCGACACCAATCCGGCTTGGGCGCCCGATGGTAAAGCGATCACGTTTTCGTCGTATCGCAATGGCAACAAAGACATCTATCTCCTCCCGCTCGATATGACCGATGGCGAAAAAGATCTGGCGAATTTGACCAACACCCCCGATCGGGATGAAGATACCCCGGCCTGGTCGCCCGACGGCACCCAGCTGGCGTACACCTCGGGCCGGCCGGGCGATCAACTGATCTACGTCAACACCTTTGATCTAAAATTCAAGAATTTGCAGGAAGCCGAAGTGGGGCTGTTCGGTCAGGGCAGCGGCCCCGTCTGGTCTTCGGACGGCAAAGCCATTGCCTTTACCTATCATCGCGGTGAGAGCGATGCCTTGATCGGCGCCAATCTGGGCGGCTGGGGCGTGGCGCAAGAAGCATTTGGCGGCCGCGAATTTATCGCCCATCCCACGTGGACCAGCAAGCCAATCCCGACCGCCGCCATCAGCCGCAGCCTGGCTGAAGCGCCGTTGAAAGCACCGCCGCTCTACACCGAAATCGTCAGCCCCACCGGCAAGGGCCAACCGCCGTATGTCTTTGTGCAGATGGAAAACATCCAACCACCGGGGCAGCTGCTGAGTGACGCCGTGGACGATTCATTCCGCGCCTTGCGCGCGCGCGTGCTGTTGGAAACCGGCATCGATTATCTCAACCTCGTCGGCAATACCTGGCGCTCGATGAATCATACCGCGCGCCCCGGGCAAAGCCGCCGCTCGTATCACGTGGCAGGCCGCGCGGTCGACATCAATCAAGAACCCTTCCAGCAGGCGGGCTTTCCCACCACCATCGTGCGCGAGGATATCGGCGGCGTGACTTACTGGCGCGTCTACATCAAAGCCAAAAATCAAGATGGCAGCCTGGGTGAGCCGCTGCGTGAAGCCCCCTGGGCGCTGGCCACCGGCACCGCCGAAGGCGGCGCACCCATGACGACCATCCCCCCCGGCTACTACGTCGATTTTACGACCCTGGCCAAAGACTATGGCTGGAATCGCGTGCGTGCCATCTGGCGTTGGCGCTCCTACTACCCCGATGTCGAATGGTGGCACTTCCAGAAGACCGATGGACTGCCCTGGTGGCAAGCCATGGAGCAAGTGTACAAGGAAGAAGACATCATCGGTTCCTATGGTCCTTACCCCGGAATCGACTGAGTGGTTTAACCGATCAAATAGTGCTACGATATGCGCCGCCCGTATGAAGTTACACCACTATTTCAAAAAAAGGAGAAGCAGAACATGAAGAAGTTGACTCCCATCCTCATTGTCGTCATGACCGCCGCCCTGGCCTTAAGCGCGTGCGGTGGCGGCGCGGCCCCCGCGCCCAGTGGCGGAGCCAAACCCGCGCCTACCGAAGCGCCCAAACAGCCAGCCAGCAAGCCCACAGAAAAACCCGCACAGCCGCCGATTGACACCCCCGAGAGTGGAACCAGCCAAAACGAGACCGCTGCGATCAATCTGACTGATGTGACCTCCGGTCTGGAGTCGCTGAACTCCTATGAAACCATTTTCACCATGACATTTGAAGGCAAGGACGAGAGCGGCCAACCCAAGACCGGGACGATGTCCTTTACGGAAGAGTTTGTCAAGAATCCGCCAGCCAAGCGCACCACCATCACCGGCTTTGGTGCAATGTTGGGCAGCGCAGCCGGCGCCGCCGGGTCGGACGAGAGCGTCATGCAGACCATCCAGATCGGCGACAAAGAATACTTCCAGATGGGCACGATGTGTACCCAGTCGACGTCAAAAGAAGGCCCACAGGCCCAGTCCACGTTTAATCCGTCGGACGTGATGGGCGGCCTGCGCGGCGCGCAGCTCATTGGCACCGAAACCGTTAACGGCGTGCCTACCGCTCACTACAAGTCGGACGTGAAGGGCCTGGATACGCTGGGCTATCTCAATGCGCAGGGCGAGTTCTGGATTGCGCAGCCCGGCGATTTCGTCGTCAAATATCTCTTCGAAGCGACCGGCAAAGATCAATTCCTGGGCAATACCAATACCGAGGGCACCGTCAAGTGGGTGTACGAAGTGAAGCAAGTCAACCAGCCGATCGACATTCAAGCCCCCAAAGATTGTTCGGGTGCGGCGGAAGACATTCCCGTGATGGCCGATGCCACCGATCAATCGGCGTTTGGCGGCACTTCTATGTATACCACGCCCAGCACATTCGCCGACGTGGTGGCCTTCTACGAAAAAGAGATGGCGGCTAAGGGTTGGCAGGCCAAAGCAGAGGGCGGCATGAGCGCCGAAGACATGTCGATGCAATCCTACACCAAAGACAACCGCACCGTGCAGGTCATGATCACAACCGATTCCAGCGGCAAGACCTCGGTCATGATCACCGAAGAGAAGCAGTAGAGCAAACCTAAAAACCGGGTTTCTACGGGCCGCAGAGTATAACACCTCAAGCCGTAGAAACCCGGTTTTTCTTGAACAACAACACCCCGCCAATCCCCGTCATCAATAAGCCGCCGATCACCACCGCCACAATGCCCCAGCCGATCGAGTAATGATACAACCGATCAATGTCGGGCAGCGCGCGGCCGAACATCCACGGCGCAAACAAAGCCGCCGAAAAGCCGATCACGACCCACAGGATCGCTTCCGCCCGATCACGCGAAGCGTGGCGCACTCCAAAGAAAGCACAGGCCACCGTCAACAGCAGTGTCGCCACCGTCGCCCAGAACGTCAGCATAAATTCCGGCTCACGAAAAGCAGTCAATAGTTCGGGGTATTTTGGTAGCGGCGTGAAAACGAGGATGAGGGCCAACCCCAACACCGCGATCTTCCCCGGCCACGCCCTGATGCGCCCTGCCATCAAACCCAGCCCAAGCGAGGTGAGCCAGATGGGCAGATAGAATACTTCGCGCATGACCGGCAGCTGACCCGCTTTCCACGCGGGCAAGAACTTGATCCATTCGCCCAGATCATCCGCTGACAAATTTAACCCAGCCGCCTTATGCCACACCCACGGCCCGAAATAGCCCGCACCGATCAGCAGCAGCGCGATCCACAAAAGGCGGCGCATCATCACAGCACGCACCCGGTCTCATCGACAACAGGAATCGAGGCTTGCCCGCCGCTGCATTGCGGCGGATACGGGCAAACCTCGACTCCCGGCTGATTGATTATTCCGCATTCGGCATTCCGCACTCCGCAATTCCTCACTTCCCTTCCGCGCGCATCACCTTGCGAATGCGGCGTTCTTCCACGTCGTGCTGCACGAAGTATTCGTGCATGAAACCGCTCTGACGCTGTCGTAACGCCAGTGCCGCGATGGTGCGCAAATCCTTCTCGCTGACCAGAGTCCGCGAGTCAGCCGCCGTATACGCCCGCGCCGCTTCAAACAACGCCATCTCCGTACGATGCGAATCGATCTTCAAATCGCGGATCCAACGCAAGCCCAGGCGTTCCACCTTGAACGGCAGTTCCACGTTCGACAACCGCTCACGAGCCTCGCCGATTTCTTGTGCCGCCGCGCGTGTCTCTTCCAGCCAAGCGATGGCGAGCGCATACGGGTTGGAACGATACGCCTGCGATCGATGATAGATGGCCAAGCGATCGGCCTCTCGGGTCAGACCACGCACCAACACGCGCAACCCAAAGCGATCTTGAATCTGCGGGCGCAGCACGCCCTCTTCGGGATTCATCGTCCCGATCAGCACCAGCCGCGATCGGTACGTGGCCGCCAACGGCCCACGCCGCACGGTGTACTGGCCTTGGGCGGCCGCATCCAGAATGGCATCAATGAGCGGCCCTTCAAGCAAATTCACTTCGTCGATATACAGCACATTCTGATCGGCTTGCGACAACAGACCCTGCTCCAGGCGCACTCGACTCTGCTCCAAAGCCACGCGTTCGCTGATGCCGCCAATCACATCGTCCAAGCGGGCATTCAACGGCAATTCGATCAAGCGCATGGGATCAGGCGCGGTGATCGGCTCGCCGTGCCCCAATTTCTCGGCGCAGGCCGGACAGATCGCATCCATCCCCTGGGCGAAAACCGCTTCCGGTTCGCAGCCGTTGCCATTGGGGCAGGTACTGCGCGGCACGGTCGGCAGCAGATCGATCAAACCCCGCACGGCCGTCGTCTTACCGGTGCCCCGTGGCCCGCTAAGCAACACCCCGCCGATCAGCGGATTGATCAGATTCAGCACCAAGGCGAGCTTCATCTCGACCTGACCGACCAGCGCCAGCAGCGGATAATGCGGCGCTCCCGCTAAGCCTCGATCGGCAATGTGGGCCGCCAACACCCGCTTAGCCGGATTAGCCCGGTTGAGAATATCAATGAGTTGGGAGGTTTGTTTAGCCATAGGTCACATCGCAATGAGGGTAGACATCTGCGTGGATTATACAACGGATGAAGCATCCCTGAGGTTAACGCAGCGCGAAAGCGAGCAGAACCATCAGAGCGCCACCGACGACCAACCAGGTAGAATTGATCTTAAAGCGCAGCTACACAATCAGAGCCAGCGCCGCGCTAACCACCGGTAGCGGATCAATCAGTGAGACGCGCGTCAGGCCAAACGCCACCCCAACGACCCGCGCCAGTGAAATGACCTTCACGCCGTCGAGCAGCGCGCTGAACCACGGTGACTGCCGGACAACTTCGTCGCGCAGCATGCCGATATGCGCCGCCGGGCCGCCGAATGCGAGCGCGCTCAGTTTGAAAAAACCTGCACGACCTCCAGCATTCGGGCGCGTTCAGTCATTACCGTTTGCCGCTAAGAATCGCCTGCCGGGCCCGCCGCGCAAATTCACGTTCGCTTTCGTAAGTCAGCAAACGCTCGGCATCATCGGTTGGTACCCAGCGCCGCTTGAACTTTTCGTGCTCGTACTGCGGGCCGTCATAAGCTTGCTCGCTTAGCAAGCGCATTAAAAAATAGGTTTCGGTCCGCGTGATGTTGGCATCTTTGCGAAAGGTGTAGAACGTGTGCGTCAACGAGCCCAGATCGGCCAAAATTTCAATATCGGCATAGCAGGTTTCTTCCTGCACTTCACGCAACGCAGCCTGCTCCACCGTTTCGCCCGCTTCGATATGCCCCTTGGGCAAGCGCAATTCTTTGCGACCGGCCACTTCCAGCAGCAACACCTTGCGGCCATTCTCGCGGATCAACACGCCCCCGGCGGCGTGATATTTGATCGACTCGTTCATGCGGCGCTCTCCCGTCGGTTACGCGCCAGGCGATCGGCCTGGCGCTGCGCCCCCTGCATCCAGCGCCGCCGTTCTTCCTCACTCTCCAAAATCAAGCCTGCCACCTCGACCGGCCGCTCTTCCTGATTGAGCGCCACAAATACCAGATAAGCGCTATTAGTGTGCGTCTTCTGCCCGGTCAACAGATTTTCCGCCTCGACGTTGACCTCGACTTCCATCGAAGTGCGGCCCACCCAGTTGAGGTGCGCGGTGAACGTCACAAAATCGCCGACGTGCACCGGCGACAGAAAACGCAGCGAATCAACGGCCACCGTCACGGCCGGACGACGCGCATGGCGCGTCGCGCACAAGCCGCCCGCCTCGTCGATGAACTTCATGATCACGCCGCCGTGCACATTGCCGAGGGTGTTGGCGTGTTCAGGCTGCATGAACTGCCCCAGCACCACCTGCGAATCAGAGCTGTGTTTGCTCTCCATGCGCTGCTCCCCGCCGACAAGACAACGCACGGCCATCGATACACCTATCGATGGCCGTGAGCTCGGTTAGGTTTGCCAAAACAATCGGGAAAAGAGCCGAACTTACGCGCCCTTCGCCGCAGCCCGGTCTTTAATGTACGTCACCGCGCCGCCGACCGTGGTAATCTTCTGCGCGTCTTCGTCGGGGATTTCTGCGGTGAACTGCTCTTCGAATTCCATGATCAATTCGACCAGATCCAACGAATCGGCTTCCAGGTCTTCGCGGAAGCGCGCTTCCATGGTGACCTTGGAAGCGTCCACGCCTAACAACTCGACGATGATGCCTTTTACTTTTTCAAAGATCTCTTGCTCAGTCATACCTTTTCTCTCCTTGGTGGCCCAGATGATGGGCCTATTGTAGCGGTTGAGGTACAAACTTGTCAAGCAGGCTTGACATCCAAATTGGACGTGTTACCATGTCCGCAAAAGTATAACACGCGGGGTGCGTGAGAGTTGCGCCCAGGGAGTTGTCATGACGACGAAACAGTCCCCATCTTCTGGTGGGACGAAACACGAAGTCCCATCCTTTCGGGAGTCCCCAGCTTCTGGGGGGATCGAAACTCGCAAAGCCGATCACATCCGCATCAACCTGGACGAAGACGTGGGGTTCGATCGGCTAACAGTCGGGTTTGAGAATTACCGCTTCATCCATCAAGCGCTGCCGGAACTCGATCTTCAGGCGGTGGACCTCACCACCCGATTGTTCAACAAGCCCCTGAAGGCCCCCGTGCTCATCTCGTCGATGACGGGCGGCACCGAGCAGGCCCGGCAGATCAACCTGAATCTGGCGCAGGCCGCGCAGCAGTACGGCGTGGCGATGGGGCTGGGTTCGCAGCGGGCGGGCATCGTGCGGCCCGAAACGGCCGCGACGTTCAAAGTGCGGCACGTGGCACCCGATATTTTGCTATTTGCCAACATCGGCGCGGTGCAGTTCAACTATGGCTTCGACGTCGAGCACTGCTATGAAGCCGTCGAGATGATCGAGGCCGATGCCTTGATTCTGCATTTGAATCCATTGCAAGAAGCGGTGCAGCCGGAAGGCGACGTGAACTTTGCCGGGCTGGCTAAGAAGATTGAGAGCGTCGTCAAGCGGCTGAAAGTGCCCGTGATTGCCAAGGAAGTGGGCTGGGGTATCAGCGAGCAAGCCGCCAGATTACTGGCCGAAGCCGGCGTCGCCGCGATCGATGTGGCGGGTGCGGGCGGCACATCGTGGAGCCAGGTAGAATTGTTCCGCGCCCCCGATGATCTGCACCAGCGCGTCGCAGCCGCTTTCCGTGATTGGGGCATCCCCACCACCGAATCCATTCAGATGGTGAAGCGCGCCGCGCCGCAGCTGCCCGTCATCGCTTCGGGCGGCATCCGATCGGGTATCGACATCGCCAAGGCCATTGCGTTGGGCGCGGAGATTGGCGGCATGGCCGGGCCATTCCTCAAAGCGGCCACGGTCTCAAGCGAGAAAGTAGCGGAAACGCTGGAAGAAACCATGCGCGTCTTGCGCATCGCCATGTTTGCGGCGGGCGCGGGGAACATAGAAACTTTGAAACAAACACCGCTCTTAAGAACCAGATGACTTCATGCTGAAAGAATATCCCTTAACCAAGGCTAATCGAATTAAACTCGCCCGCGCCTTTTGCCAGGTGCCGCGCGTGGACTTATCCATCGACTGTGTCTTAGAGGGGCAAATGGGTGTGGTCTTCGTCGACGATGTTGCGCAGCCGACGATCTTCAAAATTCAAAGCGGGCCATTCGTTTATTTCGCGGGCACCGTGGCTGGCCCCGGCGCGTCGGCCGCGCGGGAGACCATCACGCCCGAGGTGTTGTTGATGCCCTCGGCACCGGGGTGGCTGGAAGCCATCAAGCAGCGGTACGGCGAACAGGTGGTTCCGTTTGATCGCTATAGCTTTTCAGCCGAGCGACTGTCGCTGGAACATCTGGAAGCGCTGTGTCACGCCTCGTCAAAATATGCTGTTCGACGCATGGACGCTAAGTTTGCCGCGTCGCTATGGGGCCAAGAGCATTTTATCGATCTCGCCTACTTCGATTCGCCCGAAGACTTTGAGCAGCGCGGTCTCGGGTTCTATGCGGCGGTGGATGAAACGATCGTGGGCGCGGCCTATTCGCAGCTGGTGTGCAGCCGCGGCATCGAGGTCAGCCTGTACGTTATACCCAAACACCGCGAGCGCGGTCTGGGTACTTTACTGTCCAGCCATCTCGTCAAGGTGTGTCTCGAAAACGGGCAAGAAGCCCACTGGGACGCCGCCAATCTGGAATCTTGCCGTCTCGCCAAGAAACTGGGCTATCTTCCCGACGGCACTTATCAAGCTCACTATTTGAATGCCTAAACCTTCCACCGGCTCTTCTCACTCACCATGTCACTCTCAGACTACTTCGCTCAATGTGTTCCCGCCATCGAAGCCGAAATGCGCCGCGTCGTCGCCGCGTCTGATGCTCCGACATTGACGACGTTTTACGGCATGCTGCACTATCACCTGGGCTGGGTCGATGCTGATCTAAAACCTGCCCATTTCGATGCCGGCAAACGCATTCGACCGGTGTTGACACTGTTGTGCTGCGAAGCCTCCGGCGGCGATTGGCACGACGCGCTGCCCGCCGCGGCAGCCGTCGAACTGCTGCACAACTTCTCGCTGATTCACGACGACATCGAAGACGGCGATCCTTTACGGCGCGGCCGCCCGACGTTGTGGAAAGTGTGGGGCAGCGCGCAAGCCATCAACGCGGGTGATGCGCTCTTCACGCTCTCGCATATGGCGTTGAACAACCTGGTCGCGCGCCACATTCCACACGCGCGTGTGCTGGCCGTGCGTCAACGCTTCGATCAAGCCTGCCTCGCTTTGACGCAAGGCCAGCATCTCGATCTGAGCTTCGAGTCGCAATCGGACGTCACCGAAGCCGAATACCTCCGCATGATCGAGGGCAAGACCGCTGCCTTGATCGAAGCGGCCTGCGGGATCGGCGCACTGGTCACCGGCAGCGAACGTGTTGCGCATTACGAAGCCTTCGGGCGTGGACTCGGTCTGACTTTTCAGATTGAAGATGACGTGTTGGGCATCTGGGGTGATCCGCAGGTGACGGGGAAGCCGGCCGGCAATGATATTCGCAATCGCAAAAAATCGCTGCCCGTAACGTATGCTCTCGATCGCAGCGAAGAACTCCGCCGCCTGTACGCTCAATCGGAAGTGGAGGTAGCCGCCGCGATTGCCGAACTCGATCGCGTAGGCGCGCGCAAATATACGGAACAATTAGCTGCACGACACCATCAACAAGCGCTGGACGCCCTCGCTGCTACGGGGCAGGACAACGAGGCGACCACCGCGCTGCGCGAGTTGGCGCATAGCTTGCTCAAGCGGGCCGCGTGATTTCCTCATGCCACACAAACCAACTCAGGCTGAATTAAAAGCGGCGCTGCACAAATTAGTGCCGGATATCATCGCGCCGAATTTGCGCGTGCTGTTTTGCGGCATCAATCCTGGAGTGTATTCAGCGGCGGTCGGTCATCACTTCGCCCGTCCCGGCAATCGCTTCTGGCCGGCCTTGCACGCAGGCGGGTTCACCGATCATCTACTTACACCGGATGAAGACCACAACTTGCTAGAGTCGGGCTACGGCCTCACCAACCTAGTTGAACGCACCACCGCCTCGGCCAAAGAATTGTCGAACAGCGAACTGATCGAAGGGGCACAGCGCTTAGCGCAAAAAGTCCAGAAATATCAACCTCACGCGCTGGCAATCTTGGGCGTTGGTGCTTATCGAACCGCCTTCCAGCGACCGCACGCCGCTTTGGGGCAGCAACGTGAGCGACTGGCTGACACCATCCTGTGGGTCTTGCCCAATCCCAGCGGATTGAACGCGCATTATTCATTACCGAACCTGGCGGCTCAGTTTCGCGAACTGTTGGCCTTCACAGCGAATCTGCGCTAGCCCCAATACTGTTAAGATAAGGCTCCAAGCCCGCGTCCGCGCGGGCGGGCCAACCGCGAGGACGCGGTTGACGAGCGCTAACTAAACAGTATTGGCGCTAGCCCACATTTCACTTCATCGAAACGTTGAGGTCACTATGCCTTATTGGGTCACAGAACAGATCGCCGTGGGCGGCGCAGGCATCACGCCCGATAACTGGATTGAGTTAGTCGACAAGTATCACTTCGCGGCCGTGCTGAACTTGCGCGGCGAACATCAAGACACCTTCAGTGCGCCACTCCCCACGACTTATCTCTGGCTTCCCGTGCTCGATCACGCCGATCCCACACCGGAGCAGTTAATGACAGGCGTTTACTTCATCAATGTTACGGTGAGTGCACTGCGGCGGATTCTGGTCCACTGTAGAATGGGCATTGGGCGATCGCCGACCATGGTCGCTGCGTATCTCATGTGGCGGGGCCGCTCAATCGACGACGCGATCCAGACCGTCACGCAAGCCGGAGATTTGATCATCACCAAACCGATTATCAGTCGCCTAACGCTGGAGAAGTTCGCGGCCTATCTGGGCAATCAGCCTTCGAGGTTGGCATGACCACACTCGTTGTCGCGTCTACCAACCCCGTCAAAGTCCAAGCCGCCGTCAATGGCTTTCGACGATTGTTCCCTGAGGCAGAACCAAATGTCATCACGGTCTCGGTGCCATCGGAGGTGGCGCATCAGCCGCTGTCCGATGAGGAAACGCTGCGCGGCGCACTGAATCGATCCAACAACGCGCGGCGCGTTCAGCCCGACGCCGATTACTGGATCGGCATCGAAGGCGGCGTGCAAGCGTCGCATGAGGAACTCGCCGCGTTTGCGTGGATTGTCGTTCAGTCGGCCACGCTCAGCGGCAAAGCGCGCAGCGGAACCTTCTTTCTGCCGCCCGCCGTGGCCGAACTCATTCGCGCAGGCAAAGAACTCGGCGAGGCCGATGACCTCGTCTTCGGTCGCTCGAATTCCAAGCAGGAGAATGGCGCGGTGGGCATCTTGACCGGCAACGTGATCGATCGGGCGCAGTTGTACGAACATGCTATGATCCTGGCGTTGCTTCCGTTCAAGAACGCGAACCTTTACGCACAACAAGGAGCAGTCTGATGTCCGAAGAAAGACTCGTCGTCCAACGCATAACCCGCCTCGTCGATCAGTGGGAAGCCACACACGATCGCCGCGCCATCTTTTTGGACTGCTACGCGCTGATGACGCGCAACATGCTGGACGCCATCGACGCAGGACGCTTTAACGACGACGAGTGGGTGAGCCGTCTGTTACACCGGTTTGCCGATTACTACTTCGACGCGTTGGACCTGTACGATCAAGCCAGCCCGGAGACACCGCCGGTCTGGAAGCTGACGCATGATGCCGCGCGCAACAAAAAGGTAATGACGCTGCAGCATCTCTTGCTCGGCGTCAATGCACACATCAATTTCGATTTGGTCTTTACGCTGGTTGAACTGCTCGCGCCGGAATGGGACGGCTTGTCCCCAGCAGAACGTGAACAGCGACATGCCGATCACACGTTGGTCAACCGCATCCTCGGCGAAACGATCGACAGCGTGCAGGATCAAGTCATCGATCGACATTCGCCCTGGTTCAATGTGATCGACAAATTGCTAGGCCCCACGGACGAGTGGTTCACCTCGCGCCTGATCGCGCGCTGGCGCGAGGACGTGTGGGATAATGCGGTGCGCTATCTGGCCTCGCCGGACGCGCACGAGCGCGCTGCCTTCCGTGAAAACATCGAATTCACGGTCGTGCGTCGCGGCAAAGATATCCTCGACGGGATACTTTAGTCAGGAGACTTCATGTCCGAACTCATTCTCACCAACGCCCGCATTCATACGATGGAGACCGCCCACCCGACCGCTCACGCCATCGCGCTTCGTGACAATCAGATCGTGGCGGTGGGCGACGAACAGTTTATGCTGCGGATGCTGCCTCACGCGCAGAAGATCGATCTGCACGATCGCTGCGTCATCCCCGGCCTGATCGATGCGCACCTGCACGCCGAATGGACGGCGCTCGGCTTGAAGAACGTCGATGCGGAGACGCCCACGTTGGACGAGGTCTTGCGCCGCGTGGAAGAATTCGCGCAGAAAACGCCGCCGGGTCAATGGATTCGCGGCCACGGTTGGAATCAAAACGTCTGGGGCGGAGCATTTCCGACGAAGGCCGATCTCGATCGGGTAGCGCCGGAACATCCCGTCTTTCTTACCGCCAAAAGCGGACACGCCGCGTGGGCCAACTCACTCGCGTTGAAGCTGGCGGGGATCACAGCCAACACGCCGAATCCGGCCAACGGCGAGATCGTGCACGACGCGGCGGCTGGAGCTGGAAGCGAACCCACCGGCATCTTCTTCGAAGACGCGATGGAGTTGGTCAATAAGATCATTCCCGAACCCACCGCACAGCAAGTGGCCGAAGCGCTGCGTGACGCCCTGCCCTTGTTCCAGCGCGTGGGCCTGACGGGCGTGCATGACTTCGACGGCGCGCGCGCCCTGCAAGCGTGGCAAATTCTCAAAGAAAACGGCGAACTGAACTTCCGCGTCAGCAAGACGATTCCGATCGCCTTGCTCGATCACGCCATCGCGCTGGGAATCCGATCGGGGTTTGGCGATGACCGCTTACGCCTCAACAGCGTGAAATCATTTGCCGACGGTGCGCTCGGCCCGCAGACCGCGTTGATGATCGATCCCTACGAAGACGCCACCGATAATCGCGGCATTAGCACGCTGGACAAAGAAGAGATGATCGAGAACGTGCGCAAGGCCAGCGCCGCGGGTCTGTCTTCGACCATTCACGCCATCGGCGATAAGGCCAATCACGATGTGCTGGATGTGTTTGAGGCTAGCCGGGCCGAGGAAAAACTTCGGCAAGAGGAAGGCACGCCGCGCCTGCGCCATCGCATCGAACATGTGCAGTTATTACATCCCGACGATTTCAACCGCCTGGGGCAACTGGGCATCATCGCCTCGATGCAGCCTAGCCACGCTACCAGTGACATGCTAATTGCTGACAAGTATTGGGGCGCGAGAAGCGCGGGCGCGTATGCGTGGCGCACCCAATTGAATGCGAGCGCGCGGTTGGCCTTTGGATCGGATTCGCCCGTCGAGTCGTTCAATCCATTTCTGGGGATTCATGCCGCCGTCACCCGCCGCCGCAGCGATGGCTCACCTAATCCCGATGGCTGGTATCCCGAACAACGCCTGACCGTGACCGAAGCGGTGCATGGCTTCACCCTGGGCGCGGCCTATGCCTCTTACGAAGAGTCGCGCAAAGGATCACTCGCGCCCGGCAAGTTGGCGGATCTCAT
>JBGSPW010000045.1:0-25445 GCA_041738395.1 Thermoflexales bacterium
GACAGGCTGCCAGCAACAGCGCGCTGATGATCAATACACTGAACATCGACCAACTGATTTTGCGGGCGTTCATGGTAACTTCTCCTGTGATAGATATGGACCTGTGCCAGCCTAACACGCGGCGGTTACACGACAGTTACACCTGGTGTAAATCGCTCACACCGACCAGCGTCTCACCCTCGCCGATCACGACGCCGGACGCGGTTACGAATGTGCCGTGCAAGTTCACCAGGTTCTTGTCGGAGCGCAGTCGCGTGATCTCAACCGTCGCCGTGATCGCCGTGCCGATCGGCGCCGGCGCAAGCCAGCGATAGCTTTGCTTGAGCCAGTTCGTGCCCCGACCGGGCAGCTGCGTCCCCAACAAACATGATACCAGGCCGCCCAGCAGCGGGCCGGGGATCGTCTCCGGCGCAAAGCTCGTGTCACCCGTTAATGCGCGATACTCGTCGATATCTTGCGCCGTAAACGTGCGGGTGAGCGAGGCACGCTGGCCGATCGCCAATCCCTTCATCGCGTCTCCTTCAAGAATTCACGCATCCCGGTCTGCGCTTCCGGCGTCACGATCTGTTTGACAAACTGATCCAGTTCCGCCTCCAGGCGCGGCAACGCTGCTAATTTACGATCGCGCAAGAGCTGCAGCGATCGGCGCACACTACCGGTCTTCATGGTTGCAATGTGACGCGCCATCGCCAGCGCTTCAGCCCGCAACCGATCGGCCTCCACCACTCGATTAGCTAATCCCCATTCCACGGCTTGCTCGGCGGTGATGGTGGCGTTGGTCAGCAGTGCCTCAGCCGTGCGCGCAGTGCCGATGACTTCCGGCAGCAGCGCCGTCCAACCGCCATCAGGACTAAAGCCAACCACATTGTAATAGGGCGTGAAAGTCGCCTGCGGTGTAACGAGCACCAGATCAGCGGCCAACACCAACCCGATCGATCCACCGGTGACAAGCCCGTTCACCGCCGCGATGATGGGCGCGGGGAACTTCAGCAGCACCTCGATCGTTTCATTCAACCGGCCTACAATCTCGCGCGCATAGTCTTCAACGTTATCACGCTGATCATAGAAGGCGCGCACATCGCCGCCCGTTGAAAATGATCGGCCATTGGCCTGTAACACCAGGACGCGAGCCTCGCTGGCTGCGCCCAACGCGCCTGACAACTCGCGCAACAACTCTGGCACCAGGCTGTTATGCCGCTCGGTCCGGTTGAACGTAATAGTCGCAATGGATTCTGTGCGTTCGATCAAAACGAGTGGCATGGTCAATTGTCTTTCGTCGTTACTGCTCAGCCCGCCGTCATTGCGAGCGTTTTTTGCGAAGCAATCTCCGCGCCGGTCAGCAAGCATTGCCATCTGTGAAGGAGATTGCTTCGTCGCAAAAGACGTTCCTCGCAATGACGGCTGAGCAGTAACCTTTCGTCATCGATTTCAGTCAGGTCGATCCGCATCCTTCGACTGCGCGCTGGGCGCATCCTGAGCGAAACGAAGTGTAGTCGAAGGACGCCCAGCGCCTCCGCTCAGGATGCCTGAGTTATCCGAATCAACATCGCCCCTTCGCAGCTCACCTCGCCCGCTGGCCGCGTGATCGCCGCTTCGATGCATGCCGTGCGATCGCCTGCGTTTACCTCAGTCACACTCAAGCGAATCGTGATTTCCTCGCCCACATAGGTCGGACTTGGAAACCGCAGGTTTTGCTCCAGCTGCACGACGCCCGGGAAATGCGCGCTCACCGCCCCGCAGATCGAGCCGTACAACAACATCCCATGCGCCACCGTGCGGCCAAACTTCGTCCGCGCCGAAAACTCCGGATCGACATGGATGGGATTGTCGTCGCCGCTCAACGCCGCGAAGCGATTGAAATCGTCTTGAGTGAAAGTGCGCGTTGAGGTAAAAGTCTGTCCAATTTGCATAGGGTCACCGTGTTGCGTGGTTCGTGTTGCGTGTTCGCTTTTCACGCACCACGCACTACGCATCACGCTCCAAACTTCGCCCGCAGTTCATGCTTCACCACTTTGCCCGCCGGATTACGCGGCAGCTTGTCGATGAAGGCCACCGACTTTGGCACTTTGTAGCGGCCCAGATTCGCGCGGCAGTGCTCGATAATGCCCGTTTCGCTAATCGTCTGATCGGGCTTGAGCACGACGATGGCCTTGCCAACCTCGCCCCACTTCTCATCAGGCACGCCGATCACGGCCACTTCGCCGATCTGCGGCAGTTGGTAAATCACGTTCTCGACTTCGGCCGGATACACATTCTCGCCGCCGCTGATATACATGTCCTTCCAGCGATCGACGATGGTGTAGTAGCCGTCTTCGTCGCGCACGGCCACGTCGCCGGAGTGCAGCCAGCTGTCTTCGATCGTCTGCGCGGTCACATCGGGCAGCTGCCAGTAGCCAGGCGTTACGCCAGGGCCTTTGATCAGCAGTTCGCCGCGCTCGCCGGTCGGTACATCTTTGCTCTCGTGATCGACGATGCGCACCTCGACGTGCAGCTGCGGCTTGCCCACCGATCCGATCTTGCTGACCACATGCTCTTTGTCGATGAGAAAAACGGTCGGGCCGGTTTCTGTCATGCCAAAACCAAACTGGATGAAAATGCCGTGCTTTTGGTAGAGTTCGAGCAGACTCGTCGGGATCGGCGATCCGCCGCACGCCCACGATCGCATCCGCGAGAAATCGGTCTCCGCAAATTTGGGATGCTGGCTCAAAAACAGGTAAACGGCGGGCACGCCGAAGAACGCGGTCGCTTCCGTCGAAAGCAGGCGGAAAGTTTCTTCCGGCTCAAAGGTGCGCTGCACAATCGCGGTACCCCCGACGTGAAACGTAGGGTTGGTATACAGATTCAGGCCGCCGGTGTGAAAGCACGGCAGCAGATTCAACGTCACATCGTTGGACGTGAGATCGATCGGCAAGCCGATGTTGAGCGCGTTGTAAAACACCATGCCAAAAGTTTGCAGCACACCCTTGGCGCGGCCGGTCGTGCCCGCCGTGTAGAGGATGTGCCACACCTCGTTGAGGCTGCGCGGCGGCATGACGACCGGCTTGCCCGAAGCTTGCGCCAGCGTGCTTTCGTATGCCCACTCGCCTTCGGCCGCCGCAGGCGCGGCGTCTTTCGCCAGCGTCATCACGCGGGTGAGATTCAGGTTGGCCTTCAACGCCTGTGCGGCCTCGGCAAACGGTGGATCGTAGATCAACGCGATCGGTGTGGAATCGCGCATGATGAATTCGAGTTCGGGCGCGGCCAACCGCCAGTTCAGGCAGACCAGAATCGCACCGATCTTCGCGCAGCCATACAGCATCTCGAAGTAATCAGACGAGTTGTGCGCCAGCAGCGCGACGCGCTCGCCGGGCTGTACTTTCCATTCGTCGCGCAGGAATTCGGCAAAGCGGCTGGCGCGCAGATGAAACTCCGCGTAGGTGTAGCGCCGATTGGTCGCAGCATCGACTAAAGCGATCTTATCGGAGCGTAACTCGGCTTGCTTGGCCAGCCAATCGAAGGTGTACATGAGAACTCCGTAATGAGTAACCAGTAACGAGTAAGAAACGGATTACTCGTTACTGGTTACTCGTTATCGACCATGTTTCGCAAGAAACCCTAAAATGAGCGTATTAAACAACCCCGCCTGTTCCCAGCACACGGCATGACCGGAATTGGGCACGACCACCAATTCGCTCTTGGGGATTTCGCGGACGATGATCTCGGCGTACTTGCGCGGCTTCAGGATGTCCTGCTCGCCCACGATGACGAGCGTCGGCGCGGTGATGTGCTTGAGTTCGGATGTGATGTTAAGCCGCGAGAAACTCAGCAGCAGTTCCAGCACTGCGTCAAAATCCAACGTCCGATAGCGTGCCCGCGCCCCATCGAGCGCAGCTTGATTCGCGGCGATCCACGCTTCGGAGAAGTTGGTGGGATACGTGACCTGAAAGAACAACTCAGGGTCTTTGGCTCGCGCCGCCGCAGTCCAACTATCGATGATCCCGCGCAGCAGCGGATCGATCTGGCTGACGGCGGACGAGGCAATGACGCTGATCGTGCGCTGTGGATATTTGTAGCCGAAGATCAAACTGATCTCGCCGCCATACGAGATGCCCGCGATGTGCGCCCGTTCGATGTGCAGCGCATCCAGCAGGGCAGCCAGATCATCGGCATGCTGCTCCATGCTGTACGGCCCGGTGGGATGATCGGACTGCCACATGCCGCGGCAATCGTACACCAGCACGCGATAGTGCTTCGCCAGCACCGGCACTTGCAGCGCCCAACTGGCCGTGCTCATCAACACGCCGTTGGACAACACCAGCACCTCGGCATCTTTGTCCCAGCCGTGCTGCTCGTAATACAATTCGATGCCGTTGGCTTGAATTTTGGGCATGTTGCAACCTCTAAAACGAGTAATGAGTAACGAGTAAACTGCCCAATACTCATTACTCGTTACTCATTAGATCGCCTTGAACGCCAAAACCGTCTTCTTCTGCTCACCCTCGCCGCGCTCAATAAACTCGACCGTCAACGGCGTACCGATGGCGATATTGGCCGGCTGCTTCGCATCAACGCCCAACACGCGCGCGCTGATCTTCACGCCCTCGTCCAGTTCGACGATGCCCGCGCAATACGGATTGGTGCGATCGTAGCCTTCGGCCTGCAGCGCGCTCGGCCCAATAAACACCGCCGAGAACGCGGCGAGTTTACCCTTGCCGCTCATCTCGATCCATTCAAGTTGATCGCTGTGGCACGCCGGACAAATCGCGCGCGGCGGCAGATACAATCCTCTGCACTTGGCGCAGCGTGTGCCCATCAATTTGTGTTCGCCCAGATATTGATTGAATGCGTTGGCCGTAAATGGCCGTGAGTCGTTTGCCATGTCCATTAGTCCTATCGATCCACGAATCTCTACAAGCCGTCACACCGCACTGCACGCAGTGGGTGCAAGTGTTGCGAGGAGCATCCCGCCCAGCGCGCCGCCGCTTTGCGGACACGGCGTGAGCGAAGCGTAGCGAAGTCGAAGGATGCGACGAAGCAATCTCCCGCTGATGAAGGCCGAGATTGCGCGGCTTGCAAGCCGCCGCATCATTCGACTGCGCCGCGCACAAATACGGCTCCGCGCGGGATGCTCGCAATGACGTATTTTGCCAATTTCGCGAAGATTCGTGGATCAGTTTACTTTCGTTCGAAGACGTGCACGGCGCAGGTCTGGCCCGTGCCGCCGACGTTGTGCGTTAGCGCGAGCGGCACATCTTGCTTCACCTGCCGCGCACCCGCTTCGCCACGCATCTGCTTCCACACTTCGATCACTTGCGCCACGCCCGACGCGCCGACAGGATGCCCCTTCGATTTCAGGCCGCCTGATGTATTGATGGGCTTTGCGCCATCGCGTGCCGTGACGCCATCTTCGGCCATACCGTAACCCGTACCCTGCGCAAAGAACCCGAGGTCCTCACTGGCGATCACTTCCGCAATTGTGAAACAATCATGCACCTCGGCAATGCGGATGTCTTTCGCAGTGATGCCCGCCATTTCATAGGCCTGCTGCGCGGCAACCTTCGCCGCGCCGATCGAGGTGAGCTCGGCCCGATTGTGCAGCGGCATCCCCGACGCCTGGCCCGAACCGATGATGGTGATCGGATTGTCGGTGAATTCCTTCGCCCGATCGGCCGCGACCAGCAGTACGCACGCGGCCCCGTCGGTGATGGGCGAACAGTCGAACAGGCGCAGCGGCCACGCCACCATCGGATTCGCAGCGTCATCGTGCAAAAAGTCCCATTCATTCTGCCAGCTCGGCACGGGCTTGTTTTTCTTCTTGGCCGTTTCGATGCGGCCCTGCATCCAGGCGGGAATCGTCACGCCGAACTGCGCCTTGGGATTCAGCGCACCGTTGGCGTGATTCTTCAGCGCGACATGCATCAGGTGTTCGGGCTTCAGGCCGTACTGGTGCATGTAGGCCGAGGCCATCGCCGCATAAAACGCCGGAAAAGTGAAGCCCGCCGGAATTTCAAACAGCGTATCACCCGCGGCGGCCAGCGTATCGGTGACTTGCGCAGTGGGCAGCGTCGTCATGCGTTCGAAGCCGCCGACCAGCACCATGTCCGCCATCCCCGAGGCGATCGCCATCACGCCCTGCCGCAGCGCCACGCCGCCCGACGCGCAGGCGTCTTCGACGCGGGTAGCCGATCGGGGCACGAGGCCCACCGCATCGGCGACGATAGGCGCGTTGTGCGCTTGCCCTTCAAAGAGATCGCTCGAGAAATTGCCGACGTAGATCTCATCGATCTCTTTGGGATCAAAGCCCTTATCGATCGAGCCACTCATCTCTTTGAACGCTTCGACAAACAGATCGCGCCCCGCCTTATCGGGAAATGCGCCAAACTTGCTCATGCCCGCGCCGACGATGGCGCTGGGGCGTGCCAGTGACCTCTTGATGTGCATGATCATTATCCTTGATGAGTGACGAGTGATGAGTGAAAAGTGAATTCACTCGTCACTCGTCACTTATCACTTTTTACGCATCCTTCAGATGTTCGATCAACAGCGCCATAAACTCATCCGGCTTTTCGATGTACGGCGAATGTCCTGTCTCGGCGATAACCTTCTCCCAGTATTTTCCGCCGTTTGCCGCGTACTGATCGAGCACCTTGCGTACCTGACCCACCATCGGCTGCGGCGGATAGACTTCATCGCCGGGCCAACCGGGTACAAAACCGAACTTGCCCAGCGTGCCAAAATCAAACAGCGAGTTGTCGCCAACGATCTGATCGTCGCTACCGCGCACCCATAGGATCGGCGGCTTAGGCTGCACCGCGATGAAGCGCTTCACGCTGTCGCCGACGTATTTGGGCGACACCGCATTGATCGGGCCGAACTGACCGGGCGCGACGTTGGGCCAGTTGCCAGATGGCACGAAATCACCGGGATATTTATCCGGGCCGACTTTCTCTGTCATGAGCGCAGTGAGCAGGTCTTCTTCGCGCGCAGACTTGAAGGGCGGCTTCCAGTAGAAGCTGTTCATCACGACGCGCGGCGACGCCTGCGGATTGTCGCTGCTCCGATCGCCCGCCGCTATCAACTTCGGGAATTCGGGATTCACCACGCCGCCGCCCGAACCCGCAAAGTCGGCATAGTTCGGCGTACCATCGAGGTCTTTCGTGCCGCCAAAACCGTAGGGCGAGGCGGGATTAACCAGTGTGGCCGAGAGGATCGCGTCACCGGCCGCAGGCACGAGGCTGAAAGAAATCGCACCGCCCATCGAATGGCCAACGACGTGATACTTGCTCAGACCGAGCGTTTTTGCCAAACCGATCAGATCGTCCACAAAATCGCCCGTGCCGCGCGTGGCATCGATCAACTTGTCTTCGGTGTCGCCATAACCGCGCAGATCGGGCGCGATGCCGCGATAGCCGCTGGGCAACTTCAACATGATCTCTTCCCAATACGAGGCCGATGACGCATTGCCGTGAATGAACAGCACAGGCACGCCATCAGCCGGGCCGCTGAACAACACGTGCATCTGTAAACGCGGTGTATCGATCAACTTTGAGGTGATACCGGGCAATGTGGGTACGGTGGGCATGGTAGTCTCCTTTGGATTGTGAATTTCTGATTGCTGAGTAACTCACAGTTTGCAGATTTCGCCGAGCGTCATTCCCGCGTGCCGTTGGCGGGAATCCAGAAACCGATTGGGCGCATCCGCTGATTATTGCACGGATGCCCGACAGCAGCATTCGGGCATGACGACATTTGTGAATGACATTACTTCACAGACATTTCACGTAACTCGCGCTTAAGAATCTTACCTGCGGCCGATAGCGGCAGCGCGGCGACAAAGGCCACGCTCTTGGGCACTTTGAATTTAGCGAGGCGCGACTTCATGTGCT
Source organism: Thermoflexales bacterium (assembly GCA_041738395.1). Lineage (GTDB taxonomy): Bacteria > Chloroflexota > Anaerolineae > Fen-1058 > Fen-1058 > Fen-1058. The sequence goes on from JBGSPW010000045.1 coordinate 7,866, forward strand.
CGATCAGCTCTTCTTCCGTGACGGTCGCGTTGGGCTTCAGTACGACGATGGCCTTGCCGACCTCGCCCCACTTCTCGTCGGGCACGCCGATCACCGCACACTGCGCCACCGCCGGATGTTCGTAGAGCGCCTTCTCGATCTCGACCGGATACACATTCTCGCCGCCGCTGATGAACATATCCTTCTTGCGATCGACGATGAAGACGAAGCCATCGTCGTCAACGCGAGCCAGATCGACCGTGTGGAACCAGCCGTCGGCATCCATCGCCGCAATGCTGGCTTCGGGGTTATTGAAATAACCGCTGCACATCGACGGCCCTTTGAGCACGAGTTCGCCGATCGTGTTGGCAGACACCGGCTGATGGTCGTCATCCACTACACGCGCATCGACGAAATAATTGGGCATCCCGATCGATCCGGCTTTTTTCTCGGCAAATTCCGGTCCCATCGAGAAGATGCCCGGGCCGAATTCCGTCATGCCGAAACCCTGCTTGAAGACCACGCCATGTTGATCGCGATAGGCTTTGATGATGGGCACGGGCAGCGGCGCGCCGCCGCTCGTCATGAAACGCACGCTCTTGAATGACGTGGTGGCAAACTTCGGCGCTTGCAGCATCAGCTGATATTGCGACGGCACACAGAAGAACATCGTCACGCGCTCGCGCTCGATCAGATCGAGCATGTCGTCGGGCGTCCACTTGCGCATGATAACGATCGTCCCACCGAGCGTGAGCAGCGGCAGGGTGTAAACCAGCAGCCCGCCCGTGTGGAACAGCGGTGTGTGCGTGATGGTGATATCGCCGCGCTGAAGTTCGTGGATGATGGTGTTGAGCGTGTTCCAGCCAATCATGCGATACGAAATCTGCGCGCCTTTGGGCAGACCCGTCGTGCCACCGGTGAAGATCAGGCAGATGATGTCTTCGGCGTCGATGAATTCATTAGTAACAGGAGCATCCGTAGCGGATTGCATAGTTTGCTCGTAAGGCAAACTATGGAGTATACCGGAACCATCGAGGTGCAGGTATGACCGTATTGCATGGTGCGTGGTGTGTGTGGCGTCTTCAATCTCAGCGACGTTGGCTTTGAAGTCATCCGAATAGATCAGCACTTTGGGCCGGGTGACCTCAATCAGATCGACGAGTTCGCGCCAGTGGCTGCGCCAGTTGTATGGCACGAAGATCGCGCCGAGCTTGCCGCACGCAAAGAAGGCGTCGAGGAACTCCACGCCGTTCAACGCCAGCATCCCCACGCGATCGCCACGTCGTACACCGGCACTATCACGCAGCCAGGTCGCCAACTTGTTCGCCCGTTGGTTCAACTGCCGATAGGTGAAGCGCCCTGCCTCGCCTTTGGCAACATCGACTACTGCGAGACTATCTGGCCAGTAGCGATCCCCTCTTTCCAGCCAATCGCCAATGTACATCAGTCACCTCAACTGCATTAGGACACAGATTTCACAGATGAACACAGATTTTTGCTTTTATCTGTGAAATCTGCGTAATCTGTGTCCCATTATTTCCAGCGCCAGACCGAAGCCGCCATGGTAATCCCGCCGCCCGACGCGCAGAAGCAAATGATCTGCCCCGGCTGCGGCCCGCGTCCCTGCGCGATGGCATCATCCAGCGCCATCGCCACACAGGGCGATCCGGTATAGCCCCACTTATCCATCACCCAGTGCGTCTTCGCGATCGGTTGACCGAGCGTCTGCATCATCGCTTCGATGGTGCGCAGGTTTAACTGCGTAAACAGATACAGATCGACATCATCAAATGTGAGATTGGCCTTATCCAGCGCGCCCTGAATCAACTTCGGCCAGTATTCAGTGTTGAAGGTCTTGGGGAACTTCTTGACGAACTCCACTTTGGGTGGGCCGTACGTCGCCATGTTCTCGGGCGTGCTCGGTCGGAATGCGCCGCCACTATAGATACCCAGTGCATCATGGAAACTGCCCACGGCCAGCAAGTTGCTGCCCAGCCAACCGGGCGCATCGCCCACGCCCAACACGGCCGCACCTGCGCCGTCCGCAAACAGGTTGGCCGTCTTCTTGTCTTTGAAATCGAGGAAGCGGCTCATGCCGTAACCACCCGCCACCAGCACATATTTGAAAGAAGGTTCAGTGATGAGATATCGCGCGCCTTGATCGAGCGCCGTCACCCAACCCGCGCACGCGCTATTCACATCATAGCAGCCGGATCGTAGCGCGCCCAGTTTATGCTGCACGACGACGGATGTCCCCGGCGACAAGTAATCGGGCGTATCGGTAGACACGATAATGAGATCAAGCTCAGCGGGTTTGACTCCAGCCCGATCGAGCGCGGCCTGCGACGCGGCCACGATCAGATCCGACGTCGTTTGATCGGCCTGCATCCAATGTCGCTCGCGAATGCCGACGTTTTCAATCAGCCAGTCGTTGGTCGATTCGCCGATCAGGGCATCCACTTCCGCATTGGTGACCACTCGTTCAGGAACGTAACTGCCCGTGCTCAATATTTGTGCGTAGCGCATAACCCTTCACTCGCCAAGAAATCGGATAATGGCGGCGTTAGCCGCTTCAGGTGTCTCGATGGGAAAGAAGTGACCGGCGTCGGGCAGAATCTCGATCGAACTGTTGGGTATCTCGTGGGCGAGCAGTTCCGCATTGCCCGGTGGCACGACTTGGTCATGCGCCCCAAACAGGATCAGCGCCGACGCGGTGATCTGCTTCAATTTGCGCTCGAAGCAGGTCTCTGCGGACAACAGCCCCAACCCGATGGCCAGCTGCGCCTGATAGGCCGCCGGATCGATCGGGTTTTGCGTGCGCCACGCCAGCCACGCCTCGATCATCGCCGCGTTCTTATCGGCATAACCCGGGGCTGTGCTCACGCCCAGGCCGTTCTTAAAGCGCGTCACCGGATCACTCTTCACGTCGGTCAACACGGCCATCGCTTCAGGCGTGATCGGAATGTGATGCGGACCGCCGAAGTTTGTCGAAGCCAGAATCAGTTTGTCAATTTTGTCGGGATGACTCAGTGCCAACGCCTGTGCGATAAAACCGCCCATCGAATGGCCCATGACGTGCGCGCACCGCAGGCCCAACGCTTGTATCAACCCTGCGGTATCATCGGCCAACAGCTGAGCTGTGTATGGCCCGGCCGGTTTATCGGTTTGTCCCACGCCGCGATTGTCGAAGACGATCACCGTGAAATGCTCGGCCAGCCCCGGCGCCATCTTGTGCCACTGCCAGCGATCGTAGCCAATGCCGGAGATCAGCACCAGCGGTTCACCGGAACCGTGAGTTTCATATGCGAGGGTGAGGCCGTTGGTGGTTATTGTGGGCATAGATGAAGTCTCTTCTCCGTACTGCGTGCTGCGTATTGCGTAAAACAATTACGCAGTACGTATTACGCATCACGCACCATATTTTTCCTGCAACACCTTCTTATCAATCTTCCCCGCCGCCGTCTTGGGCAAAGATTCGACCAGCACAAACGATTTGGGAATCTTGTAACGGGCCAGTCGAGCCTGGCAAAAAGCCGCTAGATCGTCCGCCCCGATCGTGACACCGTTGCGGGTTACGACGATCGCCCGACCGACCTCGCCCCACTTCTCATCCGGCACGCCGATCAGCGCGGCTTCGGTCACAGCCGGATGCGCGTGCAGCACGCTCTCCACTTCCGCCGGATAAATGTTTTCGCCGCCGGAGATGATCAGGTCTTTGCTGCGCCCGACAATCGTATAGTAGCCCTCGCTGTCGCGCCGCGCCAGATCGCCGGTATGCAGCCAGCCGGCGACGATCGCCTGCGCGGTTTCTGCCGGGCGCTTCCAATAGCCGCCACAGACATGCGGTCCGCGAATCAGCAACTCGCCGACTTCGTCGGCGTCACATTCGCGCCCCTGCTCATTGACGATCTTCACGTCGACGTGAAAGAGCGGAAAGCCGACGGCGCCCGGTTTGCGCCGCACGTCTTCTTTCGGCAGCCAGAACGTATTCGGCCCGGCTTCGGTCAGACCGTAACCTGTTTTGAAATCGACGCCGCGATCCCAGAATTTTTCAAAGACGGGCAGCGGACACGGCGCGCCGCCGCTGATGATCAACTTGAGTCTGGAGAAATCGGCTGCGGCCCAGCGGGGATGCTGCTGCAGCGCAATAAACATCGTCGGCACGCCGAACGTGATCGTCACCCCGCGATCGCGAATGAGATCAAACACCTGATCGACGTCAAAGCCCCGGCACACGATCGACGTGCCGCCGATGTGAACCAGCGGCGCGGTGAAGACGTTTAGCCCGCCCGTGTGAAACAGCGGCGAATTGAGGATCGTCACATCGTCGGGCGTCAGGCCCCAGCTCATCACGGTGTTGACGGAGTTGGCTGCGATCGCGCGATGCGTCAGAATCGCGCCTTTAGGCAGGCCGGTCGTGCCGCCCGTGTAGCAGATCGCCCAGGCGTCATCCCAATCCAGCTCAACTTCAGGCGGCGGATCGTCGACGCACGAATTACGTTCCGCAAAGACACGATCATGTGGATCAGTGGTGCGCTCCAAAGCGATAAAGTGTTGAATGCTGGTCGACCGGGCGCGCAGCGCGGCGACGGCGACTTCAAAATCCGGGCCATAGATCAGCACCCGGGGCGTCGCGTCGTCGATCAATCCGCCGAGCTCATGCGGCGTGAGCCGCCAGTTGAGGGTCTGCATGATCGCGCCGAGTTTGCCGCACGCAAACCACACGTCGAGATATTCGACGCAGTTCAGCGCCAGCACCGCGACGCGATCGCCTTTGCTTACGCCCAGCTCGCGCAGGTAATGTGCCGTCCGATTCGCCGCGCGATTCCACTCGCGATAGGTGATCGGTTGATAAGCGCGCTGCGCATCGATTAGCGCGACTTTATTCGGCGTCAGCATCTCGCGGCGAGCCAGCCAATCGCCAATGTACATCCGGTAGTCCTTGCCTACTATTAGTAGATCACGAAAACAGGTCAAGCATCCCGCCTGGCGCGCCCCCGCTTCGCGGACAGGGCGTGAGCGGAGCAGCGTTCTTTTCCGCTGCGCAGTCGAAGGATGCGGATAACATCACAAGTCCAGTCGTTCTATTCGAGCCGCATCCTTCGACTGCGTTCTGCGAACAGAATGCAGAACTCCGCTCAGGATGCTTTCATGGTCTACTGATTACGTTCCCGTCACCACGCCGCCATCCACACTCAGCACCGCGCCATTGATGAAGCTGGCTTCATCGGACGCGAGGAACAGATAGGCGTTGGCAATATCGATCGGTTGGCCGAGCCGCCCGACGGGTGTGTGATCGATCATGCCTTGCAGAATTTTCTCCGGCATGCCTTTGGTCATATCCGTGGCGATGAAGCCCGGCGCGACGACGTTGCAGGTGATGCCCCGCTTGCCCAACTCGCGCGCCCACACTTTGGTCATGCCAATCACGCCCGCTTTGGTGGCGACGTAGTTGGTCTGCCCGAAGTTGCCATACAACCCCACCACCGACGACGCGCTGATGACACGCCCATAGCCGCGTTTGATCATCTCCGGCGCTACGGCCTGCGTGCAGTTGAACACGCCCTTCAGATTCACGGCGATCACCGCGTCAAAATCCGCCTCGCTCATCTTGCCGACGATCTGGCCGTCTTTCACTTTAAGCAACTGCCCGTCGCGCAGGATACCGGCGTTGTTGATCAAGATATCGATCTGGCCAAACTGCGCGACGACGTGCGCGACGGCCGCTTCAACGTCGGCCTGCGAGGCCACATTGACTTTGAAGAAGGCCGCTTGGCCGCCCGCTTGTTTGATCTCGGCGACGACGGCCTGGCCCGCCTCTTCGGCCATATCCCACACGGCGACGGCCGCACCGGCTCGTGCGAACGCCAACGCCGTCTCGCGTCCAATGCCGTTGGCGCCACCCGTGACGATGGCAACTCGATCGTTCAGTTCAATGCTCATTAGTGCTCCTTGAAAAATAGGCTTGTAATCAACGAGTAATGAGTAACGAGTAATGGGTTTACTCGTTACTCATTACTCGTTACGTTCTTCGCTCAGATCAACATACTGTTCAACAAACGCCGCCGCTTCAGCCCAGCGTGTGAAGTGCCGCTCTTGATTGGTCTGCACGTGACGGATAACACCATGCCAGGCCGGACCGGTTGGCGCGGGCGCTGTCTCCGTCGTCTCCGGCGGTTGATCGAACACAAAGCGCAGCACGAATGAAACGAGGTTGGCTTCCGAATCCACGCGCGTCTCCACTGAGCGGGGTCTTGTTCTGGAGTCTAACAGCGAGGAGTTACAGGCCAGTTACACGCGGCGCATCCGACTGAGCGATTTGTTGATAGAGGGAAGTGGTGGCAGCCGACGGTTCAACGCCGAGTTCATCACGCAGGGTGGTGACACAGCGCTGATACGCTCGCAGCGCCAGTGGCCGATTACCCTGCCGCGTGTGGGCGGTCATGATCAGGCGATAGGCGCGTTCCCAACACGCATCGCGCGCGAGGATGGCCTGACAGATGTCCAGGGCCTCTTCGAATTCACCGCGCTCGATCAACAGCCCGGCCAGCTTATCGGCCGCGCGCAGATACAGCGACAGCAGCCGCTCGCGCTCTTCGCTGGCCCAATCTTCGTAGAGGGCATCGGGCAAATAGTCGCCGCGATACCAGTGCAGCGCGGCGCGCAGCGCGGCGATCGCCGGATCGATGTCGTTTGAGCGCAGACCGGTTTCGCACTCGCGCTCAAATTCGATCGCGTCCAGCCACACATCCGCTTCAGGACGCAGCCGATAAGCCGATCCTTCCCGCACGATAAACGCAAATACCTCATCGGCCGAGCGCTGCGGCTCGATGGCTTTGTTGAGCGCGTTCAGCGCCACCTTGAAATCGCGCAGGGCGGCCTCGGGCGCGAGGTTGCGCCACAACCGATCGGCGATCTCATCCCGCTGCAGCCAGCGCCCGCGCTGCGCCAGGAGCAGTTGAAAGAGCTGGCGCGCTTTGTCACGCTGCCATTCGCGCGGCGCGATTTCCACCGTGCTGCGCCAGACACGAAACGTGCCCAACGTCTGCACCCGCAGTTGATAACCCGGATGCACGGCGATGTCGGGCAAGCCCATCGCGGCCAGCACCTGGGCCGCGTAGGCAGGATGGCAGCGGCGGTGGCGCGCCTCGATCAAGATCGGAACCATCACGCGCGGGTCAGGCGGTCCCAGCAGCGTGGGCACAGCGAACAAGAACTCGTAACCGTGCGTTTCGCACAGCGCCAACAGATCGTCAACGCTCGACGCCAGGCTTTCACTCTGCTTAAGATTGAAGTACGCCAGGCTCAGCCATAAGCGTGTCACTGCGCGGCCAAAGCTATCGCCGCAGCTGCGGAAGCGGCCCAACGCGCGCGCCAGGATCTCGATCGCGTCCGCGGATCGATCGGCTAACACGTGGCTCGCGCCCAGCGTCACTTCGATCAGCGCCGCAATCCATAAATCGCCCGCCCACAAGCCGATCTCGATCCCTTCGGCGGCAGCGCGCCGGGCGGCTTCCAGATCGCCGAAGAAACCATAGGCGCGCGTCAGCCCCCACATGGCCTCAGCCCGGATGCGCCGCACCAACAACCGATCGCCCAACGCGATGGAGGTCTGGTAACAGCGCAGGGCCTCATCGTGATTTTCGCGTGCCGCGGGGCGCAGCTGCCAGGCGTGCCCCAACCGAATCTGCGCCACGGCGGTGACAAAGGGTGAGTTCAGACGTTCGCCGAGCGCGATACCTTCTTGCGCCAGCACAAAGGCTTGATCAACCTGCCCGCGCAGCGCCTGAATCAACGACAAGATCAAAACGGTTTCGCGATGTGCGCGCGGCGGATGCGTCTGGCCGCGCTCCACCGCTTCGCGTTCGCTGCCGGCCCACATCTCCAGGATGTGCTGTGCTTCATCCAGCCGCCCGGTCCGCAGCTTCACGCGCACACTCAACGTATCTTCCGTCGGGCCTGCGGCACGCAGCTGCTGGGCTTCGACGCGCAGGGCTTCGGCCTCGTCGGGCTTGCCCATGTTGAGTTTGTTCTCGGCGAGCAGCTCCAGCAGGCGCGCCCGCGCCGATCGATCCGCCATGCCGTCGGTCAGACGCAGCGCTTCTTCCAACAGGCTTTCGGCTTGCGTGGGCCGCACCGTGTCCAGGTACACCAGTGCCTGGCCGCGCAGCGCGCGACTAATGCCGACCATGTCACCACTGGCACGCCAGGCCTGTTCGGCAGAAGCATACCAGGCCAGCGCCGCATCGAAGTGGCTGCGCAAGCGATACACATCGCCGAGAAAAGCTTGCAAGGCCGGATGATCGGCCAGCACTTCCGGCGGCAGAGCATCGATCCAATTGGCGACGGACTCCATGCGGCCCGATCGCAAAGTCGCTTCCCCCACCTGCTCGATCGCCTCGGCTGCTTCTCCGTACGACTGCGCGGCGAGCCAGTGATAGATCGCTTCCTCAAGATTCTGGTCCGCTTGAAAATACGCGGCGGCGCGCCGTTGGTGGGTCTGCCAACCGATCGGATCGAGGGCGGCCTGCTCGCGCAGAAAATCGTGGAAGAGATGGTGATAGCGATAGTGCTTCTCGCCCAGCGCCACGACAAAGAGATCGAGTTCGCTCAACCGATTGAGCAGCGTCATCCCGGCGGTCGAGGCGGTTACCGCGTCACACGCGGCCGGAGTCAGCTCACGCAGCACAGCCGTGGCCCGCAGGAAATCGGCCACCTCACGCGCTTGACGATCCAGCACATCACGCGCCAGATACGCGAACAGCGCACTCAGCGAAGTGGGACCACGTGCCAGCAGCTCGCGCACGCTTTCGGCGGTGTTGCCGCGCAGACTCTGCCACACCAGATGCAGGGCGATGGGCCAGCCTTCGGTCTTGTCGGCCAGCACCACAATGTCGTCGGGCGACAGCTGCATCGCATAGGTGTCGTGAAAGAGGGCCGAAATTTCATCGGCGCGAAAAGCCAGCTCGGCGCGATTGATCTCCAGCACTTCGCCTTTCGCGCGCCACGTAATCAACTGCGGCGTGTTGAGCAGGTGCCGGCCGGTGAGAATGACGTGCAGATCGGGCGGCAGATACGTCAGGAAGCGTTCGACGAGGGCGTTGATTTCCAGGGCAGCGGCGACGAACTGATAATCGTCGATCACCAACAGGGCCGGTGTGGTCAGCGCGGCACTCAGCGCATTGACTAGGGCATCGATCACGTGCGCCCACGCGCCGCCCCCGGCGCCGCTGAACTCTTGCAGCAGCACGGCCGGTGCATCGGACAACTGCGGCAAGCGGTGTTCAAAGGTGGCGATGAGATAGGAGAGGAAGCGCTGCGGATCGGCGTCTGCTTCGTCGAGGCTGTACCAGAACAGCGGAACGTCTTCGTCGGCCAGGGCCGCGAGCGCGGTGCTCTTGCCGTAACCCGTACCCGCCTGCACCAGCGTGAGTCGATAATCGAGCGCCTCACGCAGTTTGGCGATCAACGCAGAGCGCGGCAGGACGCGCTTGCGCAAGCGTGGCGGCGCAAGTTTTGTGTGGAGCAACAAGGCATCACGCGGCATACCTGGTAGTATAACATGGCTGTGCGCCATAGCGTTCGATTTGATAGCGATACAGCGCGGCCTCGGCGTCGCGCAGGTAGCCGTCCAATTGAGCGGCCGTCAACTGGCGCTCGCGCACCCGCTCGATCACGTCCAGCGAATCAAACACGGCCGCTCGCCCCATTCTCCGCTCTCCGGCGTGACCCGTCACGGCCACGCGGGAATCTGTGTGCTCCTGTCCGCTCCAGTCGCCGTCAAGCCGCCTCAGCCTGCGCGAAAAATCTGGCTCTGCACAAGCCGATTCTTCAGCGCTGCACGCATGCCATGATACTTGCGTGGCAGACCATATGCCGGGGGTTATCTTTCTGCTGCACGATCCTTGATCGGCCCGGCATCGCCAGCCACACCTGGCCGGCCAGATCTGCCTCGACCCGGCACCGACAGTTTCCGCTCCCCCGATCGCTGTACCCGACGATGGCCTCCAGGATCAAGCAAGATCCTGGAGGCCTTAAACCGCGTTGTTAGTTCCTCTTCACCAGGGGCAGATAGATTCTGTACTCGGTAACGGCGATGACGACGGTATCCGGCACAGAAGCCAACCCCAGCGAGTCGGTGACGATCAGAATGAAAGTAAGAATTGTCGCACTGCGGTGCGCTGGCGCTGGGCTTCGTCACCTTTTGGATGTCGCCGCAAATCCTGCCGATTCCGTTCTTCTCGTTGTGGCAACCGTGGCAGGATCGCTACATGCTCGTCGCGCTGAATCGCCCACTGCTTCTCCTCTCCCTTTCAGGGAGAGGTAGGGTGAGGGTTCTCCTTCATTCCACCTTCATTCGCTGTCGATGCTATAATCCCATTTACCAATCCGCCCTAGCATTCGTGGAGTAATTAATATGCCGCGAATTTTCGACAACATTGAACTCAAGCTTCTCCCCGATTTACAAAACGCAATCCAAGCCTCTTATCGCGCCGACTTTTCAGTGGGCTATTTCAATTTGCGCGGTTGGAAACAATTGGCGAATCAAGTTGATGTCTGGCCCGGTGGCGATCAGCATTGCGTTCGTCTGTTGGTCGGAATGCAAAAACTTCCCCAGGAAGAATTGCAAAGTTATTACTCTTTTTCTCAACAAGAAGAGGAACTGGATAACCCCACAAAACTTAAATTAAAAAAGAGGCTGGCGGAAGAATTCAAAGAACAATTGACGTATGGCGCGCCGACAAACGAGGACGAAGCCAGCTTGCGAAAACTTGCCTCCCAATTGAGAGAGAAGAAAGTGCAGGTAAAGTTATTTCTGCGCCATACCCTGCATGCCAAGTTATATTTGCTTTTCCGCGAAGACAAGTTCAACCCGATCATTGGCTTTTTAGGAAGCAGCAACCTCACGCTGGCAGGCTTATCCAAACAAGGTGAATTAAACATTGATGTTCTGGACGGCGATGCCAGCCAGAAACTCGCTGCGTGGTTTAAGAATCGCTGGAATGATGAGTTTGGAACGATAGACATTACAGATGAGCTGATTAAGGTCATTGAAGAATCGTGGGCGCGTGAAGAACCGATTCCGCCCTATCACATCTACATCAAGATGGCCTATCACCTCTCGCAGGAAGCACGCGCAGGCTTATCAGAATTTACCATCCCCAGTGATTTGACCAAGTTAATGCCCTATCAAGCCGCCGCAGTTAAAATTGCCGCGCATCACATTGAAAAGCGCGGCGGGGTGATGATTGGTGACGTAGTGGGGTTGGGGAAAACCCTGGTAGGCACGGCCATTTCCCGCGTATTTGATGAGCGCGGTTATGACACACTCATCATCTGCCCCAAGAACCTTGTGAAGATGTGGGAAAGTTATCGCGCCACTTACCGGATGCACGCCGAAGTGATGTCCATCAGCAAGACCATCCGTGACTTGAAGAATTTGCGCCGTTACCGCCTGGTCATCATTGATGAAAGCCAGAATCTGCGCAACCGCGAAGGCAAACGCTATCGGGCTATTCAGGATTACATTGAACACAACGAAAGCAAAGTGGTGATGCTGACCGCCACGCCCTACAACAAAAGTTATATTGATTTGTCCAACCAGCTGCGACTTTTTATACCCGAAGACCAGAAATTAACGGTTCGCCCTGAGCAGCTCTTGCGGGAGCTGGGCGAAATTGAGTTCATCCGTCAGCATCAAGCGGATATTCATACGTTAGCCGCGTTTGAAAAAAGTCCGTTTCCTGCCGACTGGCAAGACCTCATGCGCCTCTATATGATTCGCCGTACGCGCGGTTTCATCAAAAGCAATTATGCAAAAACCGATGAAAACGGGCGCAAGTATCTGCTTTTTGAGAACGGCGAAAAGTCTTACTTTCCTGTGCGCATACCCAAGACGGTCAAGTTCAAATTGAGCCAAAAAGACCCGCATGACCAGTATGTTCGGTTGTACGATAAAAAAGTTGTAGACGCCATCGGCAAGATGAAACTGCCGCGCTATGGGTTGGGCCAGAGTATCTACGTCAACAACCAAGACACTAACCTGAGCGACAAAGAGAAAAAGTTGCTCGGCGACCTCTCGCGCGCAGGCAAACGCTTGATTGGCTTTTCGCGCACGAACCTGTTTAAGCGCCTTGAAAGCAGTGGCTATTCCTTCCTGCTCTCCGTGGAACGGCACATCCTGAGAAACTATATTTTCCTGCATGCGCTGGAAAATAACCTGCCCCTGCCCATTGGCACACAAGACCCCGCCTTACTGGATGCCCGCTTTGAAGATGGCGATACAGGCGGCGATCTGGCAGATACCTTTGACATCGAAAACAACGAACTGGACGAAGAGCCGGGCAGCACCGCAGACGAAGCCACCCACGGCTTACGCGCTGAAGAAGAATTCAAACGCGAAGCAAAGGTGGTTTATGAGCAATACCGCACAAAATTCAAAAAACGATTTGACTGGTTAGACTCAGCCATCTTCAAGCCAACGCTGGCCCAACACTTGCGGGAAGATGCAGCCGCATTGATTGGCATCCTGAACCGTAGCGGTAATTGGGATCCGGCCAAAGATACCAAGCTGGCTGAACTGGTAAAACTTATTAAGAAGGATTATCCAACCCAAAAAGTATTGGTCTTCACGCAGTATGCCGATACCGTGTACTATTTGGAAGATCAACTTAAAGATCGCAAGGTTCAATCCATCGCCGGTGTAACAGGCAGCTCGTATGACCCGACCGAACTGGCGTGGCGCTTTAGCCCCGTCAGCAACGACAAGCGGAATGAGATCAAGCCAGAAGATGAACTGCGCGTATTGGTCGCCACCGATGTATTGAGTGAAGGACAAAACCTGCAAGACTGCGCGGTCGTGGTCAATTACGATCTGCCCTGGGCGATTATTCGCTTGATACAACGGGTCGGGCGCGTGGATCGAATTGGTCAAAAAGCCGACACAATTCATGCCCATACCTTTCTGCCTGCGGATGGCGTGGATACGATCATCAAATTGCGCGACCGCTTGCGCAGACGACTTCGAGAGAACGCCGAAGTGGTCGGCTCAGATGAAGCCTTCTTTGAAGATGATAACGATCAACAAGTCATTGTTGATTTGTATAACGAAAAGTCGGGCATTCTTGACGGCGAAGAGGGGGATACCGAAGTGGATTTGGCTTCCTACGCTTTCCAGATTTGGAAGAATGCGATAGATGCCGATCCCCAATTGCAAAAGATCATTCCGTCTTTGCCGGATGTCGCCTTCTCCACTAAGGCGCATGCTGGCACAGAGAACAGGCCCGCTGGCACGCTGGTCTACGTGCGGACGGGCGAAGGCAACGACGCGCTGGCGTGGATCGATAAGCAAGGCAACAGCGTCACCGAGTCACAATACGAAATTCTCAAGACGGCTGAGTGTGTTCCTGAAACTCCTGCCCTGCCGCGCCGGCCAGATCATCATGAGATGGTGCGTAAAGGCGTGGAAAAAATCGCTCAGGAGGAAAAGGTGATCGGCGGGCAATTGGGACGCCCGTCAGGTGCACGCTTTAGAACCTATGAACGGCTTAAGAACTTCGTCGACCAAAATCAAGGCACGCTGTTTGTCACGCCCGAGCTGCTTAAAGCCATTGACGAGATTTACCGCTTCCCCTTGCGTGAATATGCCAGGGATGTTTTGAACCGTCAATTGCGGACTGGCATTTCCGCTTATCAACTGGCAGAGCTGGTTGTAAACTTGCGCGCCGATGATCGTTTATGCATCACCGAAGAAAATGTTGAAAGACAAGAACCCAGGATTATTTGTTCTCTAGGATTGGCGACAACGCCCTAAGGAAAACCGATGCCATTCAATATTGCCGAAGCACGCAAAGATTTACAAGCCTACAATTTGAACACGCTCTTCCGCGAAAGGCTAGGCTGGGATCGCGCTAATCAGACTGTTGAAATCGATGTCAACCGCGAATATTTCCAGCTAACCATGGTGGCCCAAAAGCGTGGGCTGGCCGCTTTTATTTGTTCGCCGCGCGCCGATGGCTCAATGCCCGATTCCGCTTTGCGCTATAAGATCGAAACTCAGGTGCGAAAAATAGCGCATGAACATTTGATTATTTTTACGGACAAGGCCAGGACGTTACAAAAATGGCAATGGGTGCGCAGAGAATACGGCAAACCCATTGCCAGACGGGAATACGATTTTGCCAGCGGCCACAAGAATGATGCCCTGTTACAGCGCCTGCAAGCGGCAGTCTTTGAACTCGACGAAGAAGACAGCTTAACGATTATTGAGGTAGGACAACGACTGAGAAACGCCTTCGACCTGGAACGCGTTACCAAGAAATTCTATGAGCGATTCAAAGATGAGCATACCGCGTTCTTGAAGTTTCTTGAAGGCATACCCGATGAGCACTTCCAACGCTGGTATGTCTCGGTCACTTTGAACCGCTTGATGTTTGTGTATTTCATTCAAGCTAAACGCTTCTTGAATGATGACCCGCAATATTTACAGAACCATCTCAAAGCCAGCAAACAACGGGGCAAGGATTTGTTTTATAGCGATTTCCTGTGCCCGTTGTTCTTTGAGGGTTTTGCTAAAAAGAAGCACAGCGCCGAAATCAAGAAACTGCTGGGCACTGTCCCCTATCTCAACGGCGGGATTTTCGAGCAGCACCAAATCGAAGAACGCTACGGCGAGAAGATTGAAATTCCCGACAAAGCCTTTGAGCAATTGTTTGATTTCTTCGATGAGTGGCGCTGGCATTTGGACGAACGCCCTTTGAAGGCCGGGAATGAGATCAATCCCGATGTGTTGGGTTATATCTTTGAGAAGTATATCAATAAGAGGCAGATGGGAGCGTATTACACCAAAGAGGATATTACCGAATACATCAGCAAGAATGCCATCATCCCGCACATCTTTGATGTGGCGCAAAAGGAATGTAAGGTGGCCTTTGACGGCGAAGGCTCAATTTGGCGGCACTTACGAAATGATCCCGACCGTTATATTTACGACGCGGTCAGACACGGGGCAGACAGGCCGCTTCCGCCAGCCGTCGCTAAAGGTGAGTCTAATCCGAAACAGCGGCAGGAATGGAATAAATCTGCGCCTGAAGAATTTGCCTTGCCCACAGAAATCTGGCGCGAGGTAGTCGCTCGCCGTCATCACTATCAGGCAGTGAAAGAGAAGCTCGCCAGTGGCACGGTTACATCCATCAACGATTTGATCACGCTCAATCTCGACATCCGCCAGTTCGCGCAAGATGTGATCGAAGACAGTGACGCCGATTTGCTCGCGGCGTTTTGGCACGCGCTGACGCAAATCAAAATCCTTGACCCCACCGTGGGTTCGGGCGCATTCCTGTTCGCAGCCTTGAATGTGCTGGAGCCGATGTATGAAGCCTGCCTGGAGCGCATGACGACCCTGGTGAAGGAACTGGATGCTTCGGGCGAAAAACATAGCTCGAAGAAATATGAGCATTTCCGCAAGGCGTTGGCGCAGGTGCACGAGCGCCCCGATGAGGATTACTTTATCTTCAAGTCCATTATCATCAATAACCTGTATGGCGTGGACATCATGGATGAGGCGGTGGAGATTTGCAAACTGCGCCTGTTCCTGAAACTGGCCGCGCAGGTTGAACTTGACCCGTCGCAGGAAAATTTGGGGATCGAACCGCTGCCCGATATTAAGTTCAACATCCGCGCAGGGAATACGCTGGTGGGCTTCGCCACGCGTGAGGATGTCAAACGCTCGGTTCAATTCGTGACTGTGGGCGGGGTGCAGACCGAAAAACTGTTCGCTATGCCCGAAGAGGAAAAGCAGCTACAACTCATCGAGCAGAAAGCCAAAGATGTAGACAGGTTGTATAAAATCTTCCGCGCCCAACAAACGACCTACGGCGGCGAAGTGAACGCCGAAGATAAGAAGAAGTTGGAAAAGAAACTGAAGGCGCTGGACGATGAATTGGACATCTTGCTGGCGCGTCAGTATGGCATCAATAGTCCTAAAGGCGCGAAGTACGAAGAGTTTCTTGAATCGCACAAACCGTTTCACTGGTTCGTGGCGGTGAGTTAGTCAAGAGATGTCGCAGGTTTCGGGGGGACAGTTTTCGGTCCCGCCCACGTGTAGATCGGATAGTGCGAGACATCGGGTAAAGGTTGGGCGATAAGTTCCTCCAAGGTGAACATGCGTGCACTTGGATCGGCCTCGCGTGCCGCGCGCGTCGTAACTTGCAGCGCCGAGCGGTCCGCCAACATGCGGGCGAGTTGTCCGGTGTGCATCTGACTGGGCGTGAGCATGTGCAGTCGGGTGTGCGGATGCACTTCGTTGTACCACGGATAGAATTGGCCGAAGTAGGTCTCAGCCGCGGACTGGTCGGCAAAGTAACCGGGGAAGACCGGCTGGGTCTTGATGGTGGCAAAGTGGGATTCGATATACGGATTGTCATCGGGCGTGTGCGGCCGACTGAAGAGTTGCGCGATACTCAGTTTCTTGAAGTAAGCCTTGGTCGAGTGGGAGCGCATTTGGGCGCCGCGATCGCTGAGCGATTGGGGCCACGTGCGGGTGGGCTGATCCAACAAGGCTTCGTTGATCAAACCGTGATCCCACAACGTCTGGACTAAGGCGCTGGACAAGTGGTCGGCGATCAGCCAGGCGATGTTTTTGCGGCTCCAGTGATCCAGCAGACTATAGAGATAGAAGAAGACGCCGCGCTCCAACGAATGCCGATAGGTAATGTCCCAGTCCCAGAGTTGGTTGGGGCCGTTCACCCAGTCCGTATCCGGCGCGGTGCGATGCCGACCTTGGCCTACTTGGCGCCCGCGCGGGCCATTGCAGTTCAGGGCACATTGATATTCCCAAATCGTCACATGCGAGACCGACAGGGGCGAAGGGCCTTGTTCTAAGGCTAAAGCGAGCTCCCGGCAACTCGCATCGGCATGCTGGGGCGATCGGATCAGGGCCACGACGAGCGCGGCCTCGCGCGCGGTGAGCGCATTGTAGGGGCGTTCCTGGGGCACACGGGCCACCGTGCTGGCGCGCGGGATCGCGCTACCCGGCTCGGGTGGGTGCGCGAGATCGGCCGCCTGCCAGCGTTGCAAGGTGCGCGGGGACAGGCCCAACACGCCACATGCTCGCTGGGCGCTCAGCCCGTCCGCTTGCGCTTCGGCGATCAAGTCGCGGATCACTTGCTGCTCCGGCGGCGTAAGCCGTTGACCGACATAGAGGTGCGCGACTCCGCTCGATCTTTTTTTTCGAGTAAGGTGTAGGCTACACTCAACTCCGCCAGGGCCTGGGTTGCTAGTTCCTGTTCGAGTTGTTGGGCTTGCGCGGGTGAGAAATCGGGCACCGGCACTTGATGATGGCCGTGGCCTTTCAACCCGGCCAGGGCTGCGCTTTCCACGGTGCGTTCGATGCTGCGCAGATCATCCACATGCACGCCGTATTGGCGCAGGATCTCGCCCAGCGGCGCATTTGCCGGACGGGTGGCCAGATACAATTCAAATTTGCGCGCGGCGGTTAACCGCGGGCGACTTTCAGCTTTCGACATGATCAGGTCTCCTATCGGATCCTATTTGGAGAACACCGCCTAGAGCGACCGCGCTGTGGATATGTGGACAGCCAAC
>JBGSPW010000061.1:0-7675 GCA_041738395.1 Thermoflexales bacterium
GAGGGCGCGGGCGAGGGCGAGGGCGCGGGCCACCGCCGGATGCCCAAAGTAAGCGTAGTCACCCGCTTTGTGCGCGGCCCAACGGCTGTACGCCAGCAAGCACTCATCGCCACGCAGCATATCATCCAACGCCCGTTGAAATGTCGTAAAGAAGGTGTCAGCCTCGGGCAGCATGCTCACAGTCAGCAAAAAGACCTCGCGCCAGCGAATGTCGGTGAGGTGTTGTTTGATCAGGCGCTCCAACGCGCCGTCAGCAGCGTGATCTACAATGTACCGGGCGATGAAGTATTCCTGCAAAGTCAGATGCGAGAAGGAGTAAATGCCGTGGGCGCGCTCAACAAAGAGGCCATGCTGCTCTTCGATGGCTTTCAGCACGACCTCGCCGTCTGCCTCATCAGCTGGTTCAGACCCCGGCAGGTTTTTCAAGAAGGCGCTGATGCGCCGGGCTAGATCAGATTGGCGGAAGAAAATCTCGCCGCGCTCAAAGTATTCGGCAGCCACACGCATGAACAACTGGCGCTTGCGGCCCAAAGACAGGCCGCGATACGCCTCGTCGCGCTTGAGGTTGCGGGAGGCATCCCATTTCTTGAGCAGGGCGTCCAGCGCCTCTTCGTACAATTCCGCCCGCCGCGCAGGAAAGGTCAGTGTCTCTTCAAAGTTCAGACACAACAGAGTCAACAGCAGCGGCGTCTGGGCCAGTTCGCGCAGGCCGTAATGTTCATCGCGGTTCAGTTCAGCGACAAAGCGTTGGGCCTTCACTTCATTTTGCGCGAACCATTTGCGGGCAAAGACTTGCACCTGCTCTGGCGTGAAGTCGGCCATTTCCACGTAAGTGAACTTCTCAAAGGTGTAGTCGGTGGCCGCGATGCGGCAGGTGATGAGAACTTTGTTGGCCGGGTACTGGTTCGTGAAATCGCGCATGGCGCGCGTGATCGCAGCGCGTTTATCAGCGGCCTCGTTGACTTCGTCCAGGCCGTCGAAGCAGATCAAGGCCGCGCCTTCATTCAGCAAATGCTGAATGAAGGCGGCTGCATCGGGAAAGGCGCAAATCTCAAATTGGCGCTGAATAAAGGGCAGCAAGTCCAGGCCGCTGGTGGCCCAATCGTTCAGCGAAAGGAAGATCGGCACGCGATCCAGCTTGCCGGTAGCCGCCTGCAAGGTCAAATACTTCAGAAAAGTGGTTTTGCCTGCCCCTGGCTTGCCCAAAATGAATAAATGATCTTGCTGGCTGGCTAACCGCAGAGCACTGACGCGCTTTAAATCATTCCAAAATGAACCGCACTCGACCTGCCGGGTCTTGAGTTCCTCAATGTCAAAACGCTGCAAGGCCGTGGGGCGATCCAGCAAATACACATCGGTAAAGATACCTTCCAAAGAGACAGGTTCGGGTTTGCCCAACATGCGGGTAGTGGAATACATTTCTCGCATCTGTTGGCGATATTTCTGCAGAGCCTCGTCGAAGGCCGGGTCACTGAAATCTGCAAGCAGGTTCTGCGACACAGGTGTTGATCGTTCACCAATTATGACCGTTGAACCCGGTTCGGCATGAATGCTATGTCCACCAACTGATGTAACTTTATCACGGCCGACCGTATCGCCGCCAATGTCTATATTGCCCTGAGCGTTAAGATCAGTGCCACCGCTGCGATTGGTGATGCTGGCTGCTTTAGGATCAGTCGTCATAGCTAACTCGCTTCAGATTAAAACAGCGGCGACCATTGGAGGCCGCCGCTGTCACTCTTCACTTTTCACTCATCACTCTTCATCTTCCGCCGTATCCGACTCCACCTCGGCCACCGTGCCGCTCTTGCCCAGGCGCGTCAACTGCTGAGCCTCGGCGGCATGGGCGCGGACCTCTTTATCGATCGCGTTAGCGATGTCAGGATGCTGCTTCAGGAATTCTTTGGCATTCTCACGCCCCTGGCCCAGCCGCGTGTCCTTATAAGTGAAGAACGCGCCGCGCTTGGTGACGAACTCCATATCCGTGCCGATGTCCAGAATATCACCCACTTTGCTGATGCCTTCGCTAAACATGATGTCGAACTCGGCTTCGCGGAAGGGCGGGGCGACCTTGTTCTTGGTGACGCGCACGCGTACCCGATTGCCCGACGCTTCCCCGTCGGCCTTGATGGTCTGAATGCGGCGCACATCCAGGCGTATGGAGGCGTAGAACTTCAAGGCGTTGCCGCCGGTGGTGGTTTCGGGATTGCCGAACATCACGCCGATCTTCATGCGCAGTTGATTCGTGAAGATCATGGCGGTGTTGCTGGCTTTGATCGCGCCGGAGAGTTTCCGCAGGGCCTGGGACATCAGTCGGGCTTGCAGACCCATGTGGCTGTCGCCCATCTCGCCTTCGATCTCGGCGCGCGGGACGAGTGCGGCGACCGAGTCGATCACGACCACATCCATCGCGCCGGAGTGAACGAGCATGTCGGCGATTTCCAACGCCTGCTCGCCGGTATCGGGCTGCGAGATGTAGAGATTCTCCACGTTGACGCCGCAGCACGCGGCGTAATTGGGATCGAGCGCGTGTTCCATGTCGATGTAGGCACAGGTGCCACCGCGCCGCTGCGCTTCCGCCACGATGTGCTGGCACAGCGTGGTCTTGCCCGACGATTCCGGCCCGTAGATTTCGGTAATGCGGCCGCGGGGTATGCCGCCGATGCCCAGGGCCAGATCGAGCGCGAGTGAACCGGTGGGGATGGATTCAATTTCCAGGTGCGTCGCTTCGCCGAGGCGCATGATGGCGCCGTCGCCGAATTTTTTGGTGATGGAGGCTAAGGTCGTTTCAAGAGCTTTGTTTTTTCCGTCGGCTGGCATGAGAGGTCTCCTGAGTGGTGTGGTTGAGCTGAGTGTACAACATTCACGCGGCGCTGACAAGGGCTATCCTTTGGTGATTATTCGCACCTCGTATTTTTCTCTCAGTCCGCGTCCGCGCGGACGCTAACTAGTTTCTGTCCGAAAACCTCTTCAGACAAGACGAAAGCACCCTGAGCGGAGTGCCGCAGCGGTTTCGCGGCACGGAGTCGAAGGGGCGATTCAGCCGAGAAACTCAGCCCAATCGCATCCTTCGACTGCGCAGCGGAAAAGCACGCTGCTCCGCTCAGGATGCTTGTGGCCCTGCCGCTGGGGACTTTTCGGACAGAAACTAACTAAACAGTATTGGGGCTTGGAGCAATTTCTTCCTCAAGTTGAAAAGCGCCGGGTGTGGTTGGCAACTTATCGCACTAATGCTATGATGACGTCCATGCAAGGTTTGCTTAATCGTGAAGCACTGACTGTCGAGGCCATCGACGTGCGGCCTGCGCTGATCGCTGATCGCGCGGTCATTCATCGCTTGACCGAAAACACCCACCGCGTGCATTTTAACCTCGATTGGTGGACGTTCGATAACTGGCTGTATGAGGAACGTCCGTCCGACGCCATCTGGCTGGCGCACTTTCACGACGAATTGATCGGCGTGCTGGTGGCACCCTTTGACGAGTCGTCGGTGATCTGGCTGCGCTCGATCGCGATTGCCAACAGCTATTCGGCCGATCCGATTTTTATGGCGCTGCTCAATCACGCCCGATCGACCTGGCTGACCCATGGGGTTGAGCGGGCCGCTGTGTTGGCGCATCCCGAATGGGTGAGCGATCTCACGCACCGCCTGAACTTCAACCGGTACAACGAAATTTTGACGCTGCGTAAAAGCGATCGGGGCTTGCCGGAATTTAGCCGCTCAGCGGAAGCCGTCATTCGTCCGGCGGTCTTCGCCGATGTGCCCGGCATCGCCCTCAACGATCGCGCCGCCTTCGATGCGGTGTGGTGGCATTCTGAAACGTCGATGATGCATATCATGAAGACGGTCTCGCACTTCGTTGTCGCCGCGATCGGCGATCGGGTGGTGGGGCACGCCTTTAGCGATCTGTATGGCGGGCAAGGGCACCTCATCCGGTTGGTGGTGCATCCTGCCTATCAGCGGCTCGGCATCGGCGAACAGTTGCTAGTGGAATCACTGAAGTATCAAATCGAGCTGGGCGCTTACCCGATTACCCTCAACACGCAAATCGATAATGCCGCGTCGCAAGCGCTCTACCGTCGCTATGGCTTTCAAACGGCCGGGCGTCCCGTCCAGGTGATGCAGCACTGGTTCAGCTAAAACCACAAGGAGCCCTATGCAGGACGCCATTCAACCCGCCACACCGAGGCGCAAGAATCGTTTGTTGATCGTACTGATTGTCGCCGCAGTGGTCGTGCTGGCGCTGTGCGCCGGCCTATTCGCCTTGATTTTCAGCCAGGTGGGCAATGTGGTTTCCAATGAAGTGCCCGCCATGCAAAAAACCGTCGATGACTTTATCCGCGCCGGAGGCAAGTCGGACGTGGCCGCAGGGTATGCCCTGTTTGCGCCGGAGGCGCAGCAGCAATTCATTCAGGAAGACGTGCGGAAGATGTTTGCTAAGACGCAGCTATTCGAAAAATTCCAATCAACAGCGGTCACTCATTTCAACCTCAATTCGAACGCAACCACTTACGGCGGTCCCGTTACCACCGCGCAGTTGGAGGGCACCGTGACTTATAGTGACAGCCAAGGGACATTCAAAGCCGAGTTGATGAAAGTGGGCGATCGCTGGCTATTGATCAACATCAATCTCACGAATTGATCCTGAGCGATGCACCACTTAAATGACACGGGCGATCTAATGAAGATCGCCCGTTTGGTTTACGGCTTACCTTTTGGTTTGGGTGTTTCAGTCGGGGTTGGCGTATACGTGGGCGTTTCCGCCGGTGTCACCGTGGGAGTGGCCGTTACTGCAGGCTCTGGCGTAGCCGTCTCGGTCGGCAGCGGCGTCACCGTATTCTCCGGCGGCGGCGCAGTGGGCAGCGGTGTCTCCGTCGGGAGCGGCAGCAGTGTCTCCGTGGGCCACGGTGTTTCGGTCGGAAAAGGTGTCTCGGTCGGTGTTGGCATCAACGTCGCGGTGGACTCCGGCGTTGGCGTGTCGACCGGCGCATTGTTCTGCACGCGCACGCGCACCCTGTATTCAGTGCGTCCACCACCTTTGCCATACGCCACCACTTGCAGCGTGTATTCACCATCGTCCACGTCGCCGGTGTTCCATTCGCCCAATTGGCCGTTGGTGACCTGCGCCTCATGCGGCCCGCTGATCCATTCCCAACTGCCTTCGCCCCAACCGGGACTGTACACTAAATCGTAGTGCTCAAAGTTAGGCAGTGTCACCGTGCCCAGCAGAGGCACCACTCCGCTGACGGTTGCCCCATCGATCGGCGCAGTAAGGAAAACCGTGACCTGGCCCGGTTGCGTAGAGTCGGGCAGGCAGCGGTTTTTCGTCGCTACCGGGAAGGGATACCCTTGCTGCGCGGCCCAGTCGTAAACGTCATCAGGAACCAACAAGACTACTTGCTCGCTACCGTTGCAGTTCAACATCTGAAAGACATCTTGATCAGGCTTGGGCGGCGGCTGATCGGCCACGAAGAGCTCGACGCGCTTATCGGGACAATAGGGCGAGGCTTCCGCGCCTGACCACGCGCACACTTCACGCTCGACGATGCCATCGGGCCGCACGAAATCCAGCACCGGACGATCGGCTAACGCGGCCTCCATGAAGTTGTGCCAGATCGGCCCCGCGCCGCTGACGCCGCTGACGCCCTGCATCTCTTTATTATCGACGTTGCCCACCCACACCCCGGTTACTAGATCGGGCGTGTAACCGATCGTCCAGTTGTCTTTGTAATCGTTGGTCGTGCCCGTCTTCACCGCCGCCGGCCGCGATAACTTCAACACGCTATTCGCGCCAAAGGCCGGCGTACGCGCCGCATTGTCGGAAAGAATGTTAGACAGCAAGTAGGCGTGCTGAGGCCGCACCAGCTGCGCGCCGGTATTTTCGATCAACTGGCAGGCGGGCAAGCCTTGATTGTCCTGGCCCGCCGGCGTGAACTTACAGACCGGAGTGCCATCGGATTTCTCCACGCGCAGCAGCGAGATGGGCGGCATGTACACGCCATTGTTCGCCAACGCGCCAAACGCGCCCGTCATTTCGATCAACGGCACTTCGCCGCCGCCCAACGTCAACGCCGGGCCGTAATCAGGGCGCGTCAACGTATCCACACCCAGCCGACGCATCACCTCCAGAAAACTGGGAATGCCGACATCGACCAAAGTCTTAACGGCCGGAATGTTATAGGAATTCGCCAGGCTCGATCGAACCGTCTGCGGCCCGTGGAATTTTCCATCGTAGTTCCCCGGCTTATACACATTGCCAGCAGAATCCGTGTAAGACACGGGCGTATCCCACAGGACGGTGGCTGGAGACCAGCCCTTTTCAAACGCGGCGAGGTACGTAAACGGTTTGATCACGCTGCCGGTCTGACGCGGGCGCAGCGTCATGTTGATCTGCCCGCCGATCTCGTCGTTGCCGAAATCCGGGCTGCCCACCATCGACAAAATCTCGCCCGTGCGCGGATCGATGGCGATGAGCGCACCGTTCTTCACGTTCTTGGCTTGCAGCGTCGCAATCTGCTCGGCCACCACCTGCTCGGCCAGCGCTTGCAGCCGCGGATCGAGCGAGGTGGTGATCTTCAAGCCGCCGCGATACAACGCCTCTGGCCCGAATTCTTTTTCCACGAGCTGCCGGATGTAAACCACCCAGTGCGGCGCTTTCGCATTGAAGTCGTTGGCGGGCGCGTTGAACTGGTAGTTAGCCATCGCTTGCGCGGCAATCTTGGCTTCTGCCTGCGTGACATAGCCTTCTTCGTTCATCAACCGCAGCACATCTTTTTGGCGCGCCAACACCGCGTCGCGGCCTTCCGTGGTAAACGGATCATAGATTGCCGGCGCTTGCGGAATGCCCGCCAGCAACGACGCTTCGGCCAGCGTCAACGCCGCCGCTTCTTTATTGAAATACGTGCGCGCCGCCGCTTCGATGCCGTAGGCCAGATTGCCGTAGTTGATCGAGTTGAGATACAACTCCAGAATCTTGTCGCGCGGATACTGCCGCGTGACTTCAGCGGCCAGCACGGCTTCACGAATCTTGCGATTGAGCGATCGTTCGCGTCCTTCCGGCAGCATTAAATTGAGCACCAACTGCTGCGCGATGGTGCTGGCGCCCGAGACGCCCTCACCGGCGCGCACATTCTGCACGATCGCGCGCGCGATGCCAAACAGATCGAAGCCGGGATGCCGGTAGAAGCGCGGGTCTTCCGTGGCGATGGTGGCCTTGGTCAACCACGGCGAAATCTTGTCCAACGGCACAGACGTGCGGCGACCGCCCTGCGGATCGAGCAGTTCGTACAGCAGGTTGCCATTACGATCGTAAATCTGGCTGCTGGTAAACAACTGCGTCGCGCGTTGATCCAGTTCGTTGGGGGAAGGCAGGGTCGAGGCAATCGAAACGTAACCCACCACGGCCACCGACAACGAGCAGACCAGCGCGACGACAAACGCCAGTCCTACAAAGAATAAAATTCGCAAGACTTTGTATGACGTGAGTTTACCGCCAGGCTGCTTGTTGCGCGGAGCGGGAGCAGGTGCTGAAGTACGCTTAGGAACAGGTTTGCTCGGCGGAGGAGGCGGCACGTTGCGCGACCCAGCCGGCCCCCAGCCGCTTACCGGCGGGGTCGCTGAAGCCGATCGGCCCGGTGTAGAACCCGATCGCCGCGAAGCGGGCGGCACCCCGGC
>JBGSPW010000097.1:0-16467 GCA_041738395.1 Thermoflexales bacterium
ACAGCTCAAACTCCGCGTGCAGTACCGCTTTCGCCACAATCCACGCCGGTGTCTCAAAGAACTGGAACAGCAGTGGGATGCGGCGATTCATCACAAGTCGCGCAAATCCGCCTTGTAGGTGGAATTTTGCGGTTGCTGTTAAGAAATAGGCCGCGCCTTGATCGGCGTTGTCGTTTACAGTAACGCCTCGTGCGCCAACCAAAAGCGTTACACCGCTGAAGGCGATGGAGACACCAAATTCAGAGCCTGCCTTACCGCCCGCGATGATGTTCTTGCCGGCTTGGGCCCAAGCCGATCCCGATTTAGCGAAGCTATACACCGCACCTTGCGCAACATGGCCGTTCACGGTGGCTTGATATGCACCGACGTAAGCCACGTAGCCATTGCTCATTAAGGCCACTGATACGCCCAATTTGTCACCCGCAGCGCCATCAGTGGCGATGAGCCGCGACTGCTGGGTCCAGGTGTGACTCGATCGGGTGAAGATGTAGGCCGCACCCTGATCATCCTTGCCATCCACCGTCGCGCCCGAAGCGCCGATCAAGGCCGTATTGCCATCATCGCTCAGCGTCACCGAACGGCCAAAAAGATCACCCGGCACACCGTCGTTGAGAAGGAGCGAGCCTTCATACGACCACGTTGAATTTGAACGGGTATAGGCAAACGCCCCGCCCTCGTCAACATCGCCAAGTCGATCATAGCCCATCGCACCCAGCAGGGCAGTGTTGCCATCCTGGCTCAACGCCACCGAATAGCCCATATAGGTATCGTCGGCGCCATTGAACAGAAGTCGGCCCTGCTGAGTCCAGCCTGTGCCACTGCGGAAAAAGACATAGGCCGTACCATTGTCGGTGTGTCCGTTCACATCTGCGCGATGGGCACTGACCAAGGCCGTGTTGCCATCGCCGCTTAAGGCAACCGACCAGCCGATCTGATCGTTGGCGACACCTTCTGTGGGAACAAGCATAGCCTGAGGCGTCCAAGTGCTGCCGGAGCGGGTGAGCACATAGGCCGTGCCCTGATCGACATGTCCGCTCACATCTGCCTTGTCAGCGCCGATCAAGGCCGTGTTGCCGTTGTCGCTCAGCGCCACCGAAATGCCAAAGCGATCTTCGGCCTTGCCGTCAATCGTTCCCAGATCGGCGGTGAGTTTAGCTTGCAGATTCCAATCGTAGTTGGAGCGCGTGAAGACATAGGCCGCACCTTGATTAGTCTTGGTCAGCACATCCGCGGCATACGCGCCAATGAGGGCCGTGTTGCCGTCATTGCTCAACGCCACCGCGAAACCAAAGTTGTCGCCCGCCGCATCCGAAGCGATCAATTTTGCTTGCTGGATCAGGGGATCGACCGTGATGGGATAACGCGCGCCCGCATCCGCCACCCGAATGTTGAGGTCTGACCCGGCGCGATCGTCCAGTTCCAGCCAGGTGTCGAGTTGTTGACCGTCGGCATCATAAGCCAGCAGGCCGCCATAGCGCAATGCCGGCCCATTGGCCGCTGCTAAAGTCGCGCCCTTACGATCGGCATCCAGCTGCGCCCGATAATCACCCAGATCGAGACTCAGCGCCAGCGGTTCGCTATTTGCATTGGCCGCCGGAGGATGTTGCAGCGTGAAACCTTGCTGCAAACCATAGGGGCCGTTGATGTACCACTCGCTCAGTTCGGCATATTGATACTCAATGCGATTGTCGGTCGCGCTCAGCACGGCCCGATCCAGCGCCGCCTGCTGCTGGCCGCGCCCCCACCCTTGCAAGCGCATATCCCAGCGTGCGCCACCGCTTTCGACCACCACGCTGTCGGCGTTGAAGCGCGTACTCAAACTTTGAGTCGCGTTAAGTGCCTGATAATCTTCGACCAGACCACCGAGCGGCGTGATGTGGTAAGCCGCATCATCACGGCCGATGACGGTCGAGATGGCGGTCTGTGCCTCAAGCGGCAACTGCGCGGTGTTCTGATTCACTGCGGCAGGCGACTGTGGAACAGCCCCCGCCAGCGGCCACGCCGCAACCAACATAGCGACTACGATTAAGCAACGCATTCCAACCTGACGAAGTGACATTCGATTTCTCCTTAAGAAAATGATTGATTGCCCAGTCGCTGTTTCCGCTGCGCTGAAACGCGACTGCGGCTTGCTGAAAAGAGAGTGACACAATGACCCGTTTCACATCCGCGCGGGGTGGCACACCCGATCGGCCGGTGGCGCGACACGCTCGATCGGGCGTCCTGACCCATGTCGCTCAGTTGCGTAACACCGGCGGCAGATCGACTGACTTGGCGGAGGATCGGTGCCTCCGCCAAGTCTGGCAAGAATCACCGACGCATAACGGGCAGGTAAAGATATTGCGGGAGGCTGCCTTTCGACACCCATAGGTTAACTGTGATCTGCTGTGGGCTGTCCTGTGTGTGGCTGCCCGCCGCGCCCGTCACCGTAATCATGCCGGTATAACGCCCGGCGGCCAGCCCGCTCTTGTTAATTTGTATGACCTTGCAATTTGGATCGCCCAGTCGACACGGGAAGGTCGACGACATACTCAACCACGCGGTATTGCTCGTCCAAGTCGCCGTGAGCACTTTCCCGCCCGTGTTGGTGGCGTGCACCACCTGGCGGGTTGGGTTGGGGCCGCCCTCGTAAGCACGGAATGTCAGACGCTCAGTGCTCAAGCTCAAGCGCGGCAGCGGAACGACGCCGGAGATGATGGCCGTCATCGAGATGCTGCCGCTATCCAGCGGGTCGCTCCCGCTTACGTATTCTTCGCCATCACTCAGCATGTCATTGTCCGTGTTGGAATCATGCGGATCGGTGCCCAACCGATATTCTTCCAGGTTGGTCAGCCCGTCGCGATCGGGATCGTCGTTAGGCCCAGTGACGTCGTGCGCGCGTTCCCAATCGTCGAACATGCCGTCGTGATCAGCGTCCACGCGATCGGAAACCAACACCACCAGGTTATCGGTCAAGTCGCTGCGCCGCCCATAGTCATCCTGTTTTTGCAGGGCAAAGTTGTAGCGATAGCCCGGCGTCAACCCCTGCACGGTGTAGTTGTGCGTGTTGTTTATCCGCTGGATGACGCGGATGGGCGAAGGCCCACCCGTTGCACCCGAACCGGGTTGGCTTGGCCCGGCAGCTTTCTCGCGCGCATAGAACACCCAGAACGCGCCTTTGCACGGATTGCCCGCCATGCAGATGGGAAGAAGGCCGGTCCACGTCAGCACGACCGAATTGCCTACGCCGAGCGCCGCGGCGAATGAGCCGGGTGTAGACGCCGTGTCAAATCCAGACGCAGAGACCGTCTTGGTAATCCATGGACTGTAGGCGCTCAGGTTGCGGCTGGCGTCATAGGCTGCCAGGCGGCTGGCCACCTCGTTGTCGCCGTTCAGTCCGGAGATGCGCGCACATTCCTCCTGGTTGTATGGCGTAGGCGGATAAGGGATTGTGGCGTGGACGCGCAGTGTGCGGGTTTGCCAGGTTCCCTGCCAATCCTGCGTCCGGTATTGCACCACATAGCCCGACAGGTCGTGATCAGGATTCGGTGGCCAACATGTCATGATGGCATTTTTAAGCGAGGTTTCGTCCGTGAACACATAGGTGGGCACCACGGGCGGTATGACGTCGGTGATGCTGATCGTCCCCGGCGCACGGACTATGGTGATGCCGAGGGCCTGGCTCGTCAGCGAATACGGCCGCGTCTGCGTGAGTCCGCCCGCTGCGGCCAACTGTGGTTCGCTCACAATGCCATAGACGTGATAGGTTCCGCTCGTCAAATAGGACATGTTCCAGTCGAACTGGGTGGCAGTGATAGGCAAGTGCTCGACGATGACGCCGCTGTATTTTTGATCGGGCGTGAGCACCGTGTTGCCCGTGATGGAATAGAACAGGCTGATGCCGAGCGGGCTGTCGGGCGGCGCGCTCCATTTGATCGTATAGGTTATTGCATTCGTGGCATACCTATGATTAACGACCGGCGCGCTGAACGTCACTGGCGTGGGCGGCTTTTTGTTGGCAAAATAGAAGACGTGGTAACCATCTTGCTCGGTGGCGTTGCTCACCTTGAGTAACCAGATGCCTACCGTCACCGTCGGAGTTTGGCCGCCGTACAGGATGGTGCCCGATACAATACCGGTTGTATGGGTGACGTTGATGCCATTGGCCACAGCATTATCCGGTGTGATTTCCAGCCCATCCGGCCGGATGAGCGTGAATTGGGGCGCACCCTGATCCCAGCTGATGCCGGCGATAAACGAACCGGTGTTGGCCGTGATCGTCATCGGCTCCGTGATCGTCTCGGCAGTCGCATCGACGGTCTTAACGTTAAGGCCGGCCGGCTTGCCGTTGATGAGCGGCTGTGTCGAAGGCCGCTCGCTCTCGGGGAGGCTCACGTCGAGCGCGCTGGCGCTCCCTGCCTGATCGATCAACACGTACCCATCGCTGCCCAAAATAAAGTCGACATCGTTAAAGCCGGGGTCGTCGTCCAGTCGGACATAGAGGCCCACATCGTAGCCCAGCGTATACCACGCCGAAAAGGTCGCCTTGAGGCCCCATTCGTAGTCCGAGCACCCGTCATTGGAGCAGAACTGGCCAAACGCCATATCATAGCCGCCCAGCGGCACATCCACCGGCGGGATGGAGATCCACCACGCTTCATACATCATGCCTGTCTTGATCTGGATGCTCGCGCTGAGCCGTCCGGCAAAGTGCAGCTCGTCCGGGTTATCCGGCAGCCACGAATATTTGTGCTGCCAACCCTGTCCTTTCCAGAGGTGGGCATAGGCCTGGCCTGTGATAAAGCCGCCCAAATAGTCGATCGTAACTTCTACGCCCACATCCAGCGGGTCCCACGCCACCCATACGTGCCCCGTATAATCCACAATGCCCAACACCTTGCCGGTAGTCTGGAGGTCGAACAAGCCGCGCGTGTCAATCGTCACCGTCCCGCTGCCATCAACCAGTTCGGCCGTTAGCCCGGACACATAATCAATGGTAAAGCTCACCGTGGCATAGCTGGGATCCAACGTGATGTCCATCGTCACGCCATCGACAAAGACACCGGTGTTGCCCACCGGCAGGGGTGGTTGGATGCCTTCAAGTGCAACCTTGATCTGGTGGAGCTTGTTCTGACACAATACAAAGTCAACCGCGAGCATTGTTTCCGAGTCGGTATCCGAGCCTAGACCGGGCATCGCCATATTGGTGGTGCCAGCAATAATGTCCACCTCTGAGGTACCGCCGCAAAGCCCTTTGGACAGCGTCACCTTACCGCTAAAGGTGCGGAAGCTAAACGGTAGGCCATCGGCGCTGCTGGTGGCGTTGGGATGGTCAGTGCTCATGACCCTCAACTCGCCTGGCCGGCTGAACATGACGGTTTGAGCGTTGTCGGTGATGGTAATATCGGGCATGTCCCATTCACGGTTGAGGTTGCCCAACGCATCGTCTGGGGCGCGCGGCTCCAGGCAGTAACCGGCGGGGCAATACAGGAGTCCGTCGTCCTCCATTTGCCGCGATGCCTGATCTGATAGGATCACGGCCTGGATGTCTTGCCAGGCGCTGCCCAACTCCACCGGCTGCACGATGGTGCTGTCATGGTTGCGCAGCGTGGTGAACTGGTGACGCGCAGGGTCAAAGTCTATGCCCCAGTCATTGCCCAGGTGCAATTCCAAGCTGGCCACATCCACCTGGCTCGGCCCGCTCTGCCGGGTGGCCGTGTAGACGAACGATGGATCGTCAAAGCCTTCAGCCCGCACATCGAACTCAAGGTTAAAGGCAAACGGCTGCGGCTGCGCCGAGACCGGCGCGGTCCGGCGGTTGAGTGTGGCCACGCCCTTGACCAGCTGTTGCTGAACATCCACCTTAAAGCTGGCCGTGTTCATATCCACGTCGTCCAACACCACCAGCTCATTGTAGCTGACTCCTCCTGGGATCAAAAAGCCCTTCTGGCCTGAACTTCCCGAGTCCGCATAGCCGATAAAGTAGCCTTTCCAGAGTTTTGTCTTCGGTTCGCCGTTGCTGTCGGACGGGAACTTGATCAAAGAGACGCTGCTGTCACTGCTGCCATACAGTCTTCCTTCGCTCGTAACATACGTGAGGGGCGCTTCACTCACGGCCACCAGGCTCACTTTGCCGCCTGTCTTCCAGCCGATCATAGGCGTGACGCAACTGGCATCCGGTATGTTCGTTTTCCAACCGGTAGCAGTCAGTTCAAAGTCGTTTTCGGCGTAAACGTAGAAATCGCCGATAAGTTTTTTAGGGGTGTCGTTGTCAGGCGGCCTGTTGACCGAGCAATTGCACGGAGCAGGGGCAAAATCATAACCGGGTGGGCAAGCCTTGACCTCAATCTTTACGTTAAAAGAAAAGGGGAGACCATACATGTTTAGCCAAGGGCCGTCGTACTCGATGACCAACGCCCATATACCGTCCTGGCCTCTTTCAACATAGAAACTATCGGCCGAGTAGGACGACGAGCCTCTAAAGGTTGTCCATCCTCCCGGCGGGTAAATCTTTGCTTTTACATCACCTGAACTAACGTCACCGCCAAGGGGAGTTATTTTCACCTGCACGTTAGTCTTTTCCGCCAGATTCAGATCAAACACGCGCAACAACTGGGTGGATGACATGGCAAAGGTGTGCGTGTACACGTGGAAAGGTTCAATCGTCGGATTGCCCGGCAACTGGGCCGAACCGCGCGCCTCGATCCGGTACTCGTCCGGCATGGGAGTGCCGGTAGGCGCATACACATAAACCCGCTCATTGTCCCCGGCGGGAAAGAGCAGATAGTTAGGTTTGCCCTCATCGCCACTGACAATCTCCGTGCCCTTAGAGCCGAGAGACAGGCTGCCCGCCGGCGCGCTCCCGTTAAAGCCCTTGACGCCGGCGACCATCCACGCACTGAGATACGTGCTGATGTCCGGGGCCATATAGGTGTGATAAGGGTCCAGGTAATCCTCACCGATTGGCGTGGGAAAAACATCTATCACTTGCGTGACGCCGTCTTGCAAATAGAGCGGATCGTAGGTCAGCAGAAGCATAAAGCCGCCCTGCTCAGAACCAACCAAAGGAAGGTTGCCGCCGACTGCTAAGTCTTTGTCATGCTCCGTCCATTGGTTGTTGGTCATGGGAATTTCGATATATTGGTCGCAAGTTCCAGGATTACCAATGCAATACGATTCGTCTTCCGGCCTTAGGCTGAGTCGCAGGCCAAAGTTCTTGGTAATGGGATAGGTCAGCCAGTCGTTGACCATGCTGTTCGGGAGAATCCAGCTGGTGAAGTCATATGGGTTGTAAAGCTGGCTTCTGGCCGAGGAGTCGTATACATCTATCTGTTTCACTCCATCAATGGTGTTCCCGTCCGTCTGAGTGTACCAATTAACCCACGCAGACGTCACGCGTCGCAGCTCGACATTGGCACTTGCCTTCCTGATGCCGCTTGATTGAGGTACATACGATCCGCGCGTAGGCGCGGCCAGCAGCTCCGCTTTTGTGAGCTGATAGCCGTGCGGCAGCGTGGGCAAGTCAAAGCGGATGAAAGCGCGGTAGACTGCCGGGCATCCATACCAGGCCCCGACAGCGGCAGATGGAGAATAGCTATCGCCTGATTCTAATGGGAGGATACATACCCCACCCGAATTCGTATAGTTGGTGGCCTCGAACGGCCGCAGCACCCCCATCACAATACTTGGGTCCAGCACCACTGGATAAACGCGGGCCGGATCAGCCCACCAGGCATAGGGCGTATCCACCGCCACCTGCCACGCGCCACCTGCTTGCGGCGTCAGCCGATAGTGCGCGGCGACACGCTGAGCGGGATTGGCCTGCTCAAACGCCAGCGCGGGGGCCAGCGCCAGGATAGGTGTACCCTGCGCATCGTGGATTTCCACCGAGCCATCCGTGGCAAACGCGGTCGTTTGCGTTTTGCCATTCGCAAACAGTTGCGCGCCCGGCAGTAGATGGAGTGTGGCAAGCAGGGTAAGCGCTTGGCCCTCGTTGGAGGCGGCGGGTGAGGGTCGCTGCGCAAACACCAAATTCTGTTCCACCTGACCGGGGGCCGAAGTAATTTCTTCAGCCAGGCCGGGCAACGTCCAGTTGTTGAGATAGCGAATGGTGCGGCCATCAGCGGCCAGCGTGCCCGTTATGGCCTGCTCGGCGCTGAGCGGCGTTGCGAGTAGAGCCTCGCCGCCGTCGGGCGCAGTCAGCGCCACCGCTTGCGCTGCCCACCCGATCAGATTATTTCCGCTGCGTAATCTCAGCGCGGCCTGTCGATCACCGGCGACGATTTCAAAGCTGTTGCGCTTGTTGACAAAGCCGCGCGGAACCGCTTCAAAGCGCGGATCGATCGGCAGCCAGGTCCCATCGGCGGCCTGATAATTGATAGGCGTCTGAGAGACCACCGCCTGGCGGCGTCCATCACCCAGATCCACATCGCGCACATAAGCCGAGTTAAGCGGGCTGGCCGGCTGGAAATTCTCAACGGGCGCGGGGGCCACAGGCGCAGCCAATGATCGATCGCTGATCGGCCGCGCGACCGGGAACGGGGCGACCTTCACAGCGGGGTTACTCTCGACCGACGGCGAGGCGCGATCGGGTTGCGACGAAATGGGTGCAGCCGGGGAAAAGGGGACACAGCTGGCACACAACGCGACGATCAATAGCATTTGGCAGAACACATACAGACCGTGATGCAGAGCATTTGACCGGGGTTTCATGGTTCGATCCTTTCTGATCTGAAAGATGTCTTACAGGTTGTTCGTCTGTCGGTCGATTGAAGGAAAAGATGGCCGCGTGGCGCTGTCGGCCCGCTGCTATGCGGATGCGGGTGTAGGCAAATCCGAGGCGGCAATTTTTCACCTCCTCCATGCTTGTCAAAGAATAAGTTCCGCTGCGCTCCGGCTGGATGGTACATCCAGCCGCCGGATGTCACTACGCGCAGCGGAGCGCGAGCAAATCGGGAAGATGTTTAACGATCTTTCAACCCGTCAAGATCGACACAGGCCCGCGAAAGACAGAAGTCCTCCCCAGGCCTGTGATGAAACTGCAAATGCGATTGTGTGGATCGACGTGACAGCATGACTACATCAAATCGACGTTTATTGAACATGTAAGCACGGCTAACGCACGGGCGTCAATGCCTCAACCCGATCGGGTAGGTGGCGTGATCGGGGTCTCCAGTTGAGCCGTCAGAAACGCGATTAGATCAGCCAGTGAGGTGAAGTACAACTTTCGACCACTGCCGGCATGCTCCACGACCCCGCGCCATTCCAGCTGAGCCAAGCCCTCTGTGGTCTCGGACCACAGCCGCACCATAAACACGTGATCAATCCGTGTGGCAGTCATGGATAAATGCGCCTCGCTGTATTGCCTGTCAGCGTCCAGCATACACTACCGGGCGTCCAGAAAGCGTCCAAACCGGGGCGGGCTGCGTGTATTTTGGGTTAGAAACAGGTTTCGATCAGCGCGGCCACATCTGGCGCTCGACCGCAACCAGAATCTGGCGATTAAAGGGAAGATCGTAATACGAGGACTGCGATTCGGGATCCGGAATGTCGGCGGCACGCTGCCGCATCACGTCAGCGGCGCGTTTCAGCAAGTCTTGCGCGCGCGCCTCATCGCCCAACGCGCGATACGTCTGCGCCGCCGCCCACAAAATATATTGCGGATGCATCATGCTGGCTTCAAACTGCGCGTACAATTCCAGCATCTCAACCGTGGCGCGCTGGGCCGCGTCGAGATTGTCGCAGCGGCAGTAAGCCACCGTCAAGTCGCAGAGATCAGTGCCCAACTCTGCGGGTTGACCCAATGTCCGGCGAATCGCCAGACCCGCCTCCATGTGCGCGATGGCCTGAGGCAACTCACCCAACTCACGCTCGGCTGCGCCCAAGTTCGCCAGCGCATTCGCTTCCATCAACCGACTGTTCATCTGGCGCGCCAGTTCCAGCCCGCGCCGCGAAGCCGAGCGGCCGGCCGTGTAATCTTCCAGATACAGCGTAATCATGCCTTCATTCAAAGCGCAAACCGCCTGGCCGCGCACATCGTTCAGTTCGCGGAAAATGGCCTCCGCCCGGCGGATCAGCGCCAGGCCTTCAGCATAACGGCCCAGCCGCCCCACCAGCAGCATGGTGGTATTCACCATCACCGCCGCTTGCCCCTGCCGCTTGCCCAGCGCGTTATACAGTCGTTCGGCGTCAGCATACAGCTGCCGCGCGGTCAAAATCTGAAAACGCCGCACGGCCACGGCCGCCAGACGGGTCAGCGCATCTGCCTCGCCTTCCCGATCACCCAGCATACGGCACAACTCCAGCATCTGCGTCGCCACACCTTCAGCCGCGTCAAAGTCCTGTCGCGCAAACAATGCGCCACCCGTGACACGCAGAGCCGTCACCAACCCGGATCGATTGGCCTGCGACCCGGCCAACGCGTTCGCCTGCGCCAACGCAATCTGAGCCGCGTCAAAGTGGCCCTGCTGCACCGCCGCCTCGGCCAGCGCGCACTGCCCGGCCACCTGCCCCGCGTCATCACCAGCCTGTTGGGCCAGCTGTACGGCCTGCTGCAAGCTGACTTGCGCCTGCGGATACTGGCTGATGAGCAGTTGATACTGACCGGCTGCCAACAGCGCTCGCGCCTGCCACTGAACTGAGCTCGATCGATCTGCGTACGCGCGCAGCTGCTCAATCCGATCGGCCTCGGCAGCCCGCTCGCCCGTTACGGAATAATAAGCGATCTGGCGGCGCAGCACCTCGCAGCGCGCGTCATCCTCCACCGCCAGCCGCCTCAACTGTTCCAGATCGGCCCATTGCGCGACCCGTTCACCGCGCCGGTGATCGATGCCTTCGCGCAACGCCAGCACGTCAAAGCGATCCGCCCCGGCGTCGGCGGGCAGCAGGTCCAGCGCACGCTCGATGGCGGCCAGCGCCTCCGTGTCGGCATACAGGTTAATCAGCCAGTGGGCGCTGCGTCGATAATAGGCCGCAGCCAGATCGGCTTCGCCGCCGCGATCAAAATGGAGCGCCAACTCGCCGCTGAGCTCATCCAACCGATCGGCGTACAGCTCGGCCATGACCTGGCCGATGCGGCGATGACGGTGCTTGCGCCGATCGGCCGGCAGGTCGGCATACAACACCTGCTGGATCACAGCGTGTGCAAAGGCATAATCAAACTGATGGTGGCTGCCCTCATCGTGCACCAATCGGCGATCGAGCAG
This sequence comes from Thermoflexales bacterium, assembly GCA_041738395.1. GTDB lineage: Bacteria > Chloroflexota > Anaerolineae > Fen-1058 > Fen-1058 > Fen-1058. Next base: position 11,184 of record JBGSPW010000097.1, read on the forward strand.
TTCATTCAGTGTCTCCATGACAGTCGCTTCGCTCCAGCCGCCCGCCTCGCGCACCAGTTCCGTCGAAAAAATCGGCCCGGCCACGGCGGCGATCTCGGCCACCGCGCGGGCCGTTGAGCTAAGCTGATCCAATCGGCTGTTAATGAGGGCACGCAGACTGCCCGGCAAGGTCCGTTCGGCTGCGGGCGTGAATCGATCGACTTCAACCGATCGACTATCCAGCCAGTGCTGAATCAACAGGCTGGCAAATAATGGATTGCCCTCGCTCTCTGTCAACAGGCGGGCGGCCAACCCGGGCAGGCAGGGCGAGTCTGGCAGCGCCGTCGTCAGCAGCGCTTCGAGGGCCGTGAGCGGCAGGCCCGTCAAAGCCACGTGATCGACCAGCGCTTCTTTTTGCAAGCTACGGCGCATGCGCCGCAGCGCATGGCCGCGCGGCGTCTCTTCTTCGCGATACGTCGCCACGATCAACAACGGCACGTTGGCGGCGCGGCGAGCCAGAAACTCTACCAACGAGACGGTGGCGTCACCGGCCCAATGCAAGTCTTCCAGCAACAGCAGCACCGGTCGAGGCCGCGCCAACTTTTCAAAGTACGCGGCCAGCGCATCGAACAAGCGCAGTCGTTCTCGCTCCAAATCCAGCACGGGCAAGGTCCAGCATTGGCGCAGTTCTGGCAGCAGCGCGGCGATGGCAGCCAGCCGCACCGGTTCAAGTTGCAGCGTCAACACCATCGGCAGCGCGGCACGGCCGGCTTGCACGATGGCCTGATACGGGTGCGTCTCTTCAGGCGAGGTCTGCCCGCTGAGGACGCGGCCGCCCTGCGCTTCGGCGATCAGGGCCAGCTCGTGCACCAGCCGCGATTTGCCAATACCGGCCTCGCCGCCGATGAGCAGCAGTCCGCCGTAACCGCGCGCGGCGCGACTCCAGCGTGCCTCCAATTGCTGCCGCTCGATCTCGCGCCCGACAAACGGCCTGATCTTCAAGGCCGGCACCGGCGGGGTGCTCACCGCTCGATCGGTTGTTAGATCGAGCGTGGGCGGTTGCGCGATCAGCGGCGTATTCTGCACGATCTGCCCGTACAATGCCTGCGTTTCGGGCATGGGCGCAATCGCCAGTTCATGCTGCACCAGCTGCCCAAAACGCGCGTACTCGCTCAACGCCCCGGCGCGATCGCCGGCCTCGTAACGCAGCGCCATCAATTGCCGCACGATATCTTCGCGCAATGGATCACGCACCAGCAGCTGCTGCGCGTACCCGATCGCTTTGGCGTAGTCCCGGCGCGAGCGATGAATGGCAATCAGTTGATCGACAGCGGACACGTAGAGCTCGCGCAGCCGCTCGCGCTCAAAGAACAGCCAGTCTTCACACAGGGATTCCAGCAAGTCACCGCCATACAGGGCAACGGCTTGCGGCAGGGTCTCGGGGCGCGCGCTGAAACGTTCAAACTCCGCTACATCCAACCAAATCGCAGCCTGCGCGTTCCAGTGCAGGGCGCGGCCGGCGCCGATGATCCAGGAGATATCGTTCGCCGGCAAAGCGCGGGCCAGGTGGTGCAGGTGGCGGCGTAAATTGGCGCGCGCGGCATTTTCACGCTCGTCAGGCCACAGGGCAAAAGCGACTTGCTCACGGGCGACCGGCCCCGCGCGATGCAGCAGCAGGTAGGCCAACAGCGGTAGCGTTTTGGGCGGCGCAGTGAAGCGCAGTGGGGCAGCGTCGAGTGATAGCGAGGGCTGACCTAACAAGGAGATGTGAAGCATACACACGCTCGCGATAGAACAAGCATCGATCGGTCTGATTGTAGGCCATTACAGTCAGAACGCAATAGGCCAAAAGGGTTCCGCTCAGACCCCCTGAACGGCGTTCACCACCAAGCATGAAAACGCTCCGCGCTCGCGCACCGTCCCCGGGGCACGCCTTCGTAGAAGGACGCCCTCGGGACGAGGGCTGTGAGCATTGTCAGATCAGGGCTTTGAGCATTTTCAGATCAGCCACGAGCAATCCGCATCACACCAGTCGTTCCATTATCTCCGCCGGAACGCGCTCGCGCAACTGTGGATACGCCTCGATGAGACGCGCAATGTCGGCCAGATCCTTCTGGCGTTTGCTGCCGCGCCGTTCCGGGTCGAGTGCCGCCCAGACCTTACCTTGCAACACATCTTCCACAGCCGCCACTCTCAGCGGCCTGCCCAGCACTTCATGCACGGATGCGCGTGCCGGAAAATCCGCGTACCGCGCATCTGTCTGAATCTGTACGCGCAGATCAGAATCCGGTGCGACGACATTCAGGCTATGCGGAAAACGCTTAACACTAAATGATTCTGCCAGCAGTTTTTCTACTTCCGCCAATTGCTCGGCAACCACCACCACATCCAAATCCAGGCTGACCAGCGGTTCGACATAGGCATTGACGCCCTGCCCGTCAATCACACAATACGCAATGTGCCGCTCCTCGAACAGCACCATGAGCCGTTCCAGCAGATCAGCCTCATCCACGGTAATCACCTTGAAAAAAGTATGTGCTTGCATGCTTGAATTATCGCATACCCTGCGGGCTTCGGCTAACCGATGGCCCCTTCGATAAATGCCTTCGTGCGCGCTTCTTGCGGATGTTCAAACACCTCGCGCGCGGAACCCGCCTCGACCACCTCACCCAGGTACATGAAGATCACGTAATCGGCTAAGCGTTTGGCCTGCCGCAGCGTATGCGTCACCAGCACCACCGTGTACTTCTCTTTCAACTCGTGCAATTTCCCCTCGATGTGCTGCGCCGAGATCGGATCGAGCGCCGAAGTCGGCTCATCACCCAGAATGATCTCCGGTTCGACCGCGAGGCCGCGCGCCAGACACAGGCGCTGCTGCTGCCCGATCGACAATCGTGCCGCCGGCGACTTCAGACGATCTTTTACTTCGTCCCACAGCCCGGCCATTTCCAGATAATGCTGTACCGCCCGATCGACTTCTTTGCCCTTCTTCGTCCCATGAATCCGCATACCGTACGCCACATTATCGCGGATCGACATCGGCAGCGGATAAGGCCGCTGGGCCAGCAGTCCCGTCTGCTTGCGCACTTCGGTCACGTCAATTGACGGATCGTAAATGTCGATCCCGTCGATCAACACATGCCCCGTCACATGCGCATCGTCGCCGAGTTCCAGCAAACGATTCATGCTCTTGAGCAGCGTCGTCTTGCCGCAGCCCGAAGGCCCCATGATGGCCGTGATCTGCCCCCGCGGAATATCGACAGAGACGTTTTTCAGCGCCGGGTGCCCGCCGTTATATTCAACATTCAGATTTTGCACTTGGATATGAGGTTGCATATTTGCATCTCCTCCCCCTCTCCTGAAATCGTCCTTCGACTTCGCGCTGCTTTGCTCAGGCTGCGATTTCAGGAGAGGGGGTTGGGGGGTGAGGTCTACTTCACCACATTCCGCGCCAGCCGCCGCGCCAGCAGTCGCGAGCCCAGGCTGATCAACAGCACGATGATCGTCAACACCAGCGCGGACGCATAGGCGCGCTGCTGCACTTCGGGAAAGGGTGTGCCGAGTTGAAAAAAAACAGCCAGCGGCAGTGAAGCGACGGGGCGCAGCAAGCCATCGGGCAGGCGATCGGTGTAGCCCGCCGTGAACAACACCGCGGCCGCATCGCCGATGGCGCGTCCAAATGCCAGCAAGATCGCCGTGACGATGCCGGGCAGCGCCTGACGCAACACCACCTGCAGGGCCGTCTCCAACTTCGTTGCACCCAGTGAATACGACGCTTCTTTCAGTTCAGGCGGAATCGATCGGATCACTTCATCCATCGCGCGCACCATGATCGGAATTTCGATCAGGCTCAATACGATGATCCCGGCCAGCAGCGAAGCGCGCATGCCAATCGCCAACATGATAATGAAGGCGAACGCGCCATACACGATCGAGGGAATGCCCCACATCACGTCGAGCGCGAGCCGCATCGTGCCCGCCCAGCGTGATCGGTGGGCGTAGGTCGTCAAATACAAGACGATCGGCACACTCACGATCAAGGCCAGGATCGTCGCACCGGCAGCCAGATACAATGAGCCGACAATCGCGTTGAGAATACCGCCTTCTTTGCCCAGATAAAAGCCGCCTTTGGGCGTCTGGGTCAGCATGTCCAAACTCAACGCGGGCAAGCCTTTAACCACAATCGTGATCAAAATGAAGACCAGGCCGCCCACCACACATAGAAACGAGCCAATCATCAGCGCTTTGAAGATGGCTTCTTCCACATGCCGTCGAGCGAGTTTCTTTTTCTTCATGCCGCCCTCCGCGTTGCCTGCCGCAGCGCCAGCACGGCCACCAAGTTGAAGCCCAGGATCACGACCAGCAAAATCAACGCCGCACCCATCAGCGCCGCATCATACATGGGAATCGACATCATCTCGCCGTAGTTATTGGCGATCAACGCGGGCAGCGGATAGGCCGCATCAAAGATCGAGTGCGGCATTTGCGGCACGTTGCCCACCACCATCATCACCGCGATCGTCTCACCGAACGCGCGTGAAAACCCCAGCACGATGGCCGCGCTAACGCCCGGCGCCGCTTTGGGCAGCACCACGTACCTGATCGTCTGCCAGCGCGTCGCGCCCACGGCCAGCGAGGCTTCACGCAAACCCTGCGGCACGGTCTGTAGCACTTCATACGTCACGGCCACGATCACCGGTGTCACCATGATCGCCAGGACCAGACTGGCCGAGAATACACTGAAGCCGGTGGGATTCTTGGATTGAAACAGAGGGATGAAACCAAGCAGCTGTTCGAGTGCCGGCGCGACAACGGACTGCACGACCGGCACAATCGCAAGCAAGCCCCAGACCCCATAGATCACCGAGGGGATGGCGGCCAGAATATCCAACAGGGGTTTCATCAGACCGCGCACGCGTGGACCGGCATATTCAGAAAGGTACAACGCGCATAACACGCAGATCGGCACGGCGATGATCATCGTCGTCAGCGTCACCCACCCCGTGCCGACGATAAACGGCGCAAACCCGAATTGCCCCGCCATCGGTTTCCAGACTTCGCCGGTCAGCAGCTCGCCCAGCGAGCTCACCGCCAGAATCGATCGGGCGCGCACGGCCAGCGTGATAATGATCACCACCACGAGCAGCACCGGCGCCACGGCAAACAGCCAGAAGAAGCGCCCGGCCCAACGATCGGTTGTCTGGCGCGCGAGCAAAGCCCGAGAAAGTGGTGGGCGCAAATTGGTGCCTTGAGCCATCAGCCCAGCCTTTACACCGGCGGGTGCGGAGACTGACCCGGTCTCCGC
>JBGSPW010000099.1:0-2892 GCA_041738395.1 Thermoflexales bacterium
GTCTTGCCGCGGGAAGGATAACAAAAAGATCAGCGTGATGAGCGCCTGTGAGGTGAAGCACCAATAGCAAATAGCGCGCAACACAGCTATCTCAATGTAGAACAAATACCATTGCAGCATCACACCAATCAGCGCCCCGCCGAAGATCAGCAGCATGGGCCACGGGCGATCATCTTGCGACGGGATTAGGCTCAGCACCAGAATGATGATGTACCCCATCACCCCGATCAACGCGACGGGAATCGGCCCGAGATATGCAAAGCGGCTGGTGTTGACCAGCTCGCAGGAATTCGATCCGCCGCAGTAAACCGGCTCACCGCTATAGTGTGACCATGTCAGATAACCTGCGACGAAAATACCCAGAACAGCCAGGATGGTAATAACCAGCCGGCGATTTCTGGCTTGCACCTGAAAAGGCATAGGCGCAGGCTGGCGAAAGATCAGCCAGAGAAAGAACCCGCCGACCGGGATGGCCAGCGCTAGGCCAAGCAGCAGGCCGCTGATAATGCAGACGATGAGTCCACCAAAGCCCAGCTGTAAGCGATTCTTACCCGTGCTAAAAAAAAGCGGGATCACGCCGCAGATTAAGCCGATCAGAAAACTATCGATCAATGTAGTAGGAGTCAAAAGACCCAACATGCCTGCCTCACGAAAGTAACAAGAGCCGCCGCCGTAGTCGCGATTTCAATCGCGCCAGCTCAGCCTGCGCTTACTGCTTCAACAGCGATCCGGCGATCGATTCAAACTTGGCCAATGAAATGGCGCCGCGCACCAGCTGCCCATTGATGAACACCGTCGGCGTGCTGTTGATGCCGCGCTGCGTACCGTTCTGGGTAGAAGATTGAATCTTGCTCAAGTGCGGTCGTTCCTGCATACAGGTTCTGTATTGATCCATGTCCAGGCCCAACTGCTGCGCGAATTTTTCCAGGTTGGCATCACTGAATGCCCCCAGGTTTTCGCCCGCCTGATTGTTGAACACGGTATCGACGTATTCCCAAAACTTGCCTTGATCGTTGGCACACTCGCTGGCTTCCGAGGCCCGCGTGGATTCTTCGCCAACGAAAGCGTAGTGATTGAATATGATACGCACCTTGCCATTCTTCACGTACTTCTCTTCGATTTCACGCACCGTCGTGCGGTGAAATTGCCCGCAAGCCGGGCACTGAAAATCGGAATAAACCTCCAACGTAACCGGGGCGGTGTCATCGCCCAGAGCATTGCCAATTGCTTGAGCGCGATCGGTCGCGGCCGCCGGCACACCGACCAACACGATCAGGGCCAGCGCCACCATCACAGCCACAATGCCGATCAGCCAGTAGGTGGGCGAAATGGCAGACAGGCCGTCTTTCTTCTTCTTCACGGGACGGGTTGTCGATTTCACGTTCTCTGCATCTCCTCGTTTTTTTTTCAGAATCACAGATGTTGATTATTGTCGGTTATGTGGAATTCGTCAAACGGCCCGGTGATCTTTCAGGGATGATCATCCGGTTCGTTCGTCATCACGGCCACCCGTGGATCGAGCGCGACGATGCGCCCGCCGCGAAAATCGATGATCAGATTACCACGTGAAGTGGTGAAGGCCCGCACCAGCCCCGGTAGGTTGTTCAGCCGCGTACCAGCGAGCACGCGTTGGGCCTCACCCGAGCGTTGATCGATCCACCACACGTCGCCTTCTTTCGTCGCGGCATAGACCTCTTGACCCACGGCCACCAACTGGGGTGCGCCATTCGTCAGCTGTTGGAGCGATCGCTCCCAGCGCTGCGAACCATCCGCACGCAGCGCGATGAGTCGAATACCGTTGATGCCGTGATGCGAAACGATCAGGCCGCCGCCGGCCGTCGTAAGTAGACTGCCCTCGTTAGTCACCACCCGATCGAGCCGCTTCAACCACTTCGGTGTTTCGCTGAGCTGATAGAGCGCGGTGGGGCCATAGACGAAGAGATGATCGGCTGACGCGGCGAGTTGGCCGCCTAACGCCGCGACCGGTGTGATCACGCCCGCTCGATCGAGACGATACAGCGCAGGCTGATCGCCGCCCACCGTGAAGAGCAGTTGGCCGTCGTCCAGCCAATCGATCGGCGCAGGCATATTTTCGATCTGCCACACTCGCTCACCGGCCGCCGAATAGCCGCTGAGCGATCGACCCTCGTGCAGAATGACGCCGCCCTCCGGCGAGGGGAACAAAACCGATCGGGCCGTGGACGTTACCGCGATCTGCCAGCGTGATCGACCCGCCGCATCGATCGCTTGCAAAGTGTCACTGATCGTCGTGAGATAGACCGTGGTGCGCGTCTCGTCAACCACCGCGGTGCGGACACTGCTCGATAACGGTCGCGTCCAACGCACGCGGCCCGTCTCGGCATCCAACGCGAGAAGTCGATCATTGTCGATGGCGGCCACGGTATTGGAAATGAGCAAACCCACGAGTATCGAATTCGACGGCGTGAACGGTCGCGTCCACTGCACACCAGGCGAAGTGCTCAGGCGCTGATCCCAAATATATTCCGTTGGCGGCTTCCACCCCGCCAGGGTCGGATCGACCGACCAGTAACCGGGGCCGGGTCGATCGGGAAAGATGCTGCGAATCTCAAAGTGCAAATGGGGTCGTCCGCGCGGCTTGCCGATGAGTCCGACGACCTCACCGCGCGTGACACAATCGCCGGAGTTGAGCATCACACTCTCGGGTTCAAGATGGCCGTAAAAGGACAGGATCGTCTTGCCATCCGTGAAGACGTGCCGCACGATGATCGTCCCTTGATCAACTCCCCACCCTAGCGGCTGTGCAAACAAGACGGTGCCGTGCGCAATGCTATACACGGGGCGGCCCAGGTTATCGCCCGTATCATACACCCAGTCTTCTCCGGCATGAATGCCGGAATAACGCTCGCTATA
>JBGSPW010000159.1:0-4482 GCA_041738395.1 Thermoflexales bacterium
TGCGGCATGAAGCCGGGTGCTCTTCGTGGCCGTTTTATTTTGGATAATCGATCGCTATGTCATTCGACGAACTGGCTCTTTACGATCAGACCTGTCTAAAACTGCGCGAGATATTCGCCGGGCAGTTGCCGGAAGACGTGAATGTTGAAACCACGACGACGGCCTACGCCTACTGGGTGTGCACCATCGTCCGGAGACATCACGCCGATTGGGAAGCGACCATTTACGATTACGCCGAGTGCGCAGTGCGCGACGCCGTACAGGAAAGTGAAGCCGAACAGCGGGAACTCGATCGGTTGTTGGCGGCCCTGCGGACCACTCGCGCCACTGGCAAACTGTTAGACATCGGCGCGGGCTGGGGACGCTTGAGCGGTGTGTGTGATGCGCTGGGCGCCATCGACGAGCTGGGTGCGAACATACTGCGCGAACTGGACTATCAGAACGAGGCGTACAACACGCGGCGCATCGCGTTCAACATGCAGTCCATCCCCGGCGTACACCTGGCCAAGATCTACAGCCAGTACACCACGTCCAAAGTGATGACCGAGGAGTTTATCCAGGGTGTCAGGCTGAACAAAGTGGAGCAGATCGATGCGGCCGGGCTCGATCGGAAACAGCTGGCCCGCACGTTCATCCGCGCCATCATGAAGCAGGTGTTGGTGGACGGCTTCTTCCACGGCGATCCGCATCCGGGCAACTTGATGATCGACCTGGACACCGGCGTCATTCAGTTTCTCGATCTGGGCATGGTGGGCGAGTTGGATCTGCAGCAGCGCATCAGCCTGGGCGATCTGCTGTTCTCGCTGCAAAACCGCGACCCCGATGGGTTAGCTTCGGCCCTGCTGGGGGTGAGCGTGCCGTTCCGCGCCGCCGTCAATCGAGTCGCCTTCAAGAAAGACATCGAGCACGTCATCAGCCGCTACCTGATCTATGCCGATGTCGGCGCGTCGCTGTCGGAAGTACTCTCGGCGGTGACGAAGAGCCTCAGCGATAATGGTTTATGCCTGAATCCCAACATGACGCTGGCCCTTAAAGTGATCGTTCAAGTAAAAGAAGTGATGCGTACCCTGAATCCCGAAGAGTCAATGATCTTCAGTGCGATCGAAGAGGCGCAGGTGGTGTTGAGGCAGGAGATCACGCTGGAGAAGATCGGCGACCTGGCCAAGAAAGAGGCCACCAACTTTATGCGCGAGGCGATGAAGCGGCTGCCGGAGTTGCAGGGCGCGACGATCAAGTGGCTGGACAATTATCAGAAGGGCCGCTTTGAAGTATTTGTGGACACCAGCGATCTGGGCCAGCACATCGATCGTTTTAACGTGAGTACTGAACGGCTGATGCTGGGCATGATCCTGACCGGCATGTTGATCGGCGGCGCGATCGTGCTGGCCGTGCCTGCGGCGACCATCGTCGGTGAGTACATTCAGCTGGCCGTGCTACTCATTTTTGTCTTGGCGGCAGGGATTGGCCTTTGGCTGGTCTATCGTATCCTGTGGCGCGGTTTCCGCAAAGAACGCGCGCTGAACGAGCATAATCCGTGGAAGTCGTAACCGTTATGGAATCCCAAACATCCCGATTCTATTCGGGAGGGAAGGATCACGTCGATGTCGAAGAAGGTCACCGTGAGCAAGAAGCAGGTAGAATAAGAAGTATGTTTGAGTTACAGGAGACGAAAAAGATCATGGCACATATACTCGACAACCTAATGCTTGGCGCGTTGGTGCTGGTGCGGGACAAGATGCTGATGCAGCAAGCCGCGGGACGCAAAGTGTATCGGTTGGAAGTAGGCGACACCAACTTCGACGTCCCCGCCAGCATTCAGCAGGCGATCACCGACGCGCTGCGACAAGGTAAGACGCATTATCCGCCCTCGACCGGCCTACCGCAGTTGCGCAACGCGATACTGCGCAAAGTGCAGCTGGAAAACAAGCTGCCGATCAAAGACGATGAGCACGTGCTGGTTACCAGTGGCGGAATGCACGGCCTGTACATGGCGTTTGCCGCGCTACTGGAGCCAGGCGATGAGGTGATCTTACCTGATCCGATGTGGAGCGAGACCGCCGAATTGATCAAACGGTCCGGCGGTGTACCGGTGCCGATAACGCTGCGCGCCGATAAAGGTTTTTTGTACGATCCGGCGGACATCGAGGCGGCCATCACGCCGCAGACTAAGGCGATCTACATCAATTCACCTCAAAACCCGATCGGCGTGGTGTTTTCCGAGGAGACGCAGCGGCAGATTGCCGCCATCGCTGTGACACACAAGCTGTGGGTGGTCAGTGATGAAGCGTATGAGCACGTGATCTTCGACCGACAGAAGCACTTCAGCATCGGTTCAATTCCCGAAGTTGCCGATCGCACGATCACGGTTTACACGTTCTCGAAGACCTATGCCATGACGGGCTTGCGACTCGGTTATCTGGCAACCAACGACGACCTGCTTGTCAATCGCTGCCGCAAACTGCTGCGCTTGACGACCAACGGGGTGTCGTCGATCACACAGTGGGGCGGCGTGGCGGCCATGACCGGTCCGCAAGATGCCGTACAGGAAATGGTACAGGAACTGGAAGCGCGACGCAATATTTTCTTTGAAGGCATTCGGGCCGTCAAAGCTTTTGAATCGTTCAAGCCGGGCGGCGCGTTCTACGTGTGGTCCAAGATCTCGCCAGAGTGGCGAGGGTATCAGGGCAGGCGCGACTCGTGGGCGATGACGAACTACCTGATCGATCAAGCGGGAGTCGGCACTTCACCAGGGATTGCATTTGGTCGGGCGGGGGAAGGCTACGTGCGCTTTGCCTTCACGCTCGATCAACAGACGCTGACGGAATCGATTGACGTCATGCGGGACTTATTCAAGTAATCCTGCTGTTCGCTTACTCACGAGAAGTGGATGCCAGCTAACAACGGCACTTGCCACTGTCAGTCAGGAGTGTATAGCTGCATTTCAATGCGCCGAAACGATTCAACGAATCGGGTCTCGAAGAACGCCGGAAGGTGGGAATCGTCGATAGGAATGTTTTCGGCGTGGGTATCCAAATTTGGATAGCGTTGATAGAGGTGTGCCAGCAGCGCTCGGCATAGGGCGACGGCATCGCCCTGTGTCAGCATGACGAAGTGAGACAATAAAAACTTCTGCCGCTCAAAGATCAGCCAGCCAGTGGAGCCGTCTGGTAAGCTGAGCGATAATCCCATAACATTGTCGATATTGGCAAAAGAACGAGTCTCATTGGTCCAGGCCGGTGAAGCGGAATGCGCAGCGAGCCGTGCTAATGCCTCGACGCGATCGAGCCAATCGACCTCAGCTGCCGGAATTTCGGCGGGTGCGCCGGGCGGACGGCGCAGAATAAGCAGTTCGCGCGTTTCTATGAACCCCAATTTCAGGAAAAGGGTATGAGCCGGCGTATTGTGTTTGATGACTTCAAGGTAGGTGCAATTTATCTTTAGCTGTTCGGTGGCGTCTAACAGGGCGCGCATAAGTGCCTCGCCAGCGCCGCGCCTGCGCTTGATCGGCAGGACACCCAGGCGAGTGATCCAGGTTCGACCCGGCCGCACGCCCAACATGGCTAAGCCCAGGATTTGATCGCCATCGACCGCTACCTGCGAGCGATCCAGATCGACATCATAGATGCGAACGTATTCGGCCAGGCGCGCGGCATTCATCGGCATGGGCACCAGGTAATCCACCCGCGTCTGGTTATAGGCGGCTACCAATTGATGAATACTAAACGAACTGGCCGGAACAAGCTGAATGGGGGAATCAGTCTCCTCCGAGGTCGTCAACGGCAGCATCTGCCCGCGTAGATTAGCGGCGAAGGTAGGAGGCGATTCGATTGGCAAAGTCGGCTGTCCGGATGGGTTTGCTAATGTAACCATCACAACCATACATTTCTACCATGCTGCGGGCAGTTTCCTCCGGCCACGCAGTACACGCGATAATGGGCGTATCTGCAAACGCCGCCATATGCTTCAAGTGACCGATCAACGTCTGCCCGTCGACATCGGGCAGCCCCAGATCGATCACGAACAAGTCCGGTCGCTGTTCGATCGCCAGTTGCAGACCGGACGCCGCATCAGCGGCCAGGAATACCCGATAGCCACGCGCCGTCAGCGTTCGACGAACCAGCTCGAGGTGATCAACGTTGTCATCAATGACCAGAATGCCCGGGCTGAGCGGAGTCTCGTCAGTCATAGTACGATCTATCCCTGGCCTGATGTAGCCGCGGCTTTGGAGTCAACCAGTAACCCCATCACGTGCGCCCGCAACTCGCGGATGTTGACCGGCTTGGACATGTACACATCGCAGCCCGCCGCCAACGCCCGCTCGGCATCGCCTTTGAGCGCATTCGCGGTGATGGCGATGATGGGCACATACATGTGATTCTTGTTAGCCCGCAGGCGCCGGGCCACTTCATAGCCGTCAATGTCCGGCAAGTTAATGTCCAGCAAGATCAGATCGGGCTGCTCCGCCTCAGCCATGCTCACGCC
>JBGSPW010000173.1:0-178552 GCA_041738395.1 Thermoflexales bacterium
GCCCGCCGCTCGATCCGCGCGCGCCGGCCGAAGAACGCGCCAATCGCCGCCTGGTGCCGCCTGCGCCCAGCACCCTCAATTCCAAATTGCCGCGCACGCTGGATGCGGTTGTATTGCAGGCGCTCGCCGTCGATCCCGATCAGCGTTATGCGACGTCGGGCGATTTAGTCGATGCCTATGTGCAGGCTCGTGTTGGCAAGAAGGCGGCTCCGATTGCTGCGCCACTGGCGACAGCAACAGCCATAGCCGCCGCAACGCCGGTCGATACGCGCGTGCGGCGCGTCAGTGTGCAGCGGGCTGAGCTGGAGAAAAAGAATCGCTGGAGGATGGCGGGCTTGATTGGTGGGGGACTGATCGGTCTGCTGGTGATCATCGGCGTGATCGCGCTGGCGTCGCAAACCCCTGCGGCGGTAGCACCCCGTCCGACCGAAACTCTGCGCCCCACCGCGACGCTCATGCCCACAACAACACCGACGACGCAACCGTCCCCTTCACTCACGCCGACTGTGCCAACTTCTACGGCGACGAGTGAACCGATCGAGCCAACCGCAACGTCTACGACATCCGCCAGCGCCACGGCTACGCTCCGCGTCACACGAGCCGCCACGCGCCTCCTGCCGACCGTTACGCCGGCCTTTTCGATCGCACCGTTGACGCTGGCTATTCCGCGCAGTTCCGGGCGCGATAATCTAGCGCTCACTTTCCAGACGGCTATTCTGCCCGCTGACGCCGGCATCATCGGCACCTTATCGATGGCGGTGCCGGCCGTGGAACCGTTTGTGATCGATCGGACGTTGGCGCAAGTTGGTTCGGGAGATCAAGTGCTGCGCGTGGCCGTGACTATCAACTGCGGCAAAGTGGCCGAGCCGATCATCTCGCAACAGATCATTTTGACGCTGCGCGACGAAACGGGCAAGGTACTGCTCACTCAAGCGGTTGACTATGAGAAGCGCTGGTGCGAGTAAAAGCCTAGCCGATCAAATGTAGCTCGCCCTACGCTCCTTCCCTCGCAGGTTCGCCTCCGGTTTTGTTTGACAAGCTATCCACTCGATGATACCGTTACATTGCCCCGAATTCCACGCAAGGAGTGACTGATGTTTGCAACCCTGCCCGCCGACTACCAGGAGTTTATCCGCTGGACCTGGGCGCAGTTTGAGCCCACTTATCAAGATTTGAATCAGCGAGCCTTGACCGCCGAGACTGTTGAGGACTGGCTGGCCGATTGGTCGCAGATCAGCAAGATCGCGCAAGAGCTGACTGCGCGCCTGCAGATCGCCACCACCCTGAACACCGCCGACACCGAAGCCGAGACTCACTACCTCACCTTCTTAAGCGACGTGAATCCGCAGCTGGAAACGGCCGAGCAGGAACTAAAGCAAAAATTGCTGGACAGCGGCCTGGAACCGGCCGGTTTTGAAATTCCTTTACGCAACATGCGGGCGGAAGCGGCTCTGTTCCGCGAGGCCAACCTGCCGCTGCTGGTCGAGAATCGCAAATTGGGATCGCAGTACAACAAGATCAGCGGCGCGCAAACTGTGCAGTGGGAAGGGCAAGAATTGACGCTGCAGCAAATGCGGCCCATCACCCAGGACGCCGATCGGGCCGTGCGCGAGCGCGCGTGGCGCTTGACCGCGGAGCGCTGGCTAACCGATCGATCGGCCATCAACGAACTGTGGATCCAGCTGGTGACGCTGCGGCGGCAGATCGCGCGCAACGCCGGCTGCGCCGATTATCGCGAATATCGCTGGCGCGAACTGCTGCGCTTTGACTACACGCCGGAGGACTGCGCCACGTTCCACGCGGCGATTGAAGAAGTGGCCGTGCCGGCGGCCACGCGCATTTACACGAAGGCGCGGCGGCGCCTGGGCGTGGACAGCGTGCGCCCGTGGGACTGCGATCAAGATCGCGATCCCTTGTGCTTTCCAACGCTGAAACCGTTTCAAACGATAGACGAACTGACCACCAAAGCCGGACGGATTTTCCAGCACGTCGATGTGCCATTGGGCGAGTATTACGCCACCATGGAACGCGAAGGCCTGCTCGATTTAGGCAATCGCAAAGGCAAAGCGCCCGGCGCGTATTGTTCGGAATTTCCGGTGAGGCAGCGGCCTTTCATTTTCGCCAACTCGGTGGGCGTGCGGGGTGATGTGCGTACGGTCCTGCATGAATCCGGCCATGCCTTTCACGTCTTCGAGATGAATCACTTGCCCTACATTCAACAGCAACAAATCCCGATGGAATTTGCCGAGGTCGCTTCCATGTCGATGGAGTTGCTCGCCGCGCCGTATCTGTCCAAAGAGTTCGGCGGATTCTACACCGACCCGGAAGCGGCGCGTGATCGTGTAGAACATTTGGAGCGCATCATTTTGTTCTGGCCTTACATGGCTACCGTCGATGCTTTCCAGCAGTGGGCGTACACTCAACCGGAGGGATCTGATCCCGACGCGTGTGATGCGAAGTGGCTGGAATTGCAGCGCCGCTTCATGCCCGGCATGGACTGGAGCGGCCTGGAAGCAGAGATGATGACGGGCTGGCATCGCAAGCAACACATCCATCGCAGCCCGTTCTATTACGTGGAATATGGATTGGCAGCGCTGGGCGCGGTTCAAGTGTGGCGCAACGCGCTGCACGATCAAGCCGCGTCGCTGGCTCACTACCGGCAAGCCTTATCACGCGGCGGCACGCAATCGCTGCCGGCGCTCTTTGCGACGGCCGGCGCGCGCTTCGCGTTTGATGCGGGCACGCTGCGTGAAGCAGTGGAGTTGATCGAGAGCGTGATTGCGCAATTGGAAGTTTGAGTTCTTAAGGATAACAGATGAAGACTTGTCTGGTGTTGGGTGCAACGGGATTCATCGGCGGGCATATCGCGCGCGAAGCGGTAGCCCGCGGTTGGCAGGTGCGCGCGCTGCGGCGCAATCCCGCCTTCGTCGGCGCCATTGGCGACGTGAAGGTGGAGTGGGTCGCCGGCAATCTCGACGATCGCGCCACGGTGATCGAGGCGATGCGCGGTTGTAACGTGGTCTTTCACAGCGCGGGAGCGTATCCGCATGGGACGCGACAGATCGATCGGGATGTGCAGAGCGCGCTGACTCAGACCGGCCACGTGATCGAAGCGGCGCGGATCACTCAACCCGATCGGCTGATCTACACTAGCTCGTTCACCACGATCGGGTTGCCGGCGGAGTCCAATCGGCTGGCCGACGAGCGCGATCACTATCGGCCCGGGACCGCGGGCGATGCGTACTATGAAGCGAAGTGGGCGATGGAGGTCGAACTGTTGAAGAGCGGCCTCCCGATCGTCGTACTCAACCCGGCGGCCGTCTTTGGCCCCGGCGATGTGCATCTGGCGGTGAGCGAGATCATCATCATGGCCGCGCAGGGCCGCGTGCCCGTGACCTTCGCTGCGACGTTTGGCGCGATCGATGTGCGCGATGCCGCCGCGGCCCATTTGATCGCCGTGGATAATGGACGCGTGGGCGAACGCTATATCCTCAGCGCGCATAACATGACTTTGAAAAACGGGTTGGAGCTGATCGCTCGATCGAGCAGGAGAAAACCGCCGAGGCTGCACATCGGGCGGCGCACGCTGAACGCCATCATCGCGATCGGCAAATACCTACCGGGCGCGTCTAGCGGCGTGATCGGCCACCTGCGCACCATGCGCTACTGGCAGCCGCTGAATAATACCAAGGCCGTAACTGAACTGGGGTTAGCTGGCCGGCCACTCGAGACCACGCTCAACGACGCCCTGACGTGGTTCAAGGCTAACGGCTACCTGAAGAATTGACGCTTCACAACGCTTTTGCAATGAGATTGCAATCGTCTGCCAACGTCACGACCAAAAGCCGTATGGTATAATCTTTCTGGAACACAATACAGGAGTAGATACTATGACTTATACTGAGCCAGAAATGATTTCTATCATCGAAGGTCCGCCGCCGGAATTTGTGCTGGCGCAGGATATGTGGTCGTTGTCGGCCTGGGAAGGCCAGTCCCCGCGCACAGTGGGTGTGTGCCAGATGCGCACGTTCAATGCGTTGGCGCTCATGGAACGCTGCCGCCGGGCCTGGGGCGAAGGCCGACCGGTGCATCTCGATTTTCCCCAGATGGACGGGCTGCGTCAGGAAGTGGAAGTGCTGGCCGCCAAACCGGGCCGCGTAGAAGAAGGTGACCTGATCCATTTGTGGGTGGCCGTGCCGCGTGAAGAGG
The DNA here is from genome assembly GCA_041738395.1 of Thermoflexales bacterium. GTDB lineage: Bacteria > Chloroflexota > Anaerolineae > Fen-1058 > Fen-1058 > Fen-1058. The sequence goes on from JBGSPW010000173.1 coordinate 4,210, forward strand.
CGTTGTATGAAGAGGGCGGCAGCGCGGACACTGACGACGATGCTGGGTCGTTCGCCTAAATTGTAACGAGCAACGGATATTCAGAAACTGGATAGTCGCGTGACTGTCCAGTTTTTGTATCTTTTCACATCACAGGAGCGAATCGTATGTCCCTTATTCCAGAAGGCTATCTTGATTTGTTGTCACGCGAGAAGAAAATCTTCGCCGCCGTGGCGCTGACGCTGGCCGATGGCACCCCACAGGTGACACCCATCTGGTTCGACTGGGATGGCATCCACCTCATTCTCAACACGGCGCGGGGGCGGGTGAAAGACAAGGTCATGCATCGCGGCGGCAAAGTCGCCTTGTTGATCGTTGATTCGACCAATCCCTATCGCTACCTCCAGATTCGCGGAAGTGTGGCCGAGGAGACTGAAGCCGGCGCGTATGACACCATTTGTGATCTGCGTCTGAAGTATCTCGGCGATCGCGCTTACCCCAAAAATTCCGGTGAAGTGCGGGTGACGTATAAAGTGCTGCCAGAGCAAGTGCTGGCGCGAGGTTAACGCCACACGAGGCCGCTGAAATTCAGTGGCCTCGTTTTGTTTGTAATTGTCTTCACGTGTTGAGCTTAGATCCGGATGTAGCGCTTCCATTCCGGGCGGATGTCGGAGGCCATAATCAGATAGTTAGTGCGCGGAATCTTGGGCTCGTAATTCGGATTGAAAAAGCGCATGCCGGCCTCATGCATTGATCGTCCGCCTTTGCGCTGCTGGCACTTGGGACAACTCGCCACCGTATTGCCCCACGTGTTAGGCTGAATCTTGTGGGCGCGGCAATGCCATTGTGGAACGACGTGATCGACCGTTTCCTCGTGGGAACCGAGTCGCTTGCCGCAATACTGGCAGGTGTGATGATCGCGAGCCAGCACGCCGCGCCGGCTCCACCCCACGCCGCGACGCGGGACGTTGACGTAGTACCGCAGCCGCAGCACGCTAGGCATGGGCTGACGCAGATGGGCTGAGCGCAGCTCGCGCCCCGGCATGGCTTCGATCACCTCCACCTTGCCGTCCATCAACAACCCGATCGCGCGGTTCAATTTCACCACCGCCAGCGGCTCAAATGATGCATTCAACAGTAGAATATTTGCCACGGTTACGCTCCTACGTTCGTGGTCTCCTCCCCCATCTTAGCGGGTCACAAGCGATCGTGTATTAAGGCTCCGTAAAATTTCTTTAGCAAAAGTATAGCAGAAGAACCGCTACGTGCCAAAAATGACATTGACGTGTGCGGGGTCACGCGGTACACTAACAGCGATCGAATCATCATACACTCTGAGTTCGGTGACAACAACTATGGAAACCACCTGGCGTCCCGTCTTGCTCAGCGAAACCGAAAAATCCTACTGGAAACCGTTGCAGCAGTTCGTGCGTGACGAGCGCAAAAAGTATACGGTTTTTCCGCCGGATAAAGATGTCTTTGCCGCGCTGCATCTGACGCCCTACGAAAAAGTCAGTGTGCTGATCCTGGGGCAAGATCCTTATCATGATGATGGACAAGCCCACGGCTTGTGTTTCTCGGTGCGGCCCGGCATCGCGCTTCCACCGTCGCTGCTGAATATTTACAAAGAACTGCGCGACGATCTGGGCTGCCAGATTCCCAACAATGGCTGCTTAACCTCTTGGGCCGAACAGGGCGTGCTGCTCTTGAATGCCGTGTTGACCGTGCGGGCACACCAGGCCAACTCCCATCAAGGCAAAGGCTGGGAATCGTTTACAGATGCGATCATCCGAACCGTGAACGACAAGCCCGATCGAGTAGTGTTTGTCCTGTGGGGCGCATATGCACGCAAGAAAGCGCCGCTCATCGATGCTTCACGGCATGTCATCATTCAATCAGCGCACCCCTCGCCTCTGTCCGCCTCGAATGGGTTCTTTGGCAGCCGGCCCTTCTCCAAGATCAACGCCGCGCTGCGCGAAGCGGGCAAGCCAGAGATCGATTGGCAGATTCCCGATCTATGACACCATGCTCTCAACAGGACGCGGTCTGAGCCATCTGCCGCGACAAATCTTCCACGCCAATCCAACTACAAATAAACCTTAAAATTGTGTTTCTACTACTTGACAAAGCGGTTTGCGGGGCTTTATAATCATTTACGATGCAAACCGGTTTGTACAACCTCGATACCTGACACCCAGCGTTCCCGACAACAGACTTGTAGGTGAGAGATGAATACCATTTTGATTCAGCGCATCCTCAACCGGAAGTAGAGTGCACGCCAGCACTGTTGCCCTAGTGCGACAGTGCTGGCGTTATTGTTGGCAGGAGGTGACCAGACCCATAGAGATCAAGCCTTACCCTATTGACCCTGAGCCTATTCACATCTCATACCCCAGGAGAAGAATTGCAATGAAGAGAAAGACTTTTGTCGTCTGGCTGACAGTGCTGGCGATCATGGTCGGCTTGCTGCCGATCAATGCCTTGCTGGCTCTCTCTCACGTGAGCGAAACAACGCGCCTGATAAATGAAACAGCGCCTGTGGGTGGGCCTAGCACCGAAGTAGCCGGGCCAGCCGCGTCTCAAGCGGCGACAGTTGTTATCGATGGTCTGCTCGACGTCACGTATGGCTCACCAGTTGCTAGTGATCCAGCGGGCGATGGCAATAGTAATGCCAATCTGGACTTGCTGAATCTATATATGACGGATGATGCTAACTATTATTACTTTGCCTACACGGTCAATGCCAATATCGTGACCACGAATTGGGGCAAGTATGCCATGTATCTCGACACCACCAATGATGCGAATGGTGCGCCTACCGATGCTTGGAGCCGCAATGTGGTGGTCACCGGCACACACAAGCCAGAGTTCGGCATTTACTCGTGGAATGATGTGGCGTCTTACGGCACGGGGAACATTCAATTCTTCTCATGGAACGGCACTTCATGGGCTGGAATTGGCACTATTTCAGATGCAGCACGCGCGACCACAGGCGTCACTTCTACTATCGAATGGAAGGTGGCCAAATCAGCGCTGGGCAACCCGGCAGCCATCTGGACTGAAGTATGGGACACCGGTGGAAATAGTGGTGACAATGCGCAAGACACCATCAACAACCCGGTCGATGACTGGAATGCAACCGATTGGTCCACCCAAGCTGTGCTGCTGAATTCCACGCCCTATGCGCCTGTGGTAGATGGCGCGGTTGATCCGGTGTATGGCGCGCCGGCCGCCAGTGATCCAGCGGGCGATGGCAATAGCAATGCCAATCTGGACTTGCTGAATCTGTATGTGACAGATGATGCGAATTCCTATTACTTTGCCTACACGGTCAATGCCGATATTGTGACCACGAACTGGGGCAAGTACATGTTGTACATCGACACGACCAATGATGCGAACGGGGCAAGCACTGATGCCTGGGGGCGGAGCGTGGTCGTCACGGGCACGCACAAGCCAGAGTTCAGCATTGCTTCATGGAACGATGTAGCGACTTATGGCACGGGCAACATTCAGTTCTTCAAATGGACTGGTTCCAGTTGGACGCAAGACGGCACCATCGCCGCTGCGGCGCGTGCCACCACTGGCGTGACTTCTACCCTGGAATGGAAAGTTGCCAAATCGGCGCTGGGCAATCCCAACACGTTATGGGCTGAAGTATGGGATACAGGTGGTGGTACGACGGACAACGCGCAAGACACCATCAACAACCCGGCCGATGACTGGAACGCAACCGATTGGTCCACTCAAGCCGTGCTGCTGAATTCCACTCTGATAACGGCGCGTCATCCCGTCGTTGCGGAAGTGCCTCAAGCCTCACACGACAACAACATCTGGTGGACCGATCTGGGTCACAACAGCCGCGATCCGCTCTACCGCAATCCGAGTGGAGCAGTCGTGACGGGCACGCTCGTGACCCTGCGCCTGCGCGCGGCCGATGGCGATCTTACAGCAGCTAAGGCACGCGTGTATAACGATCGCACCAACGAGCAAGCCTCGTTCAACATGACGCGCGTGGCCGGTGATGGCAAGTACGAATACTGGGAAGTTCAGATTCCCCCCAGTGCCCAGCCCACCGTTTACTGGTATCGCTTTACTGCCATTGACGGCACGGCCACGGCCTACTATGAGGATGACGCGACCCGCGATGGTGGTTGGGGCCAGCCGGCTGCGGTGAGTCCCGACTACAGTTGGCAGCTCACCGTCTACGATCCGTCTTTCCAATCGCCCGATTGGATCAAGAACGCCGTCGTGTATCAGATCTTCCCCGATCGGTTCCGTGACGGCCTCACGGCCAACGACACGCTGACCGGCACTTTCTTCTACAGCGAGACGGGCGGCTCGGTTTATCGTTCACTGCAAAACACCTGGAACCAATATGTCTGCGATCCGCGCAGCGCCGGTTCGTGCAACGGTACGTACAGTAAGAATTTCTACGGCGGCGATCTACAAGGTCTGCATGACGAGCTCGATTATCTGCAGAATTTGGGCGTAACCGCGATCTATCTGAATCCGGTTTTCGAGTCGCCGTCCAATCATAAGTATGACACCACCGACTTCAGCATCATCGACGACAACTTTGGCGATCTGGCCACGTTCATCACCCTGACAAACGAGTTGGACAATCGGGGCATGCACCTGATCCTGGACGGGGTGTTCAACCATACTTCATCGGACAGCATCTACTTCGATCGGTATGGCCGCTATCCCGAGGTAGGCGCGTGTGAGAGCCAGAACTCACCCTATCGCACGTGGTACTACTTCAAGGATGTGACGGCCGGCAACGGCGTGTGTGTTAGTTCCAATGGCACGCCCAATGCTGCCACGTACGAAAGCTGGTTCGGCTATGAAAGCCTGCCGAAATTACGCGCCACCGATCCCGCGGTGCGCGCCTTGATCTACACCAGCAGCACTCAGTCGATCGCGCCATTCTGGATGCAATACGCGGATGGCTGGCGTCTGGATGTGGCCGGCGATGTCGATCCCGGCGTCACCAATGATCCCACCAACGATTACTGGGAAGGTTTCCGCGCGGCAACCCAAGCCGTGAACCCCGACACGTACATCGTCGGCGAAGAGTGGGGCAATGCTTCCTCGTGGACGTTGGGTAATGAGTGGGACGCCACGATGAACTATCAGTACAGCTCGGCGCTGCTTAGCTTCTGGCGCGATGAGACTTTCACCGACAACGATCACAATACCGGCAGTTCAGCGGGCGAGTTGAACCCGCTGAAGCCATCGCAAGTGGATGCGCGCCTGCACAACTGGCAGGAACGCTACGCGCCGCCCGCCTACTACTCCATGATGAACCTGCTGGGCAGCCACGACACCAGTCGCGCGCTGTTCATGCTGGATCACAACACGGACTTGATCAGTCCCACGTTGTACCTGAATCCGAACTACGACTGGAGCGATGCAGTCAAGCGCCTGAAGGGTGTGGCCTTGATGCAGTTCACACTGCCTGGAGCGCCGACGATCTACTACGGCGACGAAGTAGGTTTGGTCGGGCCGGTTGCTTACTCGGGCGGCAAGTGGGAAGACGATCCCTACAATCGCCAGCCGTTCCCGTGGCTCGATCAAAGCGGCACGCCGTTCTATACACATCTGCAAACACAGAATAGCCAAGACGTGCTGCGCAACTACTATACCCTGCTGACCGGTGCGCGCAACAGCCACGCGGCGCTGCGTACAGGCTCGTTCGATACACTGCGCGTGGATGACACGAACAAAGTGTACGTCTACGGCCGCAAGTGGATCTCCGACACCACCGCGAGCGATGCCGCCGTGGTAATCGTTAATCGCAACACCACAACGCAGACGATCGCCGTCAATGTGGGCGGTTATCTGGGCAATGGCACAGTCTTTACTGACGTGTTGAACAGTGGAGCTGTCTACACGGTAACAGGTGGCGTGGTCACGGTGGCCGATGTGCCGCCGATGCTGGGCGCGCTGCTGGTCTACGACAGCGGCGATGTGATTCCCACCGCAGCTCCGGCCAACCTGACGGCAGCTGAAGGCAATGCGCAGGTTGTGCTGAACTGGGACACGGCAGCCGGTGCCGCTAATTACAATATCTACCGGTCGTTAGTCTCCGGCGGCGGTTACACCCGCATCGTCACGGGCACAACCAACATCGTCTATACCGATACGGCGGTGAGCAACGGGACATGGTATTACTACGTCGTCACCGCGATCGATGGGAATGGCAATGAAAGTGTCTACTCCAACGAGGCTGGCGCTTTGCCGCACGCCTCGATCGGATTTGCGGGCAGCCTGTTGCCCGCGAGCATCGTGCACACGATCGGCCTCACGCCAACCGAGGTCATTACGGCGCAGGTGTGGATCGATGGTGTCACCAATGGCGCAGGTCAGGGTGCGGGTGTCATCGCGCAGCTGGGTTATGGCATCAGTGGCACGAATCCAATGAGCTGGACGCTGTGGTCGCCGATGATCTACGCTGGTGACCTTGTCAACAACGACTACTACAGCGCTACTCTCACGCCGGAATCCGTTGGAGTGTTCCAGTACGTCGCTCGTTTCAGCAGCACCAACGGGCGCGACTGGACCTATGCCTACGTCAGCGGCACGACGCCCGGCGAGTTGACGGTCAATGCTTCATCCGATACAACACCGCCGACCGTCCCGCTCAACCTGCGTGTCACGCACTGGGGCACCGATCACATCTCGCTGGCGTGGGACCCGGTGGCCGACAGCGATCTCTACGCTTACGATCTCTATCGCTACAGCGATCAACAGACGCCGGGTGACATGGCTAAGGTCGGGCGCGTGCTCGCTTCCACCGCCGTCTACACCGATGAAGCAGTCGTCGGTGGTCATACTTACACTTACACCGTCAAAGCGCTCGACACGTCGTTCAATGCTTCAGGCCCGTCAAATGAAGCGGTTGGACAAGCCATCCCGCGCCAGGTCGAGCTGCGCTTCTTTGCGACGGTGCCGGACTTTACACCGACCGGAGATACCGTCTATATCGCTGGCGACAACGTGAGTGTATTTGGAGCTTCGTTTATCCCCAATCGGCAGCCCATGATGCAGCTGAGCGCAACGCAGTGGATGTACACAGCCACCGCCAGTGAAAGTACCCCGCTCCAGTACAAGTACACCCGTGGTTCGTGGGATACCGTGGAAAACTGGGGAACGATCGTTGGTCTCGCGAATCGTCATCTGACCACGGCTTATGGAACGACGGGCATCATGACCGTCACGGACACCGTCTACAACTGGCGCGATCCGATTGTGATGTCGCACTTCCCGGCCAATGATGCGCTTCAGTTGAACGCCACGGACCCTATCACGGTCGCCTTCAACCGAATGCTGAATACCACCTTCATCACCGAGGCCACGTTCATTGTATCCAGCGCACTGGGAGAGGTGTACAGCGGCACATTCGGCTTTAGCCAATACTATCCTGCGCCTTACATCACGGGCACCGTGGTGATTTTCACACCCACTCTTCCGTTGGTGCGCAGCGCTTATGAAGTAACGCTCGTGGCGTCGGGATATGTTGACGAAGGTCCAATGCAGCAGAACTATCGCTGGAACTTTGCGACTTCTCAAATCGATTTTGTGACCCCAACCAGTGGTCAAGTCTTCACGGCCACAAACGGTACCAGTGTCGATGTGCCGCTGGTGATCACCACGACTAACTTCACCATCCCAACGGATGGGCACTGGCATCTGTGGGTGGACGGCACAATGGCAGGCATGGTATATGGGTACACCGCGACACAAACGTTGCTGACTGGCGCGCATGTGATCACGGCTGAGCTGGTCGATACGGCGCATCAACCGCTAGGGCTGGTAGCCACAGTGAATGTCACTGTGAAACCAGTCAGTATCGCCTTCGTGGCGCCGACCAATGGTCAAGTTTTCCCAGCTGTCAACGGCACGAGCGCCGATGTGCCGCTGGTGATCACTACGACGAACTTTGTCATCCCGACGGACGGCCACTGGCAGCTGTGGGTCGATGGCATAATGGTTGGTCCGGTGCTGGGTTACACCACCACCACCACGCTGCTAGTTGGTGCGCACGTCATCACCGCTGAGCTGCAAAGCCCGGCGCATGTGCCGCTCGGCCCAACCGCGACGGTGAATGTGACGGTGAATCCCGCGACCATCGCCTTCGTCACGCCGACGAACAATCAAGTCTTCACCGCCACCAATGGCGCCAGCGTCGATGTCCCGCTTGAAATCACGACCAACATCGCCATCCCGGCGGATGGGCACTGGCATCTGTGGGTTGATGGCGCAATGGTCGGCATGGTGTATGGCTACACCACGACGCAGACACTGCTCACCGGCGCGCACGTGATCTCCGCCGAACTGGTCGATACGGCACATCAACCGCTCGGGCCAGTCGCCACGGTTAACGTGACGGTGAATCCCGTCAGCATCGCCTTCGTCACACCGACCAACCATCAAGTCTTTGTGGCGACCAATGGCAGCAGTGCTGATGTGCCGTTGGTCATCACCACGACCAACTTCGCCATCCCGACCGACGGCCACTGGCAGCTGTGGGTTGATGGAACGATGGTCGGCATGGTGTACGGCTACACCGCGACGCAAACGCTCCTGACGGGAGCGCATGCGATCACGGCTGAACTGGTCGATACGGTACATCAACCGCTCGGACCAATCGCAACGGTCAACGTGACAGTGAATCCGGCGAGCATCGCCTTCGTCACACCGACCAACCATCAAGTCTTCATCGCGACAAACGGCACCAGTGTCAATGTGCCACTGGTCATCACCACGACCAACTTCGCCATCCCGACCGATGGCCACTGGCAGCTGTGGGTCGATAGCACGCTGGTCGGCATGGTGTATGGCTACACCGCGACGCAGACGCTGCTAACTGGCGCGCACGTGATTACCGCCGAATTGGTCGATATGGCGCATCAGCCGTTGGGGCCGGTCGCCACCGTGAATGTCGTAGTGAATTCAGCGGGTATCGCGTTTATTACGCCGACGAACGGCCAGGTCTTCACCGCGACCAACAACGTCAGCGTAGATATCCCGATCGTGATCACCACGACGAACTTCGTCATCCCGACCGATGGCCACTGGCAGCTGTGGATCGATGGTACCATGATCGGGCCGGTGTTGGGTTACACCACCACGGCTACGCTGCTCGCCGGTACGCACGTGATCTCGGCCGAACTACAAAACCCGACGCATCAACCGCTTGGACCGGTCGCCACGGTAACGGTTCAAGTGAAAAAGATCCGGCCCTACGACACGTATTTGCCGCTGATTCTCCGGTAACACTTCTCGCCACCGTTGAACTTGACGAGTTGAATGTAGTATACAGCCCGGCGCAAACTGTGCGTCGGGCTGTTTTGTTACGGTAGCGCAGGCCCGATCGAGCTACGCGTGCGTCTTTTCGCCTTCATCGATCGATTTTTTTGCTCATTGCCGAAATTCATCGCTGTGATAGAATACGCGCCGCACCCTTAGCTTGAGGAAAACAGGAGAAATGGACACATGAAGATCTATCTGACCGTGGGTCGCGGCGATGGGCCGACCCCGCTCGCCGCCTTTGACAATGCGATGTACGACGCCCGCGTGGGCAATTATAACTTGATTCACCTGTCATCGGTGATTCCGCCCTACAGCACCATCGAGCGCGCGCCCTTCGTCGGCGAACCCAAAGACTACGGCGATCGTCTGTATGTCGTGCTGGCTTCGCAAACTCAAACCGAGCCGGGCAAATGGGCCTGGGCCGGTCTGGCCTGGACGCAGGAACCCACCACCCTGCGCGGCCTGTTTGTCGAACAACATGGGTTCTCTGAAGAAGAAGTGTGCCGCAATCTGGATCTGACGATCAAGTCATTGATGAATCGCCGCCCCTATGACTACGGCCCGATTCAGATGGAAGTAGCCGGCGTGGAATGCAAAGGCGAACCGGTCTGCGTGATGGTCGTCGCCGCTTACAAGGCACTGGGCTGGCATTAACCAAGGCGAGAGAGACTTGTCAGTTGGGATGCCCTGCCCTATGAATTCAGCGAGGATTGGCCCGCCAGACAAGTCCGTAGTGATACGCGATTCATGATAAAATCAGGTTGATCATTCAAGTATGCGAGGCAAGACGCCATGTCTCCCAAGAAAGTCAAAGAAAGCCGTACCCGTTACACGGCTCAAGATGCCAGCGTAAGACAACCTGGAAGCAAGCGTTCCTCGGCTTCGAAGGCCAAGCCGATAGGCCAGTCAAAACCGAGCACAGCCAGCCGTCAGTCGCGTGCGCGGCGAACTAAGGCCGTTTTCTTGGCAAGCGGCGGTTTTGATGAGATTAATCAAAACCTGCTTGATCTCAAAGCCGGCTTGACTGACATCCAGCAACGTCTGTCGGCCTTTGAAAAGCAAATGTCCTTTTTGAGTGATTCTCAGAAGCGGTTTGAAGCCATAAACAAAGCTGCTGCAGAAGACTTGGGGTGGCTGAGTCTGTCTGAATCCGCATTTGCTTTCTGGGACAACCCCGAAGATGACGTTTATGACACTTTATAAACAAGGCGACGTTGTTTTAGTGCCATTCCCGTTTACGGATTTAAGCGCCCACAAGCAGCGACCAGCCGTGGTCATTTCGGCCAACTGGTTTAATCAAGCGCGCGCCGATTGTGTGCTGGCGGCCATCACCTCTCAAATCCCTTCCACTTTAGATCGTGATCAAAGGCTGTTATCTGCCTTTGACCTGCAACTGGCGGGATTGCCCAAGCCGTCGCTGGTACGTCTTGGTAAAATCGTGACCATTCAGCAAGCACTGATTCAGAAACGATTAGGGCAGCTGCCGGTCGCTACTTTCACTGCAATTCTTGAGGGTGTCCGCGAGGTATTGTCAGGCCAGTAAAGGATCGTTCACACCATCTACTTGTCTCCGGGTTTCCCTTAATCAACTAATATTCCAGCCTCTGCCAATACCGCCACCAACTTCGGCCAGTCTTTTTCATTGATGCGTGCGGCCGTAGGGCCTAACGGCTCAATCGCCAATCCGCGCGTCCGGGGTGATTCCTGCAAGCGCTTCAGAATCGCGGCATCTTTCACCTGCACAATCACCGCGCGATTGACTTTCACTTCGGTGCCCTTATTGGTCCAACGTTGAATCGCCTTGGTCAACGTCGGCGGCAGACCCTGATCGGCCGACTGCGCCAAAAAGTCCACTACCTTCTCGGTAGAAATCTTTTGCGAATTGGCGCGCGTCAGCGACGACGGCGTCAGGCGATAGCGATACTCCTCATTCACCACGGCGATCAAATCGGCGACGCGCGCGAGTTGGAAGCGATCGTAACGGCGGGCCGCTGAGATGTGAATCGTCGCATCGGCGCGCACGGCAAACCCCCGATCGGTTTCGGCCACGGCAGCAGCCGCCTCGCCGGCCTCTTGCGCCAATCCCAGTAACTTTGCCCCACGCGGCGTCAATGAAAACGCCGTCGCGCCAGGATCAGTCTCGATCAAGCCCAACCAGAACAAGGGGCCTGTCAGCACATACTGAAGCAGCGCACCTTCCACGCGATCCCAGGCGGCGAAGCCGCGCAGATAGTCTCCGGTTACTGCGTCACGAATGTAGTCCGTGTCGAAATCAGCGCGAAGAAAATCGGGAGACTGGGTCTTGACGCGCGCCAACAGAGCGTCGAGAGTATGCCACGCGCCCGGCACCGCCGCGCGCAACGCAGCGAGCAGTGCCTGACGCACGGCCAGTACATCGCTGCGCAAGGAAACAGTTTTTTCGATGCGCAGTCGATTGGAACGTTGCAGATCGTTCCAGGTGGGATCTGTGCGCCACACTTCAAACAATGCGCGCAGCTGATCGAGACCCGGCGCGCGCAGCCAATCGGTGCTGTATTTGGGATCGGGCCGTAGACGCTGGCCGCTGATCTTGATCAGGTGGGCGTGCGCCGCGGCGTGCAGCAAGAACTCCAACCGCACGACCTGAGCATCGCGTAGTTGGGTGGCCAGTGCCGATCGAATAGGTTCCGCCAGCGATCGGAGCTGCGTCCCGGGCACACGCACGAAGTTATTGTGCAGATGACTGAGCAGCGTGCAGAGATCGTCGGCCAGCGTTTCACCGTTCGCGCGGATTTCATCCGGCGCTGCACTGATCTCCAGGGGCGTGATGGATCGATCGGGCGCTTTGAGCAGCGGCAGCAGCGGTAATAACTCGGCCGGGGCAAAGAACACTTCGCGCATCGCGCCGTTCGGCAGCTGCTCAAAGCCGCGATACAGTAAGCCCAGATACCACAGATTTTCGGCGGGGCTGATCGGCGTACGCCACAGCTGCTCACGTTCCAAGCGGGCCGGGCCAACCGATCGGATGGAGCCAAAACGCTGAGAAAAATTGGCGACCGGCAGCGTGCCGCCAGCGGCCAGCAAGGCGCGCAAGGCAGCCTGCCCCAGCTGCGGCAAATCGCCAATGACCATTGCGGCGCGGGCCGGAGTGCCGATCGTTGTTTCGATCTGCTCGGCCAGATCACGCGGCTTCACCCCGGTCAGATCGATCGACCAGCGCGTGGCAATCACACGCAGCACCACAGGATCAGTATCAAGCAAACATTGGCGGAGTGAGCGCATAAGGTGATGAGGAAGGCCGCAATATCACTGGCCGAAACTGTGCGCCGCTTTCCACGCGCGCAGCTCATCGGCGTGTTCTTTGCCCTCATGCCAGACAAACACCCCGATCATCTTCTCCACGCTGCCGGTCGGGCCCCACGCATACAAGAGCGGTTCGTCTAGTTTCTCTAGCGGCAGTTCGCGCAAGGCCGCTTTCAAGTCTTCGCGCGCCAGGTTCCATTCGCGCACGATGCGTTCGTAATCCAGCGTGCTGCGCGTCGCAACAGATTCGGCATTGTAGGCGTCGACACCCTTGACGGCAGGCGTCGCCGGGGTCTGCCCCAGCGCGTGGGCGCGCAATGAGGCTGTGACCACGTCATCCCAGCCGGTAAGATGCGCGTAAAACTGGCGCAGCGTCCAGCCGGGATAGATCTCGGTTTCAGGCGGAATATCGGCCAGCAAAGCCTGTAGCACAGCGCGCGCCTCGTCGAGGCGCTGGATGAGTTCTTCGCGTTTGTCGGTCATGTTAGGTCACCTTAGTAGATTTGTGTTGTTTACGGGCAATGGTTTTGAGAATATACGTGGCCGCATCGGGCGTCCGGCAATTCGTTTCGCCATGATCAATCTCAACCGGCCCGATCAGCTGAGCGACCTCTAGCGCTTTGTCTTGCAGATAGTCGTCACGAATACCAATGGCGATCAGTGCATTGTTCATCGCTTCGCGCACTCGATTCTTGCGCGTGTGGATGCTGGCAGCGATTTCGCTGAGGTGTCCCTCAAAGTAATTATCGGGCAAGACTGCGTCATGCAGCGCCAGCTGCCCGATGAGATGCCAGCCCGCGCGGCCGACCCACTCGCCCTGCGCCTTGCGCCACTTCTCGGCTTTTTTCTGCCGGTACCGGGTTCGCGCGGTGAGGCCCACAAATTCATCGGTGATCACGTAGTTGCTCAGGTCTTTGGCCCAGGCGTCCAGCGTTTTCGCATCGAATTGATCGGGATCGGCAATCAACGTGGCGAGCACCTGCGCCTCATGATTGCCGGTGGCCCACAACTGCACCGCCAACACGTGATCGGTTTTGATTTGTTTAGCCAGGGCGCGCAAATCGCCAAAACTCACGCCATACATGTTTTCGCCCACACCATGACGGCGATACACCTTGCGGTTCTGCGCAGTGCCATGCCGTTTCAATTCGCGCAACACGCTGCTGAGGTTCATTCGGCTCCTCCGAGCTTGGGGTACAGTGATTATACTGTGATGCGCGTCAATAAGTGAAACGCTACGGATAAATCCCAGAACTTAAAGGCGCCAATATGAGCTGACCCCTCCTCACGCGCCATCAATTCATATTCGATAGGCCGAAGCGGTATCCAGACTGAAGCGCAGCAGGATGTTGTTCACTTCCTCCTCGCTGTAGTGCTGGTCGGATTCAAAAGCGTCCACCACGTAGCACAGTAACACTTGGAATTTTTCTCCTGTGCCGTAAACGCCTTGATCGTTCCAGCGGTCCGCACAAAGGTCTTCAGCACTTTGCGAGCGTACGCCGTCCGATCAATGCCATTTTACAGACGGGGCAGGTCGTCATGCCTGATCAGACGTTGTGCCAGAAGCGTACCCAAAATGTAAACATAAAACAAATTAAAGTTAGATTAAATATTTTTAAAAACATTGCAAAATATAGACGCATATGATAAAAATAGATTGTAGCAAATCGAGCGGCCTTTTACAGAGGAAATTCAAAAACTGACAGGAGAATGAGAAAATGAAAAAGGTTTTGAGTGTTGTGGGGTTGTTGGCAATCGTGATGGCGTTGGCAGTCTCTCCGGCATTGGCCGCAGGTGAAGCCATGGTCCGCGTGACGCACGCCTCGCCCGATGCGCCCGCCATGGATGTGTGTGTGAATGGCTCAGTCGCTTTTGCGGCGTTGGAATTTGGCAAGACCACCGAATACGCGAACTTGCCTGCCGGTTCATACGACGTGCAGGTTTATCCGGCTGGTTCAAACTGTGAGGGAACAGCCGTAATTGACGCCAAGGGACTGAAGCTGGATGCTAAAGCGTATACCGTGATGGCAATTGGCAAGTTGGCTGAAATTAAGCCGTTGATCCTGGTCGACAATCTGTCGGCTCCGGCGGCCGGCAAGGTTCATGTCCGCTTCGTGCATGCTTCGCCCGATGCTCCGGCGGTTGATATTACGACCGCTGATGGTGCCAAGGTATTCCCGAACGTGGCGTTTGGTAAGTCGGTTGACTTCACTCCGCTGCCGGCAGCCACTTACGATCTGCAGGCGCGCGTGGCCGGCACTGAGAATGTGGCGCTCGATCTGCCCGGCGTGAATCTGCCGGAAGGTGCGATTCTGACCATCGTAGCGCAGGGCTTTGCGGGTGGCGGTGATCCGAAGTTGGGTGTGCAGGTGATTTCTTACCCTGCGCTGGCGGCTCCCACCACCCTGCCGGTAAGCGGCGGTGAGACGGCGACGAACAATGCGTGGCTGTTGATGCTGGTTGGCGCGGCGCTGGTGGTTGTAGGTTTTGGCTGGCGCTATGCCCGCAGCAACGCTCGCTAAATCTGAACCCAAAAATCTTACTGGCTAACAACTGAATATTAACCAGTCCGGCGGCTGCGAGTAATTTACTCGGGCCGCCGTTCTGGTTTTAGGGAACGCAGCGCGTTTGGAGACTGACTTCATCGAGGAACAAGCTGGTGCTCAGGTTGCCGTCGGTCATACCCTTCGCACTTAACCGCAAGCGCCGATCGCCCCAAGCGTTAAAGCCGGAAAAGACAGCCGCTTCAGTCACCCATACATTGCGGTTAGAACTTAGATTAGTCAGCACCAGCTGCGGCGTCACTTCATTGCCCACTTGATTCTCCAGCACGAATTCGAAGTGGTCGTACACCACGGGTTCGACTTCTCGCGTCGTCAATAACCGCTTGAAAGTTAGCGTCAACGCGTCAGTGGAATGCGGCACGACGAACGATTGCAGCGCTTCCTCATCGGCGATGTTGCGCCCGCCCAGCCATAGGCCGTATGTGCCAGAGAACGCCTGCGTCGTGCTGATGAGATCAGATGTGCCATTTTGGATCTGTACCCATGGCGCACTACCCACGCCATCTTCAAAGCCGCCATTGTTTAGCAGCTCTTGCCCCTCGACACACGCCAGTTCTTGCTTGGGATCACTGCGGACGATCAGAGGCAGATGCGTGGTGTAGGTCAACGTATCGGTGTTGACCACGCCCGGCGTGAGCACAGGAAATTCCGGCGAGGCAAACACCGTTATCGGCGTTGTGATGACGGTTGGTTCAAGCAGCGCGGGTGCCGTCTTGATCGCCGGAGAGATCGCGCCTGCTTCCGGCCTGCCCAGATCGAAGGGGGCTGGCTTCACCGCGATCGGACTGAGATCGATTGCGCGGTGATCGGCGACGCTGTTCAAATCGGCACTGGCGGCCTGCACCGTGAGCGCAGACCCGCGGGGGTCGGGCAAACCGATCGGGGTGAGCGGCGGCCCGCCATGCTCTTGAATGAACGCATCCGGATTGACGTAGCCGTGATCGGGCGCGGGAAAATCATCGGGATGGGTGAGATAGGTGTAACCACGACCATAGACGAGGCCGTTACAGGTTGTGGAAGAGGGATAGATCCAGGTGCCATCCAGGAACCAGCGCATCTCGAAATGCAAATGGGAATCGTCGGGTTGATACAAGACCGTGCCGATGGGCCGACCGCGCGTCACGATTTGTCCCTGCGTCACAAAGACCGAACCCAGATGCGCATACATTGAATAGATCTCGCGCCCATCATTGAGCGGATGGCGCAAGATGACAACCCTTCCCGGATAAGAGGTATAAGCCGGATTGTAGTAGGCCACGGTTCCATCGGCCACCGCCACCAATTGCGTATTGGCCGCATCCTGACCATCAAGGCGATAGAGATCAAGGCCGCTGTGCAGCTGGCGATTCCACACCACGCCCCAACACTTGCGCCCGGTCAGTGAAAGATTGCGCACGCCGTAGCGCGTATCGGTAATGATGATGGTCCACTGTTCGCCATAGTCCGTCGTCGTAGAGATCACGCCATACGGCGAGATGAAATCAGCGGCCAGCTCAGGCCGATCGGGGAGTGGTGCAACCGCCGGGGTGGGCATGATCGGAACGGTGGTCACGCGTGGGATCAGATGGAAGGAAGACACGGCACGATCGAAAGCAGTCCGGGCAGTCGCAGACGGCCCGATTGCTTTATCGTGGCCGGCGTACAACCCTATCCGCACCACTACGCCATCACCACGCAGCCAATAGGCTTCGGCATCGCCATCGGCCAATGGAGTATTTTGTCCCGCGCGCAACGCGTCTATGCCAGGCAAACGCACATTCTGCCCGCCGAATGAGGAGAAGGTGCGCCGTTCGGTTAAGAAGTGCGGCAACGACAGATCGTCGGGATTGGCAAAAACAGTGACCGCGTAACCCTGATAGCCTGTGCCAGCCGCTGGCAGTGCGACAAAGACAGAGACATAGCCCTGCGAGGCTTCTTGCTCGAGGCTGACATGCGCGCCGGCCGGGTAATCAAAGGCAAACCCGGCGGTTGCGTCTTGATAGGTTTGCCATGCATCGGACTGCACGGTGACGACGACGAGGAAGGACAGCAGCGCCGCCCCGCATAATAGCAACAACCGTTTGATCATGAAGCGCTATCTTCGCCACACAACGGTAGCCACACTTTGAACGTGGTGCCTTGCTTCACCTGGCTGGTCACTTCAATCCGGCCCTCATGCAAATCGATGATCTCTTTGACAATCGCCAATCCCAAACCGGTGCCGGGGGTTTCACTGCGCTGCGAACGCCGCCCGCGATAGAAACGGTCGAAGATGTTGGAGAGATCGTCGGGATCGATGCCCATGCCGGTATCCGCGATCTGCAAGCAGGCCTCCGTATCACTCTGGTTCATGGTCACGGTGACAGATCCCGCCGACGTGTAGTTTAACGCATTGATCACCAGGTTGGTCACCACCTGCGCCAGTTGATTGACTTCGCCGCGCACCGGTTGCAGATCGGCCAGAGGCGCAAACGATAAAGCTAAACCGTTTGATTCCGCGCGTGGTTGATGCGCTGCCACAATCTGTTCAACCACAAAATTTAGATCGACCGGCCCAAAGATCACGCGCTGCTTGCCCATTTCCAGGCGCGACAGATTGAGGATGTCGTCCACCAACTGTCCCAGGCGCCGCGCCTGCTGCTTGACCACCGTCAAGTAATGATCGTGCTTTTCGGGGCGGCCGTGTTCCAGCAGCTCGACGTGCAACTTCAAATTGGCAATCGGGGTGCGCAGTTCATGCGACACATCGCTGACAAATTTTGACTTCAGCCGATCGAGCTCTGTCAGGCGATCATTGGCAGCGGCCAGTTCGCGGGTCCGCTCCGTCACGCGCTGTTCAAGTTCCTTCGCATGCCGTTGAGTCTGCTCCAGCAGGCGCGCATTCTGGATCGCCACCGCCAGCTGATCGGCGACTTCACGCACCACTTCGAGCGACTCGCCGCGAAAAGCATTGGGCTGCACGGCCTCCAGGCCTAGGACGCCGATTTGCTCGCCCAGCACGATGAGCGGCGCATCAACGCGTGACCGCGTCCCGGCCGCCATGAGACGCTGTTCGCGCGGCGTGGGCGTGGATAGCTGCACCAGATCTTCCATCACCAACAGCTGGCCTGCTTTCAAATTCAACGCTGCCCCCAGGGTCGTCAACGCCTGGCGCTCGCTGGTCGAGACCTTCTGACCATTGCAGTAGGCGGCCACCACTGTAGCGGCACCTGCTTCAAAATCAAACAACATGACCTCGGCCCGCCAGCTGGGAACGGAGCGATGAATCCGGCTGAGCGCGGCATCCGCAATGTCCTCGATCGATTTGGCGGCCAGAATCGCTTGATCGATCTCATGGAGAATCGCCAGACGCTCGGCATATTGACGCAGCGCTTCCTCCGATCGTTTCCGCTCGGTGATGTCGCTTGTCATCGACCCAAGGCGCAGCCCCGCCTCCGAGCGCACCGGGAAGATCATTTGTTGGATGAAACGCCGATCACCATCGGGCGTTTCGAGGATCGCTTCCAGCGCATGATTAAACAGGGGAGATTCACCCGTGAACAACGCTTGCTGCGCCATCGCTTGAAGATACGCTTGCCGCTCTGGCGTGCGGTTCTCGGCTGCGGTCATGCGCAGCTGCACATCCCAAAAGGAGTGTCCCACCGCTTCTTCGCGCGGAATACCGGAGATGCGCGTTTGCGCCTGATTCCATTCGATCACTTGACCCGCCATATCGACCAACACAAATCCTTCCGTTGATTGCTCGATGATGGTGCGGAACTTCTGCTCGCTCTCGCGCAAGGCATCCTCAGCCCGGCGGCGTTCAGTCGTGTCGTACAGGGAGGTCAACAGGCTTGGCGTGCCGTTCAAATCGAACGTTTCGACCGACATGACTGCCACGCGCACCTCGCCCGTCTTATGCTGGAAGTGCACTTCCAGGTCACGGACAAAACCTTGTTGCGCCATCAAGGCCAACATGCGATCGCGGTCGTGCAGGTCCGCCCACAAATGCACGTCCCGTGCCGTGTGGCCGATGAGCGCCTCGCGCGTGTAGCCCGTCATCTGCACAAAGGCATCGTTGACGTCCAGGTAGTGGCGGCTGGTCGTATCACTAATGGTGATGGCGGCCGGGCTGGAGCGGAAGGCTTTGTTGAATTTTTCTTCGGAAGCGCGCAGCGCCTGCTGCATTCGTTCGCGTTCAATACGCACGTCCCACTCGCGCAGCACTCGCTCGGCCAGGTGGGGCATGTCCAACAGCGTGGTCTCCGATTTGACCACGTAGTCGAGCGCGCCGGCCTTCAAGGCGTCGACCGCCACGCGTTCGTTGCCATGACTCGTCATGATCATGACGGGCACCGTCAGGCGCGCGCTGCCAGACGACAGCAATTCCAGGCCCTCGCCGTCCGGCAAACGCCAATCGGAAATGATGAGGTCCGGCAAGGCGGCCGGCGGAGCCAGGCACGCGCGTGCTTCCGCCAAGGATTCGGCTATTTGCAGCTGGGCACGATCGCCGCGCGCCTCAAAGGCACGGCGCACCAGCTCGGCATGCGCCGGTTCGTCTTCGACTAACAATATCCGAATCGGTTCGTCGGTCATGGTGTCGCGTTTCTGCCGGTCAACCTGTCAGGCGTGTGGATTGGTGTTCCAGCCCAGCCAGTAAAAACCTAAGTCTTCCATAAGTTCGCTAAACTCTTCGTAGCCGACCGGTTTGACCAGATAGCTATTGACGTGATGATCGTACGCCCGCGCTACGTCGCGATCGGCTTCCGAGGTGGTGAGCACCACGACCGGGATATGGCGTAAATCATCGGCCTCCTTGATGCGCTTGAGCACTTCCAAACCATCAACTCGGGGCAGCCGCAAATCCAACAAAATGACGTGGGGGCGCGGATTTTCGAGCGGATCAGCATACGGGCCGCGATTGAACAAATAATCCAACGCGGCCTGTCCATCCAGAAAATGACGAATGCGGTTTGCCACACGATGATCGGCCAGCGTGCGCATGACCAATTCGGCATGATCGACATTATCTTCCACGAGCATCACTAAGACGGGCTCGCCATTCATGGTTGGTCTCCTTAGAAAGTTCTTACGACCACGATGAAGTTTCATAGACCTGCCTGTGTCGACCGGGTTGACGCCTGTCCGGCTAGCGCAAAACAAAAAGTTATACCAACTTGCGGAGCGGACGATTCGATCCACACACGCCACGCACTTCGACTATGCGCATCGATCCGAATCAGGCCGATGCCGCTTTGATCAGCCAGTTCATTGAATGCAGAAATGTGTGCGCCAATTTTGCTGCGCCCCACCACCCGGTCACTCCTGATTTTACCGCATTTGTCGGCTAAATTCTGAATCACTTCAAACAGCTGCGCCCGATCGCTATCAACCGCTGGCAAACCGGCCGTATTTTCAGAGCGTGTGACCTCATAGACCTGAAGCATACTCGTGGTCCCCGCGCATGATCGCGCATTTCGGGCTGGCTCCGCGCCCTTGTTACGCCACTACCCGATCAGGCAACGGCGGATGCGGCAAACTGAAATAAAAAGTGGTGCCCGTGCCCGCGCCTTGCGATTCCACCCAGATGCGCCCGCCATGCACTTCGATAATGCGCTTCACCAATGCCAATCCCACGCCGGTGCCTTCTCCCTTAGCGTCCAATTTATTGAACAGTCCAAACACTTTCTCATGATACTGCGGATCGATCCCGCTGCCGTTGTCGCGCACAAATACGATCGGCTTCCCATCCCGATCGTTACCCTGCTGCCCGATCGTGATGCGCGGTTCGGGCTGATCGCCCATGAACTTGCAGGCATTATCGATCAGGTTCTGCATGACCTCGATCAAACGGGCGTGATCACCGTAGACCATCGGCAAAGTTGAAGCCACCTCTAACTTGACGCCATGGGCTTCAATCCGCCCGTGCACCAGCTCCAGCACCTCACGCACAATCACGGCCAGTGGCACCGACTGCGGTGGGTTCATGATGCGCCCAATGCGCGACATCTCCAACAATTCGTTGAGCAAACGCTGCATCTTATCCGTGGCCTCCACAATCCGCCGCATATCGGATTGGACACGATCAGCGCGCCCGTCCACCACATCTTTCTCCAGAAGTCCCAGGAAGCCGCGAATGGTGATCAGCGGCGCTTTCAGATCGTGCGACACGGTATAGGTGAAGCGCTCCAGTTCTTCATTCTTGACCTGCAATTCGGCGATGAGATACTCGCGTTCCTGCGCGGCCTGTTGTTGATCCGTAATGTCCCAGAAGACCCCTAGCGTGCCGGCAATTTGCCCGGCGGCATCATACAGCGGGGCTTTGATGACGCGCACATAGAACTTGTCCTGCCCCAGCGGTTGATGCTCTTCGACCAGATCGACAATCTGGCCGGATTCCATCACGTGGCGATCATCTTTCAGGTATTTCTGGGCCAACTCGGGGGGATGCAATTCCCAATCGGTCTTGCCGACCAACGCGGCCAGCGTCGTGCCTTGCAGGGTGCAGTAGCGCTGATTGGCGAACAGAAAGCGGCCGGTGCTATCTTTGCTGTACACATTTTGCGGCAGACTCTCTACCAATGAATGCAACATCATCTCTGATTCACGCAGCGCTTCGGCAGACTGGCGACGCTGGGTGATATCTTGCGCCACTCCCAGAATCTGGGTGACCAGGCCGGCCTCATCGCGCGCAAAAGCCGTATCCCGGCTGTGCAGCCAGACCCACGGCCCGGCTTTGCTCCGCACCCGAAACTCAACTTCGCGCACTTCGTCCTCGCCCATAGTGACCAGTTGGGCATGATAGGCCGCCACGCGCGGAGCATCATCAGGATGAAGGAGATTCGCCAAGGCGATCTCGTCCCAGGCTTGGGCTTCGGCCGGCAGGTAGCCCAGGAGCGCGGTCATTTCTTGATTGGCATACACGTTCCGATTAGCGCTCAGATCGTGGATATACACAATGCCTGGTTCGGCATCTAGAATGCGTTGCACAAAATGCTGACGCTCGCGCAGGGCCTGCTCGGCGCGGCGGCGATCGTCGATGTTGCGGGTAACCCCGATGATGCCCTGCGGCTCGCCGTTTTCGTCGATCAACAAACGCGAGGCGACCTCGGTCCACACCAGGGTGCCATCACGCCGGCGTTGTTCGATCTCCAGCCGCGTGGCCCGTAGTTCATCCTGTGGCGCTGCCACATGGTGATCCAGGGCCGTCTGCAGCGCCTGAAAAGCCGTCACCAGCGAAGCAGGTGGCAGGAAATCTTCCGGGCTAAGGGTCGCCCATTCTTCCGGTTTCCAGCCATTCAATTTCTCGACCGAGGGGCTGACATAGGTAACGTGCATCCCCAGATCCATGCGCCAGATCACATCGGTGACATTATCGGCCAGCAAGCGGTACTGCTCTTCGCTCTGCCGCAAAGCCTCGGCCACACGCTGCCGTTCTTCCACCTCGGCGCGCAGTTGGGCGGCCGTCGCCTGGGTGCGCGCCAGCGCGCGCTGCATTTGCGTGCTGGAGAACCACTGCAATAGGCTGAACCCCAGCAGTGCGCCAGAGAAAGTGATGATGCTAGGCAGCCAATCAACGAGCGGTCCTCTATCGTGGGTAACACCCAACCCCACATGCGCCACCAGCGATAAGACCAGCATGAACCACATGGCACGGTTACCCAGCAGGATGGCGGCCAAAAAAATCGCAAGGGCATAAAACATGACAAAAATCGTAGCTAGGCCCACCAGATAAGAACCGTACAGACCCAGCCCAAACATCAACCCGGGTGCAACGACACTCCCCACCCGCCACTGCCCCTGCCTCGCCAGCCACCAGCTTAACCAGACCGGCACATCGATCAACGCCATGATGATAATCGGCATAAAATCGAAAAAGCCCGTCAAGGCCCCCAGCCCGATCGGCAGGGAAAAAACGAGCAGCGCGGCGCTCATCATCGCCAAGATGGTTTGGGTCATATATTGACGGCGTGGCGTATCTTCGCCGCTCAGCGCTAATGCTTCGGGCGGATGTGGGACCGTAGTCCTAGCCTGGTTCGACATGAATCCCTCCGCTTAATCGGATCGGTAGTGCGCTGTCGGGGAGCGTGAACAAGAACGTCGCGCCTGTTCCCAATTTTGACTCCAGCCAGATGCGACCGCCGTGCACTTCCACGATGCGCTTGACCAGCGCCAACCCCACGCCGGTGCCTTCTCCCTTAGCATCCAGCTTATTGAACAGTCCAAACACTTTCTCATGATACTGTGGGTCGATCCCGCTGCCGTTGTCCTGCACAAACAGGATCGGCTTTCCATCCCGATCGGTTCCCCGCGCCCCGATCGTGATCTGCGGCGCTGCTTGATCGTCCATGAATTTGCACGCGTTGTCCACCAGGTTCTGCACCACTTCCACCAGCCGGGCACGATCGCCGTGCACGACCGGCAGCGCAGGCGCAATTTTCACCTGCACCCCGCGCGCTTCGATGCGGCCTTGCACTAACCGGATGGCTTCTTGAGCGATCGTTTCAAACGGCACGGCTTCCGGCGGATTCATCATGCGGCCAATGCGCGATAGTTCCAGCAGCTCGTCCAGCAAACGCCGCATCTTGTCCGTCGCTTCCACGATGCGCGCCAGATCGGTCTCCATCCGATCGAAATTGCCCGCCCGCGCGTCTTGTTCTATAAAACCCAGGAAACCGCGCACGGTGATCAACGGCGATTTCAAGTCGTGCGAGACCGTGTAGGTGAAGCGCTCCAACTCGCTGTTGCGCGCCTCCAACTCGGCGATGAGGGTATCACGCTCTTCGTCGGCGCGCTGGCGCTGAATGGCCGCCCCCAGAATACCCGCCGCGGCAAGCAGCGCATTGATCTGCACGTCCGACCAGGCCAGCTCGTTGACGCAATCGTCGAAGCCAATCATGCCCCACCATTGCCCGTTGGCAAAGATCGGAACATCCAGCAGCGTCTTGATGCCGCGCCGGATTAAGGATTCGGACCAGTGTTCAGAAAAATTCCGGCGGCTGCTGTAAAACGGCTCGCCGCGCATCAGAGGACCGTACCAGTCATCCAGTTCGGGATGATGCACGGTTACGTTTTGCAAATGGGGATCGCCGATCTCGGATCGAAAACCGGGCATGACCCACTCATAGCGTTGCGAGGTGAGCAGTTCGCCATCCGCACGCAAGTGATTTTCGAACACGTAAACGTGCGTGGCCTGGCTGGCCTCGCCCAGTTGCGCCAATACCGTTTGAATAGGCTGTCTCCAATCGGTCGTCTCCAGCAACTGCCGCGCAATATGCGCCACCGCCGCTAAAATCGCTTCGCTTTGGCGCAGCGCCGCCTCAGCCTGGGTGCGCTCAAAGATCTCTTGTTGCAGTTGCGTGTTGGTGTTACTCAAGGCCTGGGTGCGCAGCTCGACCAGCGCTTCCAGTTGATCTTGCTGTTGTTGCAAGTCGGCTTCGGCCTGACGCCGCTGCTCTAATAACATCACGCCCAACAGCGCGCTGCTCAGCTGACTCCGTAGTGCACCGCAGATGGTCGTCAATGGCGCCTCAATTTCAAGCAGGACAAAGCCCAGCCGCTCTTCCTTGGAGTACAGAGCTTCAACGACCAGGTTGTAAGGCGCGGCACAGCGCAGCCGCGGCCGCGGCACTAATTGGCGTGCCGCAAAACTTTCACCGTTAGGCGGCAGCGGCTGGCGGCCTTGCGCATCATAAGCCAGGATCAAGCGCGCCGCCCCGGCGGGTTCTTTGGGGTTTTCAAACAGCGACAAATAACAGGCGGTGATCCCTAAGCGCGGTAATTCCCAGGCGATCACATCCAACGCGTCGATCAGATTGAACGACGTGATCATCGCTTCGCCTATCTCGCGCAAAATCCTGGCGCGCAGCTCCGTCTGCACGTGCAGGCGCGCCTGCCACAGCCGCGCACTCTCACCGATCAAAGCACGGGCTTGCTGCCACAGATTCTCCGCCTGCGCCCGCCGTGTACCGACGCCTAACCAGGGCAGCACCTGGGTGCGCAACGCTGACAGGATGTTGTGCCACACACTGCCATCGTCGTCGGCCAGTTGACTGCACTGCACCAACTCACCCAACGTCGTCAGAAACGCGCCCGAGCGATCTTTTTCCAACTCAGCGACGAAAGCGTCAAAGAGCTGCTCTATCCAGGCGGCGGTGAGATCAGCGGGCAGCAGTGAGGCTGCCCGGGTCAAGGCAGCGCACAGCGGCGCGCGCTGGACAGTCCAGATTATTTCTTCCGTGGAGGGTGAGAGCACGATCGGGCTGGCCGCCTGTGCCACGCTTTGTTCGGCGCAGCCGCAGGACTGCCGCACGATCAACGCGCTGGGCATGATCACGCTTGGCACCAGAGCTGCGCCGCGCAAGCGATCTAGCAGCAGCTGCGCCGCCTGGCGTCCCTGCAAATACGCCGACTGCCGGATGGTCGTCAACGGCGGCCAGCTGAAGCGGCCGTCTTCCGTATCGTCAAAGCCGGTCACTGCCATATCGCCGGGCACGCGCCAGCCGCGCTGCTGCAACACGCTCAACGCGCCCAGGGCCATCGAATCGTTGGCGGCCACCACGGCCTGACAGCTCACCCCGCGTTGATCGAGCAACTGCTGCATCGCCGCCACGCCGGACTCACGCGTGTAATCGCCGGCCAACACCAGTTCGAGATCGAGCGTTAGCCCATGTTCCTCCAGCACTTGCCGATAGGCGTCGAAACGATCTTCGGCCTCTTGCTGGCCGCGCGGCCCGCGCAGGAAAGCGAGGCGCTGATACCCGTGCACCTCCAGCAGATGACTCACGAGCGCCTGCATCCCTTGCCGGCTATCTACCATGACCGATGGAATATCGGCCAACGACACCGCCACACTCACCAACGGCAGCGGATCATACCGCCGGCAAAATTCCAGCAAGTCAGTGAGATTGACCGAATGCCCCAGGGTGCCGCTGATGATCAGGCCATCGACACGCTCGGCGCTGATCAAGTCATATAGCACATTGCGCTGCGCCTCGAAGCCATGATAAGAGCGCAACGCGCCGCTGGTAAAACAAATCAGGTTCGATCCCGCCGGCCGCACCACATCGGAAATGCCGCGCAGCAGGGCGTTTTCATATTTGTCTTCGGCCGAACCGACTAACAGCCCGATCGTCCAGGGGCGTGCCGTGGGCCGATCGGGGTTCAGAAAAGTCTGTGCGTGATCGTCACTCATCATCACCGCCGCCTCAAGTGGGTGTGGGCAGCGAAAAATAAAACGTGCTGCCCTGATTCAAACCGGCCGATTCGACCCAGATGGTTCCGCCGTGTACTTCCACGATACGCTTCACTAAAGCCAACCCCACGCCCGTGCCTTCGCTTTGCACATCGAGTTTATCGAACAGCCCAAAGACTTTGCTGTGATAGGCCACGTCGATTCCCAGGCCGTTATCGCGCACAAAGAAGAGGGGCCGGCCGTCAGGATCGTGGCCCCGCTGCCCAATCTCAATCCGCGGCTCTGCTTGCTGGCCCATGAATTTGCAGGCGTTGTCCACCAGATTCTGCACGACTTCGATCAGGCGGGTGCGGTCGCCAAACACGATCGGCAAATCAGGCTCGATACTGATCTGCACGCCGCGCGCCGCAATGCGCCCCTGCATTAATTCGAGTGCTTCACGCACGATGACTTCAAACGACACGGCTTGCGGCGGGCTCATCAAGCGCCCGATGCGGGATAATTCCAGCAAGTCGTTCAGCAGGCGGTGCATCTTGTCGGTGGCGCTGCTGATGCGCGCCATATCGGAGCGCAGCCGATCGAGATTGCCCGCGGCCGCATCTTGCGCCACAAATCCCAGAAAGCCGCGAATGGTGATCAACGGACTCTTCAGATCGTGCGAGACGGTGTAAGTAAAACGTTCGAGTTCGGAGTTCTTGGCTTCGAGATCGACAATCAAGGCTTCACGTTCGGCGGTCGTGCGCAGCCGCATGATGGCCGTGGCCAGTTGACTGGCAATGGTCGCTAACAGCCGCTCGTCGTCTCCCGTAAAAGCGTCACGTTGAGAACTCTCGGCCTGCAACACGCCGATCACGTAGCTGCCCACTTTCAAGGGCACGGCCAGTTCTGATCGGGCGGAAGGGTTTCTCCGCACAGACTCGGGTGCTTGATCGACATCCGCGCTGTAGCGCGGCTTGCCATGTTGCGCCACCCACCCGACCAGGCCCGTGCCCAGCGGGATCGGCTCAAGGTCCACATCATCCCCGTGCCGGTGGTAAGTGTCGTGAACACGCAGCACGTGCGCTTCTTCGTCCACCAGCAGCACGCCAAAGGAATAGGGCATTGTCGTCAAGCCGATGATCTCGGTGACGCGCTTAATCAGATCGAATTCGTCGGACGCATCCGCCGTCACCACCGAGACCGCTTGCAGCACCCGCAAGTTGTCGAGCTGCTGATGCGCGGCCTCAAACAGCCGCGCATTTTCAATCGCCACGGCCACCTGAGACGCCAGTAATTGCAGCGCTTCGCTATCCACCGCCTCACGGGAGATCGGTTGATCGTACAGCACCCCCAACACGCCGATCAGCCGTTTTTGCCAGCGAATGGGAACCGCTAATCCCGACCGGTAGGGATCGCCTACCCAGGCCGCGCGGCCCGGCCACGCGCGGTAATCATCCACAAAGTGGGCTTCGCCCGTCTGCGCCACGTAACCTGCCAACCCTTCACCCACGCGAATCTGCTTAGCCGCAAATTGCGGTGGCAGGTTGTGCGACACGTTCAATTGCAGCGTGGCGTTATCCGGTCGCATCAAATACAAATAACCCACCGGTGCTTTAAGCAACTGCGTGGCGCGCTCGACCAGCAGGTCCAGCAAGGCTGGCAGCTCACGCTGTGCACTGAGGTCAAACCCGATTTCATGCAGAGCTTTCAACAAGGCCACGCGATTCTGCTCGCTTTCAAACGAGCGGGCGTTGTGAATCGCCACCGCCGCCTGCGCCGCCAGAAAGTCAAGCACGCGCACATCATCGGGACCGAACAGAGCCGGTCGGGCATCCAGTAGGGTGATCGTGCCGAGTACTTTTCCCTGCCATTTGATGGGAGCGGCTAAAACCGATCGGTAAGGCAATCCTGCCGCGCGCCGATCACGCTGCGGCCATTGCGTGTAATCATCGATCGCCAGAGATTCCCCCGTCAAAGCCACCTGGCCCGACAACCCTTCGCCCAATTGCATCTGGTCAAACGTATCTGACTCTGGCAGCCGATAACGGCACATTTCCTGCAGCGTTCGCCCGTCCGACTGAAGCAGGTACAACGCTCCCATTTGGGCCTGAATCAGCTGCGCCGCTCGTTCGACGATCGTTTGGAGCAGCGTCTTCCCATCCAACTGCGCGCTCATATCCAACGTGATGTCGTGCAAGGTCGTCAACAAACCCACCCGGTGCTGCTCGGCTTCAAACAGGCGCGCAGCGCTGACGGCAATCGCCAGATGATCAGCCACCTGCTGAATCATCTTGACACGTTCAGCATCGTACGCAGCGATCTCCACCGCTTCAAAGCTCAACGCGCCGATCAATTCCCCCTGCACCATCAACGGCGCGTCGATGTACGAACGCGTGCCTTCGGTGATCATTTCTTCTTCCATGGGTGTCCGCTGGAGCAGGGCCAGGATGTCACTCACCACCTGGGGTTGACCATGGCGCAGCGGTTCCATGATCTCGAAATATTCAAGCGGTCGCCACTCCCGGAAGATCTCAACACCATGATCCGTTTGGATCACAAACGCTTCGTGCCGATGATGGGGAAAATCGAACAGCACCAACGCTGCGTAGCGTGACGGCACCAGCATGCGCATGCGCTCCAGCACGGCCAGCGCGATCGAGTCTAAGGTCTGGGCATTCAGAATGGCCCGATCAATTTCCACCAGAATTTCCAGACGGGCAGCATCGCGCTGCAGCTGCGCGTTGCTGGCCGCCAGCGCTTGCTCGTTGTGACGCGCGCGCGCCAGGCTGTGCAGCAAGCCATCGGCCAAAAAGCGTACCGTCAGCGCCGCCAAAATGAAGATGACTTCTAGAATGGCCAGATCGGACCAGGAGGTCACGATGAGCCGGGGATTGGGCAACCCGCTGTTGACTTCAGCCACCACCATCACGCCAAGGATCAACATGATGAGGACGACCAACACTCCGAACGAGCGTCGAGCCAGGAGCAAGCTGGCGATGATGATGATCACCGGATAAAACATCAGCGCCGTGTCATGAATCCCTTGCCCTGCCCACAACAGATAGCTCACCAGCACCAGCAAGGTCACCAAGATCATCAAGCTGCTGGCCTGTACATGACCGCGCCGGTTCACCAGCAGCGAACCGAGACCCATCACCCCACCCAGCGTGACCCCTGCGACCGTCAAGGTGTCACCGCTCAATAACGACACTCCGATTACGACCAACGCTCCGGCGAGGAGCATGACCTGAATCAGAAACAAAGTCTGGGCAATGCGGTTTTGCTCTTCGTCCGCCCGGACCGGCGGGCGGCAGCTGCGCCATAAACGGGCCAGCATTACGCCTGCTCCACGTTGGATACTGCCGGGCGAAGCGGCAAGGTGAACAGGAACGTTGCGCCGTGACCGATACCATCCGATTCAACCCAAATATGCCCGCCGTGCACCTCGATGATGCGCTTAACCAGGGCCAGTCCCACCCCGGTGCCATCGGACTGCGCATCCAGTTTATTGAACAGGCCAAAGACCCGCTCGTGATAATTCGGGTCGATACCCAGGCCGTTGTCTTGCACAAAGAAGATCGGCAGCCCTGCTCGATCGGCGCCCAGCGCCCCGATCGTAATGCGGGGGTCCGGTTGATCGCCCATGAACTTCACCGCGTTGTCGATGAGGTTCTGCATGACTTCCACCAACCGCGCCTGATCGCCATACACCGGGGGCAGGTTTTCGGCAATCTCGACGTGGACGCCGCGCGCCATGATCCGTCCCTGCACCAGTTCCACCGCTTCACGCGCAATGACGTCAAACGCAATTTCTTGCGGCGCGTTGGTAATGCGGCCCACGCGCGATAGGCTGAGCAATTCGTCGAGCAGGCGCTGCATGCGCGTCGTTGCTTCGGCAATCCGGCCAATATCAGCATGCAGCCGATCGAGATGGCCCACCGCCGCATCTTTTTCCAGAAAACCCAGGAAGCCGCGAATGGTGATCAGCGGACTCTTCAGATCGTGTGAGACGGTATAGGTGAAGCGTTCCAGCTCGGCATTTTTCTCTTCCAGCTCTTTGATCAGATTCTCGCGCTCGGCCTCGGCTTGCTGGCGGGTCGACACATCGCGCGAACCGAACACCGCGCCGGCGAACTCACCCGCACTATCATAGAGTAGCTGTATCTCTGATTCAATCCAGAGATAATGACCGGCGGCGTGCCGTTGCCGGTAGACCAGCCGGAGCGTTGGCGCGCGTAAGGTGGTCGCCATGATCATTTGATGATAAAAGATGCGGCTATCCTCGGGGTGCAACACGTCCAGCAGCCGTTGACCCAGCAGATCGGTCGGGCGATAACCCAACACTCGCTCGATCGACGGGCTGACATAGAGCACGCGATACTGGGCATCCACCTGGCTGATAGTATCCACCATATTTTCGGTGATCAAGCGCAAACGAGATTCGCTGTGGCGCAGGGCCTCTTCTGCATTCTTGCGATCGGTCATGTCGATGGCAATCCCGATCAGCCCGGCAAACCGCTCGTCGGCCGCATAGCGCGGCACCACCGTATCCAGCAGCCAGCGATATTGACCGTCGGCGCGCCGCAGCCGGTATTCGAGGGTGAATTTCCGGCGGGCTTGCAAGGTCGATCGGAATTCATGGAGATACCGTTCCCGATCGGCCGGATGGACCTGCACACTCCATTCGTCGAGTGGCAGCTGGGGCACATCACCACGGAACTCGTGCCACGCGCGATTGAGGTACGTCGCCGTGCCGTGCTCATCGCTCAGCGCAATGAACGCGGGAGCGTTGTCGGCCAGATGCCGGAACAGCGCTTCACTTTCCCGTATCGCCGCTTCGGCCTGCCGCCGCGCCGTGATATCGTGGGCAAAACCGGTCGTGCCAATGACCTGGCCCTGCGCGTCAAAGATGGGCGACTTGAAAGTTTCGCACCATTTCTCTTCTCCACGGTCGATGACAATTTCCTCCACGAGTTTTTGAGTCCGGCTTTCCATGACCGCCTGATCGTCGGCACGATATTTCGCCGCCACCGTCGGGGTGGTGTCCCAATCGGTTTTACCGATCATGGCCTCCATGCTCTCGAAGCCGAGAGATTGAGCCAACGTTCGATTGACCGCCAGGTAACGGCCAGCGGTGTCCTTCAGCCACACCCAGTACGGGAAGTTGTCAAAAATTGAACGCAAATAGGCCTCACGCTGTTGCAGGGCGAGTTCGGCCTGCTTCCGATCGGTCACATCGCGCACCATCCCTAACACATCACCTGGCAGCATCTTCACCAGGCGCGCTTCGAAATAGCGCAGCTGCTCGCCTAGCTGCAAGGGATACTCGTAGCTGCGCAGTTCGCCCCGTTTCAGCACCTGCGGGAGGTTCAGATCGAGCTGCTCCACCATGACCGGCGGCAGTACCGCGGCGTAGGATTGGCCAATGAACTCACTCGGCGGGACAAGCGGCGCAAAATCTTTGGACGGGAGGTATTCTTTGAAGACGCCGTTCGCATCGAGCCGGAAGAATGCATCCGGGATGGCTTCCAACAGCGCCCGTGTTGTGGCTTCGCTCTCGCGCAGCGCCAGTTCCACTTGCTTGCGTTCGGTGATGTCTTGCAGGATGCCAATCGCACCGCGCGGCTGACCCTGCTCATCCAAAACCTGGATCGAGGCATCCGTAATCCAGCGCTCCTGTCCGTCCTGCCTGTGAATCCGATAGTCACAGCGCCACTCGGTGATGCGTCCGGCGCGCGTCTCACGCACAGCTTCAGGCTGTGACAGGTCGTGCGCCTGGCCCAATGGATAAGATTCCAGGATCAGCGTGTCCCACGCCGCCGGCTGCATCTCGCCGGCTAACAGGCCGGTCATGGCCTGAATCCCTTCGCCCATAAAGCGATAGGACTCGGTCGCATAATCGAGATAATAAGGCACCGCGCCGGCAGCTGCGATGGCGCGCCGGTACAGCAGCTCGGATTCCTGCCGCTCGCGTTCAGCGTACTTCAGTTCAATTAGACTGCCCAACAACGAGCAATACACGGTTAAGACTTCTTGCTGGGCTTCATTCACGGGTGTGTGAGTGATGGCCGTATCGTTATACAACACGCCCATCACGCGATCGCGCGTGCGGATGAAAGTGGCGCCCACCCAGCCGGCGCCAAACACCCGATGCACGTCACCTTCCCAAAAAGCATGCTCAGATTCGCTGAGGACCCACAACTGATCGGACGCCGCATCCAATCCCGTCAGATTGATCGGAGCGAAATGCGCGTTCCGTTCATCGCTAGTGCGCCGTTGTAAATCGGTGCCATAGGTACCGCGCAGCCAGCCCTGTTCGTCCAGTATAAATAATCCACAGCGTTCCACCTTCAGTTTCTCGCGGGCCAATTCCACCGCGCGTTGATACAACATGTCCAAATCTGCGCAGCCGATCAGATCATCAGCCGCTTCGATTGCCGCACGCAGTCCGCTGCTGATGGTCTGATCGCGCTGCTCGGCCAGCAAGCGATCGGTTACATCGCGCGACACACCGACCATACCGATGATCTGCTGGTTCACATCTTTGAGCGGAACTTTGGACGCCGATAACCAGCGCGGGCGGCCTTCGGCTGTGGGGTTGTACTCCAGCCGATCGGTGATCGGGTCCCCGCTGCTCATCAAACGTTGCTCCTCGGTCAAGAAGAGTTGAGCCAATTCGCCGCTGAAGAAATCGGCATCGGTTTTGCCGATGGCGTCTTCCGGCGTATCAACGCCTAACAGCCGCGCCTGGGCTTGATTGACGCGGGTGAAACGCGAGGCCGTGTCTTTGAAGTAGATCGTATCGGGGATGTTGTCCATCAAACCTTGCAGCAAGTCGCGCTCACGCGCGAGGTTCGCTTCGGTGCGCTTGAGTTCGATCAGGCTGCCCAGCAGCGAACCATAGACCGCGGCGACGTCTTGCCGGGCTTCATCCAACGGCGCGCGGGTGATGGCCGCATCGTTGTAGAGCATCCCGATGTTCTGCTGGCGGCTGCGAATGGGTGTGGCGACGATCCAGCCGGATTCGGGCAGGACGTGTGTCGCGCCCATTTCCCAGTAAGTAAAGGGTTTTTGTAGAACCGCCCACAACCGATCGGGGGTTGTGAAAACCTCGTGCCGCTCTGCTACCGGAACTTGCTCCAGACGCTCGTCAGTGGTGCGACCGTGATCGTCTGTGCCATACGTGCCGATCAGATATTGTTGCTGCTCATCCAGCAAATGCAATCCGCACCGCTCCAGCCCGATTTTTTCACGCGCCAACTCGACACAGCGCCGATACAGCGTATCGAGATCGGCGCAATCCATGAGCTCTTGCGCCGCCTCAATCGCGGCCCGTAAGCCCGCGCTGATCTGGTGTTCACGTTCGATCGCCCGTTTGCGCTCAACAATGTCACGTACTACCACCAGTAAGCGATCCTGCCCGTCAATGGCGGCCCGCCGCATGTTGACCTCTACCCAGAACAGGCGACCCTGCCGGTCTTTGGCCAGCCATTCAAAAATCTGCGGTTCGCCGCCGGCGGTTTTTTGCCACCAACCGATCGCGTCTTGTTGCGTATAGGGCGCATAGCCGGCACTCAAATCTTCAACGGCGAGACGGCGGACTTCCTCGCGGGTGTAGCCGTACATCTCGCACATCTTTTGATTCACTTCCAGAATGCGGCCATCGGTTAGATCTTGCACGAAGATCGCATCGTTGACTGAATCGAAAATGGTGCGGAAGCGTTGTTCGCTGTTGCGTAAAGCCTGTTCGGTCCTTAAGCGTTCGGTCATTTCAAGGCGGGTTTGCTGCGCAGCGCGCTTGATGGCCCTGAGTGTCAAAGTCAATAACATGGTGGCAATAAAGAAATAAGCAATATCAGCGCCCCAGACTGCATTCAGACTGTAAGTCGGCCGCCAGTCCGGCAGCCAGTTATTCGTCTCGGCCAGCAAGAAGACGGCGCCTGCCAGGGCCGAAGCCACCGCTGCCGCCAGACCCCCTTGCCAGCTCACCAATAGGCTGGTGCAAATGATGACGATGAGATACCCGCTGTAAGCGGGAGCGATCACGCCGCCATTGAAATAGGCCGCCACCGTCAGAACGATCCACAGGCCAAGGTTGATCAAAATAGCCGCGCGTTGTACATAGCCCCGCCGCGTGAGGACCATGAGCGTCAGCGTGAGAACGGCGATAGCCAACACATACAGCCAGGCGATCAAACGCCGCTCCGACGGGATGGGGGAAATCAGGGTATAGAGGACAACGCCCAGCAACACCGACCACAAAATCACGTGCAAGAGGCTGGCCGTGAAAGTCTTATCCTCATCAGCAGGAAAAACGGGGGGTCGAAGATAATGGG
This sequence comes from Thermoflexales bacterium, assembly GCA_041738395.1. Lineage (GTDB taxonomy): Bacteria > Chloroflexota > Anaerolineae > Fen-1058 > Fen-1058 > Fen-1058. Next base: position 38,820 of record JBGSPW010000173.1, read on the forward strand.
TCACTCTTTCCAGCATGGTGCGGCCTCCTCACGCAGGACGTGGTGCGTGATATCAAACCGATCGGAATAGTGCAGGCCTGATCTGGCATTCAGTATATAACGAAAAGCGCGCTTATCCTAAGCGCGCTTGTGCTGCCCGTGAGGGTCTTTAATAGGCGTAAAACCCGCGTCCGCTCTTGCGGCCCAAGAGTCCGGCAGTGACCATGCGCCGCAGCAGCGGCGGCGCGGCATAGCGCGCGTCTTTGAACTCGCCGTACATCGCATCGCCGATGAAGAGGCACGTATCCAGCCCCACAAAATCGAGCAGCGTGAACGGCCCCATCGGGTGGTTGAGGCCCAGCTTGATGCCGGTGTCGATGTCTTCCTTCGTCGCCACGCCGTACTCCAGCGCGCGGATCGCGTCGAACAAGTAAGGCACCAGCAGCAGGTTGACGATGAAGCCCGGATTGTCTTTGGCAAACACCAGCTGCTTATTGAGCATTTGCCCCAACGCGCGCACCGCATCCAGCGTCTCATCGCTGGTCAACAAGCCGCGCACGATTTCAATCAGCGGCATGACGGGCACGGGATTGAAGAAGTGGAGCCCCACCACTCGATCGGGCCGCTGCGTGGCCGAGGCGATTTCAGTGATCGACAACGAGGACGTGTTAGAAGCGAGTAAGGCCTCCGGCTTGCAGATCACGTCGAGCTCGGTGAAGAGCGTCTTCTTCAACGCCATATTTTCGGTCGCCGCCTCGATGACGAGATCACAATGCGCGAAGTCGGTCAGCTGGATCGTGAAGCGGATGCGCCCCAACGCCGCGTCGGCTTCGGCCTGCGGCAGTTTGCCGCGCTCTACGCCGCGCGCAAAGGAACGCTGTAGATAGGTCTTGCCGCGCTCTAGCAATTCGTCGTTGATCTCACGGGCTACCACCTGGCAACCGGCCCGCGCAAACGCCTCCGCAATACCGCTGCCCATTTGACCGACGCCGACAACGCCAACCGTTTGAAATGCCATGTTGAAGTTCCTCCAAATTTGGGCTGAATATCAAGTGATGAGTGACGAGTGAAAAGTGATCTCCGCTTGCACTTTTACTCGTCACTTATCACTCGTCACTTTTCAACTTCCACTGCCAGCGCCACGGCCTCGGCGCCGCCCAGGCACAACGTCGCCAGGCCGCGTCGCAGTCCGCGATCGTGCAGCGCATAGATCAACGTCGTCAATACGCGCGCGCCGCTGCATCCGATGGGATGGCCGAGCGCAATCGCGCCGCCGTTGACGTTGACTTTCGTCCAGTCCCAGCGATGCCCGGCCTGTTCCACGCCGCGCGCATCGGCGATGACTTGCGCTGCAAACGCCTCATTGATCTCGATTAGATCGAAATCGTCCATGGACCACTGAATTCTTTCCAGCAATTTGGGGATCGCGTGCGCGGGCGCGATGAACAACCATGGAGCCGGGACGGCGGCGTGGGTGTAACCGACGATGCGGGCCAGCGGCTTCACGCCCAACCGATCGGCTGTGGCGCGCCCCATGACGACGAGCGCGGCCGCGCCATCATTCATGCCGGGTGCGTTGCCGGCCGTCACACTTCCCCCGGCCTTGAAAGCCGGCTTCAATTTAGCGAGCGCTTCCAGCGAAGTATCACGGCGCGGGCCTTCATCCGTCTCGACGATCGTCACGCGGCCTTTAGCGTCTTTGATCTCGACGGGAATAATTTCGGGCTTGAACTTTCCGGCATCGATCGCGGCGATAGCTTTGCGATGACTATGATAAGCCAACTCGTCCATCTCTTCACGGGTCACGTCAAATTTCTCCGCGATGAACTCTGCGGCATTGCCCATGCTTTGATTTTCAAGCGCGCACCACAGCCCGTCGAGCTGCAAGGCATCGAGCACCTGCGTGTGTCCATACTTGTGGCCTGCTCGTTCTTCGGGCAGCAAATACGGCGCATGGCTCATGCTCTCCATGCCGCCGGTCACGTAGAGGTCGCCATCGCCTGCCTTGATCTGCGACGCGGCGAGCATCACGGCTTCCAGGCCGGAGCCGCATACTTTGTTAAGCGTCACGGCGCCGACGGAATCAGGCAGACCGGCCAGGATCGCCGCTTGCCGTGCCGGGGCTTGACCTGCGCCGGCTGTCACCACCTGGCCTAGCAGCACTTCATCGATCAGGGCGGCATCGATCCCCGCGCGCCTGACCGCCTCCTGCACGGCGATTGCGCCGAGGCGCGTCGCCGGAAGTGAAGCGAGGCCGCCCATGAATTTGCCCACCGGTGTGCGCGCCGCGCTGACAATCACCGGATCACGATCGGATTTGGAGATAGGAAGGGCCATGACACATTTTTCCTTGAGCTGAGTGTGGTGTGCGATGCGTGACTTTGTTAGAAGAAACCGGGTTTCTACGTTCCTAGCAGATCGTCGTCTTGAGACGTACCCACTTTGCTTCGCTGCGGGGTGCTACGCAGAAACCCGGTTTCTAAAGTTCCATTTCTTGTGCCACTTCATCAAAGGCTGGCCGCAAACGCTGATATAAACTATCGAGATTTTCCGGCAGCACGCGCGTCTGCGCCACAATGGGCATGAAGTTGGTATCGCCCTGCCAGCGCGGCACGATATGAAAGTGAAAATGCTGATCGATTCCGCCGCCTGCCGCTTTGCCCAAATTCGCGCCCAGGTTAAACGCCTGCGGTTGAGACACCTGCCGGATCGCCGCCAAACTGAGCTTGGTCAGCTGCATAAGCTCCAACAACGCCGCATCGTCCAGTTTCTCGATCGAGTCGACGTGCGCGTAGGGATTGACCATGACGTGACCGGTGTTGTAGGGAAAAATATTCAGGATCACATACGAGAACTTGCCCCGGTGCAAAATGTACGCCGTGGCATCGTCTTGTCGAGGAACTTCACAAAAAACGCACACGCCTTCCGGCGGCTTGGCGGCGCCCAGAATGTAGGCCATGCGATCGCGCCAGAGATGATCCATGCAGCTGGTGTCCTTTGGAGAGAATCTGATCAAGGCCGCGGCAGCAGCGACAGGTGGCCTTGTCGATGCGTCTCTATTTTATCACGGGTATGCCCGCAGTGGCACAACCGCGTGGTCGGCGTTACAATCGAACACATGACTCAGGCTCATTCATTGAACACCCTCTTTGGCGACCTGCCCCAGATCAGCGTGGTTGAGCATTACGCTACGATCGGTTCCACCAACGATCGCGCCCGTGAGTTGGCCCAACTCGGCACACCGGAGATCGCGGTGATCTCCGCCGATGAGCAGACGGCCGGGCGCGGCCGCCAAACCCGATCGTGGTACACGCCCGCCGGGACCGCGCTGGCGTTTTCGCTCCTCACCCGACCGGCGATCGCGGCTCGCCATGCCATGCGCCTCACTATGCTGGCCGGGCTCGCCGCGGTAGAAGGCATCGAGTGGGCCACCGATCTGCGGCTCGATCTGAAATGGCCCAATGATGTGGTAACCCTGAACAATGATCAATTAACAATGATCAATCCCGTTTCGCGCACGCTGCCGGGACTGCGTGATCAATTTTCAATGTCCAATGGCCAACGACCCGCCACCAAAAAAATCGGCGGCATTCTGACGGAGTGCGCGTTTCAAGGCGATACCATTGACTACGCCGTGATCGGCATTGGCCTGAACGTCAACGTCGATTTTTCGCAGCAGCTCGAGTTGCGCGCGATCGCCACCAGCCTGAGCCAACTGGCCGGGCGCGAGATCGATCGCTGGGCGGTGTTGAAAGCCGTCGTCGCCGCGTGGGTCGATCGGTCGGCATGGCTAGGCGAAGAATCCGCACTAGGCGATGCCCACGTCGATCGCTTGCGGGAAGCGTGGGCGGCGCGGTTGATCAATTTGCGAAAAAACATCCGCGTCAAGCTGAACGATCAAATCGGCGAAAAATCCGCACTAGTGGAAGGTTATGCGGAAGGCGTCGACGACGATGGCGCGTTGTTGCTGCGCACGGCGGATGGACAATTGCGTCGCCTGTTATCCGGCGATGTGACGCTCCATGTGTGAACCCTGTCAGGTTTGAGGTACCGCATGAGTCCCAATATCGAATGGCACGTTGATGACGATTCGGGCAAGCGGGTCTTGGCAACGCCGCCTCCACCGCGGTGGCGACGCGTGACGCTAGGCTTTGCACTAGTCTTGGTGTTGGTCGGCTTTGGGCTGGGGGTCATTTACTCCATGCTCGGGAACACGCCAGCCGAGCCAATGCCGTCCCCTGTGCCCATGCGCACGTTGACCCCCATGCCCACGCACACGCCCCAACCCGCGCCGACGCTGCCACCCTCGTTGACCGAGGCCGTCGTGCGGGATACCCGCGCGCTGGCAATGCACGAGCTGGTGATTACATCGACTGAGCCGCAAAGCGGTGACACGCTGAAGTGGTATCAAGCGTTGCTGGATGCCAATCGTTGGGCCTATCAACTTTACACGATAGTCGATTCAGGGACATTGTCTACCGGCGGAACCTGGGTCGATTTGCACGAGTACCAACCGAACGGGATCTTTCGTCATACACGCTTCTATCGCCTGCTTGGCAATTCCTGGGTGTGGACACTGCCCGATCCAGCCTACTGGAGCGGTGAGCGACAAACACTGTCATTTGACCAATCCGTTTTGGATTTTCCAGTTGAGATCCTTTTCCCGGTCGAAGATCAACCGTTGATCAGCGAAACAGCCGCCCGCTTCGCCGACGTCCGTCGGAGATTATGCGACGATCTCGATTGTCCGAGCAGCCCGGTTGTCACCTTGACCTTGATCATCGACCCACAACTCACCCGCCACCGAGTGCTGGAACAGGGCCGCTGGACGACCGTCACGCTGCCTTCGCCGCGAGTGTTAGGGCTGTATGACAGTTACTACGGCGGCGTTAACGATCCGATTCGCTCAATCGCCTACGACAGCCTGATTGAACCGATGGTGTGTGCGGCTTCGGGCGCGGCAGAGTGCTGGTCGTCCACCGACCACGGCCAACTGTTTGTGCGCGCCATTGCGGCCTGGCAGCGCCAACGCGTGAAAACTGTCTATCAACTGCAAGAATTCTTTTTCAACAGCCGTCGCAATCCGGCATTCATTCTGCCGCCTCTCACTGGCCACGTGTCGATTCAGCGCTTCTATACCAATCTGCTGGCCGATACACACTTGCTGCCACTACCTATGCTATGGTCAACGCCGTTGAGCCTGACAGGCGAAAGTGCTCCGTCTAATATCGCCCAGGTAGAAGTCATGGCGACTGTAGCCTTTATCGATCAGAAGTACGGCACGTCGGCGCTGGCGCACTTTCTTCACGCGCTTGGTTCGGCTGATTCACTGCCCCAATCCATTGAGAGCGGATTGGGCCTCCCCTACGCCGAGTTTGAGCGGCAGTGGCAAGAATGGCTGGATCGTAAATGAGCCCTGACCTTCACTGGCACGTCGGCGAAGACGCCGAGCAAGAAACGATTGCGAAGACCACATCTACGCACCGCTCGTGGCGCAATTGGATCGCCGTCTTGATCGTCGTGATCCTGGGCGCAAGTCTGGGGATGGCGTATCGCTCAATCCCCGAGCCTGCGCCGCGCCCGACCCCGACGCCGGTGCCCACGGGGCCAGCGACACCCACGCGTCCCGCCATGTCGGTCGCGCTGTATCAAACCATCGACCGCGAAGCGCAGGCCCTGGCCGATGGGGATGTGGAAACCGTCATCGCGCTGCACGAGCCGCAAGACACCCAAATGACCGAATGGCAACGCCGGAACTTTGTGGCCTGGGGCCGACCGACGGATGATAGTCCCATGTACGCCATCATCGACTTCAATCTGCAAACCTCCACTAATGCCTGGGCCGATATTCGCCAGTTCCGTAACGGGCGATCATTTCGGGAAACGCGTTTCTATCGCTGGGAAAATAATCATTGGCTGCGCAGCGAGATCGATTCTTTCTTCTGGAGCGATCAGACTGAAACAATCGATACGCCGCACTTCCATGCGATCTATGCGGCTGAAGATCGCGACTACACACGGTCTATCGTTCAGGTGCTGGAAGAAGCCTACCCGCAGGTGTGTCGCGATCTGGGCTGTACGGAGGCCGCAGCCACGTTGACTTACACTCTGAAGTTGAATGGAACCTCCTCTGAGGGACTGCAACTCTCAGAGAATGCGCGCGAACTTACTTTCACCTCGCCACGCCTCACCGGCATATTTGAAGACAAACCCCTTGACAGCAGCTATTTGATCTGGAGCATTACTGTCGCTGTGGTGCAACGCGCCTACTATGACGCGGCTACACAATGGAACGGTGATTCAACCGGACACATCGTGTTTAACGCCATCATTGGCTGGGCCATGCTGCAGCAGGGGTCTGATAGGGGCTTGATGTTCACGACCGATCTCGACGCGCAGGAATTGGTATCGTTGAAAGATCTATGGGGCAAAGCGTATGTCATTGATCAAGAACGGCAAGTGATAGTGCCGCGCACTGACTCTGCCATCATTTATCCTGAAGCATATGCCGTCATTCGTTTCATTGTGCAGGAATACGGCGAACAGGCAATTCCCAAATTGCTCAAGGCGCTTGGAACAGCCCAATCATTTGCCGATGTGATTGAAACCGGGCTTGACGTCCCCTTCAGCGAGTTCGATCAGAAGTGGCAGGCCTGGGTCAAGACCGACCTCGCGCAGCCGTAACCATCAGGTACAATTTCTCAATGCGCTGGGGCGGGCACAATCGCTGGAAGATGAGATCGAGGCCGGACTGCCGATCGAGTATGCCGAGTTCTTAAGGCAGTGGAAGCAGTGGAGCTCAGGGGAATGAGAGCCAGAGGGATGGAGGGAATGAGAGAATCGCTCCGTCCCTCTATCTGACTTTACGGCGTAGCAAGCCTAAGCCCAACAAGGCCAGGCCGCTGAGTAAAGTGATCGGGGTGAGCAGATCGATCAAAGCGCCCGATACCGGCAGATAGAACGGCGGGCGATTGGGATTGTTAATCGGACGCTGACCATTCGGCGAAAGCGTCGCAGGCGGCTTGCCGGGATACGTTCCCGCCGGTTGATTGGGCAGGCACGATAAACGCGCCGTGCCATTGATGTACGTGAGTCCCGCGCACAGATTAAATGGCGCATCAGTGGGATAGGCCTCGACCACGACCACATCGATCAATACCTGCATGGTTTGACCCGCGCCCACCGTCCCCACATGCACCGTCACGGCCGAGTTGTACACGCTGATCTGGCCCTGCGTCGTTGTGACATTCAGGATGCCCAGGTTGTTGGGCACGCCCGCCGTGACCACGACATTGTCGGCATTTTCCGGGCCGGGATTCGTCGCCACAATTGTGATGCGCGCGCCCTGATTGACGACCAACGGCCACGGATCGGCCGCGATCGTCAGACCTGGATTCGCCACAAATAATGGAGAAGCCTGTACCGGCCGCCAGCCGATCAGCAGGCACAGGCCGATCGTGATGAGCCGCCACCCCGTTTTTCGTTGCATCATGAGATATCCAATTTATAGCCGACCCCACGCACATTTTTGAGCATGTGCGGCTGATCGGGATCAAGTTCCAGCTTGCGGCGCAGGTGATGAATGTGCCAGCGTACCAGTTCACGGGCTTCCACTTCGCTGACATTGTACTCGAACACGCGCCGCGCAATTTCTTGCGGGCTAAGTACCGCCGGCGCGCGTTCCACCAGCACCGCCAGAATATCGAATTCGGTGGGCGTGAGATCGAGCGGTAGATCGCCCAGCAAGGCTTCGTGCTGTTCGTAATCGATGATAAAGGAGCCTGCTCGCAGAATGCGGCCTTCGCGCCGATCGGGCAAGCGGCCGGTCTGCGGCAGCGGCGGCAGTTCACCCGTGCCCCCGCGAATTAGCGCGACATCGCCGCGAATCGCACGCAGGCCTTCCATCAATTGGCGCTCGAGCACTTGCATCAATTCCAGGCGCCGCCCCAGACCGCGCCGTTTGTCCAACCCTTCCTGCACGCTGCGACGAATGTCCGAGGGTGGACAGGGCTTCGACAGATAATCGTGCGCGCCGGCGCGCAGCGCCGCGACGGCGCTTTCTAACGACGGGTACGCCGTCAACACAATCGTGATCGTGTCCGGCCAGCGGCGCTGGATTTCGCGCAGCAGGTGAATGCCGTCAATGCCGGAAAAGCGCAAATCGGTAATGACCACTTCGAACGTCAACACACCCAATTTGCGCAGCGCGTCCTCGGGGCTGATCGCCGGCACGACATCATACTCGTCACGCAGCAAAGCGGCTTGCAACATGCTGCGCGCGTCTTCTTCGTCATCCACAACCAACACGGAAGTTCGCTTGGATGTCGTCATCTTAAAACCAGTCGCCTCATGAGTGCATTATAGGATAGTCCGAGTGTAGGAGCAAGTAACCTTAGTCCTGTTGGTAAGTGGGTCTCAAAACGAATTCAAACCTGTGGCTTGACCATCCTTCTCACTTCGTGCATAATCACAGCCATGGAAATAGGAATTATTGGACTCCCCCAAAGTGGTAAAACGACGCTGTTCCACGCCCTGGCCGGCGCGGAGAAAGCCACGGCCGCCTATTCGTCGGGACGCCTGGAAATTCACACGGCCATCGCCCAGGTGCCGGACGAGCGCGTGGACATCCTCAGCAAGATGTTCAATCCGCGCAAGACGATCTACGCCAAGGTCACCTATGCCGATATCGCCGGACTGGACAAGGGCATCACCAAGAAAGGACTGCCCGGCCCGTTCATCAACCAACTCGGGCAGCTCGATGCGTTTGTACACGTCCTGCGCGCTTTCCCCGATCCGCTGGGCGCTGCGCCGATCGATCCGGCGGGCGATTTAGCCATCCTCGACACGGAGTTTTTGCTAAACGATCTAGGCGCAGTGGAACGCCGTTACGAAAAGATCATCGAGAGCATCAGCAAGGGCGCGAAGGATAAGGATCTGGCGCTGAAAGAGAAAGCGCTCTTCGAGAAGTTGAAGGCGTGGCTGGAAGAAGAAAAGCCGCTGCGCGATCTCGATCTAGCGCACGATGAGATGCAACTGACGCGCGGCTACGGCTTTCTCTCGCTCAAACCGGTGCTGATCGTGGTCAACTGCGCCGATGAGGGCACGCCGCCCGAAATCGCTTACGCGCATCAACACAGCGCCGTCGTCGTGCTGCGCGGCCGCCTCGAACGCGAGATTGCCGAACTCTCTCCCGAAGATGCGCCGCTGTTCATGGAAGAGTACGGCATCACCGAGTTGAGCCGCAGCAAGGTCATCCGCCTGTCATATGATCTGCTGGGCTTGCAGTCATTCTTCACGGTGGGCGAAGACGAAGTGCGCGCGTGGACGGTCAATCGTGGGGCCACCGCCGTAGAGGCCGCGGGTGCCATTCACACCGATCTGGCCAAGGGCTTCATCCGCGCCGAAGTGACCGCCTACCAAGACCTCGTCGAACTCGGCAGCCTGAAAGAAGCGCATCATAAAGGCAAACAGCGGCTGGAAGGCAAAGAGTACATCGTGCTAGATGGCGACATCGTTCACATTCGGCACAATATGTGACATTCGACGAAACAACTGGAGACTAAAATGAACCAGATATCATTCGAGGGCGTGAGATGTTTCTATAGCCTTCATACCTGTCCACTCAAGCCGATTACATTGCTGGTAGGCGAAAACAGTTCCGGCAAGACAACCTTTCTGGCACTTAATCGAATTGCATGGGACATAGCTGAAGGTGACCCAAGCGAAGATCTGTTCAATGAAGAACCGTTCATGCTTGGTTCATATGATCAAATAGCCTCCCTGCGCGGAGGTAAATTAGGGCGTGCTAAATCATTCATGGTCGGTTTTGAAATCTCTCTAAAGGCAACCCCCAAACGCAAGACGAGTGATTTGTTCGCTGATCATGCAAGAGTGACGGCCCGTTTCGTACCGAAAGGCTCGGAGCCGAAGATTGACGAGTGGCGTTTTGAATGTGGTAAATTCAGCGTAACAGCAAAACAGTCAACAAAGCCGACTCAGCTAAATATAGGAGTGACAACGCCACAAGGTGTCTGGGGCATTGAGGAAAGATTGTATTCTCGCAGGTGGATTAGCATCAGCCGCACACTTGCTAACCTGAGCTTTCTGCTTCCTCTACTTCCTCAAGATGTTCGAATCACCAAGGAAGAGTTGCAGGAAATCTCTAAACAGGTTTCGCAAGCACTCGGCCAGAGGCCATACGCGTTTGCCCCCATTCGGACACGGCCACAAAGAACCTACGATCCGCTCAAGGATGTTCCCAAGCCAGAAGGTTCTCACATCCCTATGGTACTGGCAAGAATTTTCCTAGAGGAGCCTGAGAGACGCAACCGTTTGTTAGAATCTCTCAATTCTTTCGGGCAAGCTTCCGGGTTATTCAACAGTGTCGAAGTGAAGCGCAAGGGGCAAAAAGAAAGTGACCCTTTTCAAATCGGTATAAAGACCACTGGCCCGGTTGTCAATTTAGTCGATGTGGGTTATGGCGTCAGTCAAGTTTTGCCCATCATTGTGGACGCGGTGCAAAACCCTAAAAACACCACCTTTCTACTTCAACAGCCAGAAGTCCATTTACATCCACGGGCCCAGGCGGAATTAGGCTCGTTCCTTGCAACTCTAGCGAAGCAACAGAATAAGCGCTTCATAGTTGAGACGCATAGCGACTATCTCATTGACCGGATCAGAATGGACATCCGAGACAAAAAATATCTTACCCCTGATGATGTGGAAATTCTATATTTCGAAAAATCACGAAGCGGTGTAGACATTCACACTCTAGAGTTTGACGAGTCCGGCAACGTTCTAAACGCACCTCCAACCTATAGGCAGTTTTTCCTAGATGAAGAACGCCGAATGTTGGGGGTGTAACTCATGTGCATAATTGTTGACGCCAACTTGGCATCTTTGGTTTTCGGTGATGACGTAAATGACGACTTCAAACCGGTCATTGACTGGCTTACCTTACCGAAGAAAAATGGTAAACTCGTGGTTGGCGGGAAACTTGCAACTGAATTATATCGGGTGGAAGCAGCTCGACGTTTTGTCAAATCTCTACAACAGGCGGGGCGCGCCAGATTTATCCCTAGTGACGCTACGGACAAAGAGTCACGTCGAGTGGCAGATCTGTGTGTTTCAAATGACACTCACGTAATTGCTCTTGCAAGAATAAGCGGCGCGCGCATATTGTGTTCACACGATGTAGCTCTTCACACGGATTTTACAAACCCAGCACTAATATCCGAGCCACGCGGTCACATTTATCAGAGTGCCGTCCATCAACATCTTCTTCGTCGATACGGACATACATCTGCTTGCAAGCAAGAGAAATGAAGCAATGAATCAGATCTGATATATCTTTAATCATTGCCAGCAGCTACAGATGTATACTCCAAGTATTAAAACTCTACGCCTCATATACCCCGTTCTCCCCGTGTGGTACAATTTTTAACGTTACACGCAACTCTCTCACTTTCGAACGACTGGACTCCATGACCACACTTATTTTGATTCGTCACGGCCACACCGACTGGGCCGACAAGAAACTGGCCGGCTGGCTGCCGGATGTGCATCTCAGCGATCTAGGCCGGAAGCAAGCGGAGGAATTACCCGGGCGGTTGGCCGCGCTCGAGATCGCCGCGATCTATTCCAGCCCGCTGGAACGCACGCTGGAAACGGCGCAGCCGCTCGCCAAAGCGCGCAACCTGCGCATTCACAAAGTCACCGATCTGGGCGAAGTGAAATTCGGCGACTGGCAAGGGCAAACCTTGAAGGTCTTGTCCAACAAGAAGGAATGGAAGATCGTGCAGGCCGCGCCGAGCGCCTTTCAGTTCCCCGGCGGCGAATCGTTTCGCGAGACGCAGAGCCGCGCCGTGGGCGCGATCGAGAAGATTATGGCCGGGCATGCTAAAGACACCATCGTTGCATTTTCTCACGGCGATGTGATCAAACTGATCGTGGCGTATTATTCCGGCATCGCGTTGGACAACTTCCAGCGGCTGGCCGTGAGCCCGGCCTCGATCAACGTGATCGAGGTGGGGCCGTTCGGGGCGCGCCTGGGCCGCTTGAACGATACCGGCCCGCTGCAAAACCATCACCATCCCAAAAAGTAATCACTATGACACGCAACCTAGATTTGAATCCAGTCACCGCGATTACGACTGATGCTGTGGGGCAACCGGGCCAGCGCGTCTTCTATTTGCAAGCGCGGCGCGGCCTGACCACCATCACCATCGAGACTGAAAAAGAGCAAGTGCGCGCGCTGGCGTTGGGCATCCATCAATTTCTGGAAGAGCTGGTGCAGCGCTTTCCCGATCGCAACACGGTGGAAAAAGTGCCCCAGGACGATCTGCTGCTGGTGCCGCCGATCGAACCGGAATTCAAAGTGGGTCAGATGGGTCTGGGGTATGATTCCGACGAGGATCTGGTCGTCATCGTGGCGCAGTCGCTGCAGCTGGAAGACGAACCGGAAGAAAACGCGGTGACGGCACGCTTCTGGATCACCCGCAGTCAGGCGCAAGCCATGGCCGATCATGCGCTCAACGTCGTGTCGCAGGGCCGCCCCATGTGCGCGCTGTGCGGCCGCCCGATCAATCCCGAAGGCCATTTCTGTCCCAAGCGCAATGGCCACACGAAAGACTTGATTGTCCAGTAGAATTCATCCGTAAAACGTGAAGCGTAATACCCGGTTTTGCGCTTCACGTTTCACGTTTTACGCTCTAGCATGTCTGCCCCCACCGATCCCGATCACCTTTCCCTCTCACTCGATCGCGCGCTCGAACTGTTGACGCGCGGCGAGATGCAGCCGCAAGGTCTATTGCCGTGGGGCAGCAATTACACCTTCCTTGTCAGCATCACGCTGGACGATCTGCAAACGGCGGCGATCTACAAGCCGCGCGATGGTGAACGTCCGCTATGGGATTTTCCCGATGGCACACTGTGTCAGCGCGAAGTCGCCGCGTTTGTTGTGAGCCAGGCGCTCGATTGGTTCATCGTGCCTCCCACGGTCTTGCGTGACGGGACGCACGGCCTGGGCATGGTGCAGTTCTACATCGATTGCAATCCTGAAGAGCACTATTTCACGCTGCAAGAAGAGACGCGCTTCCACGATCAATTCAAACAGATCGCGCTGTTCGATCTGCTCATCAACAACGCCGATCGCAAATCTGGTCACTGCCTGCGCGACGAAAACGATCGCATCTGGGCGATCGATCACGGCGTGTGTTTCTCCGTCGAGCCGAAGCTGCGCACCGTCATCTGGGAATTCGCGGGGCAGCCCATCCCCGATCGGTTGGTGGCAGCCCTGCAGGCTTTTCGCGCGCGTTTCGATCAGCACGACGATCCGGCCATCCGCACGCTGTCCCAACTCCTCGACAAACGCGAACTGGCCGCGCTCAAACGCCGCACAGATCAATTCATCCAAGCGGGTTGTTTTCCCAAACCCCTGCCGGGCTATCGGCAGATTCCCTGGCCGCCGGTCTAAAAGCACAGGTTGCCCGTGCAGGATCACTGCCTAAAACGTGACACCCCTCGCTTGTCGTGCCTGCGCCTGCCTGTTACAATGTGAGGCATGAGCGCCCAAACCCCTGCATCTCCCTCTTTTGTCTCTAACCCGCCCGCCAATGAACGTGCTACGGTGTTACACACGTGGACGATTCAATCCCAGTGGAATGCGCCCACCGTGGTCAGCGGCAGCGGCGCGTGGTTCATCGATCAAGATGAGAACCGTTATCTCGATTTCAGCAGCATGGCCGAGTGCTGCAACCTGGGCCATCAACACCCCAAAGTGATCGCCGCGATCAAAGCGCAAGCCGATCGGATGTGCTACGTCCAACCGGGTTGGGGATCAGAACCGCGCGCCGAGTTGGCTTCACGCCTGATCGAAAAATCCGGTATGACCGGCGGCAAAGTATTCTTCACGCTGGCCGGAGCCGATGCCAACGAAAACGCCGTGAAGTTCGCGCGCTGGGTCACGGGCAAATCGAAGATCATCACGCGCTATCGCTCGTATCACGGCGCGTCGCACATGACGCTTGATCTGGGCGGCGATAATCGCGCGTGGCATACGCAAACCGGCTTCGACGGCATCGTGCACGCGCTGCCGCCGTATTGCTATCGCTGTCCGTTCGGTTTGAAGTACGATACGTGCGGCATTCGCTGCGCTGATCACGTCGCCGAGTTGATCGAGTACGCGGGCGTGGAAAATGTCGCTGCCGTGCTGGTCGAACCACATGCGGGCACTAACGGCATCGTCGCACCCGATGAATACTGGCCGAAGCTGCGCGAGATTTGCAGCCGCTACAACGTGCTGCTCATCGCCGACGAAGTGATGAGCGGTTTTGGCCGTGTAGGCGAGTGGTTCGCATGGCAAAAGTACGGAATCGAAAACGCCCCAGATATGATGACGCTGGCCAAGGGCATTACGGGCGCGCACGTGCCGCTGGGCGCAGTTGTCGTGAACAAACGCGTGGCCGACTACTTTGACGATCATCTGCTCGAAAGCGGCCTCACCTACAGCGGACATCCGCTGGCATGTGCGGCGGGCGTCGCGGCGATGGACGCTTACGAACAAGAGAACTTGATTCAACGCTCGCGCGAGTTGGGCGCGTGGTTGATGCAGCGCCTGCGCGAGATGCAAGCGCGCCTGCCTCTCATCGGCGATGTGCGCGGACAGGGCCTGTTTGCGATTATGGAACTGGCGCAGCCTTCATGGCCGCAAACGCTGCCGCAGCTGAAGAAGCTGGTCAGCGAAGGACGCCAGCGCGGCATCTCGTTCGCCGTGCGCGGGAACCTCATCGTTATCAGTCCGCCGTTGGTGATTGAGCAGGAAGATTTGGCGCACGGGATCGATGTGATGGAAGAGCTGTTGAGAAGTATGATGTAGGGAGGAGACACCATGTTAAAGTCAATCGAAGGTATCTATCGTAAGGGGAAAATCGAGCTGGGAGAAATACCTTCCTCCATTGGTGATGAAACACGGGTCATTGTCACGTTCCTCGAGAGCAACAGCATCGATCTGCGAACGCATAGGATTAACGAGAAACAAGCCGCCGACCTGCGCGCGCGGCTGGCAACGTTTAGCGAAGATTGGGATAGCCCGGAGATGAGCGTGTATGACAGCTATGCCTCTGCCAACATCCAGTCATAAACGCGGCGATGTCGTCGTCGTGCTGTTTCCGAATTCAGACTTGCGCATGGCTAAATTGCGCCCGGCCTTAGTCGTTCAGGCGAACAGTCTGAATACCGGCTTAGCGCAAACCGTCATCGCCATGATCACGAGCAAAATGTTCCGGGCCGGGCATCCCTGCCGAGTAACCATATTACTGAATTCGAATGAAGGCCAACAGCCCGGCCTGCTGACTGATTCGGCCCGCCAGGGTTGGAAAGAAGCACAGAGCAGACAAACTCGCCCGACAGCCGAATTATGGGACGGCATCGAGATGTGCAGGAGGAATCCATGACATACACCCCATCTTACAACGTGGCGATCGACAAGCGAGAGGTCGTCATCCGCTTCAAGCGCGACTTGATCGATCAAACGGCGCTCAACAGATTTCTGGATTCTGTGGAGCTGGAGTCCATCCGCAAGCGCAGCCAGCTCACGGAAGAGCAGGCCGCGGAACTGGCCCAGGAAATTGATCGCGCGGTATGGGAAAGCGTCAAACAAGCCTACGCTGAGGCTTAAGCGATGACCGGGCGACCGCCTGTTGTAGTCGACACTAATATTATCTTTTCAGCACTGCTCAGCAGCCAGTCGCGCTTTGCTGAAATCCTCCTGCGCGCCGACGGTCAGTTCTACGTCAATGAGCTGACGCTGATCGAACTGTTCAAGCACAAGGAGAAAATCGTCAGGTTCAGCCGCCTGTCAGAAGATGAGATCATCAGGCTTTACTACCTGCTGCTCAGAAAAATCAATCTCTACAAAGAAGATTTGATTTCGCCGGAAAGCAGGCGCGCGGCTTATGCGCTTTGTCATGACATCGACGAGACCGACGCGCCCCATCTCGCTTTGACCCTGGAGATTGATGGTCTGCTGTGGACCGGCGACAATACGCTCAAAACACGGCTCCGACAAAAAGGCTTCGACCGATTCTTCGATCCGTCAGACGGTGCGCCTTGATGTCCTTTCAGGAAGGGGATCAACTTCTCCTGCGCTTCGCATGGTCACCCTCAACCGGGATGGTGCGCGCCACCTATCGGGTTGAGGTGGAGAGCTACGAACCGCGCGGCGATCGGTTTCAATGCAAGATAGTGGAACTCGTCGAGGCGAGCGGAGTCCGATTGGGCAGTGAATTGACACAGGCGATGTTGGATGGTCTGGTCGGTCAGCACACCCTCGTGCCACGGGAAGGATTGAATGGCACAATCTTGCGTTTGAAGATGACGACGCTGACCGGTGGATTGAAGCGACCGTACTTCTACAATGACAAATGATCAATAACTAATGATCAATGAAACCCTACCCCCACAGGAGGCACAAGCATGGCAGTAAAGAAAGTGGTCAAGAAAGAGGTCAAGCAGGTGAAGGCCGCCGTCAAGAAGGTGACGCCGCAGAAGGAAGGCAAGTTCCGCCTGACTTACGCCACCATGTTCAATCCACCGGAGAAGCTGCACACGGACTTTGACAAGGCCGTGGTCAAGGTTCGCGCCGAAATGGGCCAAGACGTGCCGATGTTGATCAACGGCGAAGATCGTTTCATCGAGACGAAGTTTGAAGATCGCAGCCCCATCAACACCGAGTGGCTGTTGGGCACGTTCCAGAAGGGCGGCGTGGCCGAAGGGCAAGAAGCGTTAGCCGCAGCGAAAGCGGCAGCGCCCAAATGGGCTGCGACTAAGTGGCAGGATCGCGTGAAGATTCTACGCAAAGCGGCCGCCCAGATCGAGAAGCGCCTGTACGAAATCAGCGCGGTCGTGTCGCTGGAAATCGGCAAGAACCGCATGGAAGCGCTGGGTGACGTGCAGGAAACCGCCGATCTGATTTACTACTACTGCGACCAGGTGGAGCGCAATAACGGCTACATTGTGCCGATGGGCAAGGATCCGCTCGTCGGTTGGAATGTCACCAACGTCAGCGTGCTCAAACCGTATGGCGTGTGGGTGGTCATCTCGCCCTTCAACTTCCCATTCGCGTTGGCCGGCGGGCCAAGCGGTGCGGCGTTGGTGGCGGGCAACGCCGTAGTCTTCAAACCGGCAACCGATACACCCTATTCTGGCCGCTTGCTGGCGGAATGCTTCCGCGATGGCGGCGTGCCCGCGGGCGTGTTCAATTACGTGACGGGCGGCGGCGCGACGATTGGGCAGGAGTTGGTCTCCAACCCGCTGGTCAATGGCATCACTTTCACCGGTTCGTTCGACATCGGTATGCACATCTACAAGACGTTCGCCTCAGGCAAGTATCCGCGCCCGTGCATTGCCGAGATGGGTGGCAAGAATCCGGCCATCATCACCGCCAAGGCCGATCTTGAGTTGGCCGTGCAGGGTGTGTTGCGATCGGCGTTTGGCTTACAGGGCCAGAAGTGCTCAGCCTGTTCGCGTGTGTACGTCGAAGAGAGCGTGCGCGAGAAGTTCGTCCAGAAGCTGGTCGATTTGACCAACAAGATTGCGATCGGCGATCCAACTAAACGCGAGAATTGGCTGGGCCCGGTGGCCAATAAGAGCGCGTATCACGACTATGCCAACTTCGCGGAAGAACTGTTGCAAGGCGGCGAGATTCTGACCGGCGGCAAGCACCTGTATGAAGGCGAGCTGGGCAAGGGCTACTTCTGCGCGCCGACACTGGCGTATGCGCCCGGCGATCATCGTCTGTGGCAGGTGGAGATGTTCCTGCCCATCACGACGATCATGGGCTACACCGACCTCAATGAAGCGATGAAGCTGGCCAATGATGTCGATTACGGGTTGACCGCCGGCTTCTATGGCGGCAAGCAGGAAACGAAGTGGTTCTTCGATCACATCGAAGCAGGCACCACGTATGCCAATCGGCCGCAAGGTGCCACAACCGGCGCCTGGCCAGGCTTCCAACCGTTCGGCGGCTGGAAAGGCTCGGGCAGCACGGGCAAGTCGGCCGGCTCGATTTACTATGTGCCGACCTACATGCACGAGCAGTCGCAGACGACCATCGAGAAGGCGTAACGGTTTCGGCCTCCCGGAGGCATTATCGCTTCCGGGAGGTTTCTCTTTTCAAGACGCGGTGACACGCTGACACGATGACATGGTGATCACGCCTACACGGTCATCGTGTCATCTCTTCATCTTGTCACAGTTGAAGGAACTAGCATGTCCAAAGTCATGTCATTGAGTGAAGCCATCGATCGTTTCGTGCACGCTGGCGATGTGGTCTACGCCGCTGGATTCACGCATCTTATTCCGTTCGCCGCCGGGCACGAGATCATCCGGCAGCATAAGAAAGATTTGACACTGGCCCGTGCCACGCCGGATCTCATCTACGATCAGATGGTGGGCGCTGGCTGCGCGAAGAAGATTGTCTTTTCGTACAGTGGCAACCCGGGTGTAGGATCGCTGCGTATCATCCGGCAGGAAATGGAAGCGGGACGCTTGGCGTACGAAGAATATTCGCATTTTGCGATGATCACGCGCGTGGCCGCCGGCGCCTCCGGCTTGCCCTTCTTGCCGATGCGCCCGACGGGCAGTGAAGATTTGGCGAAGGCCAATCCGCAATATCAGAAGGTGCAGTGCCCGTACACCGGCGACGAGCTCGTCACCGTGCCCGCGCTGCATCCTGATGTGGCGATTATCCATGCTCAACGCGCCGACGCGCATGGCAACACGCAGATCTGGGGCATCGTGGGCGAGCAGAAGGAAGTGGCCTTCGCCAGCAAGAAAGTGATCGTCACCGTCGAAGAGATCGTCGACGAAGCCGTCATCCGATCGGACCCCAACCGCACGCTCATCCCCGACTTCATCGTCAGCGCGGTGTGCCACGTGCCGCACTGTGCGCATCCGTCTTACACGCAGGGTTACTACGATCGTGACAACAAGTTCTATCTGGAATGGGATAAGATCAGCGAGAGCCGCGAAAACATCGAGGCGTGGCTGAAGGAGTGGGTGTACGACATCAACGATCACGCGGAGTACTGGGAAAAGTTGGGAGCAGAGACGCATGAGCGGTTGAAAGTACAGCCTGCGTTCAGTGAACCGGTGAATTACGGGAAATATTGATCGTAGTGCGTGGTGCGTGGCAAAGGAGCGACAGCATGGCGGAACCGTATCAAGCGTGCGCGTTGTATCAACAGCTGGTCAAGCATGTACAGAAATGCACGGCTGAAGAACTGGCAACACTGCGTCATACGAGTGTCGGTGCTGAATATGAACATATCGATCAGATCATTCGCGACTGGCTCTTTACGCCGCAGCGCGATCTGCATGGTTCCTCGCCGCGCGAGGTGATACGCCGCGAACAGTTGGACGAACCGAATGTGTTGCCACCGCCCTCACCCGATGATGATGAATTGATTCAAGAGCTGCACGAGATCGAGGAACTATGTGGAGGTGAGCGACATCACTGGTTCGTAGACGACGGCGGCATGTCGCTGTTGGACGAATTTGATGCGGAAGGATCCGATGAATACTTCCGCATCATGGACGAGCGCGCGGCGGCGCGACAGAGAGAAAACGATCTATTAGGCGCACCACCAGACGATGAGAAATGGCCGTTTAGCCAGAATTGAGTAGAACCATGTCCATTGAACTCGCGCCGAACGGCCTGCCACAATCCAGCCAGTGGTTGTTTCCCGAATATGAATTCGCTCAAATGAATCCGGACAAGTACGCCGGGGTCATCATGGAACGCATTCTCAATCGCGGATCGTGGGCAGAGATTCGCTGGCTGCTCGACACTTACGGTAAACGCGAGATCGCGAAGTGGGTGCGCGCGCACGGTTATCGCCGTCTCGACAAACGCGCTTTCAATTACTGGTGCAACATGCTGGGCATCAAGCGTTACACTATTCCGCCGTGGGAGAAGATCAAATGACCACGATCTCTTGGAATACACTTGCCCCCAATACTCGTCGGACCTTTGAGGCGCTGGCCGCGTTACCCCTGTCGCCAGACTTTTACCTGGCGGGCGGCACAGCGTTAGCGCTGCGACTGGGGCATCGCATTTCGGATGATCTCGACTTCTTCGCAACCGCCAATCCGCTGGGCATGGTTGAACGTTCGACACTGGCGCGCCAGTTGCAAAGCATCCCGCCCACGGTGATCAAACGTGAACAAGCCGAACAGCTGTACGCCACAGTCATGGGTGTCGAAGTCAGCTTCATTTATCAACATCATCCGTTATTATTTCCAACCATTGAAGTCAACGGGCTGCATCTAGCTCAAGCCATCGATATTGGCTTGATGAAACTATCCGCCATCAAGGATCGCGGCACACGACGCGATTTCATTGACCTGTACTGCCTGCGCAAGATCGCGCCGTTCAAAACACTGTTTGAATTGCTGCCCAAAAAATATTTTGATCGGCCTGATTTCACCGTGCATTTGGCCTATGCTTTGCGCTATTTTGACGATGCGGAAAACGACACTCGTCAGCTACAAATGCTGCAACCCGTGAAGTGGCCAGACGTCAAGAAGTACTGCATCGAAGGCTCGAATCTTCTCTCCAAACTAAACACTGGATTGGAACCACTACAATGACCAACTACTCTTCCTCCGAAATGATGGTCGTCGCCGCAGCGCGATTGCTGCGTGACAACGATGTGGTCTTTGTCGGCATCGGCCAGCCGAATCTGGCCTGCAACCTGGCGCGGCGGACGCACGCACCGAACATGAACATGATTTACGAAGCGGGCGTGATCGGCGCGCAGCCGAGCCACCTGCCCCTCTCGATCGGCGATCCGTGCCTGGTCAGCGGCGCGGCGTCGATCTGCTCGATGTACGAAATCTTTGCCTATTACCTGCAGAATGGCAAGATTGATGTGGGCTTTCTGGGGGGCGCGCAGATCGATCGGTTTGGCAACATCAACGCCACCGTCATCGGGCCGTATGACAAGCCGAAGGTACGCCTGCCCGGCAGCGGCGGTGCGGCCGAAATCGCCGCGTGGGCCAATCGCATTTACTGCCTCACACCGCATCAAGCGCGCCGCTTCCCGGAGAAGTGCGACTTCATCACGAGCGCGGGATTCTTGTCGGGTCGCCAAGAGCGCGAAGCGAAGGGCTTGCGCGGCGGCGGGCCGCAAGCCGTCGTCACCGATCTCGGTATGCTCGAACCCGACGACAAGGGAGAGTTGATTTTGACCGCACTACATCCGAGCGCAACCGTTGAGCAGGCGATCAAGAATACGGGCTGGAAATTGAAAGTAGCGGACGATCTCAAGACGACCGAGCCACCCACCGACGAAGAACTGCGCTTGCTGCGTGAAGAACTCGATCCGACCGGTATCTACTTGAAATGATCAGAGGGCGAGTGCAAGACTCGCCCCTACTATTTGCAGGGAAATATGACGGACCTTATTCGCTACGAAAATCTCACGTTTCCTGAAGTCGATGCGCTGCCGCGTGATATTCCGATCGTGATTCCGCTGGGCGAGATGACGGAGGCCGATCTGATCAAGCGCGTTCAACGCCAGTCCCGATCGACCCCTGAGCCCGATCGCATCTGCGTGTTCCCCAGTGTGCCGTTCGGCTTTGAGGGCAGCACCTTCGCGGTCGATCGCAAGTTATTTAAGCGCGTGATCGATTCGCTCGTCGCTAGCATCGAGGAAGATGGATTCACAAATGTGAGAGTGATCAAGGCGCGTAGGGGCGAGTCTCGCGCTCGCCCGATTGATGGCATAGGCGATCGTGTCGCCCTCATCGCCACCGGCCACACCGAGCAGCACGCCTTCCATCTACCCCTCAACACCGACACGCTGATCATCGATGCGATTGCGCGCGGCGTCGAAGCAAAGCTGCCCGATACGATCTTCCGTTTGCCGACGTTTCCCTACGGCGTTTCGATGCACCGCCGTCAATTTCCCGGCACAGTTACGATCGATCTGCGGGCGTGGGAAGATTTTTGGGTGGAGATCGTCGGACAGCTGCACGAGCAGGGCCTGCGCATGGCATATCTCATCAACGGGCACGGCGGCAATCACAGTTTTCTCGTCAACGTCACCAAGTTCTGTGGCGAACGCTGGCCGGATATGTTCGTGGCGACTTCATTTCTGCACACCACCACGGATGAATTGACGCAGTACCGCACATCACCCGTCGGGGGTATGGGACACGCGGGTGAATTGGAAACGAGTTATATGCTGCATCTGCGGCCCGATCTGGTGGATATGAGTCGTGCCGTGGATGAAGTGAACTTCACCGCAACAACCAACTATTACATGGAATGGATCGAAGGCGGCGCGCTGATCGCCAATCCGCCATGGACGGACGACACGATCAGTGGCGCATATGGCGCGGGCACCCACGCCACCGCCGAGAAAGGCCGCCTGTGGTTGGAAGCAGCGGTCAATGAAAAGGTCGGCCACGTGCAGGAGATCATCGAGCAGCAGCGGCGGCGGGAGGAACGACGAGCCGAAGGGTGGACACTTGGCGCGTGGCGGAGAATCGTGCCCCCAACAGCTTGACGCGAATTTCAATCAGGCTACACTTAAAGCAAAAGATGCGAAGGGAGCGGCAAGCAATGAGCGTAGTAATTTCCGACGAAGTTTTACAGAGCGCACACATCAGCGGTGATGAACTGCTGCAGGAACTGGCGCTGATGCTGTACGAACGCGGTAGACTGACACTAGGGCAGGCCAGCCGGCTAGCCGCTATCAGCCAGCTGCAATTTCAATTCCTGCTCGCCAGCCGCCACATTCCGCTACATTACGACGTCAAGGATTTTGAGGCCGATCTCAAAACACTGCGTGAGACCGGACAATTATGATTGTCGTCAGCGACACCTCGCCCCTCATCAACCTCGCCGCAGTAGGTCAACTCGATCTACTGCGGCAGTTGTATCAGCACGTCATCATCCCGCAGGCCATCTACGATGAAGTCGTCATCGCCGGGGCTGGTCAGCCTGGAGCAGTTGAAGTCAAAACGGCGAGCTGGATCGAAACGCGGCGCTTGCGCGATCAAGCGCTGGTCAACGTTCTACTGCTGGAATTGGATCGCGGCGAAGCAGAAGCGTTAGCATTGGCAACCGAACTCAAAGCCGATCTGTTGCTCATCGATGAAAGTAAAGGGCGCGTGATTGCGGCCCGCCTGGGGTTCAAGCACATCGGACTGCTGGGAATTCTGGTGCAAGCGAAACAGCGCGGCATTATCGTCGCCGTCAAACCTATTCTGGATGAGATGATTGCCAGAGCAGGCTTCTGGATTGGCGCTGAACTTTATCAGCGTGTTTTGCAGGCCGTGAGCGAATGAGTGCGGCATTCCCCGACTACTTTTCACAGCAATCTAAAAACTACGCTCGTTATCGCCCGTTGTATCCGGCGGCGTTGTACGAGTATCTCGCGTCGTTGACGCCAGAGCACGTGCTTGCCTGGGATGTGGGCAGGGGCAACGGCCAGGCGGCGATCGGGTTGGCGCGACATTATCAGTCGATCATTGCTACCGATCCCAGCGAGCAGCAGATTGCGTTAGCGACGCCGCATGAGCGCGTGACGTATCGTGTGGCAACCGCTGAACACAGCGAGATCGAAGATCAGTCAATCGATCTCGTTGCCGTGTCATTGGCCGTGCACTGGTTTGATCTCGATCGCTTCTACGCGGAAGTGAAGCGTGTGCTCAAGCCGCAGGGTGTACTGGCTGTGTGGTGCTATAACCTGACCGGGATCACACCCGAAGTCGATCGCGTGATGGAGTCGTATTATCACGACGTACTAGGCGAATTCTGGCCGCCGCAGATTCATTGGGTCGATGAACATTATCAGACGCTGCCGTTTCCCTTTGAGGAAATCGCCGCACCGGAGTTTGCCGTCAAAGCTACGTGGTCGCTGGATGATCTCTTCGGCTACTTGAGCAGCTGGTCGGCCGCGTCCAAATACAAAGCCGCGCATGGCGTTGATCCCCTCGACGAAAAGCGCGCGGAATTTAAGGCCGCGTGGGGTGCGGAAGCCGATCGGACTGTGCAGTGGCCGTTGTATCTGCGGGTTGGAAAATCACCCACATGGGTAACACGCCTCTAACTTAACCATCTCTTCCTCAGTCAGTTCCGCCAATCTATCAATCAACTACCGCGATCCTGTTGCCGGTTGTTAGCCAGTTGTTAGGTTAAACCGGCGCTTTTCATTTATCCTTAACCTCGGACAGAAACAGAGCATGAATCACAGAGAGGAAGTCGCATGTTTAGCTTAATTCCATCTAAATCCAAAAACGGCAACGGCAAGAGCAGCGAATATCAGATTGAAGTGCGCGACGTGGTCAAGACGTTCAAGACCGCGGCCGGGCCGTTCACTGCCTTGAAGAGCGTGAGCCTGCGCGTGAATCGCGGTGAGTTCGTGGCCATCATCGGCAAGTCGGGCAGCGGCAAATCGACGCTGCTCAACATGATCACAGGCATCGATCATCCCACGGCCGGCGAAGTGTACATCGATCATACGATGGTGCACGACATGGGCGAGAGTAAGCTGGCCCGCTGGCGCGGCAAGAATCTGGGCATCGTGTTCCAATTCTTTCAACTGTTGCCCACGTTGACACTGGCCGAGAACATCATGCTGCCGATGGATTTCTGCGGCGTCTACACGCCTCGCGAACGCAAGCGGCGCGCCAACGAGTTGTTGGACATGGTGGGGTTGGTCGATCAGGCGCACAAGCTGCCCTCGGCGGTATCGGGCGGGCAACAGCAACGTGCCGCCATTGCGCGTGCCCTCGCCAACGATCCGCCCATCCTCGTGGCCGATGAACCGACGGGCAACCTCGATTCTAAAACCGCCGAAGATGTGTTCACGTTGTTCGAAACGCTGGCGAACCAGGGCAAAACGATCGTGATGGTGACGCACGATGCCGATAAGGCCAAGCGCGTGCAGCGCGCGGTGGTGGTATCCGATGGTGAGATCATCGAAGAATATCTGGCACGCACGTTTGCTTCGTTAACCACCGATCAGCTAATCCGCGCGACCCGGCGCTTAGCGCCGGCGCGGCACGAACCCGGCAGCATCATCGTGCAGGAAGGTTCGACTGCTGATAATTTCTATCTCATCACGCGCGGCAGCGCCGAGGTCGTGTTGAAGGGCGCGGATGGATCGGACATCATCGTTTCCCATTTGCACAGCGGCCAATACTTCGGCGAGATCGCGCTGCTGCGCGGAGCCGACCGCAGCGCTACCGTGCGCGCGGGCAACAGCGGTGTCGAAGTCATGGCGCTGGATAAAGAGACGTTCAACAACCTGATGGATGAATCCGACTCGACACGCGACGCGATCGACGAAGTGGCCGATCGGCGTGAGCTGGAACTGGTCACGCTCGAAAAGAAGAACGGGCGACACTAAGATTTGCGCTAAGCTGCGAAAGAAACAGGTGTGACGATGCGACGAGGTTATATTAAAGTCCTGCGTGACTTGAAGCGCAATTTAGGCCGCACGGTGCTGGCCGTGCTGAGCATTGCCATCGGCGTGTTTGCGGTGGGCATCAATAGCGGCATGATGGATCTGATGCCGTCGCGCATGCTGGGCAGCTATCAGGCTTCCAATCCCGCGCACCTCTGGTTATGGGTGGGCGCGGTCGGCGACGATCAGATCGGCCGACTGGCGCGCGAACCGGGCCTCGCCGGCGTGGAAGGCATTCGCGAATTGGGTGCGCGCTGGCGGTTAACACCCGATCAGGAATGGCGCAATCTTGGGGTCAGTATCCGCGCCGATTACACCCGGCAGCAATTCAACACCGTGAGCCTGCTCAGCGGGGCGTGGCCGGCCAAGAATGGCGTCGCCGTGGAAGAATCGTCAATTGACTACTTTGGCATCCAACCGGGCAGCACCATCACGCTGCTCATCGACGGGCGCGAGCATGAAGTGACCGTGGGCGGCGTGGTCAAAGATGTGATGGTGAATATGCCGGCCTTTGGTGGCGATGCCACGATCTTCATCAGCCCGGAAATGGCCGAAAACCTGACGGGCTGGAGCGGTTACACCACCCTGCTGGTGCAAGTGCCGCAGTATTCAGAAGCGACCGCGCAAGCGGCGGCCGATCAATTGAAGGGCACACTGGAAAAGATGGACACGCCGGTGTTCTTCTATCAAACCTTCGATCCCAACAAGCATTTCCTGCAAGACATGGTCAACGGTGTGATCATGATCACGACCGTCATGGGCGTGCTGGCGTTGTGTCTGGGATTGTTCCTGGTCGTTAACACGATCAACGCGCTCGTTGCCCAGCAAATTCCGCAGATCGGCATCATGAAAGCCATCGGCGGCACGACACGACAGGTGATGACGCTCTATGTGGCCAGCGTGCTGATTTACGGTCTGCTGGCGCTGATCATCGCGTTGCCGCTAGGCGTGCTGGCGGCTGACGCGATCGCTGAGATGTTGCTGAAGATGATGGGCATCTCCGCCGACCCGAATGTGAATGCCTCTACTTCGGCAGTGGTGCAGCAGGTGAGTGTGGCGCTGTTAGTGCCGCTGCTCGCTGCGCTGTGGCCCATCTATTCCGGGGTGCGCTTGACGGTGCGCGAAGCCACCAGCAACTATGGCATCGGCGCGACCTTTGGGAAGGGTTTACTCGATCGGCTGTTGGCGAAGATCCGCGGCTTGCCACGGCAGGCCATCCTGACGCTGCGCAACACGTTCCGCCGCAAGGGACGCGTGGTACTGACGCAGATCACGTTGATCATGGCCGGTGTGGTGTTCATCATGGTGATGAGCTCCGCCGGATCATTCACGTACACGATCAACTACCTCACCGACTCGTTGGGCCTGAAAGTGTCGATGTACTTTGAACAGCCGGTGCGCATTGATGAAGCGAAGGCCATCATTGAGCGCCAGCCCGATGTCGATTTCGCCGAGTTCACGCTGTTCCAATCGAGCACGGCCTATGTGGACACAACCACCGACGAAGGCAAGGACATATTCATCAATGCGGTGCTGCCCGATTCGCGTCTGCTCAAACTGGCGGTGGCAGACGGTCGCTGGCTGTTGCCCGCCGATGAACATGCCGCCGTGGTATCCACCGATGTGGCCGGAAAGCTGGGCGTCAAAGTCGGCGACAAAATCTTCGTCAAGATCGACGGCACCGATCGGGTGGAGTGGACCGTGGTGGGCACCGTTACCGATTTGAGCAACATGCAGCGCAACATCTATGTGCCGCTCGGTACGTATCAGCGGGAAGTGGGCCTCACCGGGCGCGGCACCACCGCGTGGTTGTCGGTGACACCCGACACCTCGGCCACGCAACTGCGCGTGGAAAAGAACCTGCGTGAAGCATTGAATGCGCGCGGCCTGAAGGTGGGCGGCACGCAAACCGCGGAGAGCATCCGCGTGAACAACGAGAATACCTTCGGCATCATCACCGCCATGCTGTTGACGATGTCGGCCCTCATCGCCGTCGTCGGGGCGATCGGGTTGGCGGGCACGCTGTCCATCAACGTGTTGGAACGGCGGCGTGAAATCGGCGTGATGCGCGCCATCGGAGCCTCGTCATTCCAAATCGCCCGGCTGTTCGTGGGTGAAGGGTTGATCCTCGGCTTGATGGCGTGGGTCATCGCGCTTCCGTTGAGCGTTCCGGTGGGGCAGTTGTTCTCACTGGTCATCGGGCAGGTCATCAACTTTGGCATCGTTTATCAGTTCTCGTGGACGGGGGCGCTGCAGTGGCTGATCATCGTCGTGGTGTTATCCATCCTGGGCGCGGCCTTGCCAGCCTTGCGCGCCACCCGCATTAGCATCCGCGAAAGTCTGGCGTACGAGTAGAAAACAATACCTTGACAAATACTGTTCATGTATTGTACAATAGAGATCAAGGCATTTGTGAAGAATTGGAGAAAGAGATGAAAAAATTAGCGTTTCTACTACTCATTAGTGCAGGTCTAGTGATGGTTGGCTGTTCCAGCACCCCGCCCGTCGGTGCAGCAACCCCGACAGTAATTGCCCCGGTGAAAGACAATTCCGCCATCAAGGCGGAAGGTAAACTGGAGCCCGTGCAGTCGGTGAATCTAAGTTTTGCTTCCGGCGGTGAAGTGGCCGAGGTGCTCGTCAAAGAAGGCGACACGGTGAAGGCGGGCGATGTGATCGCGCGCGTCAAGTCGGACCTTCAGCAATCGGCCGTGGCACGAGCTGAGGCGGGTGTGGCCGCGGCTAAGGCCAACGAAGCAAAATATATTGAACAGTTGCCGCAGCAAATCGCAGCGGCAGAAGCCGAGAGCCAGGCGGCGCAAGCGGCGATTGCAGCAACGGCTGCGCGGCGTAACGATCCAGCCGCGATTGCCGGTGCGGAAGCGGCGCTCCTTCAGGCGCAGATGAAACAGCAAGGGGCGGAAGACGCTTACAAGAAGGTGATCGATAAGGCGCTGTACGGCCCCACCGAAGAGCAGGCGCGCCTGGTGGTTGAGACGGCCAAACGCGAAACGGAAGCAGCTCAACTGCGGCTCAAGCAGTTAAAGTCCGGATCGGCCAGTTATCGCGCGCAGGGTGCGGAGATCGCGGCATCACAGGCGCGGCTCGACGCGGCGCAGGTGCGGCTCGATCAGTTGAAGGCCGAGGTTAATGGCAAGCCCAATCCAACGTATGCGGCGGCGATTCAACAGGCCGAAGCGGGATTGGCAGCCGCCAAGACCGCCGTGGCCGATACCGAACTTCGCGCACCACTGGCAGGCACCATCGCCAAGTTGGATGTGAAGGTCGGTGAAACAGCGCCCCCCGGTCTGCCGATTGCGATACTGGCCGACTTCTCGGGTTGGCAGATCGTGACCGACGATCTGACCGAGATCAAAGTGCCGAACATCACCGCTGGCCAGCCGGTCATCGTCACGTTCGATGCATTGCCCGAGTTGGAACTGAAGGGCACGGTCGATTCGATCGGGACTTTATTCCAGACGAATAGCGGCGACATCGTCTACCCGGTAAAGGTCAAGTTGATCGAAGTCGATCCGCGCTTGCGCTGGGGGATGACCGCCGCGCTCGAGTTCACGAAGTAGTTTACGCAGCAAGATGAGGATGGGTGTCATGAACAAGCGAATCTTATTCATTATCAGTAGTCTCGTTTTGATGAGTGTGGTCATTAGTGCCTGCGGCAGCACGCCCACCGCCACGCAGACTGTAGAAGCGACAACAACTGTGAAAACCACCAGTCTGTCTACGGCGGCCGAGGGCAATCTGGAGCCGCTGCAAACCACCAGTCTGAATTTCACGGGCAGTGGCCTGGTCGCCGAAGTGCTGGTGAAAGAAGGGCAGGCCGTGCAGACCGGTGAGGTGATCGCGCGCTTGAAGAACGACGCGCAGCGCAACGCCGTGCTTGAAGCCGAAGCGGCACTCGCCGCGGCACAGGCCGGTCAAGCGGCTTATCGAGCCCAGCTGCCGCAGCTCATCGCCGGAGCACAGGCCGAAATCAAGGCCGCTCAGGCGCAACAGTCTGGCGCGGTAGCCGGACGTGATCGCAAAGCCGAGATTGTCGAAGCGGAAGCGGCGCTGGCGCAGGCCAAGTTTATGCAGCAGCAGGCGCAGACTGGACTCGATACGATGTATGAGTACGAGAAGACCAGTGGTGATACCTTCGACCGCGTAAAGATGGCTTACGACAACGCCGTAAAATCCACGCAGGCCGCCGAGGCTCGCGTGAAAGCGCTGAAGACTGGCTCACCCAGCGATCGTGCGCAAGGCGCGCAGATCACCGCTGCGAAGGCGAGTGAAGCAGCGGCCAACGCGCGTCTGGCTCAATTGCAAGCCGAGCTCGACGGGAAAGCGGCTGACACTTTCGAAGCGGCGATTCAACAGGCTGCGGCTGTGGTAAACAGTGCCCAGATCGCGTTGACCCAAACCGAATTACGCGCGCCCTTCGCCGGCACGATTGCGCAGCTCAACCTTAAGGCCGGAGAAGGCACGCCAACAAATCTACCCGCGGTGGTGCTGGCGGACCTATCGGGCTGGCAGATTGAGACGGATGATGTGACCGAGATCAAAGTGCCGAGCATCAAAGTGGGCCAAGCGGTCGCGGTGAAGTTCGACGCCCTGCCCGACGTGACGCTGAAGGGCCAGGTTGAGTCGATTAGTTCAGTGTCACAGCTCAAGAGTGGTGATGTGGTGTATCCAGTAAAGATCAAGGTGCTGGAAAGCGATCCGCGTTTGCGCTGGGGAATGACCGCCGCCGTGACGTTTGAGGAATAAGGCAACCGATAGACAGCGGACACATGCGGTGCAGTGCTCCCGTAAACGGATGAGCTGATCGTCTATCCGTTTATCCGTTGTCAATCCGTTGCAACGTAGCTGCTCACATCCCGTCGATCAAAGCTGGTCGCCGGGGTGTTTTGTTGTCGTATCGCCAATCGATACACACTCGCTAGCCGGTTGTTAGCCAGATGATAGGCGCAACAACCGGCTTTCGTTTATCCTATCACTGTCGTTTACGTCACATCGTTTGAAGGAGTCGAACATGCCTACTCGTGGTCAAATATTCGCCGGAGCATTTCTCGTTTTTTGTGGAGGCACGCTGTTGCTGGCGAACGTGCTGCACATCAGCCTCTGGGCGATCTGCTGTCCGGTAGGGTTGATTTTCTTCGGTTTTCTGCTGCTATTCCCCAGCAGTCGACGCACCTGGACGTCTGAAGATAACCGGAACAATACGCCGCAGAAGTTCTAGTCGCCATCCTAGCACTCGCCGCCTGCGACGACGCGGGCTAAGAGCCTTATCATCAAGGAGTCTATCATGCAAAATCGAGGTCAAGTTTTAGTCGGATCGTCTTTGATTCTGTTCGGCGGCGGGTTGTTGCTCGCCAGTATGCTGCGCATCAACTTCTGGGCCATCTGTTTCCCGATGACGTTGATCGCGGCGGGCCTGTTCTTCTTGCTGGCGCGGCCGCCCAGGTGGGAACCAACCTCCTCGGGCAATTCCCAATTCGTCGGCGACATTGTGCGCTCCGGCGAGTGGTCGGTCACCAGCGAAGAGTTCCGGCTATTCGTGGGCGATGTGCGGTTGGATATGACGCGCGCGCAGTTCCCGATCGGCGAGACGGTCATTCGCCTCAACGGGTTCGTCTACGACGCCGACATCACTGTGCCGGATGAAGTGGGTGTCGCGATCGTGTCTAATGGCTTTGTGGTGGGCACACGGCTCGGCGCGCAGAAAAGCGATCAGTTCTTATCCGGCGCGCAGCTCTCCAGCACCAATTACACTGTAGTGGAACGCAAACTGCGGGTGGTCATGAATTCCTTCGTGGGCGACATTCGCGTGAATCTGCGGCAGAGTCCAGCGAGGCAGACAGTAGTTGAGAATGGCGCACCCATAACAGCGTAACATCTGCAACAAAACGGCGGAACGATCGCAAGTCAATCGTTCCGCCGTTTACGCATTACGCAGTACTCGTTACGTGATCCACTCCAATCCTAACTCCGCTAACTTCTCTTTCTGTGGGTTGCCCGTCGTCTTGTCCCAGCCCGCTAATTCGTAATAAATATCCAGCGCGGCATCCAGTTCTTCTTTCGAGATGAAGAAGCCATCGCTGGCGCCGCCTTTCAACGGCTGAGACAGTTTCTTGGGCAAGGTATCTTTATCACGGCCCACGCCCTCGCGCGCATTGAAGGCCCGCATCATATTGATGCGCCGCTCGCCCACCTGCTGCACTTCCTCGATCGTCACATCCCAACCGGTGACCGCCCGCGCCAGCCGCACGATTTCTTCCGGGCCGTACAGTGTCCACGCCGGGCCCCACACAAACTGGCATAGCGAAGCCGTATCCAGGAACGAATAGTTCTTCTGCGTCTCGAACGCGAACTTCACCTTTTCCGCGCCCAAATCCTGCATCGGCTGTGGCGCGGTAAGGCCGAGCTTGGCCAATCGGGTAAGGTAGAGATTCGGTTCACCCTCGACCGGCGTGTACAGCGGATCGTGCTCGCTCGATTGATGATCGGCCCCAAAGGGATTCACCGCGTAAATCACGGCGAGTGAGCGCTTGACCTGCGGCATGTGCGCGGGCAGTTCGGTGCCCTTGACGGTGATGAGATAGCCGTCGGCCCCACGCCCGATCGTTTGCGCAGCCCTTTCAGAACCCTCGGCCAACACCGCGCCGAAACCTTCTTTGCGCACGATCTGATTGAGCATAGCGAGCATGGCATCGGCATTGCCATACTTCAACTCGACGCCGCCGGTATCGTCACGATTGAGCACTTCGTTCTCGTAGAGTTCCATCGCAAAAGCGATCGTTGCCCCGCACGCGATGGTGTCCACGCCCCATTCGGCGCAAATCTGATGCGCCAGTGAAATCGCCTGGAGATTGTTGACACCGCAATAGGAACCAAACGTACTGATCGTTTCGTACTCGGCCCCGCCATAGAACGGATCGATCTTGCGGCCTTTGTATTCGGTCTCTACCACACGCTTGCAGCGTACCGTGCAGGCGAAGCAGGTATCGTTCTCTTTCAAGATCGTGTCAGCCATTTTTTCGCCGCTGATGTCGTCGGCCTTTTCAAAATAACCGCTGCTGTAGTTGTAAGTGGGCAGCGTGCCGATTGAGTTCTGAAAAGCCACCACGCTGGCTGTGCCGTAATCCTGCAAACCCTTCACATCGGCGTTGTTGGGAATCTCTTTCGTACCCCAGCGGTTGAGCTCGGCAATGGCGGCTTTATCGGCGAATTCGGGCTTCTGCGTGCCGCGCACCACAATCGCTTTGAGGCGCTTGGATGCCATGACCAGCCCCAGGCCGGTGCGCCCAAACGCGCGATTGCTCATATTCATGATCGAGGCGAAGCGCACGCCGCGTTCCCCCGCCGCGCCGATCTGGATCACTTCGGCCTTCGGCTCGCCCACTTCGATCTTCAGCGCTTTCTCGACTTCAGCCGTGGTCAGTTCTTTACCCCACAGACTGGACGCATCACGCAGTTCGGCCTGGCCGTCTTTGATCCATAGATAGACCGGCTTAGGCGATTGGCCGGTGATCACGATGCCGTCAAAACCGGAGAACTTCAACTCGGCGGGCCAGAAGCCGCCCGTCTGCGCATCACCCACCAGACTGCTGAGCGGACTCTTCGCCGTGGCATTCGCGCGGCTCTGCCCGGAGATCGAAGCGCCCGTCGGGCCACTGATGAAGAATGACAGGGTATTCTCTGGACCCAACGGATCGGCGTGAGCGGGCGTGTGCTTCAGCAAGTAATACAGCCCCATCGTGCTGCCGCCCCAATACTGCCGATAAAACACCTCGCCGGGCTGCTCGATCGAGACGCCCTGCGGGCCATGCGTCAGATCGACGTGCAATATCTTTCCTGCAAAACCATACATCGGAGTCTCCTTAGTTAGTCTTGTAGTCAAATAATCCTGTAGTTAAAATAGTCGCAGGGGAATGCGTAAAGTATAACTGATGTCAGTGCCGTCAGGCAAGATCGTTAAGACGACTACGCGACTACACGACGATTAGACTTCTTCAGCGAAGCGGCCCTTCAAGCGGTTGAAGACGAAGAAGCCCAAGAGCAGCACGATCACGGAGGTCAATACGGTCCGCACGAAGAAATCCCAGCCGATGGGGCGGCCATAGTAGAGAATATCGCGGTACGTGGCGACGATGGAGGCCATCGGGTTCAGGATGTACGTCAGGCGCTGCACCGGCACCTCCACGCCCAGCACCACGCGCGAGGCCGGCAGTGAATTCACGTCCCAGATCACGGGTGTCAAGAAGAACCACGCCAGAATCACCACCTCCATCACTTGCTGCACATCCCGGTAGAACACATTTACCGACGAGAGCAGCAGGCTGATGCCTTCGATGAAAATCATCTCGACCACAATCACGACCGGCAAGAACAACACGTACGGCGTAAAGCGCACGCCCAGCAGCCAGCTCAGTATAAAATACACCGGCAGCGCAACCAAGAAATTGACCAGGTTCGACAACATCATCGAAGTAGGCAGCACCAGGCGCGGAAAATAAACTTTCTTGATCAAATAGCCATTATTGACGATGCTGCCGGTGCTGCCCATGATCGAACCGGAGAAGAAATTCCACGGCAGCAAACCGCACAGGATGAACGCCGCGTAGTCATGCCGATTGCTCTGCCCTAACATCACGGTGTAAACCAGCGTAAACACCAGCATCATCAAAATCGGATTGAGCAGCGACCAGGCAATGCCCAGCGCCGAATTTTTGTAACGCACCTTGAGATCGCGAATGGTCAGATTGATCAGCAGTTCGCGATACTGCCAGACTTCAACCAAGTTCGTGTGCATGATCACCTTCGAGGAGTTGAGTTAGGGCCGCCGCGCGCAATTCAGGCCGCGCGACACGAACGGCATCATACACGGCCACGATGCGACGTGCGGCATCATCCCAGCTAAACCGCTGGCGTGCCTGCATCCGCAGCGCCTGCCCGAGCCCCCGCGCATGCTCGGGGTTCTGGAGCAATTCGCCAATGCGCGCAGCCAGTGATTCCGCGCTGCCTCGCTCGGCATACGCGCCAAACTGCGCCATAAATTCACGGGCCTGTGGCGTGTCAAACGCCACCGTCGGCAGCGCGCAGGCCATGTAGTTGAGAATCTTGCCCGCGCCTTCAGTCAACGATAGTTTCGGCGCCAAGGCAATATCGCCCACGCGCAGATAGCGCGCCGCCTGCTCGTAAGGCACGCGCCCCGTGAAGGTCATGTGATCGATCAGGCCGTATCGAGCTGCCTCGGCCTGGAAATGCTCGTGATTCGGATAGCCCATCACCAGAAAATGCGCGTTGGGCTGCTGCGCCGCAGCGAGCTGTGCCACGACTTGCCGCGCCGCATGAATGATGTGGTATGTTCCCTGGTACTGTGCCAACAACCCAAGATAAATCACCACGGTTCGATCACGCGGAATACCGAGTTGATCTTTCAGCGCATCCACGTCGGCTTGATCGGCCGGCGTGCGTGGGCGGAAGAAATCGGTGTCCACGCAATCGGGCATCGGCACCACGCGCTGCGCCTGATCTTTCAGATCGGCGCGCAGCAGCTGCGCACTGTGCCGCGATGAAGTGAGGATCGCGCGCGGCATCCGATCGATCGCATTTTCCAGGCGCGTCAATGCCCATTCGCGATTGCCGCCGGGCCGAATGAAATGATGATCCAGCATCTCGGCGGTGAGACTGCCCTGATAATCAAACACCAGCGGCACGCCAGTGACTGCACTCAGCACGCGACCGATGAGCGCGCCCTCGTGCAAGTGGGCGTGGATGATGTCCGGCTTCAGTCGCCGCGCCGTGCGCAGCGCCGTCCACGATAACAGCGCATCAAACGCCACCTTGTGCCGCGATGAACCGACTTCGTAATCGGCGTGCCACGGAGTCGGACGAGTGCGGACGATATTCAATTCAGGCAGATCGCGCCCTTTGTAGTACGTCACAATCGTGACGCGGTGCCCGCGTTTTTGCAGCACACGCACTTCTTCGAGGATACGCACGTGACAGCCGTAATCCCCAAAAAACGAGGTGGGAGCGATCATGAGAATGTTGTAAGCCATAGGGAGCAATGAACAATAAACAATGATCAATGATCAATGATTAGTTTGAGTTTCTTTTCGCGCGGCCAGCGCTTGATTTCCAACTCACGCTTCTGGGCCGCCACCCGATCGGGCAACTCCTCGAAATAGACCAACTTCACCGGCCTGTGCATGCGTGTGTAGTGCGCACCGCGCCCGGCATTGTGGACCTTCACGCGTTGTTCGACGTTAACCGTCCAACCGGTGTAGAGCGTGCCGTCGGCACATTCGACGATGTAAACGTAGGGCATCAGTTTTGATCATCCACCTGCTGGAACGCCTGCAGTAGCGGATCCGTTTTGCCGCGATCAGTGTCCTGATGATATCGGATCAGATCGATTGTGACTGGATCGCACCCGCACTCGACCGCTTTCTCCGCCGCGATCTGCGGATGCTGATAGGCAATTGCCACAACCCGATCGATCCCCCGCGCCCGCCGGTAATCGAGCTGCGATCGACGCGTAGACCAATCGGGCGCAAGCTGACGTGCCAACACGATAAACGCCCGCACCAGCGGCCCGCTCGGCCCCGCGGCCTTGCCCGCATCGTGCAGCAGGGCCGCCGCCCACACCTCGGATCGATCGACACCGGCATGTTGCAAATCATGCATGACGCGTAGGCCATGCCATTGCACATCACGCGGCAGAGTACGAAACCAGGCGCGGGCGGGCGGATTCAAAACGGCTTCGGCTTCGCGCAAATCTGCGGCCGACACCTGCGCGAAGATCCCTCCGAAGAATTGACGGGCGCGATAAAGGATTCTCAAATTCCCAGAAATAACCGTGTCAGGGTCGAGACGATCGGCATCACAATCAACGTGACGGCGCTTTGCCCGTTAAATAGCGGCAAGATCAGAAAAAGCAAGATGAACATTCCGTACTGGTTCAACGTTGCCAGCACGTGGTCGTATTGCGCCGGCACCAGCACCGGCAGGATCCGCGAACCATCCAGCGGCGGTACGGGAATCAAGTTAAACACGGCCAGGACGAGGTTGATGGTCACCAGTGAATAAAGAATCAATGCGATTGGCTGGTTAAGCATGATATCCCGTACCGACACCAGGCCCAGGCGAAACGGCAGCGCCGCCACCACAGCCAGTA
The DNA here is from genome assembly GCA_041738395.1 of Thermoflexales bacterium. Taxonomy (GTDB): domain Bacteria; phylum Chloroflexota; class Anaerolineae; order Fen-1058; family Fen-1058; genus Fen-1058. The sequence goes on from JBGSPW010000173.1 coordinate 75,456, forward strand.
ACACATTCATCAGCGGCCCGGCCAGGGCCACGATCAACATCCCCACGCGCAACGACGGCGCTTTACGCAAGCCAAGCGGATTGACCTGCACCGGCTTCGCCCAACCAAAGCCGGCCAGGGCCAGTAATCCGGCGCCGATCCAATCGATGTGGCGTAAAGGATTCAGCGTGACGCGTCCCTGATAATACGGCAGGGTGTCGCCCATTTTCACCGCGCTCCACGCGTGTCCGAACTCGTGCAGCGGTAGGCAGATCAAAAGAATCAGCAGAAACGAAATCAGCGCTGCCGGCAGCGCTGATAATGAAACCAACAGCATAGAACGCCTCCTTAGCGCGAAAAATTATAACACAGTCAGGTCGGCGAACGTCGATCTACGCGGAGTCCGTTTTGCGTCCCTTACATTCCATGCTACACTTAGCCTCCAACCCATTAAAGCTTGAACCCTTTTGTGTTACGATCTGCACTGAGGAAAGATCTATGACTCTGATTTTGACACCGCAACAACTCGAAGCAATCCGGCTGAACTGCGCCAACGACCCCGACGGCACGCCCCAGACTTTGGATTCCGGCACGTTTCAGGCGCTGGCCCTGAGCGGTTTTAATCTAAGCAAGACCACCCCGCGCGTCTGTGTGACGGGCGAGTTGATCTGCCAGGAAGGCGAGCCTGGCGACGCGCTGTTTCTCATCCGTTCGGGACGCGCGGCTATCTTCAAGGGCAGCGTTACCGCGCCGATCGTGTTGACCTGCCGCGGCGCCGGCGAATTCGTGGGCGAGATGGCTATTCTCGAAGATCTGCCGCGCTCAGCGTCGGTGGTGGCATTGGAAGAAATGCAGCTCATCAAGATGACGCGTGACGATTTTCAACGCCTGCTGTCGGACAGCACCAAGCTGGATATCGGCATGCTGCGGAAACTCAGCAGCCGCCTGCGCGAAGCCGATGATCTGATCACCATCACGACGCACGCGCGGCGCACCTTGCACACGCAAGTCAACGAACTAGCCGCCGAGAACCAGGAACTGCTGGATTTGCAGCGGCTGCGTGAACAAACCACCGATCTGGTGGTGCATGATCTGCGCAATCCCCTGCACAGCATCAGCGGCGCGGCGGGCATGCTGCAAATGGTGCTGCCTGAGGATATTTTGCAGGAGAACCATGAACTCTTCGAGCTGATCAACCACACCTGCGCCCGCATGCAGCGCCTGGTCGATTCGCTGCTGGACATCTCGCGTATGGAGGCGGGCGAAACCGAATTGACGCTGGAACTCGCCAACCTGCCCCAATTGATTCAGGGCGCAGTCACCCGTGTCTCGCCGGTGCTGCAATCGCGCGGTATCGCGTCCCAGGTATTTATACCCGCTCATCTGCCGCGCATCCTGATCGACATCGACAAGATCGATCGGGTGTTGATCAATTTGCTGGACAACGCCATCAAGTTTACGCCGGTCGGTGGACAGATCAGCGTCAAGGCTGAGCTACGCGGTCCCGACATCGCCGTTAGCATCAACGACACCGGCTGCGGCATTCCCCTCGAACAACGCGATCAAATCTTCGAGCGCTTTGCGCGCGGCAGCAACGGTAGCAGTGCGCTGGTGCGCGGCTTTGGCCTGGGCCTGACGTTCTGCCGTCTGGCCGTAGAGGCCCACACCGGCAAAATTTGGATTGAAGATGGAGAAGGCGGTGTGGGTTGTAAGAGCATCTTCAGCCTGCCACTGGAACGCGCGGCTTAAATCACAACCGGCCAGTTACTGATGACTCCCAGCAGCCGGTTTCTTTGATTCTTCGTATCGACCATTTGCCGCACGCTGCCGACGCTTCCGGCAAGAGATATTCCCCTGAACCGCCATCTTGGGCCAGCGGTCGCGTGCCGAAGGCGTAGAAGGTACTGCGTTGTCGCTGGTCCGGTCTTGGCTTGCAGCACCGACGGCAGCTAGGGGTCATCTCCTGCTGCGTCCATCCGCCTTAATCACGGTTGGCAGTTCTGAAAAATCGGGGCAACCCCGATAATCAAGTACGAACATGGTATAATCGCGCCTGAATACAGTTTAGACAAAACCCTAACCGACGCAGATACGAGGCAATGCACGTGGCGACGTTGTTATCACAGTTCGGCAACTGGTTGTTGCTCGCGGGGGTTTTGTTGTTTGCTATGGCGGTGTTCAATGCAGCGCGCGCAGGTCGACAATCGCGTGGGGCAGCCTACTACGGAATTCGGCAAGAGGCCCTGAACAAGACGCGCCGCTGGGCGTTTGTGGCGACGATTGTTTTCATTCTGACGGGCGCGCTGGCCTTTTATTTGGATAATCAACCTTCTACGATCGCCGTCGCCAATAGGGCCACGCCGACTCCTGTGCTGGTGTCCATTCCGAGTAAGATGTTGCCCACCGACACCCCGCAGCCTTCGGCTGTGACGCAGACGGCGGCACAGCCGACCGTTCCACCCAGCCCGACGCCCACTCTCAGCCCTACTGCGACACCGCTGATAACGCCCACCGCAACGATGCCCAGTCTTCCCGACGTGCTGCTGACCTCCGTGGCATCGGCCATGCCGGTGTCGCCGAATGCCAAACTCACTTTTACCACGCTCGCTTCGGTGGCCGATAACAAAGGCAACCCGGTCGATCCGGGGCTGGCCTTTCCCAGTGGCACGCGCCGTGTGCGCCTCTACTTCCGGGCCGCGAATGTGAACAATGGCGCGTCCTGGAGCGTGCTGTGCTATAAGGGTGACCAGCTCGTCGATAGTGTGATGGAGCTGTGGAAGTGGGGGCCACGCGCACAAAGCGCCCGCGCGTTTTGCAGTCTCGATGGGTCACTGGGCAAGTACACGGCCGTTGCTTATCTGGGACCTGCCCCGCAATTTGAAGTAGCGTTTGAGTTACTGCCCGTCACACCCACGACGACGCCGTAAAAAGCACTGACCGATTTTAGGAATCGATCAGTGCTGTCTTTTCTCCGACGGGCAGCCACACGGTAAAGGTTGTCCCTTGATCGGGCTCACTGCTCACCTCCATTCGTCCCCCATGCGCCTGTACGATCCAATAAGCGATGGATAATCCCAGCCCCGTGCCGCTCCCCGATCGCCCGTTGCCGTTGGTCGGCCCCAGGCGCGTGCGCGATTTCTCCACCCGATAGAACCGCTCGAAAATCAACGGCACACCGTTGGGGCCGGGCTGCAAGTGTTCGAGAGGAATGCCGGGGCCGGTATCAGACACCGTCAACCGCGCCGATCCATTTTCACGTGAGACCTGCACTTTGACGTTACTGCCACTGGGCGTGTACTTGATCGCGTTGTCGATCAAATTAAGCAGCAGCTGTCGCAGTCGATCGGGATCGCCATCGATGCACAGCGGCTCCTTCAAATCCGAGTGCAGGGTCACTTGGACTCCACTGGAAATCACCTGCACTTGCCGTACCACTTCTCTCGTCAGCTGATCGATAGCCGTCGGTTCACGGCGCAGCGGCAGACCGGCATCGGCCTGAGCGAGCAGCAGCAGATCACCCACGAGCCGGATCATCCGATCGGTTTCGCTGGTGATCGCGTCGAGCGAGGCTTTATCGGCGCCGCCCATCCGCCGCAGCAGATCGACGTTGCCCCGAATCGTCGTGAGCGGTGTGCGCAGTTCGTGCGAGATATCGGCACTGAACCGCTGCTGCGATTTGAACATGCCTTCCAGCCGATCGAGCATCACGTTAAAGGTTTCGGTCAGGCGGCCCACTTCATCGGGCGGGCCGGGCTTGGTGATGCGCCGCTGCACATCGCCGCCGCGCGCAATTTCAGACGCGGTTTGGGTAATGCGATCGATCGGCTCCAACGCTTTGCGCGCCAAAAACGCCCCCACAAACGCCGCGGCCAGCACCCCGACCGCGCCGCCCAGCACCATCAAGGTGCCCAGCTGCCGCAGCGATTCCTGAACTTCGTTTAGTGGCGCGGCAATTTGCAGGAAGCCCACCCGTTGATCGCCCTGCTCGGTGGTGACGGCAATGGGCACGGTCAACACCCGGACGGCGGCCTTGTCAATGGACACGTCACGCACCAGCGATTGATTTCCCGTAACCAGCATCAGGGCCTCTGGATCAAACGCGCGAGAAAATGGTCCGATGTTCTGCGATTTCTGCACTACCGCGTGAGTATTGTCGAGGACCACTACAGCCACGCCCGGCGCGCGGAACAGATCCAATTCTTGCGGCACCTCCACCTGCAAGATATTGGAGAACGTACGCACGCGACTGGCGCTCAGAATCTGGTCGGCCGTGGAACTGAGTTGGGCGTCGAGGCTGGCGTGCACATTGCGCACCAACAGTGCATAAATGCCGCCGCCCAGCACAATCAGCATGACGGCCAACACGGCAGAATACCACAGAGTCAAACGTAGACGAATGGACATGAGAACGCGCTAAAGGCAATGTAGTTTGTAACCAGCAACGCCCTAATCATGCCGTAAGTTGGTTAAGCAGGGATGAAACGAGGATGAAAGAAAGGGGGCGAGGAAAATCGCCGGGCGAGAAGACCTGCCGGGTGAAAAGGATCACCGGGCAAGAAAACAGCCGGGCGCTTGAAGCAACCCGGCTGCGGTTGAATTTATTCTTCCCGTAAGGCATAGCCATAGCCGCGCACGGTTTGTAGCAGCCGTGGCTCATTCTCCGCCTCGAGCTTCTGACGCAAGTAGCGCACGTAGACTTCAATGATGTTGCTTTCACCGCCAAAGTCATAGCCCCAGATGCGATCGTAAATCGTCTCGCGGGTGAGTACCTGGCGCGGATGGCGCATAAAGAGTTCCAGTAGATCAAACTCTTTCGCCGTCAGATCGATCTTGCGACTGTGACGCCACACTTCGCGCGTGCCGGTGTTCATGGTCAAATCTGCTACCTTTAGAACCTCGCCGGTTCCTTCGGGGGTTGGCTTGGCCCGCCGCAGCAAAGCCCGCACGCGCGCCATCAATTCGTCGAACGAGAACGGTTTGACCACGTAATCATCGGCGCCGGCATCCAGGCCCTGCACCCGATCGGCGATCGCATCCTTTGCGGTCAGCATCAAGACGGGCGTGCCGCCTGCCGCGCGGATCCGCTTGCACACTTCCAGGCCATCCAGCCCCGGCAGCATCCAATCCAGCACCACCAGGTCGGGTGGATCGTCGCGCACGGACGCCAGCCCGTTCGGGCCATCATACGCCACGTTGACCTTGTAGCCTTCAAACGTCAAGCCGCGATACAACGTGCCCGCAATGCCTTCGTCGTCTTCGATGACTAAAATTTTGTCGGCCATAGTGTGATTATAAACTTTTGAGGATGAATGTGCAAAAGCAGAAACGGAACCTGCTTCACGGCTGGCTTTGCTCGGCCAGCCACTTCAGAACTTCCTCAACCATTTTGCCGCGATTCACCTTGGTGACTTCCCGCACGGTGACGTTGGGCAAGGTCTTCACCGCCGCCACCCAGGGATGCTCAGCCTGCATGGCCGTCGCGATGACGATCTTCGGGCTGCCGATGGCTTTCAGGACCGCGCTCTGAAACGGCGATGAGAACAATTCCATCTTGCCGATTTCGTCGATAATCACGATCGGGTTAGCGTCCACCGCCGATCGGATGGCGCCCGCCCCCACCTGGTCGATCACGTCGACCCTCACGCCATAACGGCCCACTTTCGATCGGCTTCTGACCTCCATGTGCGCGATCACATACCGCCGGCCTTCGAGTGTGACCAGACGAAAACCCTTGCGCCCGCCGGGCCCGAGGATTTCTTCCGTGTAGAATCCCCCAGCCCGATCGGCGATCTGCGCGATCAGGGCCTTCACGATCGTGGTTTTGCCGATACCCGGTCGGCCGGTTAGAATTAAAGTATGTCCCATAATTGATGAAGGTGAGTATAGCACATTCGGCCCTTTTGCTATCTTCTCTTTTTGCCTCAATTGGGTGTATACTATTTTTGTTGCTGGTGTTCGACCAAGCACCGACCTTGAACCCTCTACTTTATAAGGAGATACTCGCATGGACCTTCGTTTGCCCGTTCCACACGCTTACATTTTGAACCCGACGCTCAATCGTGATGTGGCACAACAACAGGCCGTCGATAAGCGCTTGACCATTGTGGCAGGCGGCTTGACCGGCTTGTTCTCACGCCCGAAGCCGGAAGAAGTTGATCTGGCCTATTCCGAGTTTCGCTATGAAGCGTTCTGGCATGTTGTCGCCACGGTGCGCTATGCCTTTGAGCGCAACAAGACTTACACCGTCCCCGTGACCGGTGTTGAAGTGCGCAAAGTCACCGTGCTCGGTCAGGAACTGGAGGTCGTGGCGCAGCAAGCCCAAGCGCAGCAATCATCGCCCAGCGGCTTCTTGCAGCAGATCGGCCAGCAAATCGGCATCGCGAACACGGCGCGCACGTTCAGCCTGCCCGGCGTAGAATTCTGTATCGATGAGAACCGGCAAGAGCGCTATCTTGAGGCGGTCGCCGGTCAAGCGGTAGCCGCGGGCGCCGACTATCTGAAGAAAGATAAAACTGAGTTGGCGGATTTTTCCGTGCTGTCCGCCGAGGGCGCGTTGGTCATCGCTCCGCAGACGACCGCCTCGAAAGTTCTGCACTCTTTGCTGGCGACGATGGTCAAGCAGATTCAGGCCGACAAGATGTTGGAAGAAACCACCACAGTCGAGACCTTCGATCTCTACTTCCGCCCGGTCTATGCCTTTGAACTGACCTGGCGGCCCAAGAACAAAACAGCGGTGGCCGAATTCGACGGCGTGACTGGCGCGATGATCAATGGCAAGACGATTCACGCTGGCAGCACTACCCCGCTCACCCCGGAAGCGCTATTCGACATTAACACCGACACCGTCGCATCACTCTTCCCTTCAACCGTTACCAACGTCCAAATCGTCAGCTAACCATTACATGAACTCAACGCGACGACCGTAAAAATCTTCTCATGGTCGTCGCGTTTTGATTCTGAATGTCCCGTTTCATCTTTATGTATTTCTGCACACTCAAATCAAACCTAAAATTTGACAGGATGAAAGGGCGGTGGTAACATCTCCGCTCGTAGGTCGCGGCAGTTGTTTCAGAGCGGCGAAGGCGGCGAATAACCAGCAGTCGTCGTGAAGGACGCTCTGCCCTACAGAAACTTCGTGGGGACGAAAGGAGTCCATTTTCATGAACGAGCGCATCACGGGTACGGTGAAGTGGTTCAGCCGGACAAAGGGTTATGGGTTCATCACTCAACCCAATGGGCCGGACGTGTTTGTCCACTACTCGGCCATTCAAGGTGAGGGTTTCCGCAACCTGGATGAGGGCCAGCAGGTGGAGTTCACCGTACAACAAGGCCCCAAGGGCTTGCAGGCCGCCGACGTCCGACCGGTTTAATCAACAAACTTCGACGTCAAACCAACAAGCCTCGATCAAACGATCGGGGCTTGTTCTTTTCCCCAGATTGTTGCCGAATGTCCGGCTCGGCAGTACAATCATCAAGCGACCCTATTACGAAATGGAGAATCAACATGGAAGACGTCGTCATCATTGGATCGGGCTGCGCCGGCTTGACCGCCGCGATTTATGCGGCCCGGGCCAACCTCAATCCGCGGGTCATCACCGGCAACGAATTTGGCGGGCAGATTGCCACCACCACTGAAGTTGAAAACTATCCCGGCTTTCCTAATGGGCTGCAAGGGCCTGAACTTACCGAGCAGATGAAGCAGCAGGCGGAACGCTTTGGCGCTCGACTGGAATATGATGCCGTCAGCGAAGTTGATCTTAAGCATAAGCCGATCGTCGTCAAGACCTACAGCGCGACTTACGAAACGAAATCGCTGATCGTGGCCTCGGGTGCTACTCCCCGTAAACTGGGTGTTCCCGGCGAATTGGAGTTCACCGGCCGCGGCGTGAGTTACTGCGCCACGTGCGATGGTTTTTTCTTTAAGGACAAGGAACTGATGGTGATCGGCGGCGGCGACAGCGCATTGCAGGAAGGGTTGTTCCTCACCAAGTTTGCCAACCGCGTCACCATCGTGCATCGCCGCGATCAACTTCGGGCGGGGCCGGCACTGATCGAAAAGGCTCAGTGTAACAAAAAGATGAGTTTCTTGTGGAACAAGGTGATCACGCACATCAACGGCGACGGCGCGGTGAAGAACGTGGTGCTGCAAGACACGGTCACCGGCGATCGCAGCGAAGCCAAAGTCGACGGCGTGTTTGTCTACATTGGACACTTGCCTAATACCGCGCTCTTTCAGGGACAACTCGAAATGGACCACGAAGGTTATTTGATCGTCGATCCTTATTTGCACACCAGCGTGCCCGGGGTTTTTGCGGCCGGTGAAGCGCACGACAAACACTTTCGGCAAGCCATTGTTTCAGCCGGGTTCGGCTGTATGGCCGCGTTAGAAGCGGAAAAGTATCTGGCGAATCTTGAATAGATGAAAGAGGCGAGTCACTGGCTCGCCTCGCTTTTTGACTCATGCCCTATCTCGATCTCAACGGCGAACGAATTTATTACGCTCTACACAGTAACCGATCGAACGGGGTGCCGGTGCTGGTGCTTCATGGCGCGGGTGAGAATCACCTGATCTGGCCGGCGGGATTGCGCCGTCTGCCAGAGGCCATCGTCTATGCGACCGATCTGCCGGGGCATGGCAAATCAGCGGGCCGGGGTTGTATCACGATTGAGGAATATGCCGATTGGCTGGTCTTATTCATGGAGGCCAGCCGGCTCGATTGTGCGATCCTGATCGGCCACTCCATGGGTGGGGCCATCGCTCAACTTTGCGGGCTGAAGTATCCCGATCACGTCAGCGGGTTGGTGTTAGTTGCGACCAGCGCTAAGCTGCGCGTCGCACCGCAGTTGTTGCAATTGGCGGAAAGTGACTTCGCCGCCGCCGTCGATCTTGTCAATCATTGGGTATGGGGGCCGTTGACGCCGGCCGAAATCAAGCAGTTGGGCAAACAGCAATTGTTGAGGATCAGGCCGGAGATTTTGCTCGACGACTATCGCGCCTGCGATGCGTTTGATGTGCGTGACCACTTGCACGAGATAACTGCTCCGGTATTGATCATCGCAGGAGAGGCTGATCAAATGACGCCGCTCAAACATGCGATGTTTATGGCAGAGCGGCTGCCTCACGCCCAATTGGTTACCATCCCTCAAGCGGGACACATGGTGATGTTGGAAGCTGCCGAGGTCGTGACGCGTGCTGTGGAAGACTTTGTGTGCGAGGTTGCACGGCGCCCAGCTTAAGATTCAGATAGGACACGTTCCAGAACAAGTCGCATTTTGTGTGCTGCGCGGTTCGTGCGCAATCCATCCTTCGCAACTTCCTTAAGTGTTGTCCCCGTTCGGCCGTCCAGGCAGGCCACAACGATAACGCAGTGAAATCGCGCCTTGTGGCGTCAGGTGACGCCGGCCAGATTTGGTATATTCGTGGTCTTTGTCACGATTGCCGTGCACATAGTACACCAGCTTGCCCAGCACTGTCACTAAATAATCCAGATAGCTATACGACAAGTCGCCGCAGCTGATGATCAAATCCACATTGCCAAAGCGGTCTTTCACGTTGGCGCTGTATAATGACTCCACAACTTGATCGGTGACAGCCAGAATCTTAATGCGGCTCATTGATCCCAAGTGCGCGTGTAGTTTATCTTGAGTTTGTCGAGCGCCGCTTGTTCCAGATCGATCTGGCAAATCGACGCCAATTCCAGCAAATACAACATCACGTCCGCCAGCTCAGAAGCCAGTTCCTCCCAATTAGTTGCGGTTTCACCCCATTGAAAGTGCTCCAGCACTTCCGCCGCTTCCAGCATTAGTGACATAGCAATATTGCGCGGCGTCTGCGGCCGCGGCGAGCTGGCTTCGAACCAGCCTTTGGCCGTCACAAAACGATTCATCTCATTGGAAAGTTGTCGAATATCCATGTCTATCCCAAACAAAACCAGTCCCCACGCGTTCACCTGGAGAAGACTGGCTGCGTTCAAGCTTATAAGGCAACTGGTGCAAAACTAACATACACGCGAGGATTTCCCCTCTATTTTCCGCCGAAAATTCGATATGCCACTTGGCATTTGTAAGTTAGTTTTGCACCTACGGCTATAAAAGATATGAAATCCGTCTTAATAGGGATGGGCAACAACGAGTAAGCAGTAAACATGGAGGCATTATATGGGCTTTCGTGAGACGTGTCAATTTACAGGCGCGACTCACTTAGCTTTCCATCGTTCAATCATACGTGCCACTGCCGTAATGGCTTCTATTGGCCTCTTCCCGAAAGCCGTCTCGGAGGTCAGTAAGATGCCGGCCGCTCCTTGACTTAACCAATGCGCTAAATCACAAATTTCGGCACGTGTCGGAAACGCATACTGGTCCATCCCGCTGGCGATCTGGGTCGCAAGTATCCATGGCTTTTTCTGCGTGGCTGCCGCTAATCCTATCCTTCTCACAGCGTCTGGTAGCTCAATCCAATCTATCGCTAGCGCCAAATCACCGCGGGCAGCCATCACCAGATCAGATTGTTCCACAATAGATTCAAGATGACGAAGAGCTTGTTCCGTCTCGATTTTGGCAATAATCGGCATTTTCCTTGGTTGGAGTATTTCCCGTGCCTGAGAAATATCAGAAGGCATCGAAACAAATGATAGGGCAACTGCATCGAATAGGGGCGACGTGGCAATATAGGCTAGGTCATCTATATCTTTATTGGTCAAACTAGCCGGGTGAAATTCACTACCTGCTACCGTTACACCTCGATTAGGATTGACCGATCCGTCATTGATTGCAGTTCCGCCAATGTGATTCGAATTGACAGTGTCAACGATTACAGACAGAGAACCATCGCCAATAATGATTCTATTGCCTACAGCTACCTGATGGAAAAGTTTACGCGAGGTTGTTGAAAAACGCATGGAAGCGATATCGGTGTTATTTTCCGGCGGGCAAAATGATACAACATCGCCCTGCTTGATTTCGATGTGCGCCGGTAAAAAATCGCCTAACCTTATCTTCTCTCCACCTAGATCTGCAATAATCAGACAGGGTTTATTCAGTCTGTCCGTAATCTGCCTGATCTTTTGTGCGCGGGCTCCCTGTAACTCATGTGTCCCATACGAAAAGGTTAATCGGCAGCCGTTAGCGCCTGCAGCTAATGCCTGTTCAATCAGTCCTTTATCGTCTATGCTTGGACCATAAGTGAACCAAAGAGGCATTGGCATAAATCGGTATTCCATGTCTGAAGTTCCATCACTAGTTTCATTCATAGTAGTAAGGCTCCATGAGGGCCAATCTTTTTATGCACAGCACCGTAAACCATCTGATCAAAGCAATATTACGGCACCACAAGACCGCCAAAACAATTCCCCAGAGCATATGTCCAGTGAACAAGCCTTGGGCAGACGAGCGGCAACCCGATCATATTTTCAAGCGGGCGCGCAAGTGCCCAAATTCCTTCTCGAAAGTTGTGTAAAGGTCTGACTTTTTGTCCGCGGAGGTCCAGAGCATCTTGACGCTTTGCAATACGAGGTTTTGAACGGCATCGGCATTCAGGTGGTAGTGAGCTGCCAACTGCGTGTATTCTTGGGTGAGGCTGGTATTAAATAGTGAGGGATCATCATCAATCACCGTAACAGGGATTCCATGTTTGAGAAAAGCCATGAATGGATGAACTTCCAATGAGCTTACTGCGCCTGTGCGTATGTTCCCTGTGGGGCATAATTCAATCGCGATGGTGTGTATGGCGAGATAATCCAACAAGCGTTGGTCCTCGATGGCGTGAACCGAATTTCCAATGCGTTCCACATCCAATAAGCCGAGTACATACCAGATATCGTCAGCTCCATTGCTTTCTCCAGCATGCGCTTTGGTATGAAGCCCCTTTTGTCGCGCTAATGCGAAGGGCTTGGCAAAAGGATAAACTGGATAGCCCTGCTCTATTCCCCCTATACTGAACCCAATGACACCCTGTTCCATTGCGTTGGCAGCCAACTCTACCAGCCGCTCGCATTCTCGACGGGCTCGTTCGGGATCTTTGTCGTTTCCCCACAGCTGGCGGCGGCCTGCATCAATGACAAAGTCCGCCTGAATACCGAATTCTTTATAAGCGCGTTGTCTTGCTTGAGCTGCGCTTTGAATAATGTCCTCAAACACCAGACCCCGCTTCATGCCATAATAGGGGGATATGTAAATTTCGACGTAGCGTACATTCTCAGCATGGACTCGATAAAGATACTCGTAAATAATTCGCTCGTAGTCAGAAGGTTTCCGCAAAGCATGTTTGCACAGCGAGTATATGTCGATAAAATTGGAGAAATCGCTAAAGGTGAAATCTTGTCTACGCAAGACTTCCTTTTGACCAACCGATAGCTCTTTGAAATAATCGTTCTCCTGCGCAATCTCTAATAGAGTCGTTAGCGTAATAGCGCCCTCGATGTGGACGTGCAAGTTTACCTTGGGCATATTTTCTACAAAGGCGGTTAACTCTGGCGACAACATGAATTTTCTCCAATGGCTGCCAGTAAGTCTACGGTCGGACAAATCGATATTTATCAGGAACTAAGCCAGGTGAATTGAATGGGGTAATAACCTCATTATACCAATCTCCCGAGGTTCGCCTTATAACCAACAAGAAGATTCACTTGCTCAGGCGTATCAGACACCTGGCCTCACGTTTGAAAAGGCTAGTGGAAAGATGATGCATTGCTCTGTGACGAGGTCTGAAGTATCAGGGCACCGAATTCCTGCGCCCGTCAAGCCAATCAGATCGAATGGACGCTCCCCAGTCAACATATTCACGCACCTTTCCGGAGTTGGTCGTGACATTTAGCAAGTGGATTGATGACTTCCGAGGCAATTATTTAGGCAATTACTATAACAAAAACTACTCATTCTGATAATCCTTGTCTACTTATGTATTTATCGTTTCGCTTATGTACCTATTTTATCCGTTTACGTGTTACTACTTGACAGTAAGTAAACCGTATGATAGAATTTCACTATCATTTTACCGATTCTTCTCTAAAAATCGACTGGTTTGTTTCGTATCGTCGATCGGAAGTGTTACCACATAGGTGCATCCGCTGACGAACGTGCTCAAATATCACGTTGCCCTCCTCCTGAAACCAGAAGTGGGGGCCACCCTGGAACTGGATGTGGATGAAGTCCATCAGACCCTGGGTGACCTGAAAGTCGATTACGTCCGCGGTCAGTTGCTCCTCACCCGCACCACGCGTGGCGTCCTTGCCAAAGGACAATTCCACACCGCTCTGCAAGCCGAATGTGTACGCTGTCTTGAACCATTCCATCTGGAACTACAAGTGCTGATGGAAGAAATGTTTACCTTCACGCCTGCGGCCGATCCTACCTACTTCATCGATGAAAGTTGGTTGGATTTACGGAAACCGCTGCGTGAGCAAATCATGCTGACCCTGCCAATGCATTCACTGTGCCGTCCTGATTGCAAAGGCTTATGCATCACGTGTGGTCAGAACTTGAATGAAGGCCTATGCAATTGCGACACCGCAGAAATCGACCCGCGTTTAGCCGCACTCAAGAAACTACTGTAATGGCGGAGGCCCTGGCATGGCGCAGCACACCGACAAGACGATGGAACTGCTGTTGACGGACTTGATGGAGAAGGCTGAATTTCAAGGCTATTTGTTGACGGATGAAATTCTGGAAGTCATTCCCGACGGGTCGGAGCTGGCCGATCGGATGGAAGAGATCGTGCTGCATTTTCAAGAGGCCGGCATCGACGTGTATGCAGCCAAAGCTGCGCCGGACGACCAAGTGATGTTTGACGATTTCGACGGGGATTTTGACGAGGATGAAGAAGAATTTGAAGATCTCTTCGGCAATGATGAAGATCTGGACATGGCCGCTGTCGGCAGTGATGACACCGTGGGGTTGTACCTCAAAGAAATGACCCGCGTGCCTTTGCTGAGCAATTCGGAAGAATTGTGCATTGCCAAGCAGATTGTCAAGGGCCGTGAAGCGTTGAAGTTATTGAATCAAACGGTGAAAAGCCGCCAACGGCGCGAACACCTGCAAAATCAGGTAGAAGAAGGTCTTCAGGCGCGCGAACACTTGATCAAAGCCAACACGCGCCTGGTCGTCAGTATTGCCAAGCGCTATATGGGGCAAGGCGTGCCGTTCCTGGATCTCATTCAAGAAGGCAACCTGGGGCTGATGAAAGCGGTCGAGAAATACGACTACAAACGCGGCTTTCGTTTCAGCACCTACGCCACCTGGTGGATTCGGCAAACCATCACCCGCGCGATTGCCGATCAGGCGCGCACGATCCGGCTGCCCGTGTACATGAGCGATCGATTGCGGCGGCTGTATCAGGTGGCGCGGAGTATCGAGCAGACCAACGGACGGCAGGCGACGGCCGAAGAGATTGCCGACGAGTTGAACGTCGATACGCGCAAAGTGCAATGGATGCTAAAAGCGTCGTGGCAGCCGTTGTCGTTGGAGCAGCCTGTGGGTGAAGAAGACGATAACGAACTGGCCTCGTTTATCGAAGACGATACCACGCCTTCGCCGGCGCAGGTGGCGTACAACAATATGCTGCGCGCTAAAGTGGAAGAGGTCCTCAGCACTCTCAGCCCGCGCGAGGCGAATATTCTGCGACTGCGCTTTGGCCTCGTCAATGGACGCGCTTACACGCTCAAAGAAGTGGGGCAGAAGTTTGGTCTCACGCGTGAGCGTATCCGCCAGATCGAAAGTCAGGCCCTGCGGCGGTTGCGCCATCCGTGCCGCTCACGGCAGTTGCGCGATTATTTGAGTTAAGTCACGACCGGCAAACGAAACGGCTCCTCCTATGTGCGAGGGGCCGTTTTTTTTACACCGCAGCTATTCGAGCGGAGTTTTGAAATCGTAGATGCCTTCGCGCGTTGACCAGTGATGGCCGTTCGCGCAACGCAGCTCATTATTCCCGGGCTGAGCGGGTAGCAATGTACGGCAAGTTGGGCAGACGAAGAGCTCATGACCAGGGCCTGACTCCTGAGGACGAGCTAACTCAGGCGCAGGAGCGCAGAGGACAAACATGCTCGGTGAAATAGCCAGCGGCGCGAAAGGACGCTGCAACGCGCCATCGATCGCAGCAAGGCGCATGGCCCCGAACAGGCGCTTGAGGGCATTTACGCGAAATGTCGAAACGGAACGGGCTTGTCGAATCGTAAAGCCAACCTGGCGGAGCTGTTGCTTCATCCAGTCGGGATGGAAGTCGAAGTTGAGTTCCACAAACTCGATCGGTTTTTGATCGAACGGCGACCAGATTTGTTTGCGCGCGGCATAGCGCGCGATGGCTTTGAGGTTGCGCTTGTTGGCGAATTCAAAGACAAACAGGCCGGCGGGCTTCATGGCGGCGCGAATGTTTTGCAGCGCGCGGGGCACATCGACGATGTGATGAATGACGCGAATCATGACGACGCTGTCGAAGGCCGAGTCAACAAAGGGCAGCGTGTAGAGATCGGCTGCGACGAACTTAAAGCGCGGATCGTGCCCCCAGCGATCGCGCGCTTCGACGATGGTGGAACGGGCGTAATCCATGAGGATCACTTCGTCGTAGCCGAGATACAGATCGCCCAGGCGGCCCGCCCCCGCCCCGATGTCGATCAGCCGTCCACCGCTGGGGGGGAGCATGCCCCGGATCGCAATCCGCTCGGCGCGGTCTTCGTATTCGCGCGCAGGGTTCCAGAAAGCTGTGCTATAGGTGGAGCCTTCGTAGTCGATGACGCGTGGTGCTTCACTCATAGGTGGTCACTCATCATTGGATCGGGCACATATCGTCGGAAGTGTAGGTGCGATTGGTGTAGCCAAATAGATTGAGATCGTCGACGATCAAGTATTGCCCGTTATCGCCGGAGTTGGCGTAGGCATTGGCTACCGCACAGGCCGCCTTGATGTCCTGGACTTCCTGATATTTGTCCCAGAAAGCCTGCGCCATCTGCTGCGTCAAATGCACGGGCGATCCTTCAGGATAGAGCGTCGTCAGCTGATCGAGTTGGTCGCGCGCGTTGGCGTCGCCGCGCAGCAGGCCGATGAGCAGCAAACGGAAACGGGCATAAGCCTGCAATGTATCGCGATCGTGCGCGTTCGTGTAGCTGATTTCCGTCAGCCAGTCCTTCAAGGTATCATCCGTCAGCACCCGGATGTACCAGTCAATCGCTTTGTTGTAATCGCCAGCGGCAAAGGCGTCATCGCCTTCGTACACCGCATGGATGCGATACTGCGCCGGCGACCACTCGGATTTTACCTTCACATATTGCGCGCCGTTCCACTTCCACTGCTGTTTTTCGGTGCGCTGCGGCCCGGCCCCGATGGAACCTTGCAGGCCGCGCTGCGCTTGAATCTCCAACGCGCTGTCGGCATCGGCCTGAATCATTTGATATTGTGCTGAAGGCAACACCAACGGCTCGGCGAGCAGATTCACCAACGCCGTGCCGTTCCAGCCCAGCACTTCCAAACTGTCGAAGCACGTGTTCGCGCCGCACGACGATGAGAGCACCGCCAGCTGCGTGCCGCGCGGCGCACCGATGAGATCGCCGCTCTGCAAGAGGCGCGGCAACGTCTGACCCTGAGGCGCTTGATTGGCGTAGAGCAGATCGATCCGCTGTGGCGCACAGCCATAGACCAGGAACTGTCCGCTGGGGCCGGCCGCTTGATCGGTGGTAAACGGATCGAAGATCGAGACGACGATTTCCGGATCGCCGTCGCCGGTGAGATCAATCGAGGACACGCCGCCCCACTTCTCGTTGATCGAACTGGCGTTGCGCAGGATCGTCAACAGGTTGGGCACCGTTCCACCCTGTGAGAGATAAGCTCGAATGGCCTCCGGGTAGCCGTCGAATTGATCGGGCGCAGCCCATTCCGCCGCCAGGTCCGGCGCGGGACACAGCGGCACCGGCGTAACCGTCGGCGTGGGCCGCAGGGTGGCGGTGGCGGTAGGGCGCAGGGTGGCAGTGGGAGTTGGTTCAGGTGGACGGATACTGCCGCAGGCTGTCAATAATCCGACAAGGATGGCAAATTGAAAGATGTGGCGCAACAATTTCATAGGTGGGCGCATGATGTCAGAGTGCGGCGATTGTACCATAGAGATATAAAGATCATTGCCAAGCCTGCGGGTTTGGCATATACTGATGTCAGAGTCTGAGATGTTTGCACCACTGTTGGAGGTCATCCGCTTCAACGAGATTTCTTGAATCGACAAGGGAATGGTGACGACCACATGAAGCAAGGCGTAGTCTATGCTGAGGGCCGATCTGAATCTGGCGCACGTGGGATAAAAACGTGAGCTGACGTCTGATCGGTTTTTCGTTCACCCGGCCGGAGGTCTAACATGAACGCCAGAGTCGGTCATTTTAGCCTGGTGCTGTTCGCAACCAGTGCATTGCTGTACACCACGTTGCTCCTTTTTGGAATTCAAGTTCCGGGGACGCTGGAAGCAACCGTCCAGGCCAACACGCTGCCCCCGCCTTATCTCGACGAGACTACCAGCGCCGATGCGCCCTACGGGCCCACGCCGCAACTCGATGGCGCGATTAGTCCCGGCGAGTACGCGGGGGCGTATCGACTCACGTTTCCCACTTACGGTGGGGACATGGAAATGTTCATTCGCCAGGACGCGATCACGCTGTACCTCGCGCTTGATTCACCCGATACCGCATTGTTTCCTACGCCGGCGAACGGCCCAGCTTTTCAAGTCTTTCTGGATACCAAACACAATGGCGGCACTGCGCCGCAAGCCGATGATTACCGCTTGACCCTGGGCAAAGACGGAATCACGCAAGAGAATCGCGGCGATGGTTCCTCCTGGGGCGGCGCAGGTGATGGCCACTGGCTGGCGCAAGCCTCTACCTCGCCATATGGTTGGCAGGGCGAGTTTGCGATCAACTTAGCCAAGTTGGGCATTACGCAGACGGGCGCCATCTCGATCGGGTTAGCTGTGGCCGAAGTGTGGACGCCTGTCTGGCCGAAAGATTGGTACTGGCCTGCGACTGGCGACTGGCTCAATCCGTCGACCTGGGGCAATCTCACGTCGTCGAGTTACTGGTCAACCTTCTACTGGAAGCCCGGGCCGTGGGCCGATTACGCGCCATCGGGCGTGCCCGATTTCGACCAACGTCAGGGCGTGTGGCAGCGCAACGGCGTGTGGACGCACTGCGGACCGGTGGCGGCGGCTAACTCGCTGTGGTGGTTCGATAGCAAATTTGAAACGCCCGATCATATGCCGCCGACGATCAGCGACACCTATGGATTGATCACGAGCTATGGCGGCGCCTGGGACGATCACGACGTGCCGAACGTGATGCCGCTGGTCGATGATCTGGCCAACAACTACTTCGGCACGAATCAAGGCCTCACGGGCACCAGCGTCATCAGCATGTTCTACGGCATGAATAACTACCTGCACGCGCACAACTTGTGGGACGATTATCGCGTGACCCTGGTGGTGTCGCCCACGTTCGAGTGGGTGGCGACGGAAGTTCAGCACAGCGAAGATGTGATCTTGCTGTTGGGGTTCTATCAATGGATACTCGATCCGGACGGCACGTTCCGGTGGGCGCGCGTGGGCGGTCACTATGTTACAGTGTCCGGTGTCGATAGCGTGACCGGGCAGATCGCGCTCAGCGATCCCGCGCTCGATATGCAAGAGTTGGCGCCCTCACCTTTTGGTCGCGTATTAAGTGGCACCTTGATTCCGCATCAACCGATTCCGGGGCATCCGTCATTCGTTCACAATGACGCCGGCAACATCTCGCACGATGCTTATCCGATCGGCCCCAGCAACAGCCCCGGCGGTATCTGGGGCTTGCCCACGTATCCGGTGTACGAGCTCGAGCAATTGCTGGGGAGCAATCCGCACCCGACGATTCCTACCGAACCCTTACAGCCCGGTCCTCCGCCGCAGGTGGAAGTGGAGTTTGCGCTGGCCGTCTCGCCGTACATGTGGAAGGCCAGCGGGTACACCGACTATTCACCCAACGGCATGCCGGACTTCGATCAGCAGCAGGACAACTGGCACAATCTGCTAGGACAATGGTCGTACTGTGGGCCGGTGGCGGCAGCCAACTCTGTGTGGTGGTTCGATTCGAAGTTCGAGCCACAGCCGATTACGCCGCCGACGGTCAACGATCACTATCCATTGATCTCGACCTACGCCACGATGCCGCCGTTCTGGGATGATCACGATCCGCTCAATGTCGAGAGCGGCGGCACGGAGTTGATCGATGATCTGGCGCAGCGATTCCAAACCGATGTGCTAGGCAGCGGCACGATCGTCACCGATGTCTACACGGGACTCGATCAATATTTGATCGATCACAACTTGCGCAGCGGCTATGTGATCACGCTGGTGCAGTCGCCCGCATTCTGGTGGGTGGCCGAAGAAGTGGAGCGCAGCGAAGATGTGATCCTGCTGCTGGGCTTTTATTTCGCTGGTGGCACCAGCATCGATCGGGTGGGTGGGCACTACGTCACTTTGGCGGGCGTCGATAAAGCGGCTGGCCTGATCGCCTTCTCCGATCCCACCTTCGATCACGCCGAGAAATATTGGCCGTTCGCGTTGACGGGTGTGCCCAGTCGTCAGGGCCGCGTCGCGAATGGCTCGCTGTTGGCGCATGTGCCCGTGCCCGGCCATCCGAATGTGACGCACAACGATGCGGGCAATCTGTCGCACGATATCTATGCGGTGGGACCATTCGGGCCGGGCGGCACATGGGGGCCGATCGGGTATGTGCAGACAACCTCTGAGATTACTAATTTCATCGGGCAAAATGGCGGCGGCATTCCTGTCCCGCCCGTGCCACAACCGATCGAGACGCGCGTCGAATGGGCCGTGGCCGTGTCGCCGGTCGCCGATGTGGGCCTCGTCAAAGCGATCACGCCAACGCTGGTGCAGTACGGCGATCACGTCACCTTCACACTGATCTTTAGCAACGCCGGTTCGCTGCCCGCGCAAGACGTGGTGATTGCCGACACCTTGCCTGCGGAATTGATCAACACCGCCTGGAGCGCTTCGCTGCCCATCACGCCGATCCTCGGCGCTGCTTATGCGTGGCAGTTGCCCGATCTGGCGTGGGGGCAGGGCGGTACGATCACCATCACGGGACAGATCAACGCCACCGCCGCGCGCCTGACTGTGACCAACACCGCCGTCATCACCACCAGCAGCGTAGAACAATATCAACTGCCGGCGCTGCCCAATCGATCGAGCGCGGCCTTCACGATCGTGAATCCGCTAATTGCGGTGACACCTTCGCATATCGTCATCACGCTCATGACCGGCTCCAGCGCCACGCAAGCGATCACCGTGAGCAACAACGGAGGCGCAACACTCTTGTGGAACACGCTCGAAGTTCTGCCGGTCGACTGGCTGGCCGCAGCTCCGACGAACGGCAGTGTTTTGCCGGGGCTTACCGATTCCATCACCGTCACCTTTGACGCGACCGGCCTTTACAGTCACACGTATACCACCACGCTGCGCTTCATGCACAACGTTCCGCAGCAACTGCCGATCGATGTGCCAATCACCCTGATCGTCCCGCCACCTGCGATTGATGTTGCGCCAGCTCAGATCTCGTTGACGCTGACGACCAGCGTCACGGCCACACACTGGATTACCGTCGCAAATGTGGGTCAATCGGCCTTGAACTGGAGCGCGGCTGAAATTCCGGGCGTCACATGGCTGAGTGAGTCACCCGGCAGTGGGAGCCTGGCACCTAACACGAAGACACCGCTGACTGTAACGTTCAGCACGAGTGGCCTGAACGGTTTTTACACGACGACGCTGCGCTTCACCAGCGATGATCCCGTTCATCCGCAGATTGATGTGCCGATCACACTTACCGTCCTAGCGCCCAGCATCACCGTCACACCCGTAAACTTGGCGATTACGCTGACCGCCGGGCTTACCACAACCCGATCGATCACGGTGGCGAATCTGGGTCAAGCGCCATTGAACTGGAGCGCGACCGAAGTGCCCGCCGTTGCCTGGCTGAGTGCAGTACCGCTCACTGGCGCAGTTGCGCCCAGCGGCCAGCAGCTCATCACCGCCAGCCTCACGGCCAACGCTTTGTCCGGCGGTGCCTACACGACGACGCTGCGTTTCACCAGCGACGATCCCGATCATCCGCAGATCGATGTGCCGATCATGCTCACCGTGCTTGCGCCCAGCATCACCGTCACACCCGTAAACTTGGCGATGACGCTGACCGCCGGGCTCACCACAACCCGATCGATCACGGTGGCGAATCTGGGTCAAGTGCCATTGAATTGGAGCGTGACCGAAGTGCCCGCCGTTGCCTGGTTGAGTGCAGTACCGCTCACTGGCGCAGTTGCGCCCAGCGGCCAGCAGCTCATCACCGCCAGCCTCACGGCCAACGCTTTATCCGGCGGTGCCTACACGACGACGCTGCGCTTCACCAGTGACGATCCTGGTCATCCCCAGATCGATGTGCCGATCACGCTCACCGTGCTCGCGCCATACCTTGAGGTAACGCCGACGACCATCGTGCTGACCCTGGCCACCGGGTTGAGCGCCACGCAAGGGTTGACCATCACCAACAGTGGCAGCGCGAATCTCACGTGGAACATCGCATTGATGCCGACCGTCGCCTGGCTGACCATAGCGCCCAGTGGTGGAGCGCTTGCGCCAGGCGTCAGCGCAACCAGTGTCATGACCTTCGATACGAGTGGATTATCCGGCGGGGTCTACACCACCACGCTCCGCCTCACCAGCGACGATCCCGATCGACCGCAGATCGATGTGCCGATCACGTTGAACATACCGCTGGGATACAGTCTGTATTTGCCAGTGGTGACGAGGAATTTCTAGGATGGGGGATTGTTTGGGCCTCACCCCGGTTGGCTACGTGATCGACGGGGGTGAGGTATCTGTCACGTGACCAGGCTTCTAATCTCCTTCGACCGCGAATCACCGCGAATTGACGCCAATCCATCATTCGCGGTGATTCGCGTGAATTCGCGGAAAATTCCAGATCACACGAGTTGCGATTGTCCTTGTAGTTTCATGTCACCTCTTCACCCCGTCATGTTATACTTTCCTCATGCAGCATTTCATCCCCTCCGATACTCCGCCGCGCTTGCGCTTGCTGCGACAGGCCTTTCCCGGTGTGCCGCCTGCGGTAGCCCGCGCCGCCATCGAACAGCACACGCGGCCCGGCGACGTGATCCTCGATCCGTTTGCCAGCGGGTTGGGCGTCATTCAGGCTGCGCTCGAACTGGATCGCAAGATCATCGCGGCCTCGTTCAACCCGATCAATCTGCTGGCAATCCGCGCGACCTTGTGGCCCGTCGATGCGCGCTCGGCTTTAACGCATCTCGCGGATGCGTTCAAAGGATCGCAGCGCTTGCGCGATCACCTGCGCGAGTTGTACACTGCACGCTGCCCCACCTGCGGGCGCGCTTCCCTCGCACAACATTTTGTGTGGGATCGTGATCGAGGCGAGCCGGCCGAGAAGCACGTTAGCTGCACCGTGTGCGGAGAGAACGTCGGGCAGATCGATGCGGACGACCTGAGCAAACTCAAGCGGCACGATCCGCACGGCCTGGCGTTCTGGGTGCTGCACGGACGCGTACTCGATCGCCACCACGAAGACGCCGATCGCGTGAGCGAAGTGCTGGAGGTTTATACGCCGCGCACACAATCCGCCCTCGGCGACATCCTGTCGAAGTTCGAAGCGTTGAGCGCCGCAGATCAATCGGCGCTGCGTCCGGCCTTGCTGGCGACGTTCGACAGCTGTACCACGCTGCACACGCCCGATGAATCACGCTACCCCAGTAGCCTCAAACCGCCCGCACGCTTCATCGAAAAAAATGTCTGGCTGGAACTGGAACAACAAGTCTCACTCCTTCCCTCCAGCCCTGCCTCTCTTCCGCGCGTTGCTACGATTGATGAGCTGCTCGCTTCCCCCACGCCCGCCGTGTGCTTGCTCGTTGCTCCCGCGCGCGAATTGATCAAGCAGCTGCCTATCGCTTCGATTTCGCTCATGGTCACGCATCCGCCGCTGCCGCGTCCCGGCTTCTGGTCGTTGAGTGCGGTGTGGGCCGCGTGGCTGTGGGGCAAGCAGCACAGTCAGGTCGATCATCTGCTGCCGCTGCTGTCACGCAAGCGGGCCAGTTGGGATTGGCAGTGGCGCGCTATCGGATCGGCGTTGACGGTGCTGCAGCCGGCGCTGCGGTCTGACGCGCGCACTGTCATGTCTTTCCCCGCCGATGATGCCATTATCGAAAGCGTGCTGCTCGCCGCTGCCAGCGCGAATGAAATAGTGGATCATCTCATGTGCGATCCGCACGATGGCCTGCGCGTGACGTGGCGTTTGGGTGTCATTCCGAGTTCCGCAGGAACGAGGAATCTCGGCCAGCCGATAGTGCAACGCCTCCTGCTCGAACGCGCCGAGCCGACGCAGGCGATCATATTGAAGGCGGGTCTACTGGCCGCGCTGGGACAGACCTCGGCGCTGGTCGATATCGCGCATCAACCCGACGGCGAATCACCGCCGCTGGCCGTGCTGCGCGCCGCTGTGAAGAGCGCATTGGAAGATCGATCCATCTTCGAGATCGAACCGCAAGTGTGGTGGATGACGGATCAAGCGATCAAGCAGTCGCCGCTCGCGCAGTCGCCGCTCGCCGATCGGGTGGAGCGCGTCATCGTCGATTTGCTGCGCGCTCAAGCGGATTGGCACACGATCGATCTGCTGCGCGCAGTATATCGGCACTTCGCCGATCACCTCACACCCGATCGCGCGGTGCTGGCGACGACGATTCAGTCGTATGCCGAAGAATCCAGTTTCGATCAAGTACACTTACGCGCCGAAGATCACGCCGTGGCGCGTGCCGCCGAAGCGCAAGAAGTGAGTCAACGATTGGTGGAAATTGGATCACGCCTGGGGTTTGAGGCAATCGCCACAGAGCACACCGTTGAATGGTTGAAGTTAAAACACAGCGTGTACGCGTTTGTGATTCAGACCACGGCGGAGATTGCAGCACTGCTGCGAGCCGAGGCCGGCGTGCTGGTCATTCCGGGTGGACGGGCGACGCTGCTGCAATACAAACTCGCCCGTGACGCCCGCCTGCATGATACTCGATGGAAAGTGCTCAAATTCAGCTCACTGCGACAGGCCGCGCAGCAATCCGATCTCACCTTGCAGACGTTCCAACTCGCCTTCGGGCTGGAACCCCCGATCGAGCAGCCGGCAACCCAGATTCAACTGTTGTGAACATTATCTTTTATGACACGCTGCGCATGATAAGATGACAAGAGGACAAGATGATCTTGCTCAAAGATCATCTTGTCCTCCCTTCGTCCGATCATCTTGTCAATGTTCCCCCTGATCTCCAATCCCTGATCTCTGACTGCTCGATCACAAATCCCTCGCCCCCGGCGGCTCGACGTGAATCGTCACGTGCTCCAATTGCGGCAGCGCCGCACGCAGGTGGCGTTCCACTTCTTCGGCAATCAAATGTGCGTCGGTCAAAGACGTGTGGCCAGGCACTTCGCAATGACACGACACATCCACATGGAGCGCGATGTGGCTGCGCCGCAAGATGATGTGATGGGTCGTGCCTGCCCCGCAAATCTCATCGGCTACGCGCGCGATGTGTTGACGCAGCGCAGCGGCTTCGGCCTCTTCGATCGGTTGGGGATGATCCCCCGGCGCGATCGGCTCCAGATGCGTCACGATGTCGACGAGGCGCGGAATCTCGGCCCGGGCGCGCGCTTCGAACTCCGTCGCCACGCGGTGTGAAATGTCCAGCGACAACGACGCATCCACTTCCACATCCACATCGACGATGTACCCGCCCCCCAATACATCGACGTGCAGGTTGTGCACGCCGAGCCCCAGACCGTCGGCCAACTGGCGCAAGTGAACGGCCAGCGCCTCCCATTCCGAGATCGGTGGCTGTTGTCCCGGCTCGATGTGCACCACGGCATCCACCACGCCCGGTATCCGATCGAGGACGCGCCGCTCGACTTCGCTGGCAATGGCATGCGCCTGCTCGGTCGCCATCGCCGGATCGACATTCACGTGCAGATCGAGATGGACATCATCCTCGCGGCCCCGACTGCGAACTTTAGTGGCGAACCACACCCCCGGCACTGCGCGCGCGATATCTTCCACCACATGCGGATCGACTGCGGCGCCGTCGGTTAATACATTGGACGTTTCGCGCAAAATGCGCGAAGCCGCTATACCGATATAAACTACAATGCCCAACGCGACAACAATATCGAGCCACGGCAGCCCGATCGAAGTGCCGAGCAATCCGGCCAGGGCCGCTAACGACACAAAGATATTGACGCGCGTGCCGGTGGCATCGGCCAGCAGCACATCGCTGCCCAATTCGCGCCCACGCTTGCATTCGTACCAGACGATGAAAATGTTGATGGGCAGCGTGAGCAAGATCAACGCCACCGACAAGGGCGTAACCGT
This sequence comes from Thermoflexales bacterium, assembly GCA_041738395.1. GTDB lineage: Bacteria > Chloroflexota > Anaerolineae > Fen-1058 > Fen-1058 > Fen-1058. Next base: position 100,877 of record JBGSPW010000173.1, read on the forward strand.
AGGCGGTGTGCCTCCTGCCAGACGTTCAAAGACGTCTTGCAGTACCTCCCACCCGGCCAGCAGCATCAACCCGCCGATGCTGAGCGTGGCAATCGTCTCGTACTTGCGATGGCCGTAGGGATGATCGGGATCGGGCGGTTCGGAAGCGGCGCGCAGCCCCAACAAACCGATGACGTTCGACGACGAATCGACCAGGGCGTTGAAGGCATCGGCCAGCACCGCGATCGATCCCGTCAAGGTACCGACGGCAAACTTGATCCCGGTGACGACGAGGTTGAGGATCATGATGCCGAGCAAGAGGCGCTTGACCGCGCGATGATAATCTTCATTCGACCGCTTGGGGGAGGCCATGCGAGTTAGCTCTTTCCGTCTGAGGTGGCGCGATTATACGTGATTGACTCAAGCCTGACAATGTTCGTTTATCCCAGATTATTTGTCTTCCTATGCGCGGCGGACTATAATGTTAGTGTTACCGCCTGGGGAGATTTTGATGGAACACCGCGAAGGTCATTTCACCACTGCCGACAGAACCGACATTTACACGCAGGCCTGGTTGCCCGACGCTAAGCCACACGCACTCCTGGTCATCGTGCATGGTCTGGGCGAACACAGCGGACGCTATGCCAACTACGTGAATTACTTCGTGCCGCGCGGCGATGCGCTGTACGGATTCGATACGCGCGGGCATGGTCGATCGAGCGGGGCGCGAGGCTACGTCGATCGTTTCGATCGCTACGTGGACGATATCGACCAGCGGGCGGCCCAGGCCCGATCGGATTGGCCGGGCATGCCGCTGTTTGTCCTCGCGCATAGTCTGGGATCGTTGATGGGATTGAGCTATGCCCGCCAGTACCCCGATCGGCTTGCCGGCCTCATCGTGACGGGCACCGCGCTGCAAGACGCTCTGCAGCTGCCTCTGTGGAAACGCAACCTGGCGACGGCCCTCAGCCGCGTGACGCCCTCGTTGAAGGTGAACAACGGTATCGCCCTGGCCGGTCTCTCACACGATCCAACGGTTATCACCGCCTATGAAGCCGATCCGCTGACGCACCCGTGGGGCACGCCGCGCCTCGCCACGGAAACCGAGGTCATGCGGGCGCAAATTCGGCAGAGTGCGGCGACGTGGCGTGTGCCAACGCTCATGCTGCACGGCGGCGCCGATCCCATTTGTGTGCCGGAAGGCGCGCGACTGTTCGCGGCACAGACTCCGCCGGGGTTGGTGGAATATCGCAGTTATTCCGGCCTCTATCACGAGATTCATAACGAGCCGGAAAAGGAGCAGGTCTTCCGGCATATCGAGACTTGGTTACAACGTTGGCTGAACGCTGGGTAGCTGCGGCAGGTTGGGGCGAATAGGAATTTTGGGGGATAGACGCCACAGGGCACTTGAAACTATGATCAATGGGGCTATGGCTGTCGCGTTTAACAAATTGAGTGGATGAAGGGAGGTGAGCCACATGTTATATCTGCCGAGCGAAAATGGGCAAGGAATTGTTGAGTATGCACTGCTACTTGCACTGGTAACGATCTTAGTCATTGTTATTCTCGCCCTGTTAGGGCCGGCGATTGGCAATGTGTTTTCTACCATCTACACCATTGTCTGACCGGTTTCGCTCAATAAAAACCGGACTACCTTAATCCGTAGCCCGGTTTTTGCTTTCATCAAGTCAGCGCCTCGCCTTATTTCTTCTTCTTCTTTTTATGTGGTTGTGGCTGTGCGACCTCTTGATACAGATTCGTACTCGGTGCACCGATTTGCGCCTGCCGCTTGCGTTCGCGTTCACGTTCGCGCCAGCGATCTTTGAAATCACTCAGCTCCCGGTTCAACGTCATCCAATCTTCCACCCACAAGACCAGCGCCCGCTTGTCCGCCGAGAATACCAGATTCCCTAACCAGAAGCGCATCACGCGGACGGACATCGGCCAGCTGTTCATCTCGATCACAACGGCCGTATGCCCGCCGTATTGATCGCTGAGCACGAAGTTCCGTGCGCCGCGCGACAATTTGCTTTTCTCAAACATGTGAAACAGCGTGTTGGGCCGGGTCTCGCGCACCCGCTTGTAAGAAAACACCACTTGATACAAGGGCGCCTGAATTTTGATATTGCGTTCCGAACACTGCACGTAGGGGATCGACGCAGCGATGAGGCGCAGGATAGCAATCACCAACACGACCACCCCAATGAGCAGCAGCAACCAATCGAAGTCGTGGATCCAGGGAACTGAGGCCCATGTTTCGGACGGCAGCACCTGCAGTGCCGCATACAAAGCCAACAACGCGATTGCCACGACAAAGTACAGGCCGCGATACCGCCGATAACGAATGCGATACACCAGCAGCGGATGTTTCTTGCCCGTGTCCATCGGTGATCCTCCCCCCGATTGGTCTTCTCGCCGCGACAGTTACTCACCGCAACGGCCAATCGGGATTAGCTTGTCCAGTTGTAACTACTCGGCCGTCATGCCCGAAAGCTTTCGCCCACGTCGTACCCGGCACGATGTGCCGGCGACGCGCTAGGCGTGCGCGCCCCCGCGCAAAGCGTCCCTTCGGCAGGGCGTGTCGGGCATCCAGCTGAACCGTTGGTGAGTCGCACTGCCAGCGTCACTGCCGTAGGTCCCGCCTTAAGCGCGCGGGAATGACATGACATAGAACGCGACGACTGAGCAGTTACGTCCGGCTCTGAAAATCGTCGCAGTATTTTTGCAGCACGCACTGCGCGCATAACGGGCGCTGTGCTTTGCACACTTGCCGCCCGTGCTCGATGACATTCAGATGAAAAGGATGATACCATTCAGGCGGCACCAGCTCTTCCAGAATCTCATGCGCTTTATCGGCGGATGTTTTAGGCGGGATCAACCCCAAGCGTCCCGTCACGCGATGGATGTGTGTATCGACCGGGAACGCGGATTTGCCTAACGCGAACAGCAGCACGATCGACGCCGTCTTCGGCCCCACGCCGTCCAGTGAAGTCAACCACGCCTTGCCCTCCGCCACGGGTAGATCGCCCAGAAAGCGGATGTCCAGTTCGCCGCGTTCCGCTGTGATGCGCTTCAACACCTGTTGGATGCGCGGCCCTTTTTGATTCGCCAGCCCCGCCGGTTTAATGGCTGCAATCACTTGCGCCACGGGCGCATCGCGTACTACTTCCCAGGTGGGAAATCTCGCTCGCAGCGCGTGATAGGCCCGGTCGCGATTGAGATCGTTGGTATTCTGGCTGAGAATCGTATTGATCAACTCGTCGAGTGGATCGATCGGTTCCCAGGCGGCTGGGTCAGTATCCTGATGGATAGGGCGCACCGTTCCGGCCCAGGCGGGCCTGGGCGGCAGGCCATACGCCTTAACCAACAGGCGATAGACTGCGCGCACCTTGGTTTTTAGCGCACGTTGTGGGGCAGCAGACGTTCCAGTCATCACGTTGTGATTATAGGCTAGACGGCGCGCAATGACAAACGTTGCGCGCAATGACAACTGTCACGTCAAAAACCCGCACAGTAGACATTGGCTTCTGCCCGTGGCGAGTGCTATACTCGATCTGCCCAACCCGATCGGTCTACCCAACCGATTAAATCCATTCCCCGGAGAGAATACGCATGAACCACACCATGAAAGCCCTAGTCAAAACCGAACGCAAAGCCGGCCTTACCCTGCAGCAGCGCGAGATTCCGCACATTGGCCCCCACGATGTTTTGATCAAAGTCCGCGCCACATCGATCTGCGGCACCGATCTGCACATTTACAACTGGGACACCTGGTCGCAGGGACGCGTAAAAACCGTGCCGTTTATCCAGGGTCACGAAATTTGCGGCGATATTGTGGAAGTGGGCCGCAGCGTCACCGAACGCAAGGTCGGCGATTACGTCTCGTGCGAAAGCCACATCGTCGACTACAACGGCGAGTACTACAAGCGCAACCTAGGCCACGTCGCGCCGGAAACCAAGATCATCGGCGTCGATCGCGACGGTTCGTTTGCGGAGTACATTGCTATGCCGTGGCAGAACGGCTGGGTCAATCCGCCCGACATGCCCACGGAAGTGGCCGTGCTGCGCGAGAATTTCGGCAACGCCATCCACACGGCTTTTGCCACCGATGTGAAAGACAAGATTGTGCTGATCACCGGCTGCGGGCCGGTGGGCCTGATGACGCTGCTGGCCGTGCGCGGACGCGGCGCGAAAACAATCATTACCAGTGACATCAGCGACTACCGCCGCAAATTCGCGGAACGGTTGGGTGCCGACTACACCAACAACCCGCGCGAAAACGATCTGGTGCAGCTGGTCAAGCACGTCACGCATAACGAAGGCGTCGATGTGCTGTTGGAAATGTCCGGCGCGGCCACCGCTATTCAACAGGGCTTCTCGTTAGTGCGCTATGGGGGTGATGTGGTCGCCTTCGGCTTGCCCACCCGCCCGATCGAATTCGACATCGCCAACTCCGTCATCTTCAAAGGCATCACGGTGCACGGTATCGTGGGCCGCAAGATGTGGAGCACGTGGGAACACAGCGACGACCTGCTGCTGAGCAAAGCCGTCGATTTGTCACCTATCGTCACCCACCAGTACAAACTGGAAGAATTCGACAAAGCCTTTGCGACGATGGAAAGCGGCGAGAGCGGCAAGGTGATGATGTGGGTCTGAGCGTGTTACGTGGTGCGTGTTTCGTGTTTTCACGCACCACGCACTACGCACCACGATTTTCTTGGAGAACGCACGATGACAACCAACAAGCTAACCTGGCTGGAAAACGAACTTCAATCTCTCAAGGATCAAGGTCTCTACAACACCATCCGTACCATCGGCAGCGCGCAGGGCGCGTGGATCGTCGTCGATGGGAAAAAAGTGTTGAATTTCTGCTCGAACAACTATCTCGGCATTGCCGATCATCCGCGCTTGAAGGCCGCCGCCCAGCAAGCGATCGAGAAATATGGCGTCGGGCCGGCCGCCGTCCGATCGATTGCGGGCACGCTCGAGGTGCACGTCGAACTCGAGCGGCGCTTAGCCGCGTTCAAGGGCGTTGAAGCGTCGCTCTATGTGCAGTCGGGTTTTGTGGCCAATCAGGCCGCGATCGCGCCGTTGGTCGGCAAGGAAGATGTCATCTTCACCGATCGCCTGAATCATGCCAGCATCATCGATGGCTGCCGCTTGAGCAGCGCGAAGATCGTCGTCTACGATCATTGTGACGCAGCGGACGCCGAGGCCAAGATCAAGGAACATCTGCCGCAGTATCGGCGCGGGCTGCTTGTCACCGATGGCGTGTTCAGCATGGACGGCGATGTGGCGCCGCTCGATAAACTGTACGAAGTGTGCGCGAAGTACGGTGTGATCTCGATGGTGGACGATGCGCACGGCGAAGGGGTGCTGGGACGCGGCGGGCGCGGCATCGTTGATCACTTTGGGCTGCATGGCAAGTTCGACGTGGAGATCGGCACGTTGAGCAAGGCCTTTGGCGTGGTCGGTGGCGTGATCGCGGGGAAGCAAGTGCTGGTCGATTGGATGCGCCAGCGCGGCCGGCCGTTTCTGTTCTCCAGCGCGACGACGGCGGCGGATACAGCCGCGTGCCTGGCGGCGGTTGATCTGCTCGAAGAATCGACGGAGTTAGTCGATCGGTTATGGGCCAATGCGAAGTTGTTCAAAGCCGAGATGAAGAAACTCGGTTTCGACACCGGCAAAAGCGAGACGCCCATCACGCCCGTCATCCTGGGCGAGAATCAAGTGGCGCAGCAATTCAGCCGTCAACTGTTCGAGCGTGGCATCTTCGCCATGCCCATCGTGTTCCCCACCGTGCCCAAGGGCACCGCGCGCATCCGGGTGATGATCAGCGCCTCGCATGCGGCGAGTGATCTGGAGCAAGGATTGGAGGCGTTCCAAGCGGTGGGCAAAGAGTTGGGCGTGATTTGAGAACCTGGCAGGGGATAAAAGCCCCCGCAAGGATGCCGCTTGGAGAAGCCCAAGTCCTACCGTATATAGTCAAGAAGACCTAAAACAAAGGCGCTACCCGTCACGGGGCAGCGCCTTTTTCAAGCGAGTTGTTGGTGTGGCGCCAGACTGAAGCGCCGGTGAGAACTAGTTGTCGTTGTCGTGATTGAGGGCACTCGGTTGTGATATACCGGCGGGCGCTTCCAGCATGGGCATATCGGCTTCGCCGGGCATGATGCTTTGACCCCGGAAGAAACCGCCTTCGTCGATCAAGAACGACGCCACAGAGATGTCGCCCCACACGCGACCATTGGATAGAATCTCCAAACGCCCTACCGCTTTCACCGTGCCTTTCAAGGCCCCGGCGACCGAGACGTTCTGTGCGGTTACTTCGGCAATGACCTTGCCGCTCTCGCCGATGATCAGATTGCCGGCGATTTGAACGACGCCTTCAAACACACCGTCGATACGCAGGCCGCCGTCACTTTGAACCGTGCCTTTGAAGTTGGCCGTAGGGCCAATGACGGTTTCGATCTTGGTCGAGGCGCTGCCGCCGCCGGACGGCGTCGCGCTGATGGTGGGTAAACTTGCTGAGGATGAGCCGGTCTTTTCTTTGCCAAACATGCGAAATCCCCCTCATTGAGATGGCGCCGGTCTGGCGCGCCCCAAATCATACACGAGGTTAGAGGAATGTCAAATGAAACCGAACGACAGGGGCACTGCGCAGGTGACCGGCCCGGTTGACAGGCCTCACTGACGCGGCTAAACTTGCCGCAATCCACAGTGCAAGGACAGTCTCTCATGAAAATCTTTGTCCCCGGCCGCATCTGCCTGTTTGGCGAACATTCTGATTGGGCGGGCGGCTATCGCCGCATCAACGCCGACATCGAAAACGGTTACACGCTGATCTGCGGCACCGATCAAGGTATCTATGCCGAAGCGACGCCGCATCCCAACTCGCTGGTGCTGTACTCCACCACGCCCGAGGGTGAACGCCTGGGTCCCTACGAAATCCCGATGGACCCCAAAGCCCTCTTGGAAGAAGCGGGCAAGGGCGGTTTCTGGAGTTACGCGGCGGGGGTGGCCTATCAGGTGATTACCAATTATCGCGTGCGCGGCCTCGTCATCGACAACACCCAGACCGACCTGCCCATGAAAAAGGGTCTGTCGTCCAGCGCGGCGATTTGCGTGTTGACGGCGCGCGCCTTCAATCGCGTGTACGACCTCAAGATGACGGTGCGCGGCGAGATGGAACTGGCCTATCAGGGCGAGATCACCACACCCTCACGCTGCGGCCGCATGGATCAGGGCTGCGCCTTCGGCAAGCGCCCGGTGCTGATGACGTTCGACGGCGATCGGCTCGACACCGAAGAGCTGCAAGTCAGCCATGAGTTCCACTATGTCGTCGTCGATCTCAACGCCCGCAAGGACACGGTCGAGATTCTGTCCAAACTGAATCGCAGTTACCCGTTTGCCGACAATGACGTTGAGCGCGGCGTACAGGAACTGCTGGGTCCCATCAACAAACGCATGGTGCATCAGGCGATCGATGCGCTGAATGCGGGCGATGCGCCGCGCCTCGGCGCACTGATGGGGGAGGCGCAGGCCTTCTTCGATCGCTATGCCGCGCCCGCCTGTCCCGAAGAACTCACCGCGCCGGTCTTGCACAAGGTCTTAGATTACGAACCGCTCAAGCCGCACATCTGGGGCGCGAAGGGTGTGGGGTCGCAGGGCGACGGTACGGCGCAGTTTCTGGCGCGCAGCGCGGACGATCAGCAGGCGGTGATGGAGATCATCGAGCGCGATCTGGGAATGCAGTGCCTGAAGCTGACCTTGCAACCGGCGCGCAAAGTGCGCAAGGCCCTTATCCCGGCGGCGGGTTACGGCACCCGATTGTTCCCCGCGACAAAAGCGACCAAAAAGGAATTGTTCCCCGTCATCGATCGCGATGGCATTGCGAAACCCGCCATCCTGTTGATCGTCGAAGAAGTGCTGCACGCCGGCATCGAAGAAGTGATCATCATCGTGCAGGAAGACGATCTGGACGATTTCAAATCGTTCTTCAACGAGCAGATTTCGATCGAGAATTACAACAAGCTGCCGCGCCACTTCCAGGATTATGCGCGGCAGCTCCTGGAGATGGGACGCCACGTCAAGTTCATCACGCAGACCGCGCAGGAAGGCTTTGGGCACGCGGTCTACTGTGCGAAGGACGCCATCGGCAACGATCCGTTCCTGTTGATGCTAGGCGATCACCTGTATCGCTCCAACACCGATCGATCGTGCGCGCAGCAATTGATCGATGCGTATCATCAACATGGCACCAGCCTCGTCGGGCTGCGCCGCACGGCCGAGGATCAGATCGCCGCGTTCGGCACAGTGGCGGGCGTGTGGCTCGACGGCGGCCAGCTGCTCAACATCACCGAGTTTGCCGAAAAGCCCACCATCGATTACGCGCGCAGTCACCTGTTGGTGCCGGGTCTGCCGGAGGATGAGTACCTAACCTTGTTCGGACAGTACATCATCAAGCCGCAGATTTTTGATTTTCTGGAAGAGCACATCAAGCACAACGTGCGCGAGCGGGGCGAATTCCAGTTGACCTCGGCGCTCGATCGGCTGCGGCAGGAAGAGGGTTTCCACGGCCTGATCGTCGATGGCAAGCGCTACGACATCGGCCTGCCGGAACACTACCTCGAAACGTTGCGGACGTTCCGCGAAGGATGAGCATACTGAAGAAACCGGGTTTCTACGTGTTATCCGGCATTACGCCAGGAATGTAGAAACCCGGTTTCTAAACCGTGCGAAAACCTGCCAGGTCTTGCCTGATTACACTGTCTCTGCCTTCAATTCCAGATACGCCCGATACTTCTCTAACAACGTCTGCGTGATCGATCCCGGTTGTCCTGTGCCGATGAGCTGATCGTCGATCTGAATCACGGGCATCACCTCGCGGCTGGAACTCGTGATAAAGGCTTCTGCCACCCGCTTGAGCTCTGCCACCCTGACGGGCCGATACTCGATCGGCAACACGGATTCAGCCTCTTGCAAAACGATGCGGCGCGTGATGCCTTCCAGCACGTCCTGCCCCGCCGTCCGCAATACGCCGTCTACCACCGCGTAGAAATTGCTGGAGACGCCTTCCAGAATTTCGCCTGCTCGAGTCACGATCAGCAATTCATGGATCCCCGGATCGATCGCGGCCTTGGTTTCGCGCGAGGGCGCGATGAAGTCGGTGGATTTGGCCTGCGGGGTGTGACGGGACAGTCGGGTAGTAGCACACCGCACGCCGTGTTGATAGAACTCCGCCGGATGCACCTCAAACGGTTCGACGCTGATGAAGATCTGATCGACATCCAACGGCACGGTGATGCGCAGGCGCACCGCTAGCAGGCGTTCCCGCGCGATGACGTCGCGCAAGGCCGATCGGAGCAGGCTGAGATCGATCGGGTACGGGCGCTGCAGCAGCTGGCTCGATTCAATCAAGCGCTGCAAGTGCGCGCTGAGGCCGCTGATGCGATCGGTATCGTACGTGCGCAGTGTGGTGTACGCACCGTTGGGCAGATGCAGCGACACGGTGTCGAGCGTTGGCCCGGTCTGATCGGTCAGGCGCAGTTCTTGTGAAGTGAGACGATAAACGCGAACGCTAATGGTGAATCTCCCGACTCTAAAAGCACGTAGCGCTTTTTGCAATAACCCCGGTACAACACACGGGACCCCCGCAGGCGCGAGAGTCCCGGCATCGTCTGTAGCCTTAGACTTGTCAAAGAATAAGTTCCGCTGTGCTCTGGCTGGATGGTACATCCAGCCGCCGGATGTACCATCCAGCATGAGCAAACCGGGAAGTTGTTGTTTAACGAGCCCTTACCGCGGATCGAGATTAGTTGAGCGCGGCAGGGTGCAATTGATTGACCACGTTCACAATGAGATACGACGCCGACTCGATGCCCCAGTGGCTGGTGTTCAGGATCAGATGATACAGCAGCGAATCGGCCCAGTCCACGTTGTAGAAGCGCTTCAAATAATCGGCGGCGGCCCGATCACGCTGCGCCACGACCTCGCGCGCCAGCTCGTAAGTGAGGCCCTCGCGCAGCTGCACGCGGCTGATGCGCGTTTCCAGCGGCGCTTCAATGCGCACGTGCAGCACACCCGGATCGTTGCGCAGCACGGCTTGTCCACCGCGTCCCACGATGACTACCTTGTCGTGTTTGTAGGCGGCGCGAATAACGGCCTGCACCAAGGGGATCGAGTCGACCGTGTCGATCTGTCTCACGTCCTGGGCGTGCACGCCAAAGCGATCTTCCGACCAGTTGTGCGTCTGCGTCATGATCGGCGTGGGGCTGCCTAACAGCCGATCGAGGAAGCCGCGCACCCGGTGTTGATCCTCCGTGAAATCCACGACCTCGCCCTCGGTCAGGCCCACTTCCGCGGCCACTTTCGTCATGAGCTGCTTGTCGAACGATTGGTATCCCAGAATCTGGCAAACGTTGGCGGCGATTTCATCGCCTTCGCTGCCATACTGCCGTGAGATGGTAATGACGGCCATCGTCTCCGCTCCTTTCTGCGTCGCAGAAACTCTGTCTGGCAGAAATCGGGTTTCTACAGTCCGGCTGACCTGTCATCCCGCCTGAAGAACCCCGATTTCTTCACGCTGGACGGTCGACGATCGATACGACGTGGTTGTTCAAGTGCAGATCGCTCTATCATCGTTACTACTCAGCCCGCTATCCTTCGACTTCGCAGCCAGCGCACGCTGCGCGTGAGCGGAACGCAGTGAAGTCGAAGAACGCGCTGGCTGCTCCGCTCACGCCGTGTCCGCGAAGCGGCGGCGCGCTAGGCGGGATGCGGCTGAGTAGTAACCTATCATCAGTATACACCCGTTGGCAAGCGGTCTAGCGTTTCAGCCTGAAATGCTCCTGCAAACTGCGCACTTTCAAATCCTTGGCCCGCAAGGCGGCAATGCCATTGATGGCCGCCGAGGCCGCGCTCAAGGTCGTCAACAGCGGCACATTGTGCTGCACCGCCGCCATGCGCATCGTGCGCCCATCGTCGTGGGCGCGCGCGCCGAGCGGCGTATTGATGATCAGCTGCAGTTCGCCGGATTCCACCAGGTCTTGAATGTTGGAATGCCCTTCGCTGACTTTCTTCACGGCGGTCACGGGCAGACCCGCGCGCGCCAACCACGCCGCTGTGCCGCTGGTGGCATAGAGCGTGAAGCCCAACCGTTGCAGATCGCGCGCTAACTTCAACGCCGCGCCTTTATCGAAATCATTCACGGTGATCAGCGCCGCGCCCGCTTGGGGCAGCGGCGTCCCGGCGGCCATCTGCGCTTTGGCGAAGGCGTGCCCGAAGTGCGCGGCGTGCCCCATCACTTCGCCGGTTGATTTCATCTCCGGCCCAAGGCGATGATCGACGCCGGGGAATTTCTTGAAGGGCAGCACCACTTCCTTCACGAAGAAACCATCGACCGGCGGCATGGCCGTAAACCCGATCGCGCTCAACAGCTGACCGGCCATCACCTGCACGGCGATCTTCGTGATGGACACGCCAGTGGCTTTGCTGACAAACGGCACCGTGCGCGACGCGCGCGGATTCACTTCCAACACATAGACGATGTCGTCTTTGATGGCGTACTGGATGTTCATCAAGCCCTTCACTTGTAGCGCGAGTCCCAGTTTTTCCGTGTAATCCTGAATGATGTTGAGGTGATACAAACTGATCTTGTACGGCGGCAGCACACAGGCGCTGTCGCCCGAATGCACGCCCGCTTCCTCGATGTGCTGCAAGACGCCCGCGATGACCACGCGCTCGCCATCGCACACCGCATCGACATCCACTTCGAACGCGTCTTCGAGATAGTGATCGATCAACACCGGCCCGTCGGGTGAGGCTTCGGCCGCAAGGGCTAGAAATGCGGCAAGCGATGAATCATCGTAGGCGATCTCCATCGCGCGGCCACCCAACACATACGACGGGCGCACTAGCACTGGAAAGCCGATGCGGGCCGCCACACGTCGTGCCGCATCCAATGAAGTGGCCGTTCCCCAGTCGGGATGCGGAATGTCCAACTCGCGTAGCAGGTTGCCGAAGCGCACGCGATCTTCGGCAATGTCAATCGAGTCCGGCGAGGTGCCCCAGATCGTCACACCCGCTTCATGCAGACCGCGCGTCAAATTGATCGGTGTCTGCCCGCCGAACTGCACGATCACGCCCGTGGGTTGTTCTTCGTCGATCACGTTCAACACATCTTCCAGGGTCAGCGGTTCAAAGTACAAGCGATCGGCGGTGTCGTAGTCGGTGCTCACCGTCTCGGGATTGCAGTTGACCATAATCGTCTCATAGCCCAACTGCTTCAACGCATAGCAGGCCTGCACGCAGCAGTAATCGAATTCGATGCCCTGCCCGATGCGATTCGGCCCGCCGCCGAGGATGATGACCTTGCGGTTGTTCGTCGGGGCGGCTTCATCGCCGCGTTCGTAAGTGGAATAAAGGTATGGCGTGAAGGCTTCGAACTCAGCCGCGCAGGTGTCGACACGGTAGAAAGCGGGGATGATGTTGTGCGCTGTGCGGTACTCTCTAACCTTTGAAGGGAAGACAAGAGGAAGGGAGGAAGGGAAGACGTTCGCAGACACAGTCTTCTTGTCCTCTTGTCTTCCTGTCTTCTTGTCATTCAACAGTTTGGCGATCTGATCATCGGACAACCCCATGCGTTTCGCACGCCGCAACAACTCGATCGGCAGAGTTTCCAGCGAATACGCGCGCAGTTCGTTTTCCACAGTGATCATCTGCTGCATCTGCGCCACAAACCACGGATCGTATTTGGTCTGCGCGACCACGTCTTCCAGCGTTGTGCCATTCCTCAACGCATTCAGCACATCGAAAATGCGTCGTGCCGTCGGTGTCGTCAGATTGGCAGCCTGCATCTTGCCTCTTGCATCCTGCTTCACCTCCAACCCCCGCAACGCCTTATTTAACGCTTCGGGAAACGTCCGCCCGATCGCCATCACTTCACCCACGGACTTCATCTGCGGGCCGAGGGTGGCGTCGGCGCCGGGGAATTTCTCAAAGGCGAAGCGCGGCACTTTAACGACACAGTAATCGAGGCTGGGTTCGAACGAAGCGGGCGTCACGCGCGTGATGTCGTTGGGAATCTCGTCAAGGGTGTAGCCTACCGCGAGCAGCGCCGCAATCTTCGCGATGGGGAAGCCGGTTGCCTTCGACGCCAGCGCCGATGATCGGCTGACGCGCGGATTCATCTCGATGATCAACACTTCGCCGTTCTGCGGATTGACGGCGAACTGCACGTTCGATCCGCCGGTCTCGACGCCCACAGTCTGCATGACGAGGCGGGCCATGTCGCGCAGGCGTTGATACTCGCGATCGGTCAGCGTTTGTGCCGGGGCCACGGTGATGCTGTCGCCGGTGTGGATGCCCATCGGGTCGAGATTCTCGATCGAGCAGACGACGACGAAGTTATTGACCCGATCGCGCATTACTTCCAGTTCGTATTCTTTCCAGCCCAACACGGATTGCTCGATTAACACTTCGTGCACGGGCGATTGGCGCAAACCATTCTCAACTTTGGCGATGAATTCTTCGGGCGTGTAGGCAATGCCCGCGCCCGATCCGCCCAGCGTGAACGACGGGCGAATGAGACACGGAAAGCCCACGTCGTTCGCGATGGTCTGCGCTTCCTCGATCGAGTGGGCCATACCCGAGCGGGGCACAACCAACCCGGCGTTGATCATCGCCTCTTTGAACTTCAAGCGATCTTCCGCCAGATCGATCGCCTCCACCTGCGCGCCGATCAGCTGCACGCCATACTTTTCGAGGATGCCCGCGCGCCTCAAATCCATCGCCAGGTTCAAGCCTGTTTGCCCGCCCACTGTCGGCAGGATCGCGTCGGGTTTCTCAGCGGCGATGATCTTCTCAACGATATCGGGCGTCAACGGTTCGATGTAGGTCGCATCGGCGAATTCGGGATCGGTCATGATCGTCGCGGGATTCGAGTTGACGAGGATGATGCGATAACCTTCGCGACGCAGGACTTTGCACGCCTGCACGCCGGAATAGTCGAACTCACACGCCTGCCCGATGATGATGGGGCCTGCGCCGAGGATGAGGATGGAGTGGATGTCGGTTCGTTTCATGGTGGTTGGCGGCTAGCGATTGGCCGCTGGTCGTTGGTTGACGCGTTGATAAAAGTCATCGACTTGGCGGTCCAGCGTGTCTATTTCTGCCAATAGATCAGTGTAGGCTTGCGGCGGCAGGTAGCCGATGCGCTGCGCGATCTCCAGCTGGGTTTCCAATTCGGCCAGCGCACCGCGCGCAATCTCAAGACAGTAGCGCAGCTCGGCCTGTGTTTGAGTGTAACCCTTAGCAATATTCGAGGCGACGGCTACACTCGCTTGGCGCATGTGATTGGCCAGGCTATACATCTCGGATTGGGGAAACTGATCGGTTGCCTTGTAGATCAGCACCGCCAGATCGACCGCGCGTTGCCACACCATCAAATCACGAAAACTCTTGATCTTGTCCATGGCATTACCTCTGTGGGGTTTGTATTACCAACAACCAGCCACCAACAACTAACGACCCTCTTCCATGAGTTGCACGAATTGCCTGAATAGATACCGCGCATCGTGCGGGCCGGGCGCGGCTTCGGGATGATATTGAACGGAGAACGCGCGTAGAGCAGAGGCGCGCAATCCTTCGACACAGTTATCGTTCAAGTTGACGTGTGTGATCTCCACACCCTGCGGCAAGCTGGCCGCATCGACGGCAAACCCATGATTGTGGCTGGAAATTTCGACATGACCCGTATCCAGGTTCTTCACTGGCTGATTGCCACCGCGATGACCGAACTTCAACTTGTAGGTTTTGCCACCTAACGCCAAGCCTAGCAATTGATGCCCAAGGCAAATCCCGAAGATCGGCACGCGGCCCAGCAATTGTTTGATGTTGTCGATGGCATACGTCACCGCGGCCGGATCGCCGGGGCCGTTGGAGAGAAAGATACCGTCAGGGTTCAGCGCCAGAACTTCGGAAGCGGAGGTCTGTGCAGGCACGATAGTCACGCGGCAGTGGTGCGCTGTGAGCAGGCGCAGGATGTTGTGCTTGATGCCGTAGTCGTAGGCGACGACGTGAAAAATATTGCGTGGTGCGTGGTGTGTAATCGGCCAGGCATATGAGTTAAGACAGGTGACTTCTTTGGCTAGATCGAGGCCGTTCATGTCGGGAGCCGAGCGGGCGAGGGCGATCAGCCGATCGGGTTGAGGGTCAACGCCGGACAGCGCGGCGTTCTGCGCGCCGATCGTGCGAATGTGCCGCACCAGCGCGCGTGTATCCACATCGCTGATCGCCACGACGCCGCGCTCGCGCAGGTATTGATCGAGCGATTGCGTGGCGCGCCAATTGCTGGTGATGGGACTGGCCTCGCGCACGACAAAGCCAGACAACCACGCGCGCCGTGATTCATCGTCCTCGTCGTTGACGCCGGTGTTGCCGATGTGCGGCTGTGTCATCACGACAATCTGGCCGTGATACGACGGATCGGTGAGGATTTCTTGATAGCCGGTGAGGCTGGTGTTGAAACAGATTTCGCCGGTACGTTCGCCGATCGCGCCAAACGCGCGGCCCGGCCACAACGTTCCATCGGCCAAAACGAGGAGACAGGGGATCACTGCCGGTTCGCCCAAAACACACACTCCTTTGTTTTGGCGTGTCAGTATAGGGGTGATCGGGTAATTTGCCAATCGATCGTTGTGGCTTGTTGTAACAACTATGGCTATTCAGGCAGCGCGATGTAGCGCCGATTGATCTGCCCCGCGCCCAGCCACGGATCGAAGACGATCTGCACCTGGCCTTCGCCCTGACCGATTTGCAGAATCACCCAGCCTTCGGCTTCACCGCCAGGATACAGATACGCCTGCAAGGCCGGTTCCGGATCGACCACGGCCGGCGCGTTATAGAGCACCTTCTTGTCGCCGATCGATTTGAACAGGCCGCTGTCGAGCATGACGAAGCGATCCTGCGGATTGAGATTCTTCACGCGCGCGCGCACCGCCAGATACTCCATCCCTGTGGCAGGTGGATCGTTGTAGCGGTTTACAGCCTGCGCCATTTCAAAGGCTTTACTGCCGCGCACGGCTTCCAACACGGTGAGCTGCCAATCGTCGGTGATCAATGTCTCGTTCAGCGCTGCCGGCTGCTCATGTGTACGACCAGAATCGGTGGGTGTCAAAGCGTTGAGGCTGGGATCGACCGCCAACGCCGTATCCGGTTTTAGCGCGATGAAAACCGGCCGATCGTCGCTGTTGCCCAATTGATCGAACTCCACCATCAATTGATTTTCGTTGCTGCCGATCGTGTAGGCAATCCACCCTTCGCTTTCGCCGCCGGGGAACAACTCGGCCTGCAGCGACGGCTTGGGCGGAACCACGCCCGTGGCCAGATAGCGTGTCAGGCGATCGCCCGTGAGTTTGAAGTCGCCGCCCGAAATGCGATGCGATTGCCCATCGGTGTGCAGACTTTTGGCGTGCGCCTTGACCAGCAGATATTCTTTGCCTTCAGGCGCCGGTTTGTTGAACTGGTTCGCGTCGCGGATCAGCTGCGCGGCTTCCTCGCCGCGTTTTGAGTCGAGCAGCTGCACTTGCCAGTCGCCCGACTGTACGACGGCATTCGGCGGCAGGGGATTGCTGCGGCTTTGACCGGGATCGGGCGTAGCGGTGGGCGCGGGTGTGGGCGTGTCCGTCGGCAATGGGGTCGCCGTGGGTAGAGGGGTAACTGTCGGAATGGGCGTTGCCGTCGGTGGCCGGCGCGTGGGTTCCGGCGTAGCGGTCGGCTGATTGAGCGCCGTCGTTACAGTGGATGCGACGCGACTCACCACCAGCGCCGCCGCTCCAACGCCCAGGCAGATAAACACGGCGACCAGGCCGATGATGATCAATTCTTTACGGGCTAATCCGAAGAGACGTGGCGGTTGGTTGGGTGACGTCATGAGAAAACTCCGTGGAGAGTAAAACGTGAAACGTAAAACGTAGTTGATGGTATTACGTTTTACTTGGGCTGCACATTTACCTTGAACAAGATCACGCGATCGCCCGCCAAGTTACCATCTCGTCCCACGAGCGGCACGCGGCGCTGGCTGGTCATGCCATACAAGCCGGCCTCGATGAAGTACTCGCCGGGCGGCAGGTCATCCGGCACTTTGATTTGATATGGGTCGTGCACCGACTGTCCCGCGATCCATTTGGGGATCCACAACTGCGTCGGGAACGCGCCGCCCAGCGGCGTGTAGTCTTGCTGCGCGTGCAGTTGATTGCCGCCGTCGATGAGATGCACGAAGACCGTATACGATTCATCGACCTGCTGCTGCGCCAGCCAGTTCAACCACACCTCGATCGTTTCACCCGGCTTCACGGTGATCATTGGCAGTTCCGGCGTATGCCATACCCCATTGGCCGTAGCGCCGAGCAGCGCGATTTGCTCGTTGAAGTTAGCGACGATATCGGCGGGCAGGCCAACGTACGCACGCTGAGCAGGCGCAATGGATAACTTCTGCAAAGGAATTGGATTGAGCACATCACGGCCGGCGCTCAAATCGCTGAAGCCTAACATCACTTCGTAGCCGCCCGGCGGCGTGTTGAACGGAATTGGAATCTCATAGCATTCGACGATCACCTCGCCCGGTTTCCATTCCGGCGTCAACAGCCGCGAGTCTGTCGTCCAGTGATACTCCTGTTTGCCCAACAGCGCGTAGGGCATCAGGATGTGCGTGGGGGTGATGGGCGCGCGCATGGCCAGCGTGAGCTGCGCGGCTTGTCCGGCTTCGACAGAATCGCGATCAAACGAGTAGCCCAGAACCTTGATCGTGTTTTCACCCTCGCCGGCTGTAAGACTCAGCGTGTGATCGAGCGGCGGCACGCTGGTATCGCCCGGCGGCACCACGCGCCACAACGGCCACGTTCCTTCGGGACGCAGACGGAACAATCGTCCTTCGACGACGGGACGCCGATAATCGGCCAGATACACTGGGCCTTCATTCAAGTGCGCGAAGACGTTAGCCAACCAAGGGTTAAGTGACGGATCTGGCGAATCAGTCGTCACGTAGACCGCGATCACGTCCGTCTCGCTCAACACGCGGCCCTGCGTGTATTCTGCTACCCACAGTGGCGTCATCGCCTCCCATGGCGCGAGCAAGATCGCATGCTCGCCTTTGCCCGCGAAGCGATCGAAGACTGTCTTCACCCAATCGCCGCCCGCCGTGTAATCAGCCAACGAGACACGCGGATACGTCGAGATGAGTTGGCCGATCGGGAGGAAGAGCAGCGCCGCAAGGATCAAAACCCTTAAGGTCTTCCTAGACCTTAAGGGTTTCCATGTCACCAGCGCCCACATGCCCATCCCGCTGAAGACGGCGATCAGCATGAAGGGCAGCAGGAGATAGGCCATCACATCCTGTACCGTGTTGATGATGAAGAAATACAGCGACAGGAAGAGCGCCAGAAATAGAACCAGCGGCTTCCACGCGCGCCGCGCGGACGCTCGCGCAGGCGACTGCGCCAGCCAGATGAGGCCCGGAATGACCAGTAAAATACCGATGATCGAATACTGCAATTTGAGCAACTCGAAGAAGACGCGGAAACGCGTGAGCTGATCGCTTAAGCCGTAGTAAAACAAATTCACCCGCAGGCCCGCGGCGCTCACGAAGTCGATAAAGGCCTGCGGCGAGGTGATGGTGTTGGGACCGAAGGGCGCGCTGGGACTGCGCAGCGGATAGTAAAGGAAGACACTCAGCCCCAGCAGGACGCAGCCGATCAAGGTGAGAATCTTTTTCGGTTGCAGAAATAAGCGGGGCCTAACCAGTACGATAAAGATCGCGTAAGCGGGAAAGGCAAAGACCAGCAGCAAATGATGCGGCGGGCTGCATCCGGCGATCAACGCGAAGAGATACAGCCAGCGATCTTGACCGCTGCTCCACCATTGAATCAACAGGAACACGCTCGATGTCGCCAGCAGCAAGGTGAGGATGTGCGCGTTGGTGTGGATGCTGTGCTGCCAGACATCCGTAGCAGCGGCGAGGGAGAGACCGGCGAAGAGGGCCGCCACATGCGGAATGCGGAATGCGGACTGCGAAGCGCCCCCGTGGGGATGCGGAATGCCGGTTACGGGTTGTTGGTTACGGGTTGCCGGTTGAATCAGTCGCAACACGATCAGATAAACCAGCGTGGCGGACAACGCCCCGGCCGTCGCGGCGAGAAGGTGCGTGCGGAAGGCCACCGTTCCAATCGGGAGGAGATGCTGCCACAACGAAGCCAGTAAAGTATAGAACGCATAACCGGGCGGATGGGCAAGGCCGAGTATCCACGGGATGAAGGTGTACTCGCCGGGATCGCCGGGCACTTGCACCGGTGGCACGGTCGAGACGTAGGTGAGGAAGGCAATGGCGAAGACCAGCATCCCCAGCAAAGCTGTAAGGTACCGATCGAGAAAAGCGGTTAAACGCTGAAAACGAGTCATAGGCTTTATCGCAAAAAGGCCGATCGCTGCGATCGGCCCCAAGTCTGGCGCGATTATAGCATACCGCTTGCGCACCCTTTCCGCGTCAACGCTCTCACGATGAGCCGCACCGCCAATAACCAGGTGCGGCAGGTTGCTGGTCTGGGCGCGCTGCGATTCGTGCGAGTTGTCGATTGACTTTGCCCGGTGCACTGACTACAATACCACTACTTTATTGCGCTTATTGCCGTTCAATCTTATTTCAAACAGGAGACTGCCATGCCCGCCAATACATTGAGCATCACCGACAATCGCACCGGCAAGACCTACGAAGTCCCGATCGAGCACGAAACGATTAAGGCTGGGGACCTGCGCCAGATCAAGGTCACTCCGACCGACTTCGGGATGATGACATACGATCCGGCGTTCATGAATACCGCCTCGTGCAAGAGCGCGATCACCTACATCGATGGGGATGTCGGCATCCTGCGGTATCGGGGCATCCCGATCGAGCAGCTGGCCGAAAAGAGCACTTATCTTGAAACAGCCTACCTCATCTTTTACGGGGAATTGCCGAACAAAGATCAGCTGGCCATGTGGACGCATGAGATTACGCACCACACCTTCCTGCACGAAAACATCAAGCATCTGATGGAAGCCTTCCGGTACGATGCGCACCCGATGGGCATGTTCATCAGCATTGTGGCGGCGCTGTCCACGTTCTATCCTGAAGCGCGCAATGTGAAGGACGTCAACACGCGCCTGAAGCAGGTTTATCGCCTCATTGCGAAAGTACCCACCATCGCCGCGTTTTCCTATCGGCACAACCGGGGATTGCCTTACGTCTACCCCGACAACGATCTGAGCTACACCGGCAACTTCCTCAGCATGCTCGACAAGATGTCGGAAGCGAAGTACCAGCCGAATCCCGTGAAGGAACGCGCGCTCGATGTGCTGTTCATTTTGCACGCCGATCACGAGCAGAACTGCGGCACCAACGCGATGCGCGCCATTGGCTCTTCCATGACCGATCCCTATTCGGCCATGGCCGGCGCGGCGGCGGCGTTATACGGCCCGTTGCACGGCGGCGCGAACGAAGAAGTCCTGCGGATGCTGAACGTCATCGGCAACGTGAAGAACGTGCCGAGTTTCATTGAGAAAGTAAAGAAGGGCGAAGGCCGTCTGATGGGCTTCGGGCATCGCGTCTACAAGAACTACGACCCGCGCGCCAAGATCATCAAGCAGACGGCTGACGAAGTCTTCCAGGTGACGGGCGCCAATCCGCTGCTGGACATCGCGCTGGAGTTGGAGCACATCGCGCTGCAAGACGATTACTTCGTCTCGCGCAAGCTGTACCCCAACGTCGATTTCTATTCCGGCCTGATTTACGAAGCGTTGGGCTTCCCGGTGGAATTCTTCCCGGTGTTGTTCGCCATTCCGCGCACGGTGGGCTGGCTGGCGCAGTGGGTGGAGATGGTCAATGATCCCGATCAGAAGATCGCGCGCCCGCGGCAGATCTACCTGGGCTACGATGAACGCGACTACGTGGAGATGGATAAGCGGTAGACGAAGAAACCGGGGGTCTCAGCAGACTCCCGGTTTCTTTCTGGCTCATCTTATTATAGAAACCGGGTTTCTCCATTTGGGAAGGAATTGAACGTCCATCTCGGAGAAACCCGGTTTCTTGGATTACGTTTCTTAACGTCTCGCGCGCAGTCTGGGCCAATAGGCTCGCGCCAACAGAAATAACCCCAACCCGATGAGCACCGCCGGTCCGACGATCGCTGCGGCCTGCGGCCCTGTCACCAGTACCAGCGCGCCGATCACGGCGAGGATGACGGCCACCCACGTCGCCCAGCCCATGAAGGGATTGGCGCGCGTGGCAAAGCGCACCACGCCAAACACAATTGCCAACCCCAAAAGGATGATGGCCGTGATCGTCGTGCCGGGCAGTTCGCGGCTGGTCAGGAATGTGATCAAGGCGATCACACTCAACACCCCGCCGGGGATCAGCGCCCACCACTGGCGTCGATCGACCAGATAGATCAATAGGAACGGCAGGCCAATGCTGAACAGGAACAACGCGCTGGCCTGGGTGTCCGACAGCAGCTCGGTCTCGTCGTTGACGATCATCACGGCCAGTCCCAGCATGATGCAGCCCGGCATCAACGCCCACCACTGGCGTCGATCGCCGACGAAGGTGACGAGAAAGATCACGCCCAACAGACCGAAGGCAAACGCCCAGAACGGAAGCCGCACTGCGCCGAACCACCCCAATTGCTGCGCCAGAAAGAACACGCCCATCGCAATCAACGACATACCCCAGATCAATCTACCTCGCATGGTGCACCTCCAGTGCTGAGTATAAGCCCATCGCCCGTTTTCGTCACGCCGACCGACAATGTTATAATCGCGGCGATGATCATTCAACCCTCTTCACAACAGTGGGATGCCTTCGTTGCGTCTCATTCCCACGGACACCTTCTGCAGATTTCTACCTGGGGCGAACTCAAATCGCGTTTCGGGTGGAGTGCCGATCGGGTGGCCGTCACGCGCGACGATCATATCGCTGCCGGGGCGCTGGTGCTGTTTCGATCGCTGCCGCTGCGCCTGGGCACTCTCGCCTATATTCCCAAAGGGCCGCTGCTCGATTTTGCCGATGAGGATACCACCACGGAGCTGTTGGCCGGGCTTGATCGGTTGTTGAAGCGACATCGCTCGATCTTGTTGAAGATCGAACCGGATCGACTGGACGATCCGGCCTTTGCGCAGCAATTAGCCGCGCTGGGATTTCGCCCCAGTCCGCAGACGGTGCAGCCGCCGCGCACCATCACCATCGACATCACACGCAGTGCTGACGAGATTCTGGCGGCGATGCACCCGAAGACACGTTACAACATCCGCCTCGGCCCGAAGAAGGACGTGGTCGTGCGCGAAGCCCAGCCAAGTGATCTGCCGGCTTTCAACGCGTTGATGCAGACCACCGGCGCACGCGATGGCTTCTTCGTGCACTCGGCGGAATATTACGAGGCGGCCTATCAGCTGTTCGCGCCGATGGGTCTGGCGAAATTGCTGGTGGCGACGTATCAAGCGCAGGTCATCGCCGGGATCTTTGTGTTCGCGCAGGGCGATCGAGCGTGGTACTTCTACGGCGCTTCGGGTGAGGCGGAACGCCAACGTATGCCGAACTATGCGCTGCAATGGGCCGGTATTCAATGGGCCAAGTCGTTGGGCTGCAAGGAATATGATCTATGGGGCGTGCCCGATGAAGACGAAGTCACGCTGGAAGCGCAGTACTTGGGCCGTCACGATGACCTGTGGGGCGTCTATCGCTTCAAGCGCGGCTTTGGGGGACAGTTGACTCGCTTCGCGGGCGCGTTCGATCGCGTCTATGATCCGCTGCTCTACAAAGCTTACGAACTGTATCTCAAGTCGCGGGGAAGAACGGAATAGGGATCGGGGATCAGTTAGTCGGTGATCAGTTAACCAGTTGATCGGGGTTCAGATGAAGTTCTGCCGCGGTTCCCTGATCAACCGATCCCTGTTTACTTTTTCATATACACCTCTGGCTTCAGCACTCCGATGTACGGGAGCATGCGGTACTTGTTGTGCCAATCCAGACCGTAACCCACCAGCCACTCGTTCGGGACGTGGAAGCCGATCCAGTCCATCTTCACATCCACTTCACGCATCTCGGTCTTGCTCACCAACGCGCACGAGCGCAGCGAAGCAGGATGCTTCGTCCCCAGCATTTGATACAAGTAGTTCAACGTGTGTCCGCTGTCGATGATGTCCTCGATGATGAGTACGTGCTTGCTGTGCAGGCTGTTTTTCACATCGAGCAGGACGCGCACCTCACCTGTGGCCTTGGTGTCCGCCGTGGGGTAGCTGCTCAGCGACATGAAGTCGATGTTGTACGGCACGGTCAGATGCTCCTCCAGATCGGCGGTGAAGCGGAACGCGCCGTTGAGGATGCAAACCATGACCAGTTCGTCGACACCCTGATAGGTGGCCGAAATCTGTGCGGCCATGTGCTTCACCTTGGCGGCGATGGTGTCGGCGTCGATGAGAATCCGTTCGATGGCGTTGTTCATGGGGCTCCTTTGCTGGCATCAAACTTGACGCGATTGTAGATGGATCGGCCGGAACGGGCAAGCGCGCATCCACTTTGCAGATGGGCTAAAACATTCTACAATCACAATATTCCTGGAGGCCCAGCTATGATCGACATTCGCCTGATCGATACGAGTAACCGCCGCGAGACAAAACGTTTTCTTGATTTTCCTTTCCAGCTGTATCGCAACGTCCCACAGTGGGTGCCGCTGTTTGACTCCGATGCCAAGCGCATGCTCGATCGAAAGAAGCATCCCTTTTATCGACACTCGGCGGCGGAGTTCTTTATCGCGCAGCAGGCCGATCGGGTGGTGGGGCGGCTCGCCGTACTGGATCATCGACCGTATAACAAGTGGAATCATTCCCACACGGCGTTCTTCTATCTTTTCGAGGCTGAGAATAATCGCAAGGCCTCACAGGGTTTGTTCGACGCGGCGGTGGAGTGGGCGCGCGCGCGCGGCCTGACCCAAGTCTTTGGCCCCAAAGGCTTTTCGCTGCTCGACGGGATGGGGTTACTGGTGAAGGGTTTTGAGCATCGTCCGGCGTTGGGCATTCCCTACAATCTCGATTACTACGCGGGCCTGTTGGAAGACGCGGGCTTTGTCGGCGCCAGTGATATCGTGTCAGGGTATCTGAGTCCGGATTTTGTGCTGCCGGAAAAAGTGTTGAAGATCGCCGATTTAGTGCAGCAGCGGCGCGGCTTGCGCATCGCGCGCTACCAGAAACGCAGCGATCTGAAGCACCTCATTGGACCGATGAAAGATTTGTACAATGGCGCCCTCAGCGGCACGACTGATACGTTTCCCATCACCGACGAAGAAGCGCAGCTCATGGCGCGGCAGCTGCTGATGTTTGCCGATCCGCGCCTGATTAAAGTGGTCATGAAGGACGATCAGATCGTGGGTTTTCTGTTCGGCTATCCCGATCCCTCGGCGGCCATTCAACGCTGCAAGGGCCGGCTATTCCCGATCGGGTGGCTGGATATCTTGATCGAGTTGAAGCGCACCCAGTGGATCAACCTGAATGGCGCAGGCTTGATCGAAAAGTATCGCGGCAGCGGCGGCACGGCGTTGCTGTTCGCCGAGATGTATAAGAGCGTGCGCGATAGCCATTTCTGTTACGCCGATGTAGTGCAGATCGGCGCGGAGAATGACAAGATGCAGCGCGAGATTGCCAGCCTGGGGATCGATTTCTACAAAGTTCACCGGATGTACCGGAAAACACTCTAACCACTAACAACCAGCTGCCCGCTTCACTGCCAGATGATATTCCAGCGCTCGCTCTCCGGGCTGATCACGCCGATGATGTTTCCGGCGTCATTGACTTTCACTATCGTGACGGCCCAGTTGTAAGTGCCGGGCGTGCCGTTGGGCGCGCCACCCCAGTCGGGATCGTACCAATTGTTGGCGGTTACCCGATCGAATACCACTTGTTGATCTAGCCGCAGCCGCAACCGATAGCGCTCGTCGGGATTCAATTCGCTTAACCCCGGCACAATCCACCGCATTTGAAACGCCTTCGTGCCCTCGACGATGGTGTTAGACGCCGGCCGGTTCAACATGGCCGCGGGATACACAATGCGGATCGCCGGCGCCGGCGAGGCGGTGGATGTGGGCGTGCGCGTGGGTTTGTCACTCGTCGCCGCGGGCGTGGCTGTGGCGCGTCGTGTACGCGTGGGTGTTGGGGTGCGTGTGGGCGTGTTGGTGGGTGTTGCCGTGGGTGCGTAAGTGGCCGTCAGCGTCCCCGGCACATCGGGCGTGGGCGTGTACGTGCGGGTGGGTGTGTTGGTCGGCGTGGGCGTGAACGTCGCCGTGCGCAGGCCAATGATCAGTGCTTGCGTAGGAACCGGCGAAGAAGTCACCCGATAGTTGACCACTTCCGTCGAGTTGGCATTGAGCGCGCTGTTCACAATCCACACTCCGGCGGCGATGATGGCGATCAAGGCGAGAAAGCCTACAACCGGACCAATCGGTAATTTGATTTTGCGCTTGGGCTTGACGGGGGGGGCCTCAAAGGCTTCCGGCCAGACATGCCGCACGACCCGCGCCACGCGGCCCAAGTTGGGCGACAGAGATAGCAGCGTTTTGATCTGCTCGTCACGTGTCTTGCCTAGCAGATCCTCAACCAGGCCCAGCTCGGCACACAAGGCCGAGAACTGCTCCGGCGACATGTGCTTGAGGGTCTGTTCGAGTTTCTTGATATCAGGTGTTTCAGACATGTTGATCGTTGGCGGCTGACCGTTAAGCGTGTGTCCTAAGCGGCACGCCTCAAGCGGCGAAAAAACCGACGGCTAAAGTTCCCGGCCCGGCGTGCGTGGTGATGGCCGGCCCCAGCGGATACACCGAAATCTCTTCAATGCCCAACCTCGCGCGCAGTTCGTCGCACAAGCGAGCCGCGTCCGCGGCGACATCGGCGTGCATCACACTCAAGCGCGCGTCGGGCGTGCGTGGACATTCGGTGACGACCAGTTCCTTCAAGCGATCCAGCGCTTTTTGATAGGTCCGCACTTTATCGAGCGGTTCGACGCGCCCGTCACTCAACTGTAAAATCGGCTTGATTTGCAGCATGCTCCCGATCAAACGTGAAGCCCCACCGATGCGTCCGTTGCGCTGCAAATATTCCAGCGTCGCCACCAGAAAATAAGTGCGGCTGCGCGGAATGAGGGCCGTCAAGCGCGTTTCGATCTCATCGGCGGACAGGCCGGCGGCGCGCCATTCCACGGTCAGCTTCACGGCTTCACCTAAACACCCGGCAATCGTCCGCGTATCGATCACCCGAATGTCGGCGTGCGGATACAGGCCGCGCGCGGCATTCGCCGAGATGACCGTGCCGCTGACTTCACGCGAAGGATGAATCGACAAGATGGGATAGCCATGTTCGGCGGCGCGTCGATAGGCGGCGTCAAACAAGCCGGGCGCAGGGGCCGCCGTGCCGGGTAGCGTCGCCGAGGCTTTCAAGCGGCGCAAAAACTCCGGCTCATCCATCTCCACGCCTTCCAGGAAGGTCTCTTCGCCAAAGCGGATAATTTGAGGCACGACTTCGATATCGTGCTCGCGGCAATAGTCGCGGGATAACTCAGCGGTGGTATCGGTGACGATCTTGATCATGGCGATTCCTCAACTTGAGGGCACAAGCAGGTTTAGGATGGCCCCAAACGGGCAGCGTGGACGGCCTGAGTATAACCTGTTCTGATGACCTCGACAAGCGGACAGAATAATCGTGACAAACGACAAGCTGCACGAGATCAAGCGCGCGGAGATTGTGCCTCCTGCAGCTTGCCTCTTGCCCCTGGCTTTGTTATGATCGCCGTGATGTTCCAACCTCCCGCCGCTTCCTTTCGCATCGCGTTTTTCGACTGCGACAGCACGCTGACAACGATCGAAGGCATCGACGAGTTAGCGCGCCTGACAGGCCAGTACGAGCCGATTGCCGATCTTACCCGCCGCGCCATGGACGGAGAGATCAAGTTGGAGGAAGTTTTCGCCGCCCGATTGGATCTGCTGCGCCCCACGCGCGCCGATCTGCGCCGCATCGCGCAGGCGTATCGTGAGACGGTCGTGCCGGACGCCAAAGAAACCCTGGCGGCGCTGCGCTTTGCCGGATGCAAGGTCTATCTCGTCAGCGGCGGCCTGCTGCCGGCGGTGCAGGAATTTGCACGCTCGTTGGGGCTGCCGGGCCGCAACGTCCGCGCGGTGCCGATCGAATTCGATCAGCTCTCCGGTAAATGGTGGCGTTACGATCTCGATCGCTATGGCGGCAACCCCGACGAGCGTTATCTGAGCTTGCCGCCCACGCCCTTGATCGAGACCTTGGGCAAACGCACTATCCTTCAAGACCTCAGCGGCGCTGAAAAACGCACCTTGCTCGTGGGCGATGGCATTACAGATCTGGAAGCGCGTGATGCCGTAAAGTTGTTCGTCGGCTTTGGCGGTGTCGTCGCGCGTGAACGGGTGGCGCGTGAAGCCGACGTATTTATCGCGGCTTCGCGGCTCGCGGCGCTGGTGCCGTTAGCTTTATCGAAAGAAGACGCCGAAAAATTACAGGGGACTGAACACGCGCCGGTTTTGCAGCGCGGACTGGAAGACATCGCACAAGGACTTGTCCTGTTTCACGACAACGGAAAGAGACACCAGGTTTCTCCAGTCACGGCAGAATGAAGTGCCGCACGTAGAAACCCGGTGTCTGATGTTTTCACTTTGTCATTGATCATTGTTCATTGAAAATTGGAGACCCGATGGCTCAGCTATTCATTCCCGGCCCGACTGATGTTCATCCTTCTGTGCTGGCGGCGCAGAACCAACCGCTGATCGGTCATCGCGGCCAGGATTTTGAAGCACTCTTCGCGCGCCTTCAGCCCAGGCTGCGGCAGGTGTTCTTCACGCGCAGCCGCGTTTACGTCTCGACCTCATCCGGCACGGGTCTGCAAGAAGCTGCCATCCGCAACGGGGTCGCCCGCAAAGTGCTGTGCGCCGTCAACGGCGCGTTCTCGCAGCGCTGGTATGAGGTGGCCGCCGCTAACGGCAAAGAGGCGGTGCCGCTCGAAGTGGCCTGGGGCAAGGCCGTCAAGCCAGAGCTGATCGATGAGGCGCTGAAAGTTGGCGGCTTCGATGCGCTCACCGTCGTGCACAACGAAACCTCGACCGGTGTGGTCAGCCCGATCAAAGACATCGCGGCCCTGCTGCACGATCGCTACCCGGACGTGACGATCATGGTCGATGCGGTTTCGTCGCTGGGCGGCGATCGGATCGATTTCGATGCGTGGGGCCTCGACGTGCTGTTTACCTCGTCGCAAAAATGCCTGGCCGTGCCACCGGGGCTTTCGTTCGCTGCCGTGTCCGATCGGACTTTGGAGAAAGCCAGAACCCTTCCCGCGCGCGGCCTCTACTTTGATTTTGTCGATCTGGAAAAGTATCTCGTGAAGAACCAGACCCCGGCGACCCCCGCCATCTCGCTGATGTGGGCGCTGGACACGGCTCTCGATCGGGTCCTGGCCGAAGGGCTGGGGGCAAGATTTGCCCGTCACGCGCGTATGGCCGATCGGGTCCGAGGTTGGGCGCAGGAGAAGTTCGATCTGTTTGCAGAAGAAGGGTATCGATCGCAAACCGTGACGTGTGTCGCCAACACGCGCGCGATCAACGTGAAGGCGCTCAACGGCTTTCTCAAATCCAGGCGGATGCAAATCTCCGACGGTTACGGCGCCCTGCAAGGCCAGACCTTCCGCATCGCGCACATGGGCGAGATTCAGCTGAAGGATGTGGAAGAGTTGTTGGCGCTGATGGATGAATTCAGGGCGTGATACGTGTTCTGGTTGGTTACGCACGACGAGGAGACTCATGCACAACATTCTCATTACCGACGACATTGGCCCGGCCGGCCTGGCCCTGCTGGAGGCCGCGACCGATATGCACTACGAGGTTGTGAAACTGCCGTCGCCCGAGAAACTGATCGAGATCATCGGCGCGTATGACGCCGTGATTACGCGCTCGGGCACGCCCATGACCGCCGCGACGTTTGAGGCCGCCAAGAAAATG
Organism: Thermoflexales bacterium; assembly: GCA_041738395.1. Taxonomy (GTDB): domain Bacteria; phylum Chloroflexota; class Anaerolineae; order Fen-1058; family Fen-1058; genus Fen-1058. The sequence goes on from JBGSPW010000173.1 coordinate 129,931, forward strand.
CGGGTGGCTGGGCGCGCGGGCGTCGGCATGGACAATGTCGATATCGACGCGGCGACGCTGCGCGGCGTGCTAGTGATGAATACGCCCGAAGCCAACACGCTGGCCGCCGTCGAACTGACCATGACGCTGCTGCTGGCCGTGTGCCGCCATTTGCCGCTGGCCAACGCGTCGATCAAACACGGCGAATGGACGCGCGCCCGGTTCCTGGGGACGCAGTTGAGCGACAAGACGCTGGGCGTCATCGGCTTGGGCCGCATCGGATCGCGGGTCGCCACGCGCTGCCAGGCGTTCGGCGCGAAGGTCATTGCGTACGATCCGTACATCGCCGAAGACATTGCCGATCGGCTGCACGTTCACCTCGTCGGCGATCTCGACGAACTGCTGACCCGGTCCGACCTGATCACCGCGCATACGCCGCTCACCGAAGAAACGAAAGGCATGATCGGCGCATGTGAAATCGCCAAGATGAAAGATGGCGTGTATCTCGTCAACTGCGCGCGCGGCGGTATCTATGACGAGCAGGCCCTGTATGAGGCGCTCGTGGCGGGCAAAGTCGCCGGAGCCGGTATCGATGTGTACAGCTGCGAGCCACCCAAGACCGAACTCTTGACGAAGTTGCTCGCGTTGGAGAACGTGATTGCCACGCCGCACATCGGCGCCAATACCGTGGAGGCGCAGCGCGATGTGGCCGTGCAGATCGTGCAGCAAGTCATCGACGCGCTGCGCAGTCTCAACTTCCGTAACGTGGTCAACCTGCCGTTTGCCGACGGCGTAGACTATCGCTCGCTCGCGCCGTACATGACGCTGGCCGAGAAGCTCGGTTCGCTGCAAATGCAATTGATTCATGGCCGCATCGATCGGTTGGAGTTGGAATTCCGCGGCGAAGAGGTGGAGGCGCACGTCAAACCGTTGACGGTGGCGCTGCTGAAGGGCCTGCTGGCGCCGGTATTGAGCGATGCCGTCAACTACGTCAATGCGCCCCGCCTCGCCGAAGAACGTGGCATCAGCGTCTCGCAGACGCGCCATCCGGCGGCCGAGGATTATTCCAATGTCATTTTGTGTCGCGCGCATTCCAACAAGGAAACGCGCCTGGTGGGCGGGGCGTTGTTCCTGCACACGCAGCCGCGCATTGTACTGCTCGACGAATTTCGCATCGATGCGCTGCCGCACGGCCCGGCGCTGATCCTGGCGAACCACGACGTGCCCGGCGTAATCGGCAAAGTTGGTACGCTGCTGGGGGCGCACGGCATCAATATCGCCGAGTGGCAGATGGGCCGCTCGGGGCCTGGCGGCGAAGCAGTGTCCTTCATCAATATCGATACACCCGTGGGCGATGAAGCCCTGCGCGAACTGCGCGCGTTGTCGACGATTGTGGACGTGCGGCAAGTGACCTTGTAATGTGACACGTCATCCGTGATGCGTAACAGAGCGCCGCCGGACAATCTCCGGCGGTTCTTTTGGGGATGTAGTAAAATCATGTCACACTTCACACGCGGAGACTCTCATGCCCAAGCGTTTGTTCCTATTGATTGCCGGGTTGGTGCTGGCGGGTTGTATCCTCCAGCCAGTGACGCCTGCGCCGACATTCGTGCCCGGCCAGGGCGCGCTGAAGGTTGCTTTCCTGGATGTGGGACAGGGCGACTCGATTTTGATTCAAGCGCCTAATGGTAAAACGATGTTGATCGATGGCGGACGTTCAACCAATCTGGCTGAGACCGTCATCATTCCCAAATTGAAGGAATGGGGCGCGCAACAGGTCGATGTGCTGATCCCCACGCATCCCGATGCCGATCACATCGGCGGACTGGTGGGGGTGTTGGAGAACTACCCGGTGAAGCTGGCCGCGTTGACCGGACAGGTGCATTCAACCCAAATCTATGAAAGATTGCTGACTAACATCCGCGACAAAAACGTGGAAGCGTTAAAGGTTCGCACGGGCACAGCGATCCCGTTCGATCCGTCTGTGAAGATCGAGGTGCTGGGGCCGGACGATGACGCGGTGCAGGACGACGACAACAACAATGCCTCGATTGTGATCAAGTTGACCTACGGCAATACCTCGTTCTTGTTGACAGGTGATGCCGAAATGCCTGCCAATCAGGCGATTCTGGAGCGCGGTTTCGACGTACGCAGCACGGTCTTGAAGCTGGGCCATCACGGCAGCCGCACCAGCACGAATGAAGATTGGCTTAAGAAGGTGCAGCCGCAGCTGGGCATCATCAGCGCGGGCAAAGATAACTCGTTCGGGCATCCCCACCCCGAGGTGATCGCGGTGCTGGAGAAATTGAAGATTCCTTACCTCCGCACGGACGAGCACGGCACGATTACGGTGACGAGCGATGGCACCGCGATCCATGTGACCAGTGAAAAGTAAGGCGTCCCACGGGGAGGCTTCGTACTGATACGTGGTGCGTGAAAGCGCCCCTCACGTTGAGGATGGCAGATATGCCCCGTAAATCAAAGAGCAAAAAGGTTGTGAAAGAGTCTCCCGCCGAACTGTACGGCGCGCTCGAACTGCGCGGCGCGCTCGAACTGCGCGGCGTGATCGATCAGATTGAGGGCGACCTCGTCGTCATCGCGTTCGACGACGAGCAGCGGCTGGATTGGCCGCGGCGCTTCGTGCCGGAAGAGGCCAAATCCGGCGACGCGGTGATTGTGCGAGTCGCGCCGACGGATGACACTCGCTGGTTGGGCGAGGGCGAGGCCGCCGGGAAGATCACGCTCGGCAAGCAGTCGCTTCAGTGGCCGGGCCAGATCGCCATCGGGCCAATCGCACTCTCGATCGAGGTTGATGCGGCCGATACCGCCGCGCGTAAAGCGCGCGTGCGCGGGCTGCTCGATGATATTTTTAAGTAGGGGTAAATTTGGCGTGGAGGCTTTAGCCGGATTGTAGGCCATTCACCGACTAAAGCCTCCACGCCGGATGCTGCCTGAACGAGTATCCGCGACCTATTGCGGGAGCAAGAGGCGCTGTGGTATTATCATCTTATGCGCACGGTCACGTTGTCTCAAGCCCGCAACCCCAAGCCCTCTGCGCGTTTGCCGTGGGCTTTTGTTATGCTCATTGCGCTGACTGCGTTTCTGGTCGTGTTGGTGCTGGGCTTCATCGCGTTTCAAATCTACTTCTCGGCTCGCGTGCTGCCCGGGGTGTCGGTGTGGAGCGTCGAGCTAAGCGGCAAGACGCTGGATGAAGCCGCCGCCGAGTTGGATCATTCCTTCGATGCCAAGTTCAACACCACACGCGTTGATCTAAGCGACGGCCAACGGGCCTGGATTGCCAACCCGATCGATCTCGGCATCCGCTTCGATTCCCGCGCCACCGCGCAGGCCGCGCTCGAACTGTCGCAGCGCGGTTTGGAGACACAATCGCAAGTGTTGATCAATGGCGCCGATTTACCCCCGCGCATTGTGTTCGATTATGCGGCGGCGCGCACCTACTTCGAACAGATGGCCGCGCAGATCGATCGTCCGGCCCTGGATGCCGGATTGCAGCTCAACGGCACCACCGTCATCACCACGCCTGCGCAAATTGGCCGCGAGTTAGACTTGGAGGCCGCATTGGCGTTGCTGCCCGCTCTGGCGAAGACCGACGGGCCCAAGCGCATCGTGCTGCCGATCGATACGCGCCAGCCGCGCTTGCTGGATGCGTCGCCGGTGGCGGTGCGGCTGCAGCAGATCTTGAAGCGCAACATGACCCTGGTGCTGGAAAATCCCGCGCCGAATGAACCCGCCAGTTGGGATCTCACTCCGCAGCAGCTGCTCTCCTTCCTCATGGTACAGAAAGCGTCGGATGGCAAGACCATTGAGGTGAAGTTCAACGAGGAAGCGCTGCACAGCGGCCTGGCCGATCTTGCGCGGCAAATCGATCGGGCGGGTGAGAACGCGCGCTTTGTTTTCAACGACGAGACGCGCCAGTTGGAAGCGATCCGGCCAGGCAAGATCGGCCGCACGCTCGACGTCACCTCTACCTTGACGCGCATGAATGAGGCGTTGGCGCGCGGCGATCAACAAGTGGCGCTCGTCGTCAACGAACAGCGGCCTGATTTTTACGACGATGCCAGCGCAGCGGCCTTGGGCATCACCGAGCTGGTCTCGACGGGGCAGTCGTTCTATGCCGGTTCCAGTGTCGAGCGCATGAAGAATATCGGCGCGGCTTCGGCCAGCCAGCACGGCGTCATCGTCAAACCGGGCGAGACTTTTTCGTTCAATGACAATCTGGGTGACGTGAGCCTGGACACAGGTTACGCCGAAGCGTTGATCATCTATAATGGACGCACCATCACAGGCGTCGGCGGCGGCGTGTGCCAGGTTTCGACCACGGCTTTCCGCGCGGCCTTCAACGGGGGCTATCCCATCATCGAACGCTGGCCGCATGCTTATCGGGTGGGTTGGTACGAGCGCGGCGCCGGTCCCGGCCTGGATGCCAGCGTGTTCAGCCCCTTCGTCGATTTCAAATTCAAGAACGATACGCCGTATCACATTTTGATCGAAGCGTATGCCAACGATGCGGCGGGCCGCTTGACGTTCAAATTCTACAGCACCAATGACGGGCGACAGGTGACGATCTCGGAACCGATCGTGGAGAATGTCATCCCGCATCCCGAGGACAAGATCGAAGAGGACCCCGCGCTGGCGGTTGGTGTTCGTCAACAAGTAGACTACGCCGCCGATGGCGCGGATGTCACTGTGACGCGTACGGTTACGCGCGGCGGACAAGTGATCTCAGAAGATCGCGTCTTCACGCGCTATCTACCCTGGCAGGCGATTTTCAAAGTGGGCACGGGCGGTGTGCCACCTGCGACCGCAACACCTGCGCCGTAATCGCAGAGATTTGAGGTTTGAAGTGGGAGGTCGGAAGGAAGCCCCGCGCAAGCGGGGTAGTTGTTCACTGGGGAATTGCTGATTGCTGATTTAGACTTCTTGGAGAAGAAACAGACGAAGGACTTGGTGGGAATAGGGGGTAGCGGTATGGCTATTCAATCAATCGCTCCACAGCGGCCCGCCGAACCAGTGTGGCCACCGCAAGGTCAATGGACCTATGAGGACTATCGACGTTTGCCTGATGATGGCTGGCGCTATGAAGTGATCGAGGGAGAGCTGCGCATGAATCCAGCACCGAGCTTCTGGCATCAAGAAGCCAGTTTTAACTTGTCACTTGAATTGGGCAACTTTGTTAAGCGACAGCGACTGGGCAAAGTGGTGACAGCGCCCATTGACGTGAAACTTGGCGAGCTGGCAAACCCGGTGCAGCCCGATATTCTGTTTATCCACAAGGATCGCCTCGACATCATCCAGGAACGGTGGATCGACGGCCCACCTGATCTGATCGTGGAAATCCTCTCGCCCAGCAATTGGATTGACGATCGCCGCACCAAATATCGCCTCTACGCGCTGAGCGGTGTGCGTGAATATTGGATCGTCGATCCTGACAAGCGCCAGATTGAAGTCTTTGTGCTGCGCCGTGGGGATTACGAATTGATCGGTCGCTTTGGCCCGGACGAAAGCGCCCGCTCAGAAGTCTTGGACGGATTCGAGGTCGCCGTCAGTACCGTGCTGGCGGCCGGCGAATGAACGAGTGTTGCAAACAGCCTCGCTGACGCGGGGCTGTTTGTTCACGCGCCGATCTTGTGCTAGGCTAGGCGCGCCTTCATTTTCTTCACGAGGATAACACCCTGCGTGGGGCCAGGCCCTGTTCAAAGCGGTGTCTCGTGACGAGCTGCTGCGCGTCTACGCTGAGTTTCGCCGCGAAAAGAATGTAACGCATCTGATCACCATCAAGGAAGGAATAAATCATGACCAGCCAACTTGCTATCGATGGCGGCCAGCCTGTGCGCGATCGCTTTCTAGTATTTGGCGCTCCCTGTCTGGATCAAGCAGAATACGATGAAGTGATGGACACGCTGCAATCAGGCTGGATTGGGACCGGTCCTAAGGCATTGCAGTTTGAGCGGGAATTTGCTGACTACATTGGGGTAGCACATGCCGTGGCCGTCAACTCGTGCACAGCGGCCTTACACCTTAGCCTGGTCGTAAGTGGAATTGGACCCGGCGATGAAGTTATTACGTCACCCCTGACGTTTGCGGCCACCGCAAATGTGGTCGTTCTCCAGGGTGCGCGACCAGTATTTGCTGATATCGATCCAGTAACGTTGAACATCGATCCCGATCAAGTGCGTAAGACGATTACGCCACGTACAAAAGCAATCATCCCCGTTCACTTCGGCGGCCTGGCCTGCGACATGGTTAGCCTGCGCCAAATTGCTCAGGAGCACCATCTGGCATTAGTGGAAGATGCCGCTCATGCGGTCGGCACACGCTACAAGGATCAGCTGATCGGAAGCCATGGGAACCTGACCTGTTTCAGTTTCTACGCCAATAAGAACTTGACTACAGCCGAAGGCGGTATGGTTACCACTGCTGATGCGCAGTTAGCCGAACAGCTGCAGATCTACCGCTTGCATGGACTGAGCGCGCATGCCTGGCAGCGCTACATGACTAAAGAGATACTCTTGAGTGATGCCGTGGCGCCCGGCTACAAATACAACCTCCCCGACATTCTGGCAGCAATTGGCCTTCATCAACTGCGCAAGCTAGAAGGCTTCCTGTCCCGACGAGAAGCGATAGCCCGGCAATACGATGCCGCTTTCAGCCGGCTTAGAGGTGTCGGCTTACAGCCAAGGCCTCAAGATAGCAGTAATCGGCACGCTCTGCACCTTTATGTGTTGTGCCTGGATTTAGCCCAATTTCGTGTCGGACGCAATGAGATCCTTGCCGCATTACGCGCAGAGAATGTCGGTGCCGCACTTCATTATCGTGCTTTGCACACGCATCCATACTATCGCCAGACTTTCGGCTACCGGTACGAGGATTTCCCCCATGCCGCACGAATCGGTGATTCAATCCTGTCGCTGCCACTGTCACCTTGCATGTCCGATCAAGACGCTCAGGACGTGATTGCGGCTGTCGATAAAGTCCTAGGGGCCTACTCTACCTGATGCTTCCCTATTCGATGCGAACAGACGCTTTTAAGCTTGCGCATCAACAGCAAGAAGTGACTCCGACTATCGATCATGGGGTGTCTACTTCAATCTACCTGGCTGTTCGCGCTCTAGCGGTTCGCGAGGTGGAACCGCGCGCTTAAGACGCGCAGTCGTTGCGGTAGGCGAACCAAAGACACGAGAGACTAACCCTATGCGCATACTGTACTTAACCCGTGATTTTCCTCCCAATGCCTCAGCCGGGACAGAAGTCCACACGCTTGGCTTAGCAGCCGGCTTGCAGGAATTAGGCCATGAGGTGTCGGTAATCTGCATTGGCAGCTGGGACGAGGATCCGCATTACTTCAACGGATTTACGCACGACGTGTATCAAGGGATAGCTGTGACGCGCGTGAATCTGAATTGGCTGCGTGCGCCGGACCCGACAGGGTACCTCTACCGTAACCCAATCATCGCAGACCTGATCAGGCAGTTCATCGGTGAGCAAAAACCGGACGTAGTCCATGTGACCTCCTGCGATCGAATTTCGGCCAGCGTGATTCCCTCGGCCCAACAAGCCGGCGTCCCCGTCGTGCTTACACTTACGGATTTCTGGTTCATTTGTCCACGCATAAACTTGGTGCGTTCAAATGGCACGCTGTGTGACGGGCAGACCACAGCTTGGGATTGTCTCAAGTGCATGACCGCAGGAACGAAGATCTATCGCGGACTGGCTAAATTCCTACCCGCCGCGGCATTGCAGGCCACCCTCACAAGCATTAGCAGACGACCCCGCCTGACGCGCCATCGCGGGCTTCGGGGAATGGCAGGGGACATGGCCGATCGCAAGCGTTATCTCACTGACGTATTACGTCAGGCCGATTACGTGGCGATCGCTACCCCGTTTGGCCGCAAAATCTACAATTCAATTGTCCAGGATAAGGAAATCCATTTGATGCCATACGGGCATGATCTCAGCTGGTTATCCGCTTATTCAGGTAAGACACCCTCCGCTGTTGTACGCATTGGTTATGTGGGCCGCCTGGACGAGGCGAAAGGAGCGCATCTACTTATCCAAGCTTTTAAGAGGCTCCCGACTCATCTACCGGCTGTGTTGTTGATCTTTGGACGGCTTTCTCATAACCCATACGGGGAATCCCTGCGTATGCTGGCGGCAGGCGACCAGCGGATTCATTTCTGCGGACCCTATGCCCATGCAGACAGCGCCAGGGTGTATGCTGAACTCGATGTGCTGGTGATACCATCCCTGTGGTATGATTTTCCGTTGGTTGCACATGAAGCGCTTGCGTCGCAAACAGTGCTGGTTGCAACGGATTTGCCGGGTCTCAACGAGATCATTGACGATGAGACAACTGGCCTGTTGTTTCCACGGGGTGATGTTTCGCTGCTTACGGAAAAGCTGCATCGCCTGCTGGTCGAGCCGGGCTTGCTCACAAGACTGCGTGAGAACAAGGTGTCCGTCAGGAGCGTACAAGACGCTGCAAGAGAATACAGTAGACTGTACGACCACCTGGTTAGCCATGATTCTGCAACATCTGCAATTTGAACCCAAATCACAAAGCTAAAGATTCTAACCTCTTTACCCCGGCAACAATAAAGCAGGCTATCTTGCCAAGTTGGCTCGTGCTTTCGGACGAGGCGCGTGATTGCGAGCGCTTTCGCCTAGCGAAAGCCCCCGCGCACAGCGCGCACAGCGCGCACAGCGCAGACAGGGCGTGCGACGAAGCAATCTCTTTCGTGGAAGGCAAAGCTTGCCGATTGGCACGGGGATTGCTTCGCAAAAAGCGCTCGCAATGACGGATCGTAAACCAAACTGGAATTCGCTGTAGATCAACGACCCCATCACGCTGTACCTCAGCACGCTGCGCGCCAGCGTCCCATGGCCTTGCCCCGTTTTTCTGCTTTGACGCGCATCTCAGCCTGTGCTAGTATAACCCTATCCCACACCGGTTTAGATTCGAGCGCCCAATGCCATCTTCATCTGCTGCCAACAACGATCAACCGCTCACTTCACTGAAGGTTCTTTTCGTCGCCGCCGAATGCGCGCCGTTCTATAAAGTCGGCGGCCTGGCCGATGTGATCGGTTCGCTGCCACAAGCGCTGCGCGCGCTGGGTCACGATGTGCGCGTGATCATTCCTCGCTATCGACCCATCGATGCCAAGCAGTATGGCATCAAGCGTGTCGATCGCTTTATCGACGTGCCTGCCGGGGCGCGCTCCCGCACGACCGAAGTGCTTGAATCCAATTTCTCCGGTGTGCCGACGTACTTTGTGTGGGATGAACGCTTTTTCGGACGCGACACCGTCTACGGCCAACCGGACGAAGTGATGGCGTATCTGTTCTTCAGCCGCGCCGTGATCGAATTTTTGCGCACCAGTGATTGGACGCCCGATGTGCTGCATGCCCACGATTGGCATACCGGCGCGGCGGTGATGTACCTCGCGCTGCGCGGCCAGCGTGACGCCAAGTTGAAGTCGATTGCCAGTGTGCTGACGATTCACAACCTCCTCTATCAAGGTCTCAGCGGCGATGCGCTGTTCCGCTTTGCGGGCTACTCCGCCACGCTGCCGCACCTCCCCGGCGAGAAACCGGGCACGGCCAACTGGCTGGCGCGCGGCCTGACCTATGCCGATGCCGTCAACGCCGTCAGCCCCAACTATGCCAGGCAGATTCTCACGCGCGAGTTTGGCGAAGGTCTGCATAAGCTGCTGCAGACACGCCGTGAGCCGGTGGCGGGTATTCTCAACGGCCTCGATCAGATCGCGTGGAATCCGCAAACCGATCCGCTGCTGGCCGAACGCTTCGCGGCGACCTCGCTGAAGAAGCGGGCGGCGAATAAACGCGCCGTGCAGACCCTGCTCGGCCTGAAGCATAAACCACGCGCCTTGCTCATCGGCATGGTGACGCGTCTATACGATCAAAAAGGTTTCGATATTTTGCTGGCGGCCGCCGATCGATTAATGAAACGCGACGTGCAGCTTGCTATTCTAGGCAGCGGCGATGAAAAATATCACACGGCCCTGCAAGCCCTGGTCGAAAAATATCCGGGGCGCGTGGGAGTCGATCACAATTTCAACGAATCGTTGGCGCGCCAGATCTATGGCGGCTGCGACGTGTTTTTAATGCCCTCGAACTTTGAGCCGTGCGGCCTGGGCCAACTTATCGCCATGCGCTATGGCGCGGTGCCGGTAGTGCGCGCCACGGGTGGCCTGGTGGATACGGTCAGCGACGCGGGCCGTTCACCGCAGCGCGGCACGGGCTTCGTCTTCAAGCCGTATACCCCGGCCGCTTTGCTCGGCGCGATCGATCGGGCGGTAGAGGCGTATGCTGATCCCGATCGTTGGAGCGCCATCCAGCGGCGCGGTATGGCCGCCGATTTCTCGTGGCAGGTTTCGGCTCAACAGTATGTGGATTTGTATCGCACGGCCAGCGAGGTGCATCAGAAAACCAAGTGATTCTGGTACACGAATAACACTCATCTCACGAAAATTGAAAGGCCCACTTCGATTCGTGAAATTCGTGGGATTCGTGTACTTCGACAACCCACCCTAAAAGGATAAGCCATGCACGCACTTGCTATGATCCTTGCCGGCGGACGAGGCAGCCGGCTCAGCATCCTCTCTCAGAAGCGCGCCAAACCCGCGGTGCCCTTTGCCGGTAAATATCGCATCGTGGACTTTCCGCTCTCCAACTGCACCAACTCCGGCATCACGACGGTGGGCGTTCTCACGCAGTATCGTCCGCACTCGCTTAACGAGCATATTCGTACCGGTGGGCCGTGGGACTTAGATCGCCTGTATGGCGGGGTGTGGCTGCTGCAGCCGATCGAGCGCCTGGACGGCACGATGGAGCGTTACAGCGGCACGGCCAATGCCGTTCAGCGGAACTTTGACTTCATCAAGCGGCACAAGCCGGACTTCACGGTGATTCTGGCGGCGGATCACATCTACAAGATGAATTACGACGATCTGATCACGTTCCACCAGGAAAAGCGCGCCGATGTCACTATCGCCACGTTGACCATTCCGCCGGACGAAGCTTCGCGCTTTGGCATTCTGCAGACCGAGGATAGCTATCGCGTCATCGATTTTGAAGAAAAGCCGCTGCAACCCAAGAGCAATAAGGGCTCCATGGGCATCTACGTTTTCACCACGGAGGTGTTGAACCAGATGCTGCAGGAAGATGACCTGGACCCGAACTCCTCACACGACTTCGGGAAGAACATCATCCCCAAGATGATCAAGACCCACAACGTGTACGCCTATCCCTTCAACGGGTACTGGGTGGATGTGGGAACGGTGCAAGCTTATTGGGAAGCACACATGGACTTGCTGGCCGATCAACCCCCGCTTGATCTGTTGGATCGCGATTGGGTCATCCACACCCGATCGGAAGAGCGGCCCCCGGTGAACATTCGCACAGGCGCGGTGGTGGCCCACAGCCTCGTCACCGACGGGTGTGTAATCGAAGGCACGGTGGAATACAGCGTGCTGGCGCCCGGTGTCAAGGTGGGACGCGGCGCAGTGGTGCGCAACTCGATCATCTTCACCGACACCATCATCGAAAACGGCGCCATCGTCGATCGCACGATCGTGGACAAGCAGGTCGTCATTCATCAAAACGCGCACGTGGGCTATGGCGTCGATTACAGTCCCAACCCGGTGGGCGATCTCACTTCTGGAATTTCACTCGTGGGTAAGAACGGTACCGTGCCGGAAGGCGTCCGCGTAGGCCGCAACTGCGTTGTGGCCGGAGACTCGAAACCCGGCGATTTCGCCGGCACGATGGTGCCCAGTGGCACCACCGTCGGCTACGTCCCGAAAGCATAACTCACTCACTGGCATGAAGGTGGGCACGCTGTGCGTCCATCTGAGTCACTGACTTGCTTTGGACTACTTTCAACATGAACAAACTCTATCTCTCACTCGCCCTGCACAATCATCAACCGATCGGCAACTATGATTTTGTGATCGAGGATGCGTATCACAAAACCTACGAGCCGATGATCGCTGCGTTGGAACGTCATCCCGGCGTGCGGCTGGCGCTGCACTACAGCGGCCCGCTGCGCGACTGGCTGGCAAAGCAGCAGCCTGATTTTCTGAAGCGCGTGCGGACGTTGGCCGGCCGCCGGCAAGTGGAACTCATGACGGGCGGCTATTACGAGCCGGTGCTGGCCGCGCTGCCCGACGCCGACAAGCTGGGGCAGATTGCCAAGATGAATGAAGCGGTGCTCAAGGATTTTGGTGCGGAGCCGATCGGGATGTGGTTGGCCGAGCGCGTCTGGGAGCCGCATCTGCCCAAGCCGCTGCACGAAGCCGGCGTCCGCTACACCATCCTCGACGATACGCATTTCAAGTACGGCGGCTACACCGACGAGGAACTCTTTGGCTATTACGTGACGGAAGAGCAAGGCCAGGCGGTCAGTGTCTTTGCTTCCTTGCAATATCTGCGCTATGCCACCCCGTGGAGCGCCGTGAGCGAAATCATCGAGTGGCTGCGCCAGCAGGCCGCGCGGCCCGTGCTGGCCGGCGCGCCCACGCGCGTGGTGATGATGGGCGATGATGGCGAAAAATTTGGCCTGTGGCCCACCACCTACGAGCATTGCTGGACCACAGGCTGGGTGGAAGAATTCTTCAGCGCGCTGGAACAAAACGCCGATTGGCTGATCACCTGTCCGCCGGGCGATATCTTACAGCAGGTGGCTCCGATCGGGCGGGCCTATGTGCCCGCCGCTTCGTACGATGAGATGAATGTGTGGTCGCTGCCCGCCGAGCCGTCACACGCTTTGGCCAAGTTGACCAAGCAATTGAAAGCCGAAAACCGCCTGGATATCTTGCGCTTTGTGAAAGGTGGCATGTGGCGCTACTTCATGGTGAAGTACCCGGAGATCAACACGCTGCACAAACGCATGTTGTGGGCCAGCGCCGCGGTGCATCGCATGAAGCGAGTCGGTGCGCGCAGCTCCGCGCTCGATCAGGTGTGGGCCGGACAATGCAGCAGCCCCTATTGGCACGGCGTGTTCGGCGGCCTTTATCTGTTCCACGTGCGCGAGGCCAACTACGCGCATTTGATTGAAGCGCAGACGCAGGCCGAGCAGGCCGCGCACACCACCGAGGAATGGCTGACGGTCGATAGCTTCGATATCGACTGCGACACGCGCCCGGAAGTGATCGTGTCCACCGAAGCGCAGTGGCTGCTGATCGACACGCCCATCGGCGGCACGTTGATCGAGTGGGACTGGCGCGCGCGCAACTTGAATCTGGTCAACACGTTATCCCGCTGGCGCGAGGGCTATCATCAAGACTTGGTCGAAGCCACGGCCAATGGCTCGCTGATCGTAGCGGGACAACGCACCCAGCTGGAAAACATCCATGCCGCGCCCGTGCGCGCCAAAGAGGCCGGGCTCGATCAAAAATTATTTGCTGATTGGTATCGCCGCGCCAGTCTGGTCGATCACGTCTTTAGCCCGGTTGAAACTCTGGACAAGTTCTATCGCAGCCAGTACGTCGAATGGGGCGACTTCGTCAATCAACCCTATCAGGCCAAGGTGACGCGCGCGGCTAAGAAGGCGACCATCACGCTGGAACGTGAAGGCGGCGCCTGGATCGACGGCGTGCGGCATCCACTGCACGTGGAGAAGAAGCTGGTGGTGGAAACCGGCGAGTCGGCCTTTGATGTGTTTTACACCGTCACCAATACCGGCGAAGAAAAAATCGTCGCGCGCTTCGGCGTCGAAACCAATTGGGGCATCTCCGGCGGCGATGAAGCCGAAGGCTCGTATACGCTGTTTGCGGGCGGCAGGCTGCAGCGCTTGAACGCGATTGAAGTCACGCTGCAGGCCAAAGATGTAGCCGTCGTCGTGGAACGCGTGGGGCGCGGTCTCATTCGTGCGACTGAGCCCGCCGACTGGTGGCAGTTCCCGTTGGAGACCATCTCGCTGTCGGAGGCCGGCTTCGAGCGCAACTATCAAGGCACCACACTCATGGCGCACTGGCCGCTGGAGTTGGAGGCGAGCACCGCGTGGAAATGCAAGCTGCACTTTGAATTGGTGAAAAGCGCCAAGTAATTCGTTGGAGAAACCGGGTTTCTAACTGCCGGAAGATCAGGCAGTCTAAATGAAGAAACCCGGTTTCTGCAGATCAGGCTGAAAAGTACTCAGTGACTTCCCCGATCGCCATTCACGGCCATTTCTATCAGCCTCCGCGCGAAGATCCTTTTACCGGCGAAATGCCGCGTGAAGCGGGGGCTGAGCCTTATCACGATTTCAACGAGAAGATCACTGCCGAGTGTTATCGCCCCAACGCATTCGCCGGCAATCTCGATCGGCTGAGCTTCAACATCGGCCCCACGTTGATCGGCTGGCTCGATCGCTATCAGCACGAGACGTACGCGCGGGTCCAGGAAGCCGATCGGACGCACCGGCAAGCGCACGGCGTGGGCAATGCCATCGCGCAGCCGGTGCATCACACCATCCTGCCGCTGGCCCGCCGCCGCGATAAGATCACCCAGGTCAAATGGGGTATCGCCTCGTTTATCCAGCGCTTCGGACGCCAGCCGCGCGGCATGTGGCTGCCGGAGATGGCAGTCGATTTGCCCACGCTGGAGATTCTTTCGCGGCGCGGCCTGTCGTTCACCATCCTCAGCGAAGAACAGGTGCGCGGCGATTTGCGTGAAGGCGCAGGACCCTATCGGGTGCGGCTGCCCGAGGGCGGTTACTTCGCCGTCTTCGTGCGCGATCGCCATCTCTCCAATCAGATCTCATTTGACGTGAATCAACCGAAAGATGCACGCGCCTGGCTGGCCGAGCGTGTACAGACGCGACAAGGCTTGACGTTGATTGCCACGGACGGCGAGACGTTCGGGCATCATCAACGCCACGGGGTGCAACTCCTAGCGGATTTGCTGCGTGCAGAAGCCGAGTCGCCTTATCAGATGGTGACACTGACCGATTATTTGCGCACGCATCCGCCGACGGTGGAAGTGGAGATCAACGAGCGGACAGCGTGGAGTTGCAGCCACCATCTGGCGCGTTGGGACACGGGCTGCGGCTGCACGCTGGGCGATTACAGCTGGAAGCCGCAACTGCGCTCGGCGCTGGATTTGGTGGCCGATGAGATCGATGCGCTGTATCTGTATGAACTGCGCCGTCTGGTCAGCCGCCCCTGGCAGCTGGTCGATCAATACATCGATGTCGTGCTGGGCAGCGCGGAAGTGGGCTCGTTGATTCGCGAGAACACGGCGGCGAAATTGACGACGGGGCAGACGCTGCGCATCGGCAAACTGGTGCAAGCGCAGCTGCACCGCCAACGCATGTTTACCAGCTGCGGTTGGTTCTTTGAAAAGTTGGCACGACCCGAACCGCGCTATGTCATCGCGCAAGCGGTGCGCGCGCTACAACTGGTTAAGCAAGCCACCGGGGTTGATTTGGGGCCGGATTTCCGCGAAGCACTGTGCGCGGCCAAATGCGGCAAAGTTAAGGCCAGATCGTCGTCAGATGTTTACACGGCGGCCGATTTGTATGATGAGATTGCGGCGGCCCATCAGGTATGATCGCGTTGCGCTGGCGGGCGGAGCGGACACGACCGCCAATAAAAACCGGGGTTCGATTGAGAACCCCGGTTTTAGATTTTCACCAACCGATAACCCCGTCCGCGAATGGTGACCACCAAGTGTGACTCCTCGGCGTCGGGCTCCAGTTTCTGGCGCAAGCGTTTGATCAAACTCTCCACTTGATAATCAAACACGCTGCCTTTGTATTCCGGCCACACGGCTGTGGTAATCTCTTCCCGGCTGCAAATTCGATCGGCATGTTCGTCGAGATAGAGCAGCAGCGCATATTCTTTGGCCGAGAGTTCGATCAACTCGCCATTCACGCTGACCCGGCGCGTAGGCCGTTCGATTTTGAGTTTGGGCCATTTGTGTCCAACCAGCGTCGCTTGCGGATCGCCAAACTGAAAGATCACGTTGGCCACTTGCACTTCGTCCCCGGGACGCAGCGCGTAGGCGGCGGTCAGCGGCTGCCCGTTGATGAAGGTGCCGTTGGTGCTACCCAGATCCTCCAGCGTGCAATACACGCCGTCCCAGGAAATCTGGCAATGCCGACGTGACACCTGCGCGTCGTTAACCGCCAGGTCGCAGGATTCATTGCGGCCAATCAACGTCGTCTGCTTGCGAATGATATACTCGTCGCCTTGATGCGGCCCGCTTTTAATAATCAGCCGGGGCGCCAGTCGTGAGGTGCGGGGTTTAAGCGCTTTCGTCGCCATGATGGTGTCAATTCTAGCGGCGTTTGGCGCGACTGGCAAGGGCGGTTAGGGCCCGGTTGTAGCGATTTCAATCGCTCACAACTGAATTCACCACGAGTGGCAAGTCGTCTTTTAGCGGATCGATCCCGGCTTGGCTTCATCACTGAACGGGATATCCCTCAGCACGGCGTGGAATTCGCGGTTATGATATGATACGCATGGGAACCGGGTTGAGATGCTTTAACGCAGCGAGGGGCTTATGATCTACGCGGTGCGTGACCTCACCAAATACGAAGAATTCCAGCAAGTGCGCGAAGTGCAGCAGCAAATCTGGGGCTTTGCGCAGGGCGAAGGCTTGTATCCACCTGCGCTGAATACGGCAGCCGAAAACGGCGGAGTGGTCATCGGCGCGTTTGATGGCGGGAAGCTGATCGGCTTCCTGTTCGGTTTCATCGGTCTGCACACTGATCGCCATCTGAAACTGTGTTCGCAAACGATGGGCATCTTGCCGGAATATCGCAACAAGGGCGTGGCCGCCACGTTGAAGTGGGCGCAGCGCGAGCGCGTGCTGGCGAATGAGATCGATCTGATCACGTGGACGTACGATCCGCTGGAAGCGCCGAATGCGCGCTTGAACTTGCGCGCGCTGGGCGGCCTGGTGCAGGTCTACAAGCGCAACGTATATGGCGAAAATTTCGGAGCGCTGGGGCAGGGCTTACCGAGTGATCGCTTCATGGTGGAATGGTGGATCGCCACCGAGCGGGTGCAGCAGCGGCACGATCGGATCCCGCTGGAACCGATCGGCCTGGGCAGCCCGATCGTGAACGCCTGCACCGGCCTGACGGGCGCGCGGCAGATCGAATCCCTCGCGCTCGAGCTCGACGTGCCGATCGTGCGCGTGGAAATTCCCAACGATCTGCAAGCCATCAAGAAGGCTAACATGGCGCTGGCACTCGAGTGGCGCGCCAAGACGCGCGAATTATTCGAAGCCTATTTTGCGCGCGGCTATGTGGCGATGGATTTTGTGCGCGCGGGCGAAGTGTGGGGGCCGGAACGCGCCGCGCATAACTGGTATGTGTTGCAACGGTCTAAATGAGGTAGCATAGCGACCGCGCTGGAGAGAATCAAAGCGACACTCCCTCAAGACGTGAGGCCTGAGGGAATGTCGTTGTAAGTGCTCTATCGACGGCTTATTTCGCCCTAACGCCGCCGGGGCTTTGGATCCGGGCGAACGCCATACGCTGCCTTATCCTCTAATAACCGCAACTGCCCGCCGGGATGCGACGCGAGTTCCGGCAAGACCGCCAGCACCTTCTCCGCCGGGGCGTTGGCCAGTTCATTCGGTTCCAGCTTATGCAGCCCGCCGCCATACACGCGTCCCTCGCCCATCAGGATGTCAGCCTGAATTTCGTTGAGCGCCTGCCACACCGCCTGGCTGCGGCGCGGCTGCTGTTCGAGATACAGCGCCACATTCGGCTTGGGATAGAGCAGTAAGTAAACATTGGGCGCAGTCGCCTGCGAGTGATTCAAGATAAAGCGAAACGGTCGCCCGCCGCCCGTGTCTTGCCGGCCCATGTAAGTACACAAAAACGGCGCGGGCGCGCGTACTTCTTGCGCATACCACGGCGTGCGATGCTGGCACAAATAGTGTTGATCGATACCCGCCGCCACGCCCGTTTGAAGATAAGTCCACAGCGTTGGATATTGACGCTTGATGGCCTCTTCGGGCAAATTGCAATTCAGCAGATAGCGCGGGCGATCAATCAACGGCCTGCCCTGCGCATCTGCTTCGATTTCGTCGGCGGTCAGGTAACGCGGGCTGGGCAGAATCGGAATGAAACATTCCGGCGGTAAATGCTGTGTGGCGATTTGATCGGGCGATAGGATGAAGAAGTCATTCGCGCCGGTGGCGATGCCGCGCTGAATCTTGAACAGATCGGCCAGTTTCAAACCCGATTGCTTTGAGCGCGGCTCGATCGAAGCGCGGGGATAATGGGTCCATTTGGGCGACTCACGCAGTACCGCCGCCGGAATGCCTTTCGTGATGGTGGGTTGAGCGAGCGTGCCGCCATAGGTGAACTCGACAATGTGATTAACCGGTGGCGGCGTTTTCTTGAACCACACCACGGCCGACGAGACGAGCGCATCTTGAAACTGCACATCGGTTGGATCGAAGCGATGAATGCGCAGCAACGTGACCTGATCGAGCAAATACGCCTTAAGCGGTTGGCCGTAATTGACATCCATGAACTCGCTGGGAATGAGCCAACCCGCTAAACCGCCCTCCGCCAACCACGCGTGCGACAAACAGAGGAAATAACCATACAGTCCGGTCAGGCCGTTGAGCTTGAGCCCGGTCGCGCGCTGAACGGCTTGCAGCAAATGCGCCTTAGCCGCTGGCGTGAGGTGATGATGTCGAACGTAGGGTGGATTGCAGATCAACAGGTTGAATTTGTCGGCGTTGGAAGCGGGCACGGTCGCGTGTGTGAAATCCATCAAGCGCAGATCGAGCGCTTGACCTCGCCACAGGTCAATGGTGGCCTGCGCGTAATGCGGATCAATTTCATAGCCCACGGCCGCCGCAATCCGTCGCGTCGCAAAACACTTGAGCAGAGCGGAATAGAACGAGCCGGTGCCAAAGGCTGGATCGAGAAATCGAATGCGAGCCGTAGGCGGCAACAGGGCGCGAGCGTACTCAAGCATCTCCGTGGCTAACAGGGTCGGCGTTGGAAATTGCCCCAATTTGTTGCGCTCGGCCAGGGTCTTGGTCGAATCCAACTGGCTTTGCAGGGTCAAGCGTTTTGATTCCAGCACGGGACGGAGTGCCATGTTTATAACCCAAACTCCGCTAGATCGGCCATGCGGTGTTCCCAAACCCAATCGATGCCTTCGGCGGCTTCGTAACCCAGGTAACCGCTGTCAAAGTAACCGCACAAGAATAAAATGAAACGAACCGCAGAACCGTAAGTGCTGGTGAGCTGCGCCACTTTGATGGCTTCTTCTTTCCGCCGTTTGTTGGTATTGGTATAGTCACCGGCGGACTTCGCTTCGACCAGCAGGGGCAGCTCACCGGCTGGTGCAGACCGGGGCATGATGACGGCATCAATCGGGATGTTGATCGAATGGGTGCCGCGATTTTGAGTCACCGCCAGGTTGAGCCGGAAGACGAACGTCCCTGGTTGCATTTCAGTGAACTTGCCTTTGTAAGCGCGCAGCTGGACGTAACCGCGATCTTCAAGCCAGTGCTTAAGAGCGTTAAGTTGCCGTTGTTCCTGTGCATTGCGGATGATGGGATCGGCCATGGCCCCGCAGAGTCGATCCGCCACAATCGTGGCCGCACGCTCAACCTCAACTGTCGTCGGCTTTTGTTTACCGGCTAACCACGGGAAGATATCTTGATCCGTTAAGCGCCTGATGATCTGCCCGATCTTCTTGAGATCAACATCCAACGTAGCCATATCCAACTGAGGCGGAAGCCGCTGATCAATTTCCATGCTCTTCACCAGATTCGGCGAGACGCCCGCCAAACCGATGAGTCGATCACGGGCCAGTGGTGGAGCGGTGACCATGCGCAAAATCGGCAGAATCGCCGGATCGCTTTTCAGGACTTGCGGAGAAATATCGGTTAGGTTGGCCGTCCGTTCTAAGGCTGCCTTGACGCGAAGCGTGGTCGTGACACGCGTGCTGCGATACGTCTTGGGCGCAAAGCGCATAAACCAGTTGTTATAGAAATCGACCGATTGTGCGACATCGGCTTTCCAAAGATGGACTTTATCGGCATTGACTGGCATGGTTGATGACCCCGTGCTGAGTTGAGGATAAGAACTGTCGCAAGTATAGCGAGAATGAAGACGCGGGTCAAACGGCGCGGTGAGCGAGCGGTATGTGCCATCGTGACTGTCACCTTCATCTTGTCAGGCGATGAGGCGTGTGGTACATTTTGTTATAGCCTTCACGAGCACGCGCGCCCTGCTGTCGTATAATGGGCGCGCGTTGATTTTGTCAGGAGACCTCACAGGTTTCGGAAACCTGTGAGGTCTAAAGGAAACACGACATGGCCTTCCGTGATTTACGTGAATACATTCAGTTGCTCGAACAACGCGGCGAGTTGATGCGCATCAAGGCTCCGGTCGATCCCGAATTGGAGATTACTGAAATCACCGATCGGCTCAGCAAGGGCTTGACGGCCCAGAACAAGGCGCTGCTGTTTGAGAACGTCAAAGGCTCATCAATGCCGGTATTGATCAACGCCTTCGGTAGTGCCTCGCGCATGGCGTGGGCACTGGGCGTGGACGATCTGGAAGAACTCAATCACAACCTCGCCAAGACGCTCGATCTCAAACTGCCGCAGGGCATGAAAGCCGCCTTGAATCGCGGGCGCGATCTCTTCGGGGTGCTGAAGTCGATCGGGTTGGGGCCGAAGATCGTGAACCATGCTCCCGTGCAGGAAGTCGTCCTCACTGGCGACCAGATCGCCTTATCCAAGTTGCCCATCCTCAAATGCTGGCCGCAAGACGGCGGCAAGTACATCACGTTGATGCAGGTCATCACGCGCGATCCCGTGACGAACATTCGCAACGTGGGCATGTATCGCCTGCAAGTGAAAGACGATCGCATGTTGATGATGCACTGGCAGCGGCACAAGGGCGGCGCTGAACACGAGCGGGTAGCTCAAGAAGAAAAGAAACCGCTCATTCCCTGCGCGATCGTCCTCGGCGGCGATCCGGCGGCGATGTGGTGCGCGTCCGCGCCGCTGCCACCCAATATCGACGAATTTCTGCTGGCCGGTTATCTGCGCGGCAAGCCGGTCGAGTTCGTGAAGTGCGTGACGCAGCCCATCGAAGCGCCAGCCAATGCCGAGATTGTGATCGAAGGCTACGTCGATCCGAACGAGCATGACGTGGAAGGCCCGTTCGGCGATCACACCGGGTTTTATACGCCCGCCGATCAATTTCCGATCTTCCACGTGACGGCCATTACCCAACGCAAAGACGCGATCTATCCGACGACGGTGGTGGGCAAGCCACCGATGGAAGATTACTGGATGGGCAAGGCTACCGAGCGGTTATTCCTGCCGCTGCTCCAACTGTTTCTCGGCGAAGTGATTGACTACAACATGCCGGCCGAAGGGGTGTTTCATAACCTCGTCATCGTGTCGATCAAGAAGCGCTTCCCAGGTCATCCGCAAAAGACGATGTTCGGCATCTGGGGCCTGGGGCTGATGATGCTGACCAAAGCCATCATCGTCGTCGACTACGAGGTGAACGTGCACGATCTGCACGACGTGCTGTGGCGCGTGCTGGGCAATGTCGATTGGAAGCGCGATGTGACGATCGTGGAGGGCGCAGTGGATCAACTCGATCATTCGGCGGCGCGCGATTCGTTCGGCGGCAAGATCGGCATCGATGCGACGGCCAAAGGTCCGCAGGACGGGCATCCGCGCGGCTGGCCGGCGGAGTTGGAGATGGACGCGGCGGTGAAGGCGATGGTAACGCAGCGGTGGAACGAGTATGGTCTTAAGTGATCGACCGCCAATTAACGCGAATCTTCGCGAATAACCGGATTGATAGTTACTACTCGGCCCGCCGTCATTGCGAGGCGCATCTTTTCGCGCCGAAGCAATCTCCAACGCAGCAAAGTGAGATTGCTTCTCTTCGCTCGCAATGACGTATTGGATTCGTGTGAATTCGCGTCAATTCGCGGTAGATACTGGTGGTGTGATGAAACGACTGATCGTAGGGATAAGTGGCGCTTCTGGTGTTATTTACGGCATCCGTTTGCTGCAAGTGTTACAGCAAGGTGGAGAAATTGAAAGCCATCTCGTTTTGAGCGCGGCGGCCAAAGCGACGATTGCGCAAGAGACGAACTGGAAAATCAGCGATGTCGAAGCGCTGGCCTCGGTGGCGCACCATCCCAACGACATCGGCGCGAGCATCGCGTCGGGATCATTCATAACCATGGGGATGGTGATCGTGCCGTGCTCGATCAAGACGTTGTCTGCTGTGGCGAATTGCTATTCCGCCGATTTGATGTCGCGCGCGGCGGATGTGTGCTTGAAGGAAGGCCGCCCGTTGATTTTGTGCGTGCGCGAGACACCACTGCATCTGGGTCACCTCCGCCTGATGACGCAAGCGGTCGAAAGCGGTGCGACGATCCTGCCGCCTGTTCCCGCCTTCTATGGCAACCCGCAAACGGTGGACGATCTTATCGATGGTACAATCGGGCGCATTTTGCTGCGGCTGGGCATTGACAATGAGTTGTATACGAAGTGGAAAGGCATGAAGAGTGAAAAGTGAAGAGTGATAACCAGCGGGGATTTCACTTTTCACTCGTCACCCGTCATTGAGATGAAACAAGTTCGCGCTTTTCTCGATCTCATCAAATTCGAGCACACCATCTTCGCGCTGCCGTTTGCGTATTTGGGCATGGTGCTGGCGACCGGTGCGCGAGGCGTGCCCACGTTTCACCAGTTCTTCTGGATCACCGTGGCGATGGCGGCGGCCCGCACGCTGGGCATGAGCTTCAATCGATTGGCCGATCGGCACATCGACGCGCGCAATCCGCGCACGGCGCAGCGCCCCATTCAGACCGGCAAGATCAGCGTGCAGACAGTCGTTACCGGTGTGATCGTGTCGCTGCTGGTGCTGACGTTTGCGGCGTGGAAGTTAGGGCCGTTTACGCTGCAATTGCTGCCAGGCGCGATCGTGTGCTTGTTGGGTTATGCTTACGCCAAACGGTTTACGTGGCTGTCGCACTTCATGCTGGGCTTCACCGATGGCCTTGCGCCGGTGGGGGCGTGGGCGGCCGTGCGCGGTTCGCTCTTCACTAACGCCGATCTGCCCGCCTGGCTGCTGTTGTTCATGGTCACCTTCTGGATCGGCGGCTTCGATTTGATCTATGCCTGTCAGGATACCGAGTTCGATCGTGCAGAACGGCTGCACAGCATTCCAGCCAGGTGGGGCAACGCCGTGGCACTCAACGCGGCGAAAGTCTGCCACGCGCTCACCGTCGGGCTGCTGGGAGCGATCGGGTTGGTGATGAACCTTGGCGCAGTGTATTTGATCGGCGTGGTGATTGTCGCCGCGCTGCTCGTCTATGAGCATTCGCTCGTCAAGCCCGACGATCTATCCAAAGTCAACGTCGCCTTCTTCAATGTGAACGGCTACATCAGCATTACGATTTTTGTGGCGACCCTGTTGGCGTTATCGATCGGTCAAGCGTAAGCACAGACTTGCGCCGAATGAATCAAGTCAAAGGAGAAAAATGTTTCGCAAGAGTTTTATGCTGGTCGTGTGGTGTGCGGTGTGGTTGAGCGCGTGTGGAGGGGGTGCCGCGCCAGGAACGAAGGAAGATCCCACTCTAAAGATTGCCGTGCTGCCCATCCTCGACGCGCTGCCGATGTACGTGGCCGACGCGCAGGGCTATTTCAAGGACGCGGGGATCACCGTCGAATTTGTGCCGGTGGCTTCGGCGGCCGAGCGCGATCAAGTGATGCAGGCCGGGCAGGTGGACGGCATGATCAACGATCTTACTTCGACGGTGTTCTACAACAAGGACGCGCAGAAGATCGCCATCGTGCGGTTTGCGCGCGTCGCTTCGCCCGACGATGCGCAGTTCTCCATTCTCGCGGCCAAGGACAGTGGCATCACCAAGCCGGAAGATCTCAAGGGCGTGGAGATCGGCATCTCGCAGGGCACCGTGATCGATTACCTCACGCAGCGCTTGCTGGAAAACGCGGGGCTGACGGCCGACGACATCAAGACGACCAACATCCCCAAGATTCCCGATCGGTTGCAGCTGCTGGCCGAAGGCAAATTGAAAGCGGCGGTCCTGCCCGAACCGTCGGCGTCGTTGGCGGTGCAGGGGGGCGCAGTTGACGTGCTGGACGATCGGAGTTTGCCCGCGGTCGGCACCAGCGAGATTTCGTTCAGCGTCAACTCATTGAAGAGCAAGCCGGAAACGGTGAAGAAATTCCTGGCCGCGATCGAGAAAGCCACGGCCGATGTGAACGGCAGTCCCGCTAAATGGAACACGCTGCTCACCGACAAGAATCTGGTGCCCGCGCCATTGATCGGCAAGTATGTGTTGCCCAAGTTCCCGACGGCGTCCGTGCCCAGTGAAGCGCAGATCAAAGACGTGCTGGCGTGGATGCTGTCCAAGAATTTGATCAAGGCCGAAGTGCCGTACAGCCAGCTGGTGGATGCGAGTTATCTACCCAAGTAAAACGTAAAGCGTAAAACGTAAGGCCGGTTATTACGTTTTACGCTTTAGACAAAACATGATCGATTTTCGTGACGTTACTTTTGCCTACACCAACGCCCACCCCGTGTTCGATCGCTTCAACTGGTCGGTCGAGCGGGGCGCGGCGTGGGCCGTCATCGGCGGATCGGGCAACGGCAAGACGACGCTGCTGATGATGTTGGCTGGATTGCGCTTGCCCACTTCCGGTCAGATCGTCGTGGACGAACAAGTGATCGATCGACCGCGGCCACGCACGGGATTGGTGCTGCAAGAATACGGCCTGCTGCCCTGGGCGACGATCCAGCAGAATGTGGCGCTGGGCCTGCGTGTGCGCAATTTTTACGGGCCTGATGGGCGGCACACGCCGATCGAGCATGTGGCCGCCCCGATCGATCCGCAGGTCGAGCGTTGGCTGAAGCGCCTGGGCATCGACGCCATCCGCGCGCGCTATCCCGCGCAGATTTCCGGCGGACAACGCCAACGCGCGGCGATTGCGCGCACGCTGGTGCTTGAGCCAGACCTGCTCTTGATGGATGAACCTTTCGCCGCGCTCGACGCGCCCACGCGTGAAGACTTGCAGAACCTCACGGTGGAATTACAGCGCGAACAGAACCTGACGCTGGTCTTCGTCACGCACAACATCGAAGACGCGGTGTTTCTGGGGCAAAAGATTCTGGTGCTCGGCCAGCCGCCGCACGTCAGGCCGGTCGTGATTGAGAATCCGCAAGCGGGATCACTCGCTTATCGTTCTGAATCTGCCTTCTTTGAAATGTGCGCACGCGTGCGTGAATCTCTGACGCATGACGCGGTGTCCGTTACCCCTCATGCGTAAACGCGATCTCATCATCACTTCTCTGACGGTGCTGCTCATCTGGCAGATCAGCGCCATGCTGGTGCAGCGCGACATCCTGCCGACGCCCCTCGCCGTGGCGCAAGCGTTCGTGGAAAATCTCGGCGAGATGTCGCGGCACTTCATCGCCAGCGGACTGCGCGTGATCGCCAGCATCCTCATCGCCGTCGCGCTGGCCGTGCCGGCGGGCCTGGGCATGGGCCAGATTCCGCGGTTGAATCGCATCTTTTCGCCGCTGGTTTACATCGTTTATCCCATCCCCAAGATTGTGTTCTTTCCGATCATTCTGCTGTTCTTCGGCGCGACGGAGTTCAGCAAGATTCTGATCATCGTGCTGATTCTGTTTTTTCAGATCCTGGTGCCGGTGCGCGATGACTCGCTCAGCTTGCGGCCCGAGTTGTTGAACTCGGTGAAGTCGTTGGGCGCCGGACGGCGCGCGCTGTTCCGCTTTGTTTATGTGCCCTCGGCGTTTCCCAGCGTGTTGACGTCGGTGCGCTTGAGCGTGGGCACGGCGGTGGCGGTGTTGTACTTCACCGAAGTGACGGCCACTTACCTGGGCCTGGGGTATTACATCTTCTTGATGTCCGGCACGCTGTTTGATTACGCGGCGACCTACGCCGGGGCGGTGGCGATGGGCCTGTTGGGGTTGTGCCTCTACTTCCTCATCGACTGGCTGGAGCGCCGGCTGTGCCCGTGGAAATTCGCGACGTAAACAGGACGCTGATAAACGCGGATCAACGCCGATCAAAATCAAGATCAGCGTAATCAGCGTGCATCTGCGTCCCATTCAAAAGGTTGGCATGACACACTTACAAGGACCGGAACGCGCGCATTACGTGCAAGGCATGTTCGCGCGCATCAGCGGACGCTATGATGTGATGAATCGCTTGATGACGGGCGGGCGCGACATCGCCTGGCGGCGAGATGTCATCCGCTTGGCTAATCTCGGCCCCCACGCGCGCCTGCTCGATGTGGCGACGGGCACGGGCGATATTCTGATCGAAGCGCTGAAGCAGCACCCCGACGCGCTGGCGGTGGGCAGTGATTTCACGTTCGAGATGATGACGCGCGGCCAGACTAAAGCCGGCGCGGAACCCATTGCGTGGAATACAGCCGATGCGCTGCATCTGCCCTTCCCCGACGAGTCCTTCGACGCGGTGACCAGCGGCTTCGGGGTGCGCAACTTCATCGATCGGGAGCAGGCCTTTCGCGAGCAGCGCCGCGTGTTAAAACCCGGCGGGCGCGTCATCTGCCTGGAGATCAGCAAACCCCCGAAGAACTTACTGCGCCCCTTCTTCCTGTTCTTCTTCAACAAGATCGTGCCGTTTGTCGGCGGCCTCATCAGCGGTCAGCGCGATGCGTACACCTATCTTCCGCAGTCCGTCAACGAATTCCTCACGCCCGATGAACTGAAAGCGATCATGGAACGCGCGGGTCTGCGTGACGTGAAATACAAGCGGCTAATGATGAGCACCGTGGCGATACACATCGGTGTAAAATAGGGCGCAGAGGTGAATGCCATGTCTAATCCATTGACGCACGACCAGGCTTTGACGCAACTCATCCGCGGCAACGAACGCTTTGTGGCCGGTTGGCCGGATCGTCCCAATCAATCGGCGCGGCGGCGGCATGAAGTATCCGACACGGGACAGCAGCCCTGCGCCATTGTTCTGACGTGCTCCGATTCACGCGTGCCGCCGGAGATCATTTTCGATCAAGGACTAGGCGATCTGTTTATCATTCGGGTGGCCGGTAACATCCTCAGCGCTGAGATCCTCGGCTCGATCGAATATGCAGTGGAGCATCTGCACGTGCCGCTGATCATGGTGCTGGGGCACGATCAGTGTGGCGCTGTGACGGCTGTCGTCGAAGGCGTAGAAACGCGCAATCACATCCAATCGCTGGTGGAAGCGTTGCGACCGGCGGTTGCGGCGGCGAAGACGCAGGGTGGCAATGTGATCTCCAACGCCATCGATGCGAACGTGCAGCGGACTGTGGCGGCCTTGCGCGAGAGCGAACCGGTGTTGGCGCCAGCCTGCGCCGCGGGGCACGTTCAAATTATCGGGGCGCGCTACAATCTCGACACTGGCGAAGTGAAGGTGATGGTCTGAACGCAGCTGGAAGCTTTTCAAGATCTCCGGCAGGGATCAATTGAAGTAAGGCCGCTGAGTTGTCAGCGGCCTTACTGTTTGCGCTAGTCTTGTTCCGGCGCTTGCGGCAGGCGCTGCAGTGTTTCCATCCCCAACCAGCGCGGCAAGTTCAAGCGCAGTGTTCCCAGGCCGGCCAGCGCAAATCCGAACGAGTAGATCAGCAGCACGCCCGCTGAAATTACTTCGCCCGATTCCGCCATCAGTACCGCCGTGATCAACGTGTACAGCGACAGGCCGATTTCGATGAACGCCTGCACCGTCTGACGCGGATCGTGCGTGAGCGCGGCGTGTCCGGCTCCGCGCTTGGGCGTGCGCTTGAACTCACCCGATCGGTTGAACAACCCTTCCAGGACATTCAAGCCGTTGTTGAACGCCAGGCCGAAACCCACCGCCATCAACACCGGCAAAAACAATAACTTGCGAAAGCCGCCCTTGCCGTGCAGCGCGAACTGCGAAGCGACATACTCGATCGGCAGTCCCAACCCGCCCAAGCCCAAAAACGCCAGCGGCATTTGCTTGAACAACGCGGGCTGCAGCGCCAGCGGCAGCCACAACACGATGACGATCAGCATCATCAAGTGCGCGGCATAACCACTGAGATACATCAAGCCGCCTGCCTTCTGCGCTAATGACAACTTCGAACGCAGCAGCGGCAGCGACAGTTTCCGCAAGCACTGCGCACCGCCTTTGGCCCAGCGGCCATGCTGGCTCTTAATGTGCGGGATGTGCTCCGGCTCTTCTTGTGGCACGGCCACGTCCGGCACGAACACGCACTGCCAACCGGCCATCGCGGCGCGCAGGCTCAGATCCATATCTTCGCACAACGTATCGCCGGCCCACCCGCCGCTCGCCTCGATGCACGCTGTCCGCCAGATGCCTGCCGAGCCGTTGAAGATCATCGGCAAGCCCGATCGATGGCGCGCCGTCTGCTCGACGATGAAATGCCCGTCTACGCCGATCGCCAGACCTTTGGCAAACGGCGACGAGGTGGGGAGATGATCCCAGCGGGCCTGCACAAATCCGATCGAGTTGGAGACGAAATGCGGCAGCATTTTCAGCAAGAAATCAGGCGCGGGCACGAAGTCCGCATCGAAGATGGCGACAAACTCGCCCTTAGCAGTGATCAAGCCGTTGGCCAGGGCGCCTGCCTTGAAGCCGCTGCGATTCGCGCGATGGATCACTTCGCTGTCGAGGCCGCGCGCTCGGTGGGCCTCCACTGCCGCGCGGGCCAGCAGGGTTGTGCGATCGGTCGAATCATCCAACACCTGAATCTGCAACCGATCACGCGGCCAGTTGAGATTGGCCGCCGCCTCGCTGATGCGTTCCACCACATTGGGTTCGTTGTATAACGGCAATTGCACCGTAACGATCGGATATTCACTCAGTTCGACGGTGCGCGGTTGATCGTGGCGATGCCGCCCATATTGCACGACCAGCAGCAAGACGTGCAGGCCGTAGATTGCCAGATAGGTGGCGGCGAGAGTATAGAGAATGACGAGTAACATGTGAGTCCTTTGTTGCCCGGCCTGCTGTGCGCCGGTGGTTAGACAAACAAAACCGCGACGGCGAGTCGCGGTCTGAATCAAATCTAAATTGATTATAACAGGCTGAGGGTTGTTGGCAACCGTGCGGGGTACTATCTGCGCAGCGCTCCCAGTGCCGTCCTCGGCACGGATTAGCCTTAGATTCAATACTGTTCAGTTAGTGCTCCCCCAGCCACATCCATGCGGTGGGAGATGATTCTGCGGCCCGAGAGTCTGTGTGGTATTTCGCCGGCCTGTCCAGCATCACCAGCGCGAAGATCACCCCACTGACAAACAGCGTAATCCAGGCCGACCATTCCACGCTGGGATGCGCGCGAGTGATTCAGACCCCGGGCGTAGCAAAGCCGTATCGCTCACTTCGCTTCCCACAACCTGAAATCCTTCAAACTCGAACCGCCCACAAACTCCCGCAGGATCGAATTTTCGGGAATGAACTCAGCCGGGACGGGCAAGAACCAGGCAAGCGCAGCTAGCAACCGTTCGGCTTCGCTATATTCAGGCGTGCCGGGCCGAATCTGCCGCAGCAGCGGTTCAGCCAGTAATTTCAATGCGCCCTGCTCGTACACCAGCGCCGAGTTAAACATTGTGTCGGCGTTTTCCTGATAGGGGAAGATGTTGCGGTTCTCGCCATCGCGCACCTTGTCCCAGCGTTTGATCGTGTCCCGCGCCGTGTGGCCGCGATCGCGCGCATCCCGCACGATTCGCCGCATCAAGCGCGTGTCCGAGGTGGGAACGCGATTGTGATGATCGATGTTGAGCTGCGTTAGCGCCGACACATAGATGCGGTATACCCGCTCCGGCAGCAGGTCGGGCAGCAAGTGCGGGTTCAGCGCGTGGATACCTTCGGCGATCACGATGTGATCGTGTGAAATCTGTATCGTCGAACCCGTCACACGCTGGCCGAGTTTGAAGTCGTAACGCGGCAGCGCCACCGCGCACCCATCGGTAAGTTCTTTCAGATGCTGACTGAACAGCCTATGGTCGAGCACATCAAACGCTTCAAAATCATACTCGCCATGTTGGTCGCGGGGCGTCTTCTCGCGATCGACAAAGTAGTTGTCCATTTCGATGGCAATGGGGCGCAGGCCGTAGGCCAGCAACTGCACGGCCAGCCGCTTAGAGAACGTGGTCTTGCCCGACGACGACGGCCCGGCGATCAAGATCAGGCGAATCTCGTCGCGTTTCTGCGCGATGGCCCGCGCGCACTCGGCAATGCGCCGCTCATGCAGCGCTTCGGCCACCATGATCACTTCGCGGATGCGCTTTGATTCAATGGTTTGATTGAGCGAGCCGACATCTTCCACTTCCAGCACGCGCATGTATTCTGCGTGGCGCTGAAACACCGCGGCCAGTTTGGACGGCCGATCGGCTTTTTCCAGCTGATCGGGGTGGGCCCGGCGCGGAAATTGCAGCACGAAGCCATTCGACAGAGGCGTGAGCGCGAACGTCCGCAAGTACCCGGTCGAAGGCACCATGTAGCCGTAGAAATAGTCGGTGAGGCCGCGCACGGTGTAGACCGTCAGATAATCTTTGTTGCGATAGTTGAGCAGGCGCAGCTTGTCATCGTAGCCCTGCCGCTCGAAGATGGCTTTCGCCTCGGCCAGCGGAATGCGCGCCTTTATGATCGACTCGTTGGCGTTGACGATCTCGCGCATGCGGGCCTGCAGAGCTTGCAGTTCTTCCATGCTCAACGGCTCGCGCCCGATGATCTGGCAGTAATAACCGCCGTACGGCAGCGAATGATCGATTTCGATGGTGGCGGCCGGAAACAACTCACGTGCGGCCGTGATGAGCAGGAAGGTCAGCGAGCGCCGATAGAAGCGCATCCCATCACGGCTGGAAACATCGATCGGTTCGACGCTGCAATCCGCCAGGATGGGCGTCGTCAGTTCGCTTAACTTGCCGTTGATCACGCCGCCAACGATCGTGCGCCACCGATCGGGATAGGCGGCCCGCACGTATTCTTCCAGGGGGGTGCCCAGCGGCGCTTCAAACGCGCCCTTGCCGTTGATAAAACGCACCTGCGCGGTTTCACGCGGCGGCACGGACTGTACAATCAAATTCAAGACTTCCATCTTACTCCATAGTTCAACGTCGAGTTTTCCTCAACTGTAGCGCAATGATAGCCAACGGTCAATCAGATCACGACGACCAATGTATGGCAGTTGCCGACGTTTTCCAACTTTGCATATCCAGCACAAAGGCCCGTCAGGCTCGATGCGTCCAACGGGCCTTTAACTATGGCGCGCTGCGACTACCGAACTACTGCCCTTTTCCGCTGTCCAGCTCATCCCGCACGGTGCGATACAGCGACTCCGCCTTCAACTCCTTCAGCGAGTAACACGGCGCTTCCAGATGATCGGCCAGCTTCTGCGCCAGGCCCTGATCGAAAGCCGGATGCTCCATGTTGATCACGACCGTGCGCACTTTCAACTTGCAGATTTCTTCGCACACCCGATAGGATTCTTCTTGCGCCGGGACGCCAGTTTGCGAGACGTTTCCGGCGCCATCGGTGAGGACGATGATCAAGGGCGCCACATCGGGATGAAGGCGCATCTCTTGCTGCAAGACAAAATGCGTCAGCGTCAGGCCGGCCGACAGCGGTGTCTTGCCGCCCACGGGAATATCGCGCAGCGCCTTCTGCGCCAGATCGATGGACCCGGTTGGCGGCAGCACCAGGCGCGCCTGATCTTTCTGGAAGACGATCAACCCCACCCGATCGCGCCGTTGATACGCATCGGTCAGCAGCGACATGATCGCGCCTTTGGTCGCCTGCATGCGTTCCGCCACGGCCATCGACCACGAGGCATCCACCACAAACAGAATCAGGTTGGAGGCCTTGCGCACACGGACTTTCTTCTGATAGTCGTGACGTTTGACCCGCAGCGCGGGACCATGCACCTCGGCACTGCGCCGCTGTTTTTGAAACGGCGCGGCTGCGCGCAAGGTGGCGTCAAAAGCGAGGTCTTTGGGGTCGCCGGGAGACGGTCGGGATTGAATGTAGCGCCCGCGTTTGCGATCGGTTTTGGTGGTGGAGCGGCGACCCGAAGTTCGCCGCGTCAGTTTATCGAGCGGAGTATCCAGCTTGCGCACGTCAAACGTGTCGCCAATCGGCACGTTATCGCCGCCTTCCCACCAGTAAGCGTCTTGCATGCCGGTGGTCTGCGTCTTGGTGCGCGCGTCACTTTGCCCGAAGTCCGCGGTATCGTTCACCTGGCCTTCGGGGCTTACCGTTTTTTTTTCGTGCTGCCTTCTTCGCCGCCCTCGTCCATCTCGGCTTCGTCACCGCCCGGAAATTCGCTTTCGGCTTTTTCCAGCCGCTCGCTCAAATCCTGCGCGGTGATCGAGCCGTCATCCTGGAACGGCTGGCGCTTCAAACGGTGCGGCAGCGTCAGTTCGGCCGCTAAGAGGATATCCTCTTTGGTGATGCGTGTGCGGCCATGCAGTGCCGCGTGCGCGCGCGCGCCCTTGAGGATCACGATGTCCGCGCGGTGCCCGTCGATGCCCAGCCCGCCGACCAGCCCGGCAATGGCCGCCAGATCGTTTTGATGATACTGCACCTCCGGCAGCAGCCGGCGTGCCCGATCGATCTCCTGACTCAACTGTTCTTCGTGTGGCTCCCACTCTGCGCGGAACCCTTCGGGATCGCTTTCGAATTGCAGGTTGCGTTCGAGGATGGCCATGCGCGCCATTTGATCGTGAATGCCCCGAATATCGACGGCAAACGCAAACCGATCGAGCAGCTGCGGCCGCAGATCACCTTCTTCGGGATTCATGGTGCCGACGAGGATGAAGCGCGCCGGATGACTGAACGAGATGCCTTCGCGCTCCACGACGTTGGTGCCCATTGCGGCCGAATCGAGTAGGAGATCGACTACGTGATCGTCGAGCAGGTTGACTTCGTCGACGTACAGCAAGCCGCGATTGGCCGAAGCCAATACGCCCGGATCAAAGCGGCGAATGCCTTTTTGAATGGCTTGCTCAATATCGAGCGTGCCGACGACGCGATCTTCCGTGGCGCTGACCGGGAGATCGACAAACCTGGTGCGATGCTTGGTGCTCGGCAGCGGCTTTTCGGGATTCTTGGCCGCGCGCTCACGGCATTCCGTGCACCATGTGGCGGGCTGATCGGGATCACAGCCGAAGCGGCAATCGGCCACCACTTCGATGTCCGGCAGCAGCGCCGCCAGGGCGCGGGCCGCGGTCGATTTGGCCGTGCCGCGCTCGCCGCGAATCAGCACGCCGCCGATTTGTGGATAAACCGCGTTGAGAACCAACGCGCGTTTCATTCGTTCCTGGCCGACGATGGCCGTAAAGGGAAAAATATTGCGCATGATGAGTGTGATTGACCTCGAGAATTAAGCTGCCGGTTGGATGCGGCGGGCAGCGGCTTTGTTTATAGCGCGCGCGACATTGCGCGGCAAGTCAACAGGCAAAAAGTAAAAGGTGACTGAGTAATGGGTCTTTCTAAAACGAGCCTGCAAACGAATAAACCGGCATACTGATTTCCTGCTCGGCCTTGCGCCGTCCGCTGGTGGTTTCCTCAATCGTCTTCAAGACGTTGGCGGCATAATAACGTGTGCCACACTCCTGGCAGACACCGGCAGGCACATTCTTGATTAGAATATAGCCACCGCCGACTTTGCGTGGCAGGTCGATCAATTTTTCCTCGATTGCGCCGTGACAGTACTCGCAGCGTTCGCCTTCCCAGAAGCCCATGATTTGTCTGCCAACCACGCGCTCTCAGGCTTTGACTTTGGTCTTGCGCTTTTTGGGCATCAATGGAATCAAGCACCGCAATGCATGGTTGACTGCCGCCGAATCAGGAAAGTACTCGCGTACATCCGGCTCCAGCATAACGGCCCCCTCTTTGAGTTCGAAATGCTGAACAGCAGTCGTGCCATCTTCTCGATTTATTTTCACGGTATGTCCGGCGCGATAATTCTGATAGTATTTGCCGCGCACGCCGTCACCCATGCTGGTGAGATCATATTCGGCTCGCATCTCTGCCAGTTTCTTGAGTGGTCCGCGTCGCTTAGAAATTGCCTTGCTCATAAATTCACTGCGAACAGTGCCATAATGATTATACCCCTAACTCCCTGCCCTACCAATCACTTGGGCAATGCATTCAGATCGATCGGCGCGGTGAAGTCCAGCGAGAGCGGCGTGACCGACACCACGTGATCCACCCGCACGGCCCACACGTCCGAATCACGCTCGACCGCGTCGAAGCTCTTGAGGGTCTCGTACCCCAGCGGACCGGGATCATCCGGCCGGCGGCGATGCGGTTTGACCGGCAGGAAGTAGCGCACCTGGCTAAGCCGCGTCCAGCGCCATTCGGTCTGCGGCGTGGCATGGCGGGGAATTTCGATCTTCAACACACGCGTCTTGGGCGGCAAGCCCTGCTCCAACACGCGCTGCGCGAACATCCGCAAGAAATAGGCCGCTGTCGAAAAGTCGATGTGCTCACCCATACCCAGATAATGTTCGGGATCGGTCTCCAGCGAAATGGCGATCGACGGCACGCCGAACGAGCCTGACTCCAGCGTTGCGCCGACGGTGCCGGACACCGTTACGCCCTCGCCCAAATTCTCGCCATAGTTGATGCCTGACACGACGAGGCCGACGGGCCGCTCGGCGATTTCAAACAGGCCATGCTGCACCACCTGCGCGGGAGTGCCTTCAATGGCATACGCCGTGATCGTGTGCCCGTTGATCAGGAGGTCCTGTGGAAAGATACGCCCTTCGGACATGGGCGGCATTGATCGGCCTGTGCCCGATTGTTGGACGGTCGGCGCACAGATCAACACCTCGCCCAAAGGATCACACGCCTCGGCGGCGCAGCGCAGCCCTTTGGATGAAATGCCGTCGTCGTTGGTGATGAGGATAAGGGGCTTATGGGTCATGTTGAGCAAACCGTAAAATGTGAAGCGTAAAACGTAAAAGCGAGGTGATGATACCAGCGAAGCAGGGCAATCGCAAGCGCTTGACATTTACCCTTAAGCCATTTAAGCTGAGTGCATATTCCCCCATTGATCATTTGTCATTGATCACGAAGTCCCCGCAGCATTGCGGAGAGGGATTGTTAATTGACAGGAGGTTCCTTGGCTCGTTTCCCCTTCATCGCCATTGAAGGCGTCATCGGTGTCGGCAAGACCACGTTAGCGCGGATGTTGGCGCCCGATCTGGGCGGCGCATCACTGCTGGAAGTGTTTGAGGAGAATCCGTTTCTCAGCGACTTCTACGGCGATCGCGCCCGGTACGCCTTTCAGACGCAAATCTTCTTCTTGCTCAGCCGTTATCGCCAACAGCATCAAGCTGTGCCCAACGCCTTGACACGCGGCCCGTTATTCAGCGACTACACTTTTGCGAAGGACTCGCTGTTTGCGCATCTCAATCTCAGCGGCGACGAATTGACGGTGTACGAAAAATTACACACCGCGCTGGCTGAAAAAATTCCCACGCCCGATCTGCTAGTCTATCTCCGCGCCGATCTGGACACGCTGCTGGCGCGCATCGCCATGCGCGATCGGCCGTATGAGCGCGGCATGGATCGCAACTACATCGACAGTCTGCGCCTGGCCTACGAAGGTTTCTTCACGGCCTACACGGCATCGACGGTGCTCGTTATCGATACGAACAACCTCAACATCGTCGCCGATCCGCAAGCGTATGCCGGCGTGCGCGAACGTATTCGCTCGGCGTTGAGCGGCACATTCCAGCAAGCGCTGCTGCAAGTTCCGGCCACGCCCAGCACGCCCAAAGCGCCCGAGCTGGTGCCTGTCACGCGCGAGACCCGATCGCTGCACGATTTCGCCGCGCTCACTCAATCGGTGGGCAACCTTGGCGCGATTCTCGCCGACGGCGCCGATCGAACGGCGGTGCGTGATGCGCTGGCCGTGTGTCTGCGCCGCCTCACTCACATCGCCGAAACCGCCGGCGTGAAACTGGACGAATAACCTGACCTCACGCATTACGTTTTACGCATTACGCTTTACTTCATTACGGAGCATCATGACTAAGCATTTCATCGCCATTGCGGGCAATATCGGAGTCGGTAAATCCTCCCTCGTCGGGTTGTTGGCCGAGCGGTTGGGCTGGACACCGTTCTATGAAGCGGTCGACGAGAATCCGTATCTCTCGGACTTTTATCAAGATATGCGATCGTGGAGTTTTCATTCGCAAGTCTTCTTTCTCTCCAAGCGGCTGCGCCATCACCGCGCCTTGCTCGATCACCCCGGCAGCGTCATTCAAGATCGCAGCATCTACGAAGACGCCGAGATCTTTGCCAAGAATCTCTACCGGCAGGGCAACATGTCCGATCGGGATTACGGCACCTATCGCGAGTTGTACGAAGTCCTCACGTTGTATCTCCCTCCGCCTGATCTCGTCGTCTATCTGCGCGCCGGCACCGAGACGTTGATCAAACGCATCACGCTGCGCGGCCGTGAATACGAACGCGACATTTCACCCGATTATCTGGCGCGCCTCAACGATCTGTATGATGAATGGATCGAAAATTTCCCCCTGTGCCCGGTGCTCACCATTCCGGCCGATGAACTCGACTACGTTCATCAAAACGGACACCTCGACATCGTGACCTCGGTCATTCTCAAACGGCTGGAAGGCAAAGAAGTGGTGATGTTTGATTAAGCTCACGCACCACGCACTACTCCGTGGCGCGTGGTGCGTAGTGCGTGATGAGAGAGTTGCCACATGATTTATCTTTCTCATCTCGAATGTTCTGAATGCGGCCAGACGGTCAACGCGCACGAACTGCACAACCTCTGCCCCCAATGCAACTCACCCTTGTGGGTCCGTTACGATCTCGATCGGGCGCGGCGCGAACTCGATCGCGATCGCTTTGCGTCACGTCCGGCCAGCCTGTGGCGCTGGGCTGAGCTGCTCCCGATCGACGATCTGGCCCAACGGATCGATCTGGGCGAAGGCGGCACGCCCCTGCTGCGCATCGATCGGCTGGCCGCGCAACTGGGTTTCACTAACGTGTGGCTAAAAGACGAGGGCCGCAATC
The DNA here is from genome assembly GCA_041738395.1 of Thermoflexales bacterium. Lineage (GTDB taxonomy): Bacteria > Chloroflexota > Anaerolineae > Fen-1058 > Fen-1058 > Fen-1058. The sequence goes on from JBGSPW010000173.1 coordinate 166,992, forward strand.
CCACCGGATCATTCAAGGCGCGTGGTATGGCGCTGGCTGTTACGCGCGCGAAAGCGTTAGGCGTGCAAGAATTCGTCGTGCCCACGGCGGGCAATGCCGGCGGAGCGGCAGCCGCGTATGTCACGCGCGCGGGTCTGACGATCCACATCTACCTGCCGAAGGATGCGCCACCCGCCAACATCGACGAGTGCCGCGCCGTGGGGGCCGACGTGCATCTAATCGATGGGCTGATCAATGATGCGGGCCGTATTGCTGCAGCGGATGCGAAAGAGCACGGCTGGTTCGATCTGGCGACGCTGAAGGAGCCGTATCGCATCGAGGGCAAGAAGACGATGGGCTATGAGATCGCGCAAGACTTGCAGTGGGAGTTACCCGACGTGATCGTGTATCCGGCAGGGGGCGGCACAGGACTCATCGGCATCTGGAAAGCGTTCGAGGAAATGGCCGCGCTGGGTTGGATCGGATCGAAGCGGCCGCGCCTGGTGGCTGTCCAGCCGATCGGGTGCCAACCGATCGTGACGGCCTTGGCAGCTAATCAAGCGGCGTGCGAACTCCATCAAAACGCGCACACTATCGCCGCCGGTCTGCGCGTGCCGAAGCCGTTGGGCGATCGCATGATGCTGCGCGCCCTTCGCGCGAGCGCGGGCACCGCCATCGCCGTGAGTGACGACGACCTCGTGAAGATGACCGAGACGATGCTGCACGTTGAAGGCATTTCGCTGGCCTTTGAAGGCGCGGCCACGCTGGTCGCCGTAAAAGAGTTGCGCGATCGGGGTTGGCTGAAACCGCAGGAGAAGATCGTGTGCTTGAATACCGGCGCGGGCTGGAAGAATCCGTGAGACAGCGAAAGAAACCGGGTTTCTACGGTTCGGACGGAATGAAAGCGCGGTGGAAGAAACCCAGTTTCTGCGACCGTGAAACATCAGTGAAACTCCCCGCAGCGTATTGCATCGTCCTCCAATCAGCTGTATATTGCGCCTTACGCTAACTTTGAACCAGCGGCATACCCGTCGAAGCACCGAGGGCGGGTATGCCGTTCATCTTTGTCATTAAGGGAGGCAAACATGAACATAGGAAAACATTTTCTTTCACCCAGACTCGAAATACGAGCCGATCCCGATAAGGGCGGGTTTGGCGTTTACGCCAGGGAAGCTGTCGCCGCGGGCGAAGTCGTATCCGTGTGGGGCGGCTACATCGTCGATGCGGAACAACTGGATACGCTGCCGCATGATGTGCAGCAGCATTCGGTGCAGATTGAAGAGGGCCTGTACTTAGCCACGATCGGCGGGGCGGAGTCGGCTGACTTCATCAATCATTCGTGCGATCCCAATCTGGGACTGCGCGGACAGATCGCGCTGGTGGCGCTGCGCGACATCGAGGTGGGCGAAGAGGTGTGCTTCGACTATGCCATGACCGACTGCACGCCCTACGACGAATTCGAATGCCGCTGCGGCACGGCGATTTGCCGGGGCACCGTGCGCGGCGACGACTGGCAGCTGCCGGAACTGTGGGCCAAATACGCGGGTTACTTCTCGCCGTATTTGCAGCGCCGCATCGATCGCCTGGCGCAGGAGCAAGGGCTGGTGATCATGCCGTTGGGCGTCAGCACGTCCGCGTGGTCCATCACGCCGCGCGCGTTGGTAGAAGTACCGCGTCGTCGACGCTAAGCGCGCAAGGCATCAAGAATAAAACATCCTGACCGTGTACCTTCGGTCAGGATGTTCGTTTTTCTGAACTTACGCGGTGAAGTGAATGTCGGCGGCGCCTTTCACGACTTGACTGCGATACAGCCACGACGCTTGACGCAGCGTCATCGCTTGATCGAAATCCGTGAGGGCCGAGACGCCATCGGCCGGGATGACGATGTTGAACCAGCGCAGCCCGGCTGAGGCCGCGGTGTGCAACACACAGATGTTGGCCACCGTGCCGACGATGACGAGATGTTCGACGCGCCACACGCGCGTCAAGAAGTGATCGAGCCACGTGCCGTAAAAGCCATCGTAGCGATTCTTGGGGCAGATCAGATCGTCGAGCTGCGGTTTGAGTTCCGAAATGATCTCCCACCCCCACGTGCCGACACGGCAATGCTCCGGCCAGATCGTCCACTCTGGATCACCCTCCAGGTGCGAATCCTGCGTGTAGGCGATGCGCACGTTTTGCGCGCGGGCCTGATCGAGCAATGAGGCCAAGCGCGGCACCATCACCTCGGCGGCTTCATTTGTGAGCGTGCCGCCCGGCGTGACGAAGTCGTTCTGCATATCGACCACGATTACGGCGGTCGAGGCAGCAGGAAGTGCGGCTTCGGGTTGATACGTCATCTCTGGAACTTCGACGGTCTTACCCGGAATGAATGAGAGTGGCATGTGCTCCTCCTTCGAATTTAATTGAACGCCAGCAGAAACCGGGTTTCTCCAGGCTAGTCCTTAATTCTATTTGGAATGGAGAAACCCGGTTTCTAAGCGCTGTTAGCCGCAATACTGTTTAGTTAGCGCTCGCCCAGCCGCGTCCGCGCGGTGGGATCGCCCGCGAGGACGCGGGCTGCGAGCCGAAGAAGAAACCGGGTTTCTCCATCCCCTGGCGTAATTAAGTCCGGCTTGGAGAAACCCGGTTTCTAGGCGCTGGCAGACTCAATCAACCGTTGCTTCAACTCCCACAGGCGCTGCGTCAACGAGACGTGATAGATATGCGGATTCAGCAGGCGGCGCACACCGGAGTCGAGCCGGTTCATGTCCGCCTTGCGATAAGCACGCATCGCTTCGATCGAAGGCGGCTCATGCACGAGTTTCCCATCTTTCAAGACGTCGATCAGCAAGGGCTCGATCTGTTCCACCTCATCACGATGCAGCGTGCGTGAACGCGCATGATCGGACGGATGATGCAGCACGAGGTCCGTCATCTCACGCGGGTCTTCGTCGTCCAGGCTTAGCAGATCGGCGGTGGCTTTGCCGCGTCGATCGTAGATGCGCCACACGAGTTTGTGGCCGGGATTCAGCGTCTTGGCCGGCGATTCAGAAATCTTGATCGCCGGGATCCAGCGATCGGCTTGTTGGACCGCCACGAGCTTGTACACGCCATCGAGGGCCGGATCGCCTGCCGACGTGATCAAATTCGTGCCCGCGCCATAGACCAAGCGATTGATCACCGCATCGGCATCGCAGCCGTTGTGCGCGGCTTCGTCCTGAATCTGCGCGATGACCTGCATGATCACCAATTCGTCTAGTTGATTGGAGAGCACAATGCTGGTATCGGGGAAACCGGCCGCGTCGAGCAGCTTGGCAGCCTGAATGCTGAGATGCGCGAGGTCGCCCGAATCGAGGCGAATGCCGATCGGCCGGTGTCCTTTCTGTTTGAGTTCTTCAAAGACGCGAATGGCGTTGGGGACGCCGCTCTCCAGCGTGTTGATCGTGTCGACCAGCAGCAAGCAGTCATCAGGATACAGCTCGGCGTAAGCGCGAAACGCGCCCAGCTCGCCCTCGCCCAGCGCCATGAATATTTGCACCAGGCTGTGCGCGTGCGTGCCCTTGGGTGGATAACCCAGCGCGTGTGAGATACCGACGTTCGACGAGAAGTCGGCCCCACCGATGAGGGCCGCGCGCGTCCCGGCATTCGCACCACTGCCCTGCGCGCGCCGCATGCCGAATTCCAACAACAATTGACCACGCCCGCTTTCGTGAATGCGCGCTGCTTTGGTGGCGATGAGTGTTTGATAGTTGAGATGATTGAGTAGCGAACTTTCGAGGATTTGTGCCATCGCCAGCGGCCCCTGCACCACAGTCAACGGCACGTTGGGATGCACAATGCGGCCTTCGGGAATGGCGCGCAGCGAGAGCGCGTCGAAGTTTCCGTTGGCGCGCAGCCAGTGGAGGAAGTCGTCGTCGAAGAGGCGCCGGCCCGTCGCGCCACGCTGGCTGCGCAGATACTCGATGTCTTCATCGCGGCAGCGCGCGGCCTGCATCCACTGCAAGAGCGATTCGAGTCCGGCATTGACGCAGTAACCGGCCTTGTGCGAGCCGTAATCGGGATAGCTGCGAAAGAAGTGCTCGAACTGCACGATGGTTTCGTGCAGGCCCTGACGGAAGTACAGCTGCGCCATGGTGAGCTGGTATTGATCGGTGAAGAGGATGCCTTCGGCGGTGGCGTGATCGAATGGGTGCATAGATTGAGTATAAGGCGCGATGCGCTGGGCGTCAAACACAAGACCTCCGAGGTCTACACCCTACCCCGGTTGCGCGATTTGCCGAAAGTAGATATAGTTAGATACAGAAACTATTAGAAGGGGGAACCAAATGCCGACTTCGCCCGATGTGTGTGCTCAGGAAATTCTAGAAGTGGTGCCCGCCGTCATGCGGACCATCCGCGCCGAAATGCGCCGCCATCGCACGGCGGATCTCTCGGTGCCGCAGTTCCGCACGCTGGCGTTTATCGATCGGAAGGTCGATGCGTCACTGTCCGACGTGGCCGAGCACATCGGGTTGACGCTGCCGTCGATGTCGAAGATCGTCGATGGGCTGGTAGTTCGCAAATTGGTGACGCGCCGGACGCACGCCACCGATCGCCGCCGGTTGATGCTGGCGCTGACTACGCGCGGCCAGACGGCGCTGCAAACTTCGCGCGAGGCGACGCGCGCCTGCCTGGCTAAAGATTTGGCAGGCTTGACCGAACGCCAACGCGAGACGATTGCGCAGGCGATGGAGATCTTGCGGCCCGTGTTTACGTCGCAGGGTGAGGTCCAGAAATAGGAAAGTTTATTGAACGATGAAAGAATCGCTTGCTATAGAAGCCGCCGATATGGATGAGTCCACCATAGAAGTCGCTGAACCTTACGCCCAATCGACCCGTCTGCCGAAGACGTTTCGCGCCTTGCAACACCGTAATTTTCAACTGTATTTTGCCGGGCAATTGATTTCCGTCGCCGGCACCTGGATGCAGGTCGTCGCGCAGGCGTGGCTGGTGTATCAGCTCAGCCACTCGGAGTTGATGCTGGGCGTCGTGGGATTTGCGGCGGCAATTCCGTCGCTGTTGATCTCGCCGTGGGGCGGCGTAGTGGTCGATCGGGTGAACAAGCGCAACCTGCTCGTCATCACGCAGGCCTCGTCGATGGTGCTGGCCTTCGTCCTAGCAGGACTCACGTTCGCCGGGATCATACAGGTGTGGGAGATCGTCGCGTTGGCCGCGCTGACCGGCGTGATCAACGCCTTCGATGGGCCGGCACGGCAGGCGTTTATCGTGGAGATGGTGGGCCGCGAAGATTTGCCGAACGCCATCGCCGTCAACTCGATGATGTTCAACGGCGCACGCATCATCGGCCCAGCGCTGGGTGGAATCTTACTGGCGACGGTCGGTACGGCGTGGTGCTTTTTCATCAACGGCTTTTCTTTCCTGGCCGTCATCGGGTGTTTGCTATTGATGCGTCTGACGCCGCGCACCCAGATTCTCCAGATCGGTTCGCCGTGGAATGATTTGAAGCACGGGCTGCGTTACGTGCTGCGGCACCGCGAAATCTTCGCGCTGCTGACGCTGGCCTTGATTTTCAGTGTGTTTGGCATTTCGTATAACACGATCCTGCCCGCCTTCATCGATCAGGTGCTGCATGCCGGCGCGACGGGCTATGGCGTGTTGAACGCCTTCGTCGGCATCGGTGCGGTAATCGGCGCGTTCAGCATGGCGCGTTACGGTGATCGCGGCCAGCGCGGCCGCTGGCTGGTGGGCATGAATCTAGTCTTTCCGTTCATACTGGTGTTGTTTGCCTTCAACACACAATTCGTTCTGGCACTGGGGTTGGCGGTGGGCTTGGGGGTGGGCTTCATGCTGGTCTTCACGTGCATCAACACGCTGCTCCAGACGAATGTCGACGATCAGATGCGCGGGCGCGTGATGGGGCTGTACACATTGACGTTCTTCGGCTTCGCACCGTTTGGCAATCTGGCCATGGGACGGCTGGCAGAACAATGGGGGATGAGCGTCATCATCACGTTGAGCGCGGCCTGTGCGTTTGTCCTCGCCGCGATCGTGATCCTGCTGGTGCCGCAGTTGCGGAAGATGGCGTAAGCCGATGGCCATCGCCCCCCGCCGTCATTGCGAGCGTTTTCGCCAAGCGCGCCCCCGCTTCGCGGACAGGGCGTTGCGAAGCAATCTCTGTGCCCATCAACAAACATCACCATTCGTACAGGAGATTGCTTCGTCGCTGTCCTTCGACTGCGCTGCGCTCACGCCGTGCCCGCGAAGCGGCGGCGCGCTAGGCGGGATGCGCTCCTGTTCAGAAACTTGCTCCCCCAACCGCGTCCGCGCGGTGGGGCGTCCGCGGGGACGCGGACTTGGAGCGTTTCTTTAGCAACGCATCAGGTGCGACCTGATGGATATCTCGCAATGACAGTTGAACAGTCACACTGGATGAATCCATGAACGAGACTTTCAAACTTCTGGCATTTGTCAAACCGTACTGGAAGCGCGCGGTTGCCTCGCTGGTGTTGCTGATCACACTGGTCTTTCTGGACCTCTCGATTCCACGCTTGATCCAGCGGCTGATCGATCAGGGCATCAACCAGCAGAATCAAGCGGTGGTGATCCAGACCTCGATCGTGATGCTGCTGATCTCGGCGGTGAGCCTGGTCATCGCCATCGGCAACAACGTGTTCTCCGTGCAGGTGGGCGAAGCGACCGCCCGCGACGTGCGCGAGGCGTTGTTCCTGAAGATCCAGGCGTTGTCGTTCGCCAATCTCGATCAGATGCAGACCGGCCAGCTGATGGTGCGCCTGAGCAGCGATAGCAGCGCGTTCCAGCGCCTGGTCCAGATTTCGCTGCGCATCGGTACGCGCGCGCCCCTGTTGATGATCGGCAGTTTGATCCTGATGTTCGTCACCAGCCCGACCCTCGCGCTGGCGATACTGCCCCTCTTGATCGTCACCTCCATCTTGATCGTCTTCTTCATCTTGAAGACGGAGCCGCTGTTCCGAACGGTGCGCCAGAAGCTCGATAAGCTCAACACGATCCTGCAAGAGAACGTCGCCGGCGTGCGCTTGGTGAAGTCGTTCGTGCGCGCGGATTTTGAAGCCGATCGGTTTGAGCAGGCCAACGAGGCTTTCACGGAACGATCGATCCGAGTGATGGAATTCATGGCGACCATGTCGCCCACACTGACGATGTGCGTCAACCTCGGCATGGTCGTGGTCATCTACGTCGGCAGCACGCAGGCCATTAACGGCACTTTGCAAGTAGGGCAAATCGTGGCCTTCACAAATTATCTGCTGACCACCATGACGCCGCTGATCATGATGACGATGTTGTCCAATACGTGGGCCGATGGGATCGCGGCGGCGAAACGCATCGAGGGTGTGCTGGAGACCGTGCCGGATGTTCAAGACGCTGCACAGGCAGTGCCACTGCCCGCCACCGCCAACGGCCAGATCATGTTCGAGGATGTGTCGTTCCACTATAACGGCAACACCGCCGAAGTGGTGCTGGACGGCATCAATTTCGTCGCCGAGCCGGGACAGACCGTGGCCGTGTTAGGCGCAACCGGCGCGGGCAAATCGACGCTGATCAATCTGGTGCCGCGCTTCTACGACGTGACCGGCGGGCGCGTCTTGATCGACGGGCTGGATGTCCGGCAGATTCAGCAGGATTCGCTGTTGGCGCACATCGCGATCGTGCCGCAGGAAACCATCTTGTTCTCCGGCAGCGTGCGCGACAACATTCGCTATGGCCGCCCCGCAGCCACCGACGAAGATGTGATCGCCGCGGCGCGGGCCGCGCAGGCGCACGACTTTATCAGCGGACTGCCGCGCGGTTACGACACGCACATCGAAGAACGCGGCGTCAACCTATCGGGCGGGCAGAAGCAGCGCCTCGCCATCGCCCGCGCATTGTTGACGCGCCCCAAGATTTTGATCCTGGACGACAGTACCAGTTCGGTCGACGTGGAAACCGAGACGAAGATTCAGGATGCGCTGGAAGCGCGGCACGATCGGCACACCAGCCTCGTCGTGGCGCAGCGCATCAGTACCGTCTTGAAGGCCGATAAGATCGTCGTGATCGACGAAGGCCGCATCGCCGCCGAAGGAACGCACCGGGAGTTGATGCAGACCAGCCCCATTTATCAGGAGATTTATGATTCGCAGTTGGGGGCCGGGATCGATCGGGCGGAGGAGGCCGCATGAGTACGCCGCCTTCACGCAGCGAGACCAGCAGCATCCGCAGCAGCATGCAGCGCCGACCGGCTCAAATCGGCAAGATCGAGAAGGCGCGCAATCCGCGCAATGCCTTGATCCGCCTGCTGCCGTATCTGAGTCCCTTCAAAGTGCTCATGGCGATCGTGTTTGTCTGCGTGGTGATCTACACCCTGCTAGGGCTGGTGGGGCCGTATTTGTTGGGCGTGGCGATCGATCGGTTTGTCGTGCCTAAGCAGGTAGACGGGCTGGGCTTGATCGCGCTGTTGATGCTGGTCACGTATGCGCTCAACAATTTGTTTCAAGCGGTGGCCGGCTGGTTGATGGCGTCCGTTTCACAACGCGCGTTGAAGAACATGCGCGGCGATCTCTTCGCGCATGTGCAGCGCCTGCCGATCAGCTTCTTCGATCGCCAACCGGCCGGTGAGTTGATGAGTCGCATGACCAACGACATCGACGTCATCAATCAAGCGGTCGCGCAAAATGTGACGGCCTTGCTCGCCAGCGTATTGACGTTGGTCGGCATTTTGATCGCGATGTTTGTGTTGGACGCCTGGCTGGCCCTGTCCGCGCTGCTGGTCGTGCCCATCATGTTCGGGTTCACCAACTTCGTCGCGCGCTATACGCGCCGCGGCTTTCGCGATTTGCAGAAACATTTAGGCGAGATGAACGGCGTGATGGAAGAAGCGATCAGCGGCCAGAAAGTGGTCAAGGCGTTCCGCCGCAATGAGTCGGTGGTGGCCGCGTTCCGCGAGCGCAATCAGGCGGTGTACAAAGCCGGCGTGACTGCCAACAGTTACGCGCTGCTGTTGATGCCGCTGACGACCGTGCTGGGAAATTTCTTCGTGATCGTGCTGGCGGGTCTGGGCGGCTGGCTGGCGCTGCAAGGCCTAGTCACCGTGGGCATCATCGCGACGTTCATCATCTACGGGCAGAACTTCATCCACCCGCTGCGCCAGCTGGCGAATATCTACAACACCATCCAGGCGGCGCTGGCCGGAGCCGAGCGCGTGTTTGAGATCATCGATACGCCGGGAGAGATCGATGAGGCAATCGCCCTCGAAACAGCAGCACGTCAAACGCTGCACGGCGCTGTGAAATTCGATCATGTCCGCTTCAGTTACCAGCCCGATCAACCGATCATCAAAGATATGACGCTGGAGGCGCAAGCCGGACAAACGATCGCCCTCGTCGGCCCGACGGGCGCGGGCAAGACGACGATCATCAACCTGCTGACGCGCTTCTACGAGATCGACGACGGGCAGATCACCATCGACAGCACAGACATCCGCGACATCCAGAAGGCCGATCTGCGCCGCCAGTTGGGGTTAGTGCTGCAAGACACGTTTCTGTTTGCCGACACCGTCATGGAGAACATCCGTTACGGACGATTGGACGCGACCGATGAAGAATGTACGCAGGCCGCGAAGTTGGCCGACGCCGATCACTTCATCCGCCAGTTGCCGCATGGCTATCAAACGCTGCTCTCCGAACGGGCGAGCAACCTCAGCCAGGGGCAGCGGCAGTTGCTGTCGATTGCGCGCGCCATTCTGGCGAATCCCCGCATCTTGATTCTGGACGAAGCGACCAGCAGCGTCGATACGCGGACGGAAGCGCGCATTCAAAAATCGCTGCTGCGGCTGATGCAGGGCCGCACCAGTTTCGTGATCGCGCATCGCCTCAGCACCATCCGCGATGCAGATCAGGTGGTGGTGATCGATCACGGCGAGATCGTCGAACGGGGCACACACCAGGAACTGCTCGATCGGCGTGGGTTCTATCATCACCTGTACGTGAGTCAGTTCAAGGGCGAGGCGATTTGACACCTCACCCCCTCGACCCCCTCTCCTGAGAATGTCCTTCGACTTCGCCGCAAAAAGCGCGGCTCCGCTCAGGATGCGATTCTCAGGAGAGGGGCGCAGTACTTCCACGAGTTTTGAAGAATTTCCCCTCAGCCTGTCATTTTGGCGCTTCCCTGTGCGACGTATTTACAGGAATCCAGAAACAGCGGACAATCTAACCAGCCCAAAAATCAAGAAAGACCTGCTGTGGTGAGGTTGCCAAACCCAGTCAATAGGAGGAGTTTTCTATGAGCACCAAGAAAGACACGCCAAAGTCTGTTAAGAGCACCGCGATCGACAAGAAGTCCCCAGGATTCACGGACGAAGAAAAAGCCGCGATGAAGGAGCGCGCCAAAGAGTTGAAGGCGGAAGCGCGCATGAACAAGGATAAGGCGGCCGGGGAAAGCGCCGTGCTTGCGGCGATCGCCGCGATGCAGGAACCGGATCGCGCCATGGCTAAGCGGCTCCATGAGATCATCACAGCCAGTGCGCCGGCCCTCTCGCCGAAAACCTGGTATGGGATGCCGGCGTATGCCAACGCGGAGGGCAAGGTCGTCTGCTACTTTACACCTGCGTCGAAGTTCAAGTCAAGATACGCGACGTTCGGCTTCAACGACGATGCGAACCTCGACGAAGGCGCGATGTGGCCGACCTCCTTCGCGCTGAAGGAGTTGACGGCCGCCGACGAAGCAAAGATCGGCGCGCTCGTGAAGAAAGCGGTGAGCTGAGGATTGATCTCGCCACTGGTCCCCGCCCTAGACGGAATGGTCTGTCGTGATGAGGTCATTCCCGCGCGCTTTCGGCGGGAATCCATTGCACCATCGCTCAATTCGCCTATCATCAGCCTGGATGCCCGATAAAAACATTCGGGCATGACGGAGACATACCATGACTTGGAAAATCCTTGAAGAGCAACAACCCGAACTGGCCGCGTTTGGATGCGAACGGCTGAATGGCAAAGTCGCCTATCTGGCGACGATCCGCAAGGATGGATCGCCGCGTGTCCATCCCATGACGCCCATCATCGGACAGGGCCACTTCTTTGTGTTCATGGAGCCGACTTCACCCAAGGGTCACGATCTGCGGCGCGATGGGCGCTACGCCATTCATGGTGCGGTGAGTGACAACAGCGGTGGGAGCGGGGAGTTTAACATCACCGGTCACGCGCATCTGGTCGATGACGCAGAACTGCGAGCGTTGGCGGTTAGCTTAGCCAGCTATGCGCCGGCGGATCGTTACATCTTGTTCGAATTCGATATCGAGAGTGCCGCTTCGACGATCTATCCAGATGATCGAGCGGTGCGGCAATTGTGGAAGAGAGAGGTGTAGCGCAGTTAGTCAGTTTAAGGGCGAGGCGATTTGACAAGCCATGTTTCTCTTCACAGCAAACAAAAAACCTCGGAGGTTTTGTAAGACCTCCGACCTAATTTTTGCCCAAATAAGCCGACAATTCATCGCGGCTACATGTCCATCTCTTGCTTCGCTTACTCCAAGTGGGAGAAGAATCTAATTTTCATCTCGTATTTTCGGCTGAAGTGGGAAGCCTTCGAGACTC
>JBGSPW010000197.1:0-37338 GCA_041738395.1 Thermoflexales bacterium
GCGCCTGAGCCGCTTCGATGCGCGCCTGGGCAGCGTTGACTTCGTTCTTCGTCGCGCCAGACTTGATTTGATTCAAGCGCGCCACAGCCGCGTCGTAGGCTTCCTGCGCTGCGATCTGCGCCGCGCGGGCCTGTTCTTCACGTTCGCCCAAAGCGGGGCACACTTCGCCGCGTCCGGGCACCGTAACACACTGCATGGTCTTGTCATGCAGATCGGTCGCCACTTTCAATTGCGAGGCCGCCTGCGCGACCGCCGCTTCAACGGTCGCAATATCACCTCCGCGCGCACCCGCTTTCAATTGAGCCAGCTGCGCTTGCGCCGCAGCCACGTTGGCCTCGGCCGTTTTTACCACTTGCTCTGCCGCGGCGATCTGCTCGCCCAGCGGCCCGGACTTCAGCAAGTCATAGTTCGCCTGAGCCGCCTGCTGCTGCGCTTTGATCACGCGCTGCTGCGCCTGTGCCGCCTGAATGTTCGCCTGAACTTGTTTCAGCTGCGCTTGCAGCAACGTATCATCCAGCCGCACGATCGGTTGATCCTTTTGCACCAGATCACTCTCGGCCGCCAACACCTCCAACACCCGGCCACCGATCTCTGGCGCAACGGCAACATCCGTGACCTCGATCGTGCCGGAAGCCTTCAGGCCCGGCTCCTGCGCGGCGGCGCGCTGCGTGAACCAGTACACGCCCAGCACAGCCACCACAACAATCAAGATGATGGGGATAAACCGCAAACGAGTCTTCATATGAACCTCCTCAAGCGATGGCCTACATCGGTCGGATAATGGCCAGCGCCAATTTGCTGGCATACGTCTCTAGTTCGGACCGGCTTGGGGTTGCCGGTAGACCTTCAGACTTCAGCATCGCGCCAATCATTCGCGGATGGCGCTGGAGGCGCAGTTCGAGAAAGTCGGCGATGAGCGCGGGATCGGTCACAGGTTGAGCCATTCCAGAAAACTGGCGGGATTTCACCCGGACGCTGACGCACGGGTTGGCTACAAGATTCTGGAACCAATCCGCGCGCGTGCCTTTGGACGAACCGAGATAGATCGCGCCAGCAACCTCTTCATATTGAAGCGCCGTCACTCTGGGCAAGCCCGACTTGCGGCCGGTGGTGGTGAGCAGCAGAATCAACCGGCCAACTAGCGGGCCTAAGCCAAAGGCATAAAGCGTCCTGAACACACGAACATCCGGCGGACGAAGCGATTTGTGTTTCATCATGACCTCGTTGGAATTCCATCAAAACGATCGCTGCTGATAATAGGACGCCAGTATCTTCGGCGTAATCAAGTGCGCCGAGCTGGCCTTCTGCGTACACGTGTAACGCGCCGCAATCTGCCCGCGCCGGATCGCGTCTTCCAGCGAATAGCCATCCAACACGTAGCTGCTTAAAAAGCCCACCGCCAGACCATCGCCCGCCCCGTTGGTATCGATCACGGGCGCATCCATGTGCACCGGATCGAAGGTGCGAAGGCCGTCGCGCGTACCCAACGTACAGCCGCACGCGCCCATCCCCGACACGACGATCAACTCCGGCTTCCACTTCAGCAATTCCTCAATCAACGGCGTTGGGCCAGCCTGATTAACGGCGGAGAAAAAGATGATGTCGGCATATTCGATGAAGTCATCACGATATCCGTCACGCAGCTGCACCACGTCCTGCAGGTCGCACGCGATGGTGACCCCCAGCTCTTTGGCGATCGGCAGCAGGTGACGCGCCCAGTTGGGGATGTTGAAATGCGCCAGCCGGGCCTGCGCCAACACCGATCGGCATACCGCGCGATCGGGTTGCAGCTGCATGTGGCTCTTGCCATCGTAGAAATTCTTGCGCCGTCCATCGCGATACATGAAATTCACGCTGCGGCTCGTCCCTGCCGGATCGATGAACACCGCCGACAGATCGATGCCATCGCGCGCAAACTCCTCGCGGATGAAGCACCCGCTGAAGTCATCGCCCACGTAGCCCAGGAAGGCCGTGCGCCAACCCAACTGAGCGTATCCGCGACTGGCATAACCACCGGCCTGCCCCACGTAGTCCAGGTCATCTGTGAAGTTCGACTCGCGGCTAAAGTCAGGCTCGTCGGAATGAAAGTACACATTCGTGTCGATGCCCACATTGCCGACTACAACTACCTCCAGTGTCTTCTCCAAATCTTTTCCTCCTGCCTCTTGCCTCAGTCCAAGCGCTTATGGAAGCGCCGCGCCGCGATGCCCATCACCACCAGACCAAAGACCGCTAGCGCGATCACTTCCGGCAGCACGGCCGTCATTCCCACACCCTTGATGACGATCGAGCGCACGATAATCAAGAAGTAGCGCAGCGGCACCACATAGCTCAACGCTTGCAGGAAAGGCGGCATGGCGGCCAGCGGGAAGAAGAAGCCCGACAGGAAGATCGCCGGCAGTTGAATGAGAAATGCCAACAGCATCGCCTCGAACTGCGTCCGCGCGATCGTCGAGATGAGCAAGCCAATACCCAGCGTGCTGACTAGAAACAGCGCTGACAAAACCAGCAACAAACCGAGGTCGCCGTTGATGGGAACTTTGAACCACAACGTGCCGATGATCAATACTTCCAGCAAATTGAAAAACGCGATCAAGGTGTATGGCGTGAGCTTGCCGACCACCAGTTCCCAAGGGCGAATCGGCGTGATGATGAGCTGCTCGATCGTGCCGCGCTCGCGCTCACGCACGATCGACGTGGAGGTCAACAGCACCGCCATATACTGCAGAATCGTGCCGATGAGCGCCGGAATCATGAAATAGGTGCTGACCAGATCGGGGTTGTACCAGACCTGCGTGCGGACTTCCACCGGCGCTTGGATCGACCCGCTCTGGCCGCGCGTCTCCAGCACGACGCGATCAGCAACGCGCGCGGCTGGGCTTTCGGATCGTGGTGCGACTGCTCGACGATGGTACCGCCGTGCGCCTGGCCGACGAGTTTTTTGCAGCGGCCCGCATCCGCGCCCGCGTAACGATTGCAGTGTAAAGCACGCTTGAAGTATGCACGGAGCAACTCACCGCCCGACCTGAATCATAACAGGTCGGGCGGCGTTTTTTGGATAATGCTCAAATCGTCGAGCACTGCGCTCGCGCCCTCCGCGCTTACCCGCGCTGCACGCCGCTTGAAGTGTGGGTAGCCCGGCTACATCCTGCGCACCAGCGGCGCCGTATAGCAGTTCGATCGAGCGGTGGCGCTGGTTATCTTTGGCTATCGATGCTTCGGCACGTAGGCATATGTCACTTCCGTGCGATGCGGGTTGTGTCCAAGCCACATCGCCAGTTCATGACGGGCCTCCATCTCCGTGTATCCCAACGCACGTTTGATGTCCACAAACTCACAGGCCGCTGTCGCGCGAAAACCGTGTACGCCACGCCGCTGAATTCCTAATGCATCGCAAGCGTGCCGCACCTGGCGCTCCAACCCGTCTTTCCACGAGTGACCTTGCTTTTCAGTCAGATAGATAAACGGTCGGGACACGTCCAATTCACTCAGCACTGCGACATGAAGCAACGGGATTTTTCGCACCCGCCCACCTTTGCCCAACAACTCCACGCGTTTCTCGTCACGGAAAACTTTGTCCGCGCGCAAATGCAGCGTCTCATCAATCCGCGCCCCACTCGCCAGAATAAAACGTAACGCCTGACCGTATTCGGGGTGCCGCGCCTCAACCCACGTCTGAATGGTTTGGGCTTCACAAGCCACATACGGCCCACGCGGCGGATTGCGCCCATCGATCGGCCAGTGCGCTGGCACCAGGTCATGCGTCTTCCAGTTGATCTGATACAGGCCTTCCTGCAGTTTGCGCAGGCAAGCCACCAGGGTCCGTACCGAGTCAGGGGTGTAGGTCGCATCTTTCTCATGCAGAAATTCAGCCGTCATCTCGTCGTCAACCTCTCGAAACATCCGTACGGTTGGATACTCCATCTCCAACCAGTTCGTGTAGGTCACTGCGCGATCAAAAACCGTGTTGAAGTAGCCAAAACTGTATAACCCCGCCACGGGCTTGCCGGGCCGACAGCCTTGCGCCTGCTTGGCCTCATGTTTCGATTCGCCGATGCAATTAATCGCTTCCAGCGCCCGTCTGATCTGTTCCCGCCACGAAGATTGTCCCATTTGGCTCCTGGTCGGCATCGAGATACACCTCGCCCGTCTCCACTGGTCCCCAAAATCCAGTTACCTCTGACGCTGGCTGCAATTTGAAGAGCCGTTGCCGGCTCGTTGTTGGTTGAGGTTTCGCCGCCAGACTTGCGTCCGACGTAAGACGGGAGATAATCGAATCTGCTGATTACTCCCGCCGGAGTTCCCCTGGTCGCAATGACACCTTGCGACGTTTTCCCCGTTGGTCTGGGCCAGTCCGGGTCAGGCTGGGACAGGCTGGGTAGCCTGTGCGCTCAAATAAGGTGCTGCTGACTACAACGTAGCTCGATTTTTGTTTCGACGTGCTGAGCGCCCCTTCATATACGTAGCTGGAATTCAGTGCCGCACCAATGTGCGAGCACAATGAGAACGGATTTGGCCAGGTCGCTAGTGATAAGTCCAATCGGCCTGAGTTGAGATGATTATAAAACTGAACGTTGAGCCGAGGTGCAAAAACCCTACGAAAAACTGACGAAATCATGAAGTCCAGCAGCGAGAGTTGAGCCGCGTGGTATTGGGCGGCGACCAATCGGCTATGGGCTATTCGTTGAGCTGGCCGGAAGGTTCGTTGGGCGCACGATCAGTTCTCTCAGAAAGGCGGACGTCTTCGCAGTAGAGCCGAGGATGAAGTCGGTGGTGTGTTTTGACCACACCGTAGTGCGCCTTGATTTGGGGGCAGGTGTCTGCTAAACTGTCAGGCGAATTCGCCAGACCAGGTTCGCATGGGGCGTGCCCGATTGGACTCGGTCCAGCTCATGTTCATAATCCATGCGAAAAAGCCACGAACCGGAGACGTTGGGCTTATGCTTGACATTGAAACGCTGCGATCCGTCATTGAGGGGCTGGCCAAACCCGCCCAACTGGACGATCATCCCCTGGCAAGCGCTCAGTTTGTAACAGACTATCTACGCAAGCACCCCGACAAACAGCCCTTACCGCCCGGCAAGCGCCTGGGCTGGGCCCTGGCCGATCGGTGGCTTACCCGTTGCCGACCGCCGCGCGTCGCCCTGGAAGACTGGAATGGATGGAATACCTTCCTGAGTCTGGAGGGCGGTTACTTCTATCCATTTCGGCACAACGCGCAGTTCCCCGGCAAACCGGCCCAAATTGGCCGTGCGCTCTCTGAACAAGAGTATGTCGCGCAAGTCATCGCCGACAGTGACGCCGCGCGCGTCAGCGAACTCAGGCAGAAGAAATATGACGGCTTCTGGGAAAAGATTCTGCCGTCCAAAGATGAGGCGATACCGCCCACCACGGAGAGATCCCGGCTGCTCAGGGCGCTGGAGTTACTGCTCCAAAAACTACGAGAAGAACCGACCCCGAATGACGACGCATCGAACGCCGCCGAGTTGGAGGCGCATGAACAATCGCCGGAACCTGATTCAACTCCGATCGTCATCCCCGAAACCCTTCAGTCGGTAGCCCAGGTCACCGCCGCAGTGTCCACGGCTCTCAGTGCATTGGCCGACTATCAAGCGCTGATTGATCGACAGTATCCAGCGATTGCGGGCTACAGGCCGCCCGTGTGCCGCTACGACTTACCGGGCAAGCGGCAAGATGTCAAAGATCAGGTTGACGCGCGGCTGTTTCTGGATAAATATCAAACGGTGCTGATCAGCGGCGAGACGGGTATTGGCAAAACGACGTATCTTGCTCAGGTTCTCATGCCCGCCTCTCGTCAACTGGGTTGGCTGCCCATCGTCGTAATACTGCCAGCGTACTTTGAGGCCAGAGACCCGGTCGGCGACCTGGCGAGCTTCGTGCGAGAGAAAGTTTTTGGTCAATGGCAGCCTGATCAGGTGGAGAAAGATCAGTTCGCGCGGGAACTGGCCCAGGCCGTCCGCGATCGGCGCGTACTCTGGCTGCTGGATGGTTACGACGAACTGATGCCTCGCGAGCGCGGTCTACTCAATCAGGAATTGGAGCGACTGGAGCGCTTTGTCTTGATCACCCGACAGGTCCAGCCTGAAGCCCGCCGTCCGATTGAGGCGACCCTGCAACTGACTCATATCGACCGAAACGATGCGCTTGAGTACGTCAGCAGCCGCTATTCCGCCAACGCGCGTTCGCGCATCGAGGCCTGGTGCGAGAGACATTCCGAGGCAACGCATGCGCTGGCGTCAGGTTGGTGGCTGGCTGAAACGGCCCCGATAGCCCATGATCCCTCGCAAGTCTTGAGCCTCGCCACCGTACTGGAACGAGCCATCAGCCGGCAGTTGTCCGCGCGCGCCCGCTTCCAGAGATCGACCAGCGCTGATGCCTGTGCGTTAGCGCGGAATACCCTGAGCAACCTCGCGTTTGATTCGCTCAGCCCGAAATGGCTGCGTCGCGAAGACCCTAATCGCTTCAGTCGCGACCAACTGATCTTGGCCTGGCGCAACCGATCAGCCGAGCCAGCAGCCCTCTTTTTCGAGGTAATCGGCTCTACCGGGTTGCTATTGGAAGACGGCGAACAGTGGCGCTTCCCGAACGAGTTCGTGCGTGACGAATTGGCCGCCGAGTTTATTCAGTCGGAAGGTCTCATGTTAAGCGGGCGGGCGCTCTACCCGCAATTCGAGCGGCCACTGAGTTTGTGGGCGGCCCGGTTGCTGCGCGCGCGCCAGGCGCAGCGGGTCGTCGATTTATTGACCACGCTGCGCGATCTGACTGACGATCCGTATGGGGCGCGCTGGTCGACGATCGTGCGGATTCTCAGCGAATGCCGCCCCTTCGAAAGTGATCGGTTGCGCTCAATCTGGCTTGAGGTCGAGCGAACCCTGGTGGACTGGGAGGCGGCGACATCTTCCACCACGATGAAGCAGCTTATCAGCCGGTGGTTGTCTGTGATTGGCTCGGATCAGATTCCCGACCTGTCGAGCTACACACCAGAAAATGTGCTCCGAGATTTGGACACCATCCGGCCAAAACTGGCCTTGTCTGAATTGCTGCAGCGGGCCAGCTACGAAAACCTGGCCCGCCGATTTGTGGCGGGCGGCCGCATCGACCCGCAAGCGGTCACCCACGCGCTGATTGACATCGTGGCTGATGACCCGGCCGACCTGCGTACCGACGCCGCGGTCTATCTCGCGCAGCGCAAACTGGAGCCGACGATGGTGGAAGGCTTGAGAAAAGAAGGCCCGATCGATCGGTTGGCGGATTTGGCCGCAACACGCCCGGCGAACCGTTACGTGACGGCTGAGGACTTCAATCGGGCGCGAGCAGCACAATCGGTCGCCCTGGGTATCCTGGGGCGTCCAGTGGTGTTGACCAATGAGTCGCTGTTGAGGCGCCTGCCCAATGCTGTGATCCACACCTTGATGGCTGAACTCAATCTTCGCGTACGCCGCGATCAAAATGGCCGGATAACGGTCATTACCGCCGACGGGCGTGACTGGACCGCGTAACGGCGCGTGACCAGCAGCCTGGCCGTTTGACGATGTCAGCGCGCTATGCCATACTCGGCACACGAACCGAACCGCTATGGCCAGCACCAACACAATCGGAGCACGCCGTCACGATGAGTACACCATCGAGCATCACCCCTCAATCATTCGTCGACAAATGGCGGAGCGCCACACTGAAAGAACGCTCGGCCTATCAGGAACACTTCATCGATCTCTGCCGCTTGATCGGCCACCCGACGCCCGCCGAGGTAGACCCGACCGGCGAGAATTTCGCCTTCGAATATGGCGCGGCCAAAACCACCGGCGGCAACGGTTTTGCTGATGTCTTCAAGCGCCGCTGCTTTGCGCTGGAATACAAGGGCAAGCACGCCGACCTGGACAAGGCGTACCGGCAATTGTTGAACTACCGGGAAGCCTTGCAGAATCCGCCGCTGCTGGTCGTGTGCGACATCGATCGCCTCGTCATCCATACCAATTTCACCAACACGCGGAAGCGCACGCGCACGCTGTTGCTCAATGATCTCCTGACGCAGGCTGGCCGTCAGGCTTTGAAGGCGGTGTTCGAACAGCCCGCGTTCTTTGAGCAGATCGAGTTGCCCGCGCAGGTGACGCAGCAGGCGGCCGATCGATTTGCGACGCTGGCCGCGCATTTGCGCACCACACTGCCGGATACTTCGCCACAGACCATCGCCCACTTCCTCATTCGTTGTCTATTCTGCCTGTTCGCCGAAGATGTCGATCTGCTGCACAACAACGTCTTCACGAAGTTGGTCGAGCAAGGGCGCGTAAAGTCCGATCGGTTCACGGCGCAATTGCGCCAACTGTTTGCGGCGATGGCGACCGGCGGTTATTTTGGCGTCGAGGACATCCGGCACTTCGACGGCGGCCTGTTCAATGACGACGCGGCGGCGGCCGCCGCCCTGCCGATCGATCGTCAAGCGATCGAGATTCTGGCCGGCGTGGTGCAGTTGGACTGGTCCAACATCGAACCGAGTATCTTCGGCGAGTTGTTCGTGCGCGGCCTCGATCCCGGTCAGCGGGCGAAGTTGGGCGCGCAGTATACCGACCGCGCGGACATCGAATTGATCGTGGAGGCGGTGTTGATGGCGTCGCTGCGCCGCCGATGGGCGGAGGTGGAACGACAGGCGCGTGATCTGGCCGCACAGCGTGACGCGGCTTCGGGCACGAAACGTGCGAAACTGGAGAAGCAACTCAGTGACCTGCTGCGCAACTTCGCACTTGAACTGACAACCATTCGTGTGCTGGATGCGGCCTGCGGCAGCGGCAATTTCCTCTACGTGGCGCTGGTGATGCTGTTGGAGTTGTGGCGCGAAGTGGCCGAGGTGTTTGCCGAACTGACGTTGCAGCGCCTGTCACCGCTCGAAGCGCCGTCCCCGGGGCAGCTGCACGGCATTGAGATCAACGAGTATGCGCGCGAACTGGCGCAAGCGACGATCTGGATCGGCTACATTCAGTGGTTCGTGAAGAACGGCTACGGCTTCCCCGCTGAGCCGATCCTGAAGCCGATCGATTCGATTGAGCACCGCGACGCGATTCTGAACCCGGACGGCACAGAGCCGGACTGGCCGGAGTGTGACGCCATCGTCGGCAATCCACCATTCCTGGGTGACAAGAAAATGCGTGCTGAGTTGGGCAATGAATACGTCGAGGTGCTGCGTAAACTCTACGCTGATCGGATTCCAGGCCAAAGTGATCTCGTCTGTTATTGGTTCGAGAAGGCGCGGGCTATGATTGCCGAAGGCAAAGCCAAGCGTGCGGGCTTATTGGCGACCAACTCTATTCGCGGCGGTGCGAATCGTGAAGTGTTGAAGCGCATCAAAGAGAGTAGCGATATCTTCTGGGCGATCTCCGATCGCGATTGGATTTTGGATGGCGCTGCTGTAAATGTCTCGATGATCGGTTTCGGTAGTCAAGAAGAGCATCCCAAGAATCTTGACGGCAAAACTGTTCAGTCCATCAACTCCGATCTAACGGCATTGGCTGATCTAACCACCGCAAGATCATTGGCCGAGAACAAACAGATCGCCTTCATTGGTGACATGAAGAAAGGCCAGTTTGATATTTCCGGCTCTATAGCAAAGGAGATGTTGTCTGCACCGCTAAACCCGAACGGGAGGTCCAATCGCGATGTAATACGCCCTTGGATAAACGGTCTCGACATCACACGACGCGCACAGGGTATGTGGATCATTGACTTCGGGATCGATATGCCACTCTCACAAGCGGCGTTGTATGAAAAACCATTTGAGTATGTGCGCAAGCACGTTAAGCCGGAGCGAGACAAAGTAAACAATTCTTTGGAACGTGAACGGTGGTGGCTTCACGCTAGACCTGCACCGGATATGCGACAGGCAATACAGCCCTTAGCTCGCTACATTGCGACTGCCCGGGTAGCGAAGCATCGATTATTTGCATATATTGCATCGGGCACTGTGCCAGACGGCCAAGTTGTGGTGACAGCTCGCGACGATGACTATTTCTTCGGCGTGCTTCATTCGTGTGTTCATGAGCTATGGGCGCTGCGACAAGGCACATCGTTAGAAGATCGGCCACGCTACACGCCTACCACTTGCTTTGAAACCTTCCCCTTCCCGTGGCCGCCGGGGCAAGAAGATCAATCGGAGGTGCGAGTGATCGCCATCGCGCAGGCCGCGAAAGAACTCAACGAATTGCGCGGGGCGTGGCTCAATCCGCCCGACATCAGCGACGTTGAGTTAAAGAAACGCACGTTGACCAACCTGTACAACGCGCGACCCACATGGCTGGACAACGCGCATCGCAAACTGGATGCGGCGGTGTTCGCGGCCTATGACTGGCCACCCGACCTGAGCGATGATGAAATCCTCGCGCAACTGTTAACACTGAATTTGGAAAGAGCCACTGCGTAACAACGTCATTCCGGCGAAGGCGGGAATCCACAAACTGGATGCCCGACCGCTGCGCGAGCCTTCGGGCATTACGTATACTGAGCGCGGGCACCTTTTGCGCTTTTGATTGCTCGTGGTCCGTTGCGCGTGGGCACATCCGCCATTAGGGCCGCTGGATGTGACCATCCAGCGGGAGCGCGTAAAACCGCAATTTGTTCCCGCGCGCAGTATAGACTCGGCTGTTGACACTGACGCAGAGCGTGGAGCGGGCCAGCCGGGTCAGAAGGCGACACGATGGAACGCTATATCAAAGGCCAGCAGGAACTGCGGCTCTTCGCCGACGGGCCAGATCAGGTGTATGTGCTGACCTGGCCGGGGCCGCTGTTCAAATCGCACTGGGAACAGCGACTCACTCAAAAGGCGCTGCGGCGCAAACGAACCTGACGACCGATGAATGCAGTAGAGAGTGTGCTGTGGGCGGTGGTGCTGATCCGGGGAGGTGAAGATGGGCTTGCTCAAATCCGTGTGGTCGACGCTGCAAGCGCGGACGGCGCTCAGAGTGACGCTGATCTACACGCTGGTCAGCGGCCTGTGGATTCTATTCTCTGACCAGTTACTCGATCTCTTAGTCAATGATCCAGCTCTGCAGACCCGCCTGAGCACGCTCAAAGGTTGGGGCTTCGTGGCGGTCACCGCGGGATTGCTCTATGGGCTGATCGAGCGCGATCTGGTCGCGCGGCGGGCGATTGACGATCAACTGCGCACGCGGCAGCGAGCCGTGGAGCAAAGCCCCGCCTCGATTGTGATCACCGACACGCAGGGCCGCATCGAATATGTGAACGCCAAATTTACCGAAGTAACCGGCTACGCCTTCGATGAGGCGCTGGGGCAGAACCCGCGCATTTTGAAATCGGGTGAAACGCCAGCGGACATCTATCGCGACTTGTGGGCGACCATCACTGCCGGCCGCGAGTGGCATGGCGTGTTCCACAATCGCAAGAAGACAGCTGGCTTCTACTGGGAAGAGGCCAGCATCTCACCGGTCAACGATGCAAACGGGCGCACAACGCACTTTGTGGCTGTTAAAGAGGACATCACCGAGCGCAAGCAGGCGGAGGCGGTGCTGCAGGAGACTCTGCACTTTCTCCAACACCTCATTGACGCCATCCCCAATCCGATCTTTTACAAAGACACCCAGGGCACCTACCGCGGGTGCAATGCGGCTTTTGAGACGTATCTGGGCCGGTCCAAAGAACACATCGTCGGCACATCGGTCTACGACATGACCCCCAGGGACCTGGCCGACAAATATCACGACATGGATCTGGCCCTGTTCCGTCAACCGGGCGTTCAAGTCTATGAGTCACAAGTTCGATATGCCGACGGCACGCGACACGATGTCATCTTCAACAAGGCCACGTTCACCAATCTGGATGGCAGCCTGTGGGGACTGGTGGGCGTAATCCTGGACATCACCGGGCGCAAGCAGGCGGAAGAGCGGTTGGCCGCGGAACGCAACCTCATCCGCACGCTGATCGATGCCGCGCCGGACCTGATCTACGCCAAAGACGTGGAGAGCCGTTTCATCCTGGCCAACCTCGCCACGGCGCGGCGAATGGGAGCCGCTACCGCGGATGAGCTCCTGGACAAGTCCGATCTGGACTTTTACCCGCGCGACCTAGCCCTGCAATACCTCGCCGCCGAGCAGCCCGTTGTGCGGGACGGCCAGTCCATCATCGGCCTGGAAGAGCCCGCCATCGACGCCGATGGCCAGGCGCGCTGGCATGCCTCCACCAAAGTCCCGCTGCGGAATGCGGGGGGCGACATCATCGGGCTGGTGGGCGTGACCCGCGACATTACCGAGCGCAAGCAGGCCGAAGAAGCGCTGGGTGACTTGAACGCTACTTTGGAGCAACGTGTGGCCGATCGGACCGCTGAATTGCAGGCGGCCAATCTGCGCCTGACCGAACTCGATCGCTTGAAAGACGAATTTCTATCGCGCATCAGTCACGAACTGCGCACCCCGCTGGCCGGCATTCTCATCGCTCTCGAACTGTTGGAAACCGCCCGGCCCGAGAAGCGCGAGCGGTTCATGCTGCGATTGAAGCAGTCTGCTGAGCGGTTGCGCGATATGATCGAAGACGTGTTGCTGTTCTCGCAATTGAATCTCAACACCGCGCCGGCCGGGTTGGAATCGATCAATCTGAATAACCTGATCGAGGGACATTTGACGACGTGGCAAAAATTGAGCGCCGGGCACGATCTGCAACTCCAACTGGACCTGGCACGTGATTTACCCTACGCCCGCACTGATAGCGAATTGATCGGGCTGGTAATCAGCCGCCTCGTCACCAATGCCGTCAACTACACGCCCGCCGGATCGGTCGTCGTCTCGACCGCGTCCGTGGACGAAGGCGGTCAGAGTTGGGTGATCGTCAGGGTGAAGGACACCGGCCCCGGCATCACGCCCGAGGATCTGCCGCACATCTTCGAGCGGTTCTATCGCGGCCGCGCCGCCGCCGACTATAAGACCCCCGGCACCGGTGTTGGCCTGTCGATCAGCCGCGAGGTTGTCCAAAAGATGGGCGGGCAACTGACCGTCGAAACCGAAGTCGGCGTCGGCTCCACGTTTACGGTGTGGCTGCCCGCATGATGCGGTTGGAAATGTACTGCGGGATCGGCCTTTCCCGTTCGAAGACCCGCACTGCTCGGCCATGTCCCGCTCGCCACTGGCGAGGAGGTGGGCCAGGCGCAGTCGGGGCTTGACCAACGCGATTCACAACTGGGTGACATCACCTTGACGCAGCTGTACAACAAGCGGCCCATGTGGCTGGATAATGCCCATCGCAAACTGGACGCAGCGGTGTTCGCGGCCTATGGCTGGCCGTCAGACCTCAGCGACGATGAAATCCTCGCGCAACTGTTGGCGCTGAACTTGGAGAGGGCCAACCGGGGCTGAAGGCGACAAGATGGAACGCTATATCAAAGCCCAGGATTTACTCGATGGGTTCGAGCGCGGCCTGAATCCCTTGCCGAATGCTGAGCAGGATGCTGCCTTGTTGGTGCGACTGGCGGGCGCCGATCAAACGCGGTTGGAAGCCTACCTCAAGTTGTATGCCATTCGCGTCGACCGGCAGGAACTGCGACTCTTCGCGGACGGGTCGGATCAGGTCTACATACTAACCTGGCCTGGGCCGCTGTTCAACTCACATTGGCAACAGCGCCTCACCCTGAAAGGTATGCGCGCAAACGGACGTAGTCGCCAATGAACGCCGATGACTTCGCAACCTGCAACAACTCATGGCGTGGGAACGTGCGGGCCAGCGGAGATGGCGCTTGCTACAGTCAACCTGGTTCTATCAAGGCGTTGTACCACGCAACACCGCATAACGCAGCGTGACGCGCAGGATATGCCAACCCGCGAGGACTGTGCCGCGCACCGTGCCGCTGATCTTTGATCGACCCGCCCGGCGCGCGTGATAGTCCACCGGCACTTCTACTATGCGTGCGCCGCACTTCGCCGCCTTGACCAGCATTTCACTGGGCCAGCCGTAGGTCATCTCGTGTAGATCAAGCTGTTCGATCAAACCACGCCGCACCGCACGATATGGGCCGAGATCGGTGATCGATAGGCCGTAGAGCCGATTCATTAACCGCGCCGTAAGCCAGTTGCCAAAGCGCTGCTGTGGCGGCATCGCGCCCGGCTCGATATGCCCCAGCCAGCGTGACCCTAACACCAGATCGGCCTGATCATGCTCAATGGGCTGCAAAAGCGCTGGCAAATCGGCGGGCAGAAAACTGTAGTCGCCATCCAGAAAGATCACAACATCCGCCTGACGAGCGGCGGCCACCCCGGCCGCACAGGCATGCCCGTAACCGCGTCGAGACTCAGTGACGACTGTGGCATTGGCTGCGCGGGCTTCATCGGCCGTGGCATCTGTCGAAGCATTGTCGACGACGACGACCTCGGCTCGAATGGTCGCACCCACCTCAGTGACCAAAGCCCCGATGTTACCGGCTTCATTCAACGCGGGGATAATAACTGTAACGTTCACAACGGCATCGGAGTGGCGCGCAAGAACGATCGGGTGTGCGGCGCGACGTGCGCGGGCGTGGTGACTAATTCTGCCGTCAAGCGCCTCAACGATTCAACATCATCCACATCAAACCAGGCAGGTAAGAGCTGCACGCGCAACCCTTCGGCCTCGGCCAGGATAAGCGTGTCGGCGGTGACGCGCGGCGTGCTCATCTGCACGTCGCGCAGCAAACGTGGCGCCGGCTGCTTCAAACCGATCAAATAGTAGCCGCCATCATCACTCGGCCCCAACACCACGTCGACGTGGTCGGACAGAACTTCAAAGGCTGCCGATAAATAATCGAGTGGCAGCGTTGGCCCGTCGCTGTTCATTACCGCCACCCGCTCATAGCCATGAGTAAGATAGTGCGTCAGGGCATGATCGAGCCGCGCGCCAAGATCACTGCCGGTCTGCACCACCCGATCGAAGTCCGGCGCAAGGTGCGCAAAATAGGCTTCAGCTTCGCACGGCAGATAAGCAATGACGGGCTGTACATCGGGCACACGCCGCACCAGATCGAGCGTGTCGCGCAAGAAACATTCATACAGCGCGGCCGCCTGGTCAGGCGACAACGGCGGTGACAGACGCGTCTTGGTCTGTCCCGACGCCGGACGTTTGGCGACGACGATCAGGGCGTTCACGCCACACCTCGCTGTTTGTGCCAGCGCTTAAGGCTTGTGATAATGGCATACACTACATACGCCCACGCGATCGACATCACCAACGGGCCGAACCACGGCTCGCGTGCGCCGATCGGCGGCAGCGGCCGCACCCATAAAAACAGCGGGGCAAAGATCAGCGGCTTGGTCTGCGCGGTGTAACTGAACAACGCCCCCAGGCGCGCGGCGTGACCGGGCGACAAGAGCGCCGCAAAGCCCAGCGGCCAGATGGCGTACCATTGCTGAAACCATAGACACGTGATGAGCAAATAAAACATCAGGCTGTGAAAAGCCGATCGGGCAAAGCTCAGGGCTGCTCGATCGCGCCACGCCCGCAGGCCCTGCAGCACCGCAAAGATTAGCGTCGCCCCCGCTGCGATCACAGCGACCTGATGCCCTGCGGCCTCTTCACCCAGCGACGGGCTAAGCGACACATAAACGGCCGACGGCAATGAAGTTGTGAACAAGCCCGCGCGGCGTCCCACGTCCAGCGTGTCCGGCCCGTGCCAGAACGGCGCAAACGCCGCGAGGATCAGTATGCCACCGAGCAACACACTGGTTCCTAGAAAATGCAGCCGTGCGCGCCGATCGGCAAGCTCGCGCCACGCAATGAGCAGCGCGGCCGGCAAGAGCAACAGCGGAATATACTTAAACAACGCGCCGATGATCAGCGCGACAACGGCGAAAGTGTACCGACGTTTGATCAACAGCCACGCGGCCAGCAGCATCCAAAACACCAGCGTGATGTCGTTGTGTCCCTGCCCGATCGTTTCATACAACCCGATCGGGTTCCACGCGAACAGCACGACGGCGGCCAGGGCGCGATCGGGCGCGACGCGGCGCATGATCAAACCGATCAGCGCGGCGCTGCCCGCCCAGAACGCGCCAAGCGTCAACTTGAACGCAAAGACATTGGCAAGGAAGTCGTTGCCTGCCAGGCGCGTAATAAGCCCGGCCAACGACTCCCACAGCGGCCCGTAAGCCGCAACGGTGTGACGCCACGCCGTATAGTAATAGAACGGATCGCCCGGAAAATCCGCCGCAGTCTTTTGAAACGGATTCGCGCCATAGACGCTGATAATGCGGCCATGCAAGATGTTATCGAAGAGGTCTGCGGCATCGTATGGATACATCAGCAGCAACGCCAGACCAAACAGGCTCGCACCGCCGATGACGATCAGCCACGCGCGCCGATCGCGCGCGCGCAGCGCCGCGCGCCAGCCCAACCAATACAACCCGCCCAGCGCGACGAAGGCCACCACCAGTTTGAGCAGGATGTACAGATCAGTCCTGGCATAGCGATACAGATCGAACAACGGGCGATCGCCATAGTCGATGAGATTGATCGGCTTCGTCAGCGCCCACGCGTAAATGGCCGCGCTGACAACGGCAACCGCGCCCAGCGCAGGCCGCGCGTAACGATCAGCCACAGGGTTCTGCAGGCGGGCCTTCAGGCTTTGAAGTTTGAGAGAGAGACTCGGATTTGCCAGCATGATCTTAGCCAAGCATGATCGGCAACAATACGCCTAAGCCCAGCGCAAACAACCACAGGGCCGGCGCCGGAGTGCCCACCGGACGCCGCCGTCGCGCTTCACGTACCGCCAACCGGGGATCGAGCAGCAACCACTCAGTGTAGCGACGCTCCAACACCATGAAAACAAAGGCCGTTGCTGCGCCATACGCTAAGTGGCCGATCAACGCGGGCAATACCGCGCTTGCAGCGCCGGCCGACCAGGTCAATGATCCGCCTAATAGGATCGGCAGCAACGTCAGCCAACCGAGGAACCACCAGACCAGTCCATAGAGCAATCCCCAGGCAATTCCAGATCCCAGATTGGGCGCTTCATAGCGAAACAGCAAACCAAAGGTCATGCCAATGAGGGCACTGACGACCAGGTGGATTATGAAGCCCAGCGCCGGCGAAGTGCCGCCGACAATGCCGGCTACTTTTGGCAGCGTGCCGGTGGTGATCATGATCAGGCCGAAGATCAAGCCGCCCGCCAGGCTGGCCAACACCCCCCACTTCATGGCGGTCAAGGTGCGCAGCCCCGGCCCTTCAGGCTCGCGATTGATCGGATCGGACTCGGTGAAGAAGCCAGTCCACAACCGATCGAATGTCGCGTAAATCAAGCCCAGCAACAGGCCATAGACGATATGACCGACGAGCGAGCCAAACAGTTCGCCGCCGCGTTGATACGACCAATCGAGCGGGAGAGAGTGCCCTTGCCAGATCGGCAGGATCGTCAGCGGCCCGAGGAACCACCAGAAAATGCCGTAGGCCAACCCCCAGCCCATACTCGAGCCGTAACCCCGCACATCGCGTTGAAACAGCAGGCCGAAGGTTGCGCCAATGACGATGGCGAAGATGAAGTGCAGCGTGATGCCCACCTCGCGCGAGTCCGAATTGACCAATCCGGCAATCAGTGGAAAGAAATTGACCTGCTCCATCCATTTGCCGAATACGTAGCCGCCGATAATGCCGCCCAGCCCGCCGACAACGATGGCGCGCGGCCAGCTAAATGTCGATCGACTTTCAGGGTTTGGATTTTGCCCGGGCGCGAGAACGCCCAGAACGATGCCGAGCGGCATTCCAAAGCACAGGACATAGGCAATCAATTCCGAAAAATGACCGCGTGCAGCGTCGAGCATGCCCATCTCGGGCATACTGCCCGTCAGCACCGGCATGAGACCCGCTGGAATCGCCAACCACAACAGGAAGGCATAGCCCAGTCCCCAGATGAGTCCGGCGCCAGGACTGACGGCGCGGGATGACCCGATCAGCGCGAAGATCAAACCGTATAGCGTACCGAAGATCACACCGGTTGTGAAGCTCGCCAGCCCAAACGCGACACACACCGCGCCGCCTAATGCACCAACAACCATGCAGGCCAGCCCGGCCAATTGCTTTGAGCGCTGTGTCATTTTGATCCCTCGTCCTGCCCGACCTTAATCAATCGTTTGCACAATGTCGCGCGGAAAGAATAGTTCAATGGTCCAATCGACGAAGACACGCACCTTGCGTTCCAACCCGGGCAACTTGCCCAGATAGATCGCGCGCCACATCAACCAGGCCAGCAAGCCCGAAAAATACAGGGCTTTCCGACCTGGCGCGAACGGCACATTGATTTCGGCACAGGCGGTCTGATGCCCCACTACACACAAAGCGCCCAGGGCGGTGAAATGAAACGGCTTAAGGGGTTGACCCCGGACGCTGGCCCGCAAATTCTGTGCAAGGGTCCGAGCCTCGCGCAGCGCAAATTGCGCGGTCGGCGGACACGCCGCCTGCGTCTGTGCGTCGATCACGGCCGCGCAATCTCCCACCGCCCACAGACCGGGATGTCCCGGCACCGCCAGAGTGTGATCGACGATCGCCGCGCCGCGTTTGTCGCGCTCAATCGGCACGGTCTGCAACAAGGGATGCGGGCTGGTGCCGGCCGTCCAGGCCAGCGTCTCAGTGCGAAGCTCTTCGTCGGGTTTCAGCTGCACCGCACCCGATCGCGCGTCGATGACCCGCGTGTTCAACTTGAAGGTCACCCCGCGCGCGGCCATCCGCTCCAACGCGTACGCCGCCAGCGGCTCGCTTAACTCCGGCAGGATACGATCGCGCGAGTGAACGAGCACGATGCGCAGCGCTTCGGGCGGAATATGCGGATAGTAAACCAGCATGCCGCGCGCAAAATCGTTTAAGGCCCCGGCTAACTCCGCGCCTGCAAAGCCGCCGCCCGCGATGACAAAAGTTACCAGTGTCTGTTGGAGCGCCGGATCGGGTTCTTGTTCGGCCCGTTCAAACATCCGAATGATATGATTGCGCAGTCGCATCGCATCTGACAACGATTTGAAATCGAACGCAGTGTCTTCAACGCCTTGCATGCCTAAATAGTTTGAGACTGATCCCAAAGCCAGGACTAAATGATCGTAAGGCAGTTCCAGGGTTCGATTCGATTCCTTGTCAGTCAGGACTACTACCGAGCGCCGCTCCAGATCAATCTGCGTCGCCTGGCCACGCACGACATCGGTGCGGTGTAGTGTCGTGCGCAACGGGCTGCTGATATGCGTCGGTTCAAGACTGCTGGCCGCCACCTCGGCCAGCATCGGGGTGAACACGAGCGCATTCGTATCGCTCACCAGGGTAATCGATACGGATCGATCGGCGCCGAATTGGTGCTCGAGATGTTCGGCCGTCGTCCGGCCGGCGAAGCCGCCGCCCAGGATCACGATGCGATTTGTGATCTGGCGTGGCGGCGGTGGCGGAAAATACTCTGTCCCGAAGCGCCAGACGGCGAGATCGTTCAGGACCTGGGTCAACACACCCAGGCTCGCGCCATAGAGCACCCAACCGACCAGCGCCGAAAACTGCGCCCGCATCCCCGCCGCGGTCCATTGAGGTGGCTGCCCCTGCAGTAGCGGCAATACAACCACATTGATCATAGCCCACAGCGGCACACCCAGGGCTGCGGCGACCATGAGGCTGTCGAGGTAGGCCCGCGTAGTTGGGCGAAAGGCGAGCGCATAGCCGACGCCGACGAGAACGCCCAACACCACGCCCGCCACGTTATGATGCAGCGTAGCGATCAACACGCTGCTGCTGATCAGGCCTGCGCTTAAACCGATGATTCCGCGTCGGAGGTATGTTTGCATGTAGAGATTGGCCTTATCTTAAGCGGCGATCTTCGACTCAGCGTCACGACGGTGTGCCAGGATCGGCGCAGCGACCCGCGGCGTGAGAGTCCGAATCACGAATGTCAATATCAACCCGACATACAACGGCACAAACTCGATCACTTGTACGGTCGAAATGGGCCGCCAGCGAATGAAGAACAGATACGATAGTGCGATCGTGCCGCTGAAGATCAGCCAGGCCGACATCGGCGCGAACTTCAGGCCGATGAATCTGCCCGGCTCGACGAGCACGACGATCAGCGGCAGCAACCACAACAGATACCACGCGAACAGATTCTGTGTCGTGAGCGTAAACCACCCGATCAGCCACACGCAGCGCACCAGGGCCTCACGCCCCGACGCCGCCGGGCGCACGACAAAGATCAATGACAGACTAGCCAGGCCGCCAAACGTGATCGCGTTAACCAGCGTTGAGCCGGGTATTTGCCACTGTTTAGCGATCTCAAACAGACCGTGCGCCAGTCCCATATTGAAGTTTTCGTCGAAGTACTGCGGCAAAAAGCCGATCGGATTCGCTCCTTGAACGGCGTAATACACATAACCGATCGTTAGGACGGCCGCGAACGCGCCGATCGTTTTGATCGCGCCGCGCAGGCCGCGCCATGACCAGGGACGCGGCAGCGGCAGCAGCGCAAACAACAACAGCGCCGGGAATAATTTGATGGATGTTGCTAATCCCAGGCTGACACCCAACAGCCTGTATCGATTCGTCACGCGCGCATACAACGCCAGGCACAAAAACAGCAGCAGCAAGCCATCGACGTGCCCGGCGTGGGCGACCTCGAAGATCAACAGCGGGCTCCACAGGTAGATCAAGAGGCGTTCGGGCGGTTGATGGAAAAAGCGCATCAATCTCAACAGCAGCCACGCACCGATCAGCTCGGCCAACACGAAGATCGCTTTGAAGCCAATCACGCTGTCGCCAACCATGCGCCAGATCACCGCATAAGCCAGCTGCGCGCCGGGTGGATAGACCGTGACAACTGATGGGCGATTGATGTTGCGCCACACCGCTACGTCGCCGCGCCGCAAAGCGATCAGTTCCGGTGCATCAGGCGGATACTGATAGGGACTCAAGCCGTGTGCCTGCACGCGACCGTCCCACACGTAGCGAAACATGTCGTCTGACAAAGTCGGTTTGGTCGGCAGCAAGATCAAGTTGAACAGCAGGGCGAAGGCGATTGTGATCCGTAGCATCAGTCGAGACGATCCGGCGGACGATCGCATGACAAGGTTGACGCCCACCAGATACAGCAGGAACGCCGCCACGAAGGCCACCATAAACTCGATCGTGTGCAGACGCAGATCGGCCAGGCCCACTGCCGCCAGATACGCCAGCAGTGAGGCGAGGCCGAGGACGATCAGCAAGAAGTTCGATCGAGTCATGGAACGTAACGAGTAATACGCAATGCGTAACAGATCTTCACGCACCACGCACTACGCAACACGTGCTACATCGCCCAGGCCAGCACACGGGCCAGTTGATTGCCCTTGCTCGCCGCCGAGATCAATCGGGGGCGCAGCAGCGCATCAAGGCCAAAGTAGCGCCCCGGTGCAAATGCGATCATCAGCAGCGACAACACGGGCAGAAAATTGTAACTCCATTCCCATTCAAACGGGTTGCTGATGCCGGCCAGACCGGCCCACAGTTGCAAGGACAACGCCAGGGCGACTAATCCGCCTAGCCGCGAAAACAGGCCCAGGAACAGACTCACAAAAATGACGGCCTCCATGCCAAAGACGACGTAGCCAAACCATTGAATATTCGGCTTGACGAGCGCTTCAATGAACGCGCCGTTGGCCGCCGCCAGGAAGCCCACATCCACCGAAATTTCAGGCGCGCCCTGATTGTCCAAATTGGCCGCCAGCACGGGATGCGGCCGATTGGCCCACGCGGCCTGCACGCCGATCCAATCACATAAGCCGCTGGTGCGCCGCAGGCCACCGCTCGCATCGAAACTCGCAAAGGCATAATCCGGCGAACAGCCAAAGGTCGGCGGCGCTTTCCACCACAGCTGCGTGAAGAACAGATACGCCAGCAGTAGACGCGCCACAACCAGAGCCACCTTCTGAAAACGTGAAATCGAATTTGTCATCACCAACCTCCTTGAGATTTGAGGCGCGCCGCGTGCAACACGGCGATGACCGTCATGCCGTCCCGAATCTCGCTATCAATCACCATTTGCAGGACTCGATCGAACGGCAACAGGGCGCGTTCGAAAAATTCAGTGTCGTCGGGCGGGGCCGCCGCGGGCACCAGATTCTGGCCAATATACACATGCGCGATTTCCTCGCAGACACTTTTCGACGTGTGATAGGAACTGACCCAGCGCAGATCGTTGGCGCGATAGCCGGCCTCTTCCATCAACTCGCGTTGGGCCGCTTGCTCCAGCGTCTCGCCCGGTGCACAGCCGCCCGTGGGCATTTCCCAGCGCTGATTCTCGCGAGCCGGGTAGCGGTATTGCCGCACCATCACGACGTGCCGATCGTCGACGAAGGGCAGCACGCCCACACACTGGCCGAACTCACACACTCCGTAGAGGGTCGTGCGGCCGTCGGGCATTTCGGCAATGTCTTCGCGCAAGCGCATCCACCGATTGCGATACACCTCGCGTGTGCTGAGTGTCTTCCAGGGTTCGGGCGGCATACTGACTCCTGATCGGTCGGTTAGTGGCGTGAATCGTTACAGACAGTTGGGCTGGTCGCGGTGAGATGACTGAGTGTGCCGCAAAACGGCAGTTGCACGAGCGTGTCACTGGTCGTACGCCACACTGGAATGAGCGGCTGATTGAATTCATCGGCCTGTCGAGAAATTTCGCTTACCGGCACTTTGCCTGAATGCGGTACATAGGCGTAATGCAGCGTATGATACTCGCGATCGGTCACACCTTCTTCATCGCGGGTCACATCGCGCACGAGCATGAGATTCAGCGTTTGCGTGCCGCCCAATCCTTGCAGGCCGTGCGTGATGAGACTCAAGCCCACGTCGTTAGCTGACACATCGCTCCAATACATGATGGGATAGAAGACCTCGCGGCGATAGGTAATATCACCTGAAATGATGGGCCGATTGTCGATGGGATGTTCGAACGCCGTGAAGCCCAGATCGTCGGTGCGCGTGGTCGTGCTGATGATCGTCGGCGTTTGAACGATGGCAGTCGTTTCGGGCAGCGCCTTGATCGTCAACGCCACCTCGATCGTTGGATCGCCGGCCCGCACGGTGACGGTTTTGGTAATCGGCTGATCGCCTAACGTGAAGACCGCTTGCGCACGCGCCAGCAATGGTCCGTTCGCTAACACGGTGAGTTGCGCGGTCGCGGCGCTCTCACGCGCCCGTTCTGCCTCGAAGCGCGCCCCATAGATGTCGCCGCCGTCATCGAGATAGACCACGTCGTCGCCGAAGGACGCCAACAGGTTCTTATCCGCAACTTGCAAGCTTGAAAAAACACCGCCCTGATCCGCAGAGAGCGTAACCGTGACAAGGCCATTGGCCAGCGTCACCACGTCGGTCACGTGCGCCGCCATCGCCGGATGGGTGATGACGACGTGTGCATCACCTGGCGTGACCGAGCCGATTGGAGGCACATCGTTCACAGCCACCGCGACCGTCTGCGAATCAATCCGCTGTACCGGCAGACTATCAAGGTTGGACGCGGTGGCATCGATCTCGACGACGCCCGATCGTGCCCAGGTGGATGGATTGAAGATCAGCAAGGCTGCTCCCACCTTGTTAGCGATTTGGGTAAGTATCGCGGCTAGATCATGGGCGGCGGTCGCCACGGTCTGCTCGAAGCGCGGACGCTGACTGCCCTCCCACACGGCATCGAAACTTACCGCGCCGATATTGTCGTAGTGCGCGTTGACAGTGGCCGTGTACCAGGCGGTTGACAGCGCCGCCCCGATCGTCGCTCCAAACCGATCAGCTACATTGAGGTAATAGTCAGCTTCCTTGTCTGCGATCTTAGCATACGGCCGCGAAGCATAAAAGCCTTGCCACACCGGATTCAGATCAATGGTGTATTCTGGCAAGCTTTGCGTGGCCAGATATTGAAACGCGGTTTCAGGATCGGCCAGCACCAACACGGTCGATTGATCGCCGGCATTCCACTCGTCAATCAGGCCCGGCAGATTCGGCATCGGATCGATGAAGTCCGAGCCCATCGGCAGGAAAATGTACCTGGCAGTCGTGCGCGTGAACTGATCGTCCACGACCGTTCGCAGCGCCGCGAGCTGCTCGGCATTCGTGGCGAGCCGGTGAATGGCGTCCCACGCCATCGGATACGAGATATACGTGACGAGCACGCGCGCGGTCGAGGCCGGGCTTTGCCAGGTGAATGATTGTGGCAAGGGCTGGCAGTTGGGATCATTTGGCGCACAACGCCGCGCCGGGCGGCCGATGAACAAGTACGGGATATTGGCGTTAGACAGAAACAACGGGAAAGCGGCGGAATTGCCAAAGGCATCCGACTGCCACGCGACGTGCGACACATACTCCAGGCCAAAGGTGTGGCTAATCCAGTCTTGCCCCAGTTGCAGGTTGTGCGCTTGAATCGACGGGGCAACGAGGCTGGTTTCGGGCTGCGTGATGCCCGCCCAGGCAAACGTGATCTGCCGCTGTTGAACGGCTGCTTTGAAATCGGCTCGATACTGCGGATAGGTGTCCCAGAAGTGCTGCGCGAACAAGACTTGCTCGACCGCATACCGAAAACGCGGCGACTGCCTGGCCAGTTGAATCGCCGCAAGGATATTGCCATCAGCGAGTTTTACGTAGTTGTCGAAGGTGTCGTGCCAGTCGGTGTCCCAGTGCGAAAAAGGGACGACGAACACGACCCGTTGAGCTTGAGTAATCATGGCTTGAGTCTCGGCATCGAGATTGGGGTTGCTGACAACACGCGGCGGCGCGGGCGGACGCGGAGCGCTCGCGCAAGCCGCGATCAAAACTAGCCCGAGATAGAGGCCTGCGATACGCGTCAGTGTTCGCATGGTCGATGACCAACACGAGCGGAGACCGCAGCGCTGCGGTCTCCGCCAACCTACCACACCACCAGGCACGATTCAGTTCGGCGGACGCCCACGGCGACCGCAATGCCTTCCGTAATTCAACGCCCCAATTGCTGCAGGCTGGGACTTTCGACGAAGGCAATGAGGTCGTAACGCCCCGTGACCGCATGCACGCTTTTGATCACCGAGCCATCCAGCTCCATGTTCGGCAGTTCCATCATCAGGTCCGGCACGCGCGCGGGTTCGGCTTCAATGAGGACGTATGCTTGAATCATCATCCCTCCATATTAGAATTGACATGATTGCTCTGCACGAGAGCGTCCGATCACCCTCACGTAAAGGTCATCAACGGCATCGCACCGGTCCGGGCCATCACGTCCAGCTGACGCTGAATCCGATCGACCGAGGCCGCCAACGGAAAGATCTTCCGGCTAATCTGCATGTCCGCATCGGTCGAGAGTGGATGCCAGAACACGCCGTCGAGATTGACTGTGATTTCCGGGATCAAGTTGCTCATGCTCAGTTCAAGGCCCGCTTTCGAGTAGCCGCGTTTGGCGAGCGGACGCAGGAAGTGATCTTCGTCGGGAATGCCCAGCGCACGATGGAACTCGCAGATCTGTTCGAGCCGCGCGGAGTTGGCCGGCGTCTCGGTCGTAGACAATCGCACACGAAAGCCGCGCTCCTGCAACAGCTGGATGCCCTCCACTGTTCTGGCCCAGCTGCCCGCGCCGCGATAGGCGTCGTGATCTTCGGCGGTTCCGCCGTCGAGACTGACCTGCACGATCAGCTGGTCGTTGGCAATGGCGCACAACTGATCGAGCCGCGCGCCGCGCAGCAGCATCGAATTCGTCAACACCGTGGTCTTCACCCGCGCCGACGAATAGGCCAGCATCGCATAGATGTCGTTGAGAATGAACGGCTCGCCGCCCGTGAAGAAGACGTCGCCAAAGCCCAGGCTGACCGCTTCATCGACCAGCTGCTTTACGATCGACAGGCTCAGCGCGCGGCGCGGTGCATTGGGGCCGGACTTCGCCACACAATACGAACAGCGCAGGTTGCAGTCGTAATTCGTGTAGATCCACAGCTTCCATTGAAAGGCAGGTGGATCGCACGTGGCTGGCTGGCTGGACGTTGGGCTGAGCATGATCAATCGGATTGGATTGAGGCCGCCGATAACGGGCCATAGATCGGATCGGTCACGTCAAAATCGACGTGCACACCATCAGTCAATAGGCGATCGTGCAGGCGCGTTTCGACGAGATCGGTGATCGAGTGACGTTCCCAGTAGATGGTGTGCGCGATCATCTGCCGCAGCGTCCAGTCTTCGTCAGGCAGCGGCGCATCAAGGGCGTCATCGGGCAACCCGATCAGCGACGCGATCAGATCGGCGCGAGCGCGCAACGTCTCGGCCATCAGCCGATCGACCTCACCTTTCTGCATTTGTTTGAGGCCGTAACGTGCACTGTAGACCTGCCCGACGTGCATCCGCTCGTGATCGATGTTGTGCGTCAGCAGATCGCGCACCGCGCCGCCCATCGCACAGGGATGATCGGAGGGCGCGTCCAGTTCGACGTCGGTCAGTACCGATAAGGCGTTGAGCGTGGCCGTGAGCGAAGCGTGCAGCTGCGCGATGAGTTGATTGACTTCTGCGCCCATGCGTTTCTCCCTTAACCAAACAGCGGCAGGCCGCACACCGCTTTGCCAATGAAATCATACAATGCATCGGTCGTGGGCGCCATCACCGTCGCCGCGCGCGCATCGCGGAAGTGCCGCTCGACGCCGACCTCTTTGCGGAAGGCCGCGCCGCCGCACACCCGCATCGCCAGATCGGTAACTTCGGTGGCAGCTTCGCCCGCGGCGGCCTTCACTTCCAGCACGCGCAGCATGGCCTCCTCGCGGCCCGCTTCCAGCGCGGCGACGGCATCCATGAGGAGCGCGCGCGCCATATCGGTTTTGATGCGCATGCGCGCCACGTAGGCGCGGATCGTCGGCAGATCGGCGATCGATTGGTTGAGATGCGCGAAGCGTGAATGGGCCACGTGCATGGCTGTCTTCGTCGTCGCGGCCTCCATCGTCCCGACCGAAACCGCCGCGATCATGATCTGAAAGTACGGCAGCACCACGCCCATCATGATGTCGAAGCCGCCGCCATCCGCGCCCAGCATGGCCGATGGTTCGATCTTGACTTCGCTGGCCGCCACCGGACTCGATCGGTTGCCCCGCATCCCCAGGCCGTTGAAGGGTGTAGGAATGCTCAAACCCGCGGCGTTTCCGGGCACGAGCCAGATCGTGCTCGCGCCTTCGATCGCAACGGGCCGGCTTGACCACACGTAGCTATCGACTTCGCCCGCACTCGTGGCCCAGCTCTTCTGCGCGTCGAGCTGCACGTGCCCATTGTTACGAATGGCGGTGCTGATCGGCGCCCAAAAGTGACTGCGTGATCCGGTTTCGGAGAAAGCGAGGGTGGTGAGGTGCTTGCCGGCCGCGATGGCTTCGCGGATTTCACGCGGCCCATATTTCTCGATCACGGCGGTACCGGCATAATGCATGCACGTGACCATCGCCGTGGATGCGCAGGCGCGGGCGAGCCGTTCGATCACTAGCGCGGCGGCGCGCTGCCCCTGCCCCAATCCGCCGACTTCCGCCGCGCTGATCAGGCCGAGCAGTCCAGCGTGACCCAGCGCGTCGATCGCCGGGCGCGGATACGATCCGTTTTGATCGACTTCGATCGCGTTCGGCGCGACAACTTCATCGACGACTTTTTCCAGTGCGTCCAGATACGATCCCCCCGTCATGTGTCCCTCCCCTGACTTGCTAACTGCTCATGCCGCGAACGTCATTCCCGCGTGCTTCTGGCGGGAATCCAGCACTCAATCAGCATGATTTGCCAATCGTCACTTGGATGCCCGACAGAAGCATTCGGGCATGACGGCTAAGTAGATACCGCGCCGAGGACGGCGCTGTGAGCGTAACCGAATATTACAGACTCCAATGAACCCCGCAGCCCGCACAGGCGGTGTGCGGTCGATCGCTCAACAGGCGCGTGCGCCACTCCCGATAGCGCTCTGCATTCCACGCGTCATCCATCGATTGTTCAAAGAGATTGCCCAGCTTCAGGCTGTCGTAATCGGTGGTGGCAAACGGCGCGATGCAGCAGGGCAGCAAGTTGCCATTCGCCGTGACGTAGGCCGTCGTCCACGGTCGCATACACGCCGTCCAGGGACGTTGAGGCGCAGCGCTGGCGATGGCCCCTTCACCCTTAAGACTATGCTGCGGCGATGTCGCGCCAGAGGCGCGCAACGTTACACCCAGCGACTGCGCCAGCGTTTCGCTCTCGGCCACAACCCGATCGACGGTCTCGTCGAACGAGGCGAACAGGCCGTGTCCGGCGTCCAGCATCCCCGGCGCATGATCAGCATCGGTGTAGTAAACCATCCGCTGCAAATAGACTTCCGGCACGCCGATGTGCGCGGCCAGGCGAACCACGTTTGGCAGCTCGGCGATGTTCTCTTTCATGCCCGTCATCCACAACGATGGACGCGGCGTGGTCGCGTGCATTTCTTGTTGGATTTCGACGAAGCGTTTGAGATTGCCGACGACTTTGTGAAATAACGGCGCGCCACGGATGAGGGCATACGTCTTCGGATCAGCGCCGTCGATCGAGACGCGGATCTCGTCCAGGCCCGATTCGATCAAGGTGCGCGCCCAATCGTCCGTCAGCAAAGTGGCGTTAGTGTTGAAGAGGACGTACACGCCGCGGGCCTTGAGCTGCGCGATCATGCGCGACAGATCTTTGTTCAACAGCGGCTCACCGATGCCGTGCAGGACAGCGCGTTCCATGTCAGGAAACTGCTCGACGATGCGTATGAAATCGTCCCAGACCAGCGTCTTCGGCTGCTCGTAAGTCGTGAATGTGCGCGGACACGTCTCGCATAGCAGGTTGCAGTGATTGGTGACTTCGATGAAGACATTATGCGGCCGCCTCAGCGCGATCGGGCCGCGTGAGGCAGGATCAACCGATCGATAAGCGGCGGGCAGGAATGCGCCGTCGTCGAGGTTGGGTGGTCGCACCGTCGTAGTCACAGACTCCCGCTGGAGGGGGATGATCTCCATGCGAATGAAGATAACACGCAATTCTTACAAAAATCTTAACAATGTGTTACCTGATCTTAATCCGTACTGACTTCGACGAAAACGCGGTTCTTGATCAGGCGTCTGGGCCAACGGGTAACAGCTCGTGTCGGGATCAGAACAGGTGTATGTGTTGACCTGGCCGGGGCCGCTGTTCAAGTCGCACTGGGAGCAGCGCCTCGCTGAAATTTCTGCCAGTCTTCACTGCTTTCAGAAATTCCCGTCTCCAGCCCTCTGACACACGGTATAATCACGTAGGGGGACAACGCACCACACCGATGCTCAATCCAACCATCCTCTGCCCGATTCTCATTGGACGGACAGCGGCGATCGAAATCGTTGATCGCGCGATCAGTACACTACGCACGGATGCGGCGACGGCGCATACGGTGATCCTGACGGGCGAGGCCGGCATCGGCAAAACCCGATTGGTGGCCGAAGCGAAAACGCGCGCGAGTCAGCAAGGCTTCACCGTGGTGCAGGGCCAGTGCTTTGAGTCCGATCGCGCCTTGCCCTATGCCCCATTGATCGATCTGCTGCGGGACTTCAGCCTGCATTGCTCGCCTTCAGAACTGGCTGCGGCCCTCGATACGACGGCGACCGAGTTGATCAAACTCATACCGGAACTCGGCGTGCGGCTGCCTCAGGTCGCCACATCCCCGGCCATTGAGCCAGAGCAGGAAAAACGCCGCCTGTTTCAGGCGTTGGTTCAGTTGATCGTCAACCTCGCAGCGCCCCGCGCCGAACATCCTGCCTCGCCTGTGCTCGTCATTATCGAAGACGTGCAGTGGAGCGACGACACCAGTCTTGAGTTTCTGGTACACCTCGCGCGGCGGATTGCGCCCCGGCCGATCGGGCTGTTGATCACCTGTCGCAGTGATGAAGTTCACGCCCGGCTCAACCACTGTCTGGCGCTGCTCGATCGTGAACGGCTGGCGATCGAAATCGCCTTAGCGCGACTCACGCCCGGTGAAGTTGAAGCGATGATTCGCGCCATCTTCAATCAACCGGCCGTGCGCGCCGAATTCGTCGCGGCCATTCACGATCTGACCGATGGCAACCCGTTCTTCGTGGAAGAAGTGCTGAAGTCGTTGGTGACGGCCGGCGAGATCTATTACGCCAACGGCCTGTGGACGCGCAAGCCGTTGACTGAACTGCACACGCTGCGCGCCCGCTCGGTGCAAGACGCAGTACAGCGCCGCACCCAACACTTGAGCGAGGCCGCGCGCCGTTTGTTGACGCTGGCGGCGGTGGCCGGTCGGCGCTTCGACTTTGCGCTGCTCCAGCGGGTCACGCAGTCTGCCGAACCGGATTTGTTGGCCCTGATCAAAGAATTGATTGCGGCGCAGTTGGTCGCCGAGACGCTGCCCGATCAATTCGCCTTTCGTCACGCCCTGACGCGGCAAGCGATCTACATGGAATTGCTGTCGCGTGAGCGCAGAGCGCTGCACCATACCGTGTTCGAAGCGATGGAGCAGTTGTACGCGGACGAGACTGAGGCGCATTTGGCCGATTTGGCCTATCAGGCTTACGCCGCTGAAGCCTGGGAAAAAGCTCTGGCTCATGCCCAACGCGCGGGCGAGAAAGCGCAAGCGCTGGATGCGCCGCACGCCGCCATCGAGCATTTCACCCATGCGCTCGAAGCGATACAACACTTAGCGTATGCACCGCCGCACGCGCTCTACCGTGCGCGCGGCCTCGCCTATCAAGCCCTGGGCGAATTTGACGCTGCGCACGATGATCTGGCGCAAGCGCTCGCAGCCGCCCAGGCGTCAGACGAGCAAACCGCCGCATGGCAGGGTTTGCTCGATCTGGGATTCTTATGGACCGGCCATGACTACGTACGCGCGGGCGATTATTTGCAGCGCGCCCTGGCGGTGGCCCGCACGCTCGGTGATCCTGCCTCACTGGGGCACACGCTGAATCGCATCGGGAACTGGCACATGTTGGCCGGACAGCCGCTGGTCGGTCGCGCCGCCCACGCGGAAGCGCTGACCATTTTCGAAACCATGCAGGACCTGCCCGGTCTGGCCGCGACGCTGGACTTATTGGGGATCACGAGTTATGCGGCGGGCGATGCCATAGCCGGCGCACAGCATTATGAACAGGCGGTGGCGCTC
This sequence comes from Thermoflexales bacterium, assembly GCA_041738395.1. Lineage (GTDB taxonomy): Bacteria > Chloroflexota > Anaerolineae > Fen-1058 > Fen-1058 > Fen-1058. The sequence goes on from JBGSPW010000197.1 coordinate 31,076, forward strand.
TTTCGCCAGTTGAACGATCGGCAGGGGTTGATCTCAAGTCTCGCGTCGTGGTCGGCGCGCGGCGGCACTTACATCTGCATGACCTCGGTCTATCCGGTGACCCGGCTGCTCGACTGCCGCCGCGCAGGTGAAGAAGCTATTCAACTGGCCCACCAACCGGGCTGGCGGCCCGCCGAATCTAATGCGCTGATCTTCGTGGCGCTGGGGCTGGGTCCCCGCGGCGACTTTGCGCGTGCGCTGGACACGGCGCAGGCTGGTCTGGTCATCGCGGACGAACTTGAGCATGGCGTCTTCCGGGTCACCGCGCATATGGCGATCGGCGCGATCCAGCGCGACCTCCTTGCACTAACTTCATCACGGCAACATCTCGAAGCGGCGTATGAGCTGGCCCAACCGATCGGCTCGGCCTTCATCGGCGACGGGGTGGCCGCACATCTCGCGTTGACCTGTCTGGCACAGGCTGAAACTGCGCGCGCTGAACAGGTTTTGCCCGCCGTGGCCTTAACCGAAGAAACGCTGCTACAGACCGAACCACAACGGCTGGTCTGGCTGGCCCGTGCGGAAATGGCTCTGGCACAGCACCAGCCTGAAGTCGCTATGATAATTGTCGATCGATTGATCGCGTCTGCGCCGCACACGTCGGAAGGCGGCGTGATTCCGATCCTGTGGTTGACACGCGCCCGATCGCTCACGCAGCTCGATCGAGCGGGCGAAGCCGAACAAATTTTGATCGCGGCGCGCGCGACGGCCACTGCGCAGGATTGGCCGTCGCTTCAATGGCACATTCAGCTCACGCTGGGGCAGCTGTATCATAGCCAGCGGCGTCACGCTGAAGCCGAGCGTGAACTATCGGGCGCGCGAGTCGTCATTCAACGGTTAGCGGACAATGTGCCTGAGGGTGAACTGCGCGAGAATTTCGTGCACAGCGCCAGCGCCCTGTTTCCAACACCACCGACGTTGACTCCGCGCCAGACAGCCAAACAGAAATTCGGCGGCCTGACGGGGCGTGAGCGTGAAGTTGCCGCGCGAGTCGCGCAAGGCAAATCGAATCGCGCGCTGGCCGATGAGCTCTTTGTGACCGAGCGGACGATCGAGAAACACATCGAAAGCATCCTGTCAAAGTTGGAGTTTTCCTCGCGCGCGCAGATCGCGGTGTGGGCGGTGGAAACGGGCCTGGCCGTCCGCGGCCAGGCCGGCTGAAAATCTTCGTACTGCCCCGGCAAAATCTGCGTGTTTTCCCCCATGCGTGGGCCGGCTGAAGCTGATACACTGTCAGCAAGTTCAGCGGTCCTGAACAACTCATTCACACGGGGGAAAATCCAATGTCAATCGAACAGAACAAAGCCATCGTGCGCCGCTACCGCGAGATTCACAACACCAGCCAGTTGGATCAATTGGGCGACGTGCTGGCCGCCGACTTCGTTGCGCACAGCATGATGCCCGGCCTGCCGCCCGGCATCGAAGGCGGGAAGATGGCGCATCAAGGCGGACTGGCCGCTTTTCCAGACACACACGTCACCACGGATGACCTGTTGGCCGAAGGCGACAAGGTCATCGAGCGGTGGACGCTGACCTGCACGCATACGGGTATTGCCTTCATGGGTGCACCGGCCGGCACCGGGAAGAAAGTCCAGACGACGGGCATCAGCATCTACCGCGTCGCCAATGGCAAGATCGTCGAGCACTGGGCCAACATGGATTTCTTCGGTGTGCTGGCGCAACTTGGCGTCATCCCCATGCCGGGACTGTAGCGATTCACGCAGGGCAGATCAGCGTCGCCGATCGGAATCGATCGGCGACGCTTCAACTTCAAACATGGGCGTGTGAGTGGCAGACAGTGTCAATCATTTGACAGCATTCGATTCGTCTTCTCCACCAATGCCGCGTCGGAATTCGCGGATGCCACGCCCTAACTCACCGCCGATCTTCCCAATGCGGCCCACGCCAAACAACAGTATGACGATCACCAACACGATGATCAATTCAGTTCCACCCAGCTGAAGCGGCATCTTATGCTCCTCTCACGTCTCGATCGGAAAACCACTCGATCGCATGACGGTGTTTGTTTTGGTAATTAGCAGCCCGGCCACGTCTGGCAGGCGTTCGATCAATTCCAGGCCGGCGGTTGCGCCCAACACCATGACACCCGTTGCCAGCGCATCGGCAAGGCACGCGGTCGGCGCGACGATCGACACACTGCTCAACTCCAACGGTGACAGGCCCGTGCGCGGATCGAGAATGTGATGCAAATCAAAGTTCGCAGTGTAGGCATGCAGATAATCGCCGGAGGTCGCCAGTGCGCCGCGCGCCAACTTTGTGACCGCAATCGAATCGCCGTTGCTGTGGCGTGGATTTTGAATGCCGATTTGCCAACTCGAACCATCGTCGCGGGGCGAACCGGCGATGTCGCCGCCCGCATCGACCATGGCTTGCATGTAGCCGTGACGATTCAGTTCCGCCAGGGCCGCATCGATGATGTAGCCTTTGGCGATGCCGTCCAGCGTGATCGACATGCCCGCTTGCTGAAACGTGAGATGATTCGGATCGAGCGTGACTTTGGGGAAACCCACCAACGGCAGCAACGCCTTCAATTCAGCGGTGGTCGGCACAACCGATCGGGCGGTGCGCTGCTCGATGAAGTCCACCAGCGGCTGAATCGTCACGTCAAACGCGCCGCCCGTCCAGGCGTAAACCCGCTGCGCTTGGTGCAGCACTTCGATCAATTCACTCGGCGGCGAGTGCAACTGCCCGCTGGCATTGAGCCGCCCCAACGCGCTGTCCGATCGATGATGGCTGAAGATCATTTCCAACTGCGCGATACGCGCGAACGTCGCATCGATCGCCGCTTGCGCAGAGGATCGATCGGGTGCGAGCAGGACCAATCGGATGTACGTGCCCAGCGCGCCACGCGTATCCTCCACTCGCGACAACTCGCCAGATTCGATCAGGCGTCGCGCCAACGTCGTGCTCAGGCCCAGCGTCAGACCGGCGGCCGCGACGATCTTAATAAAACTTCGACGAGATAGATCAGTCACGGCGGCTAGTCCTCAATCGTCGGTATTGGCGTGATCGGGCCTATCGGGATCGGGGTCGGTGGAACTCGCGTGGCGACGCGCGTCGGCGTCGGCTCGGGCGTGTTCGTCGGGCCCGGCAGGGTCGGGCGATAGAAACTCGGCTGGGCTTGATCGTCCTCGTCAAGGTTGTCCGCCCAGTTCAGACCGGCCAGGATCACCCCCACCGTCACAAAGGCGATCAACGCCGTTTGCTTCAACTTTTCGCGGGGCGTGTTCGCCATCGCTGCCACACCTCTTGCGCCCAGCGCCGCATCTCGGCGATGAAGTCCACCACCGGATCGAGCGGGCACAGATACGCACAAAACGGCCGATAAATAATCAAACTGGCCAGCACCACGACGATCAGGAGAATCCACTGCACCGTCGTGCCGCTGAGATCGAACAGGGTCGCAAATGGCTCATAGCCGGCGACGCCGGGCCGTCGCAGCGCCAACCCCAACAACACCGCAACAAAAGCCAGACCGCGCTGTACCCATTTCAGGGCGGCACTCAAGCGGCTGGGCCGATAGGGCTTCGCGCCGGTCAGGACCGCCAGGCATTCTTGAACTGCGCCAAACGGACAGAACCAGTAGCAATAGGGATTCTTGCTCTGCGTGGTCGTGACGAACACGATGCCACCAATGAGCAGGTACCAGTACAGGTTGTTGTGCCAATCGGGCCAATAGCCGCTGATCAAAGCCGCAATCTGCGCGATGGTCAAGGGTGCGGTGTATACAAAGCCGATGAAGATCATGCCGACCAACAGTGTGCCCCAGCGGACACGGCGCTTCATTCGGCTGTTGGTCAAGCGATGGCCCACATAACCCGCGGCAAACAACAGGATCAAAATAAGTTCGGGTGCGCCAAATTGAATTGGCTTTTGCTCGGGCGGCAGCGGTCGATCGAACCCTTCGTCGGCGATGACGCGCACGGCCTGTCGAATACCGGCGGCCACGCCTTCAGAACTCAGGGTCGCACCGCTGACACTGTCAAGGTCATTCTTGAGTTGCAGCGGTGATTGAATGGTCGTGGTGTTGTATTGATCGTAAAACTGTTCTTGATCGAGGCGGCGGAAAAAGCCGGGTGTCTCACGCTGTTGAACGACTTTGACGCCGATGATCGCACCTTCGGGATCGACGCCTACCAACACCTCGATCGGCCCGGCGTAGCCCGGCGCGCTGCCTACGGCCGCATAACCGACGAGGCTGCCATCGCTCGATCGGGTGCCGATGTACAGCGTGCCCGTCGGCACAATGCGATCGGCCCCCGGTAGCACTTCAGCCACGAGTGGGGCGACATCCGCGCCACTGATCGCGTAACCGATGAGCCAGGCCGCCGCGACCAGCACGATGGACGCAGTCGCAATGAGCCGATTGCGGCGCACGGTTTGAGTGCGTGACAGAGAGGCTGACGGCGGGCGTGAGGAGGTGCGTGGCGGTTGGGTCATAGCTTGAGGCGGCAACAGGGGCAAGTATCATCACCCCTGTTGCCGCCCATTCTTGGCTTTAACTCAGCAAGTTTTACTTCAGCAGGCGGGCGCGGCGCGTAATCCACACGATGACGCCGACCAGCAGCAGCACCCCGAACATGATCCAGAAGGTGGTCGCGGCGCGCGGTTCCAGCTCGGCAGCGCTGGCTAACGCATTTTGCACGAGCGCGATTTCCACGAAGAGCCACACGGCCCACAACAGCCACTCATACCACGGCCGACGGGCGATCTCGATCTTCATGCTTGACGGGCGACTATTGGTTGACATGACTTACCCCTCCTTCACGGGTTTGTACGAATCGCGGCCGTATTCGGGCAGGTCGAGATTCCACCACTCTTCGCAGTCTTTCTGCGCGCCATAGCCAAAGGCATCGTCCATGCTGCGAATGAAGCCGTCCAACACCGGCGCAGTCGAGATGCCGATCTTGACCCACTCGTGGACCCAGGCTTTGTCTTCCTTGGAGAACGGGCAGACCGAGAAGCAGATGCCGCAGTTGGTGCCGGCTTCCTTCCAGTAGGTCATGCACTTGGTCGAGTCTTCGAAGTAGGCCTTGTGGCCGGGATTGTTCCACGGGCCTTTGGTTTCCCAGGTCGGCCCATCTTCAAAGCTCAACGCGCCGGACGGGCAGGCTTCCGCACACTTCTTGCAGTGGGCGCAGAACTCCATGATGCCCGCGTTGATGGGCTTGTCGGTCGCCAACGGTAGATTGGTGACCATCTTGAAGACGCGCACCATCGGGCCGAATTCGGGCGTGACCAGCCGATTAAGCCGTGACATCTCACCCAGGCCGGCCATGACGCCAAACGCCGGTGAAATCCCCAGTGCATTCGTGCTGGCTTCGCCCAACCCCTGATAGCCCAGGCCGCGCAGGAAATCTTGCAATTGAGCCTGAACCAGCGTATTTTGAGCGTAGGTCAGCGCGGTGGTCTGAGCACCCAGCGGCGTCGGCGCGCGCTTCAGCGTCTCATTGGACATCTGAATGGTCCAGACGATGACCCATTTGTAACTGTTGGGGATGATGCGCTCAGTCTCAGTCTCGGACGGCTTATCGACATCGGCGAAGACGACATGCTTGCCATCGGGATCGAGCGCGTAGATCAGCTTGCGCGTCTGCTCGTTCAGTTCCACGATGCCGACCGTAGCCGTGCCAAAGTGGCGCATGGCCGCGCGCACGATCTTGGCGGCTTCATCGGGCGTGCCCGTCCACGCCGGCAAACCGCGATCTTCCGGCGTCTGAATCTTTTCATTGCCCAGGAACGATTGCGCCGCGCGGCCGCCGTGCGCGCTGTACAGCGCCAGGTCCTTCACGGTATAGCCGGGCACATTATCCAGCGCGCGCTGCTTGGTCTTGGCCGCACCCGCAGCGGTGAGTTGCTTGTTCTCGTCATCACCGACATAGCCGGCAAAGCCCGCGCCGCGCACGGTACCTTTGCCCAACTCTTTGACGTAGCGCTCGTTAAAGCGCTCCATCTTATCCCAGTCGATTTCAATCGTGGGCTGATCAACCGTGCGCACCCACCACGGCCGCTTCGGGCGACCGGCCGGATCAGAAAACGGTGCAGCCTGCCCCTTGAACGGGCTGTTGGGCACGCTAATGCCCGCCACACCGGCCGCGGCGACGGCCCCGCTGCTAACGCCGGCGATCTTCAGAAAATTACGCCGTGAGATTCTCGACTTCTCTTCAGCCATCGTGTCCTCCTGGAAGTGACAGTGGGTTTAA
>JBGSPW010000229.1:0-4860 GCA_041738395.1 Thermoflexales bacterium
GTGCGATGATCACTGGCGATGTGATTTCGATCTTCGCACCAGAAAGCGGCGAGCAAGCAGGGGGTCTACAATATGTTAATGTCCGATGAAATGTAGCCTAATTTGGGCAAAAATTGGGTGCCAGGTCTGCGTTCGATGCGCGAGGCCAGGTGAAGAAAATTTAGGCTGATGTTCTAAATCTGGAGAGGGTGTTCGTCGGACTGCAGATTGCACACGTTTGCAACTGACATATGCCGGAGGACTTAATTCGCCCATTTATTGACAGACGGGGGGCGATAGGTGCGGAACTGGTCGAGCAGGCGTACGGGATCGTCGTCGATCAGTGCCATGGCGCGATGCTCGGCTTTGAGGAAGCGTTGCGCAACTGCATGGTCGAGGAAATCCATCAACGGCTGATAGTAGCCGCGCACGTTCAGCAGACCGCACGGCTTGTGATGCATCCCCAACTGCGCCCAGGTCAACACTTCAAAGAATTCTTCAAAGGTACCCAATCCGCCGGGCAGGGCGATGAAGCCGTCGGCCAGATCGGCCATCAGCGCTTTGCGTTCGTGCATCGAAGGCACGATGCGTAGATCGGATAAGCCGGTGTGAGCCACCTTGTCAGCTAGCGCTTGCGGAATCACGCCGATGACGTGTCCGCCTGCCGCGAGCACGCTGTCGGCAATTTCGCCCATCGTGCCGACGCGCGCTCCGCCATAGACCAGCGTGATCTGACGCGCGGCCAAGACCCGTCCTAGATGTCGGGCTGCTTCAACGTATTCCGGCTGTGCTCCCAGATTGGAGCCACAAAAGACGCAGATGTTTTTTATAGGATTTTTCCGAGAGAAGAAGTGCGATCGCTTGCGGCGCGACTTAGCGTGTGCAAATTTGGATTCCGTGATCGTTTTGAGAAACTAGGATTCCCATGGCATATCAAACCAACTCACATACTCTTCCAAAGCACTCTCGGCGATGCTGTAGTCTTCGCCGCGTGCGCTGGTACGTTTGTGTTTCACCTTCGCATCTTTGAAAAGCTGATCGACGATGTCGTGCAGATATTCGGAAACTTCTTCAGGGTCGCCGCCGTCGCCGGAATCCAACAGCGCCTGCGCCACAGAATCTTCTTCGATATCATCAGCCTGATTCTCGGCGACGATGAGGTAAGCATAGTGAAGCATGCCGGCCACGACAACGGATAGGCGATGCGTGCGCCCTTCTGGAACCAGACGGCGCAGCATGTCGATCCAGATGGAGTAGGTTTCTTTGCCGACGACTGCTTCGAGACTTGGCTTCATTTTGGTTGGCATGTGAAAGACCCGTTACACAAGATTCAGAAATAGGCTGGGACTACTTCAAGACCACAGGCAGATAGGCAAACAAATTCTTGCCTCCCTGCAATTTGATAGTGAAGCCACCTGCATTGGTGCTTGAATTTGAAAACGCTGTAAACCGTCCCCGACTGGTCGGTGTAAAGCGAAAGAAGTACTGGCAGCTGCCACCCGGTGGTACACCCGAGGCGCAGTTTTGCGTGGCAGAAAACGGCGACAGGACTCCGCCACCGGCGAAGTTGGTCAACGTGATGGGTCCGGTGTTGCGGATAGTCACCGTCTGTGGAGCACTGGTGGTGTTGAGCGCTACCGGGCCAAAGTCGAGCGAGAGCGGCGTGACGTGCAGACCCGCGCCCACGCCAGTTCCGCGTAGCTGGATGCTGAATGATCCGGCGCTGGTGCTGAAGTCTGAGGTGTCTGAAAACACGCCAACCGTGGTTGGCTGGAAGTAGTAGAAGAATTGGCAACTTTCACCGGGTGGCACACCATCCGCGCAATTCTGCTGGGCTTGAAATGGCGATAGGACCCCGCCACCCGCGAAGTTGGTGATGGAGACGAAAAGGCTTTGGTTGGTGATAGTAACAAGCTGCGGCCCGCTTTTGAACCCCACGCCGACCGGGCCAAAATCAATCGATCGCGGCGTGATGCGCGTGCCACCCGTCAACAACGATGATCGTCCACGACCTTCCAGGAAAATGCCGAACGAACCGGCATTCGTGGAAGAATTCGACGTCGTTGAGAAAGAGCCGGTCGATGTGGGAGAGAAACTGAAATAGTAGTTGCAACTGTCGCCGGGGGGCACACCCGCCGCGCAGTCCTGGGAAGCATGGAACGGCGCATACACCCCGCCACCCGCAAAATTGGTGAGCGTGCTGAGGCCGGTATTGCGAATGGTCACAATCTGTTGGGCGCCGGTCGAACCGATGAGCACCGCGCCGAAATCCAATGCCAGTGGATTGACGTGTTGGCCCGCGCCGGCGCCCGTGCCATACAGCTCGATGCTGAACGGCCCTGCGTTGGTGGACGAATTCGATGTCGTCGAAAACGTCCCCGTTCTGGTAGGACTGAAGGTGAAATAGTAATGACAGCTTGCGCCGGGCGCGACACCGCCGGCACAATTCTGCGATGCAGAGAACGGCGCATAGACCCCGCCGCCCGCAAAGTTGGTCAGCGTGTATGAGCCGAGGTTCGTGATCGTCACGAGCTGTGTGGCACTTTTCAGGCCGACTCCCACCGGCCCAAAATCCAGGACCAGAGGCGTGACCCATAAGAAGGGTTGGCCCGGTCCACCTCCAGCAACAATGTCGGGGGGTGGAGCATTACGGGCAGTAACGGGGTTCAGCGCAACGAGCAGCGCCATGAGAAGGAACAGGCTGATCGCAACAGGCCGGAGAAATCGGGCAAGCATGGCAACCTCCATTATCGTGGATTATCAGACACATGGTGTGTGCCGCCTTTCCCCCGCACCCCCAAGAGTTGTTCACTTCGATTATACTGCTGCCTCAACCAAGTGACAATGACTTTGGGCGGTGTCTGCCAATCAGCAACGACTCATCACGAGCGACCAGCTGATAAACCGCTAGCGTCTCCCCCGCCATCTTCTCCCAGCGAAACTTCGCCGCTTGTCGCAGGCCCTTCTCGCGCAACCAGCCGCGCAGTTCGACGTCATCCAGCGCCAGCGTGAGCAGGTGAGTCCACGAGCGCACATCTTCGGGCCACGCATACAAGACGGCGTCACCACCCACTTCGGGCAGACTCGCCGCGTTGGAAGCAACGACGGGCGTGCCGCACGCCAGCGCTTCGAGGACGGGCAGGCCGAAGCCTTCGTACTTCGAGGGCATGGCGAGCACGGTCGCGGACGAGATCAGCGCGGGCAGATCGTCGTCGTCGATGAAGCCGGTGAAGGTGACGCGCTGCGCAATGCCGAGTTCTTTCACCTTTGCCAAAATCGGATCGGTGAGCCAGCCGAGTTTGCCCGCGACGACGACGTACTCTTTGATCTGTGCGGCGACCTCGAACAGCAGCGGCAGGTTCTTGCGCGGCTCGATGGTGCCGACGTGGAGAATGAAGCGATCGGGCAGGTGGTATTTCGAGCGGACGTGAGACAGGCGATCGGGATCGGTAATGGGCGTGAACTTGGGATCGACGCCTTCGTAGATGACGTGAATCTTCTGCGCGGGGATGTGGTATAGCCTCAGCGCATCACGCTTGCTGCACTCCGACACGGCGATGATGGCATCGGCAGCGCGCAGGAAGCGCGGCATCATCGTTTTGAGGAAGGCGATGTTCAACGGCTTATGCGAGTCGGGATCGAACTGGAAGATCAGATCGTGCAGCGTGAAGACCGATCGGGTTTTCTTCAGGCGCGGCAGCAGATGTTCGGTCGCGTGGAAGAGATCGACAGTGCCAAACATGCGATCCATGCCGAAGCCGGTGAAATAGGCTAGCGCGGTAGTCAACCGCCACGGACGCACGGAGAGGCGGGTGGTCGTGCGCGGCAGTCGATCGATTGGCGGATCGAGCTGCGCCTCGCCACGTTGATGGTAGAAGGTGGTGATTTGTAGAGGGCCTTGCTCACTCACCGCGTCCGCGCGGTGAGATCCGACCGCGTGCCGGAAAGAGCGCCCGGAATCTTCGAGGACGCGGTCGGGGAGCGAAAGATCCGCCAAGCCCTTCACCAACTCCTGCGCATAGCGGCCCAACCCGGCGCGATGATGCACGGCGGCGGACACGTCGATGCAGACGCGCAAAGGTTGAGTGGTCACGGGCGGGCGCTTTCTTCTTGGCTATCCGTGTGAATAATGTGGACGACGCTGGCCGGTATCGACTTCAAGCCGGTGCGCAGAAACGTCGGATACAAGACCACATTTTCCAGCGAAGCGACCGGATGCCACTCGAAGTACACGGGCATATGGCCTTCATGCCCCAAAAACGAAGGTTGATCGCGCAGGGGTGAATCGACGGGCAGGTGCATCAAGTAATAGAAGCCGATCTCATGATACGACCGCGGCCCGTATTCGAAGAAGTTTTCGGCCACCCACAATAACCGATCGACTTGCACTTCAGTATCGATCTCTTCCTGCATTTCGCGCACCAGCGTTTCCGGTGAAGGTTCCAGCAGCTCGGCGCGGCCGCCGGGCAAGGCCCAGAAGGTCATGTCGTCGGTGCGATGGAGCAGCACGCGTCCGCGGTCGAGGGCGACGCCGACGATGCGGTTGGTGAAACGAACGTTGTCCCGATCAAAGGTGATCATGTGGCGCATAGGGTAGTTCCATGTCGAACGAGTGATTGGTATTATAATCGTTTTGAGGACCTCACCCCCAGCCCCTCTCCTGACGACGAAAAACAAAGGCGTCGTCAGGAGAGGGGAGGAAGGTCGAGGCGGAACTTTTCACTCACATCCGCCGTCTTCCTCATAGCCCGCAGTGCCTATTCGGGCAAGTTATCGCTTGCCCGCTGTCTGGAGGATAGAATGAAACCTTCTCGCCTGCTGTTGACCGCTGGTATCGCTGTCCTTGTCTTCGCCGTTTTGTCCGCGTGTGGTTCGCCCGGC
>JBGSPW010000242.1:0-21134 GCA_041738395.1 Thermoflexales bacterium
TTTTCATGATTTGTGGTGAACGCAGCTGATCTGAAAATGCTCGCAGCCCTCGTCCCCGAGGGCGTTCCCCGCAGACGGGGAACGGAGCGTTTTCATGATTTGTGGTGAACGCAGCTGATCTGAAAATGCTCGCAGCCCTCGTCCCCGAGGGCGTTCCCCGCAGACGGGGAACGGAGCGTTTTCATGATTTGTGGTGAACGCAGCTTCATGATGTCTGTTTTAAGGTGAAGGCGCAGCTTCGCCGACGAGCAGGTTCGTCGCGGCCATGGCGTAATGAAGAACAGCGTGTAACCTACCTCGCACGCGCGGCACTTCAGTACGAGGATCAAATCTATCGCCCATACTTCACGATTGTAACTTCGTATCCCACACCGTGCAAATCGACAGAGCGTGCACGGTGCATTTCAAGTTGGGGGCGAATCCTCGACCCGCGCGCTTCGACTACGCGGCGGGCGTCCTTCATTTCTTCTGCCCACCGCCCGACCTCGTCCTCCTTTCCGAATCATCGCCAACCGATCCCCTCTCGCTATTGCATTTATTCCGCATATTCACTAGAATGCCGAACATTCATTGACGCGCGGAGGCAAAGCATGATACAAGAGACCCACCTGCATCCGCTGGATGTGGCGATTCTGCGCGAGCTGCAAAGCGATGGCCGCATCAGCAATGTGGAGCTGGCCCGCCGCGTGCACCTCTCGCCGCCGGCCACCCATGCGCGCGTGAAGCGGCTCGAAAAGGAGGGGCTCATTCGCCAGTACGGCGCTACGCTCGATCGGGAAAAAGCGGGCTTCGATCTGCTGTGCTTCATCCAGATCACCATTCAGCTGCATCAGCCGCAGCAGGTGGAGAAGTTCCGCACGCTGGTGCGCCAGCTGCCGGAAGTGCTGGAGTGCCATCACATCACCGGCGAGTATGACTACCTGCTCAAGGTGGCGCTGCGCAACCGCAAAGACCTGGAGCGCTTCGTCGTCAAACAGTTGACGCCCATTCCAGGGGTGGCGCGCATCCACACCAGTCTGGTGCTCAGCGAAATCAAAGCGGTCTCCGCGCTGCCGTTGAAGTAGAATTGAGTCAAGCGTCATTGCGAGCGCTTCTCAGCGAAGCAATCTCAGTCCGACCAGCACGAGATTGCTTCGGCGCATCCTTCGACTTCACTTCGTTCCGCTCACGCCGTGTCCGCGAAGCGGCGGCGCGCTAGGCGGGATGCTTCTCGCAATGACGAAATCATGGACGGGAGGAAACATGCACACGTATCGTTTAGCCATCATCGGCTTCGGCAATGTGGGTCAGGGCTTCACGCAGATTCTGCGCGATGAGGGCCACGATCTGGCGCAGCAGTATGGCGCGCGCTTTCAGATCGTGGCCGTGTCCGATTTATTGAAGGGCAGCGTACACGATCCGAAAGGGATCGATCCGGCGGCGCTGCTCGATTCGATTGCGGCCACCGGCACACTTCGTGTCGATCGAGTTAACGCGCCCGATCGGGCGTGGAATGCCCTCGAGACGATCGAACGCAGTCCGGCCGACATCGTGATCGAGCTGAGTTATACCGATCTGAAAACAGGCGAACCGGCCATCACCCATCTGCGCCGCGCGCTGGAGTTGGGCAAGCACGTCATCACGACCAACAAAGGCCCGATCGCGTTGAAGTATCCCGAACTGAAAGCGCTGGCGGAAAAGCACCACGTCGAGATTGGTGCCGAGGGCACGGTGATGAGCGGCACGCCGTCATTGAGAATGGCGCAGGAATTACTGGCCGCCGCGCGTATCCGCAAAATTCAAGGCATCGTCAACGGCACGACGAATTACATTCTGACGCAGATGGAAGCGGGCACGACCTATGCCGATGCATTGAAGGACGCGCAGGCCAAAGGCTACGCCGAAGCCGATCCGACCGGCGATGTGGAAGGCTTTGATGCGGCGGGCAAGGTCGTGATCATGGCGAATCTGCTGATGGGGCAATCACTCACCTTGGCCGATGTCGATCGCCAGGGCATTACGCAGTTGACGCCCGCTGACATTGCCGCAGCGAAAGCGGCCGGTGAACGCTGGAAGCTGATCGGGCGGGTAGAAACGATCGGGAATAAGTTCAACGCCAGTGTGAAGCCTACGCGCCTGCCTATCGCGCATCCCCTGGCATCCGTCAGCGGCGCAACCAATGCGATCACGTTCTCGACGGATCTGCTGGGCGACGTGACGCTCGTCGGGCCAGGCGCGGGCCGCATCGAGACGGGCTACGCGATCGTCGGAGATTTGCTGGCGATTCATCGAGCCGTAAAACGTAAAGCGTGAAACGTAAAGGGTTACGCTTTGCGCATCATTCCAATAAGGAGCACACCCAATGACCACCACCCCCCAAACGATGGGCCAGCAATTTGGCCGCCGATCCTGGGCCGAGCCCTGGAAGATCAAGATGGTCGAGCCGCTGACCATGACCGATCGCGCCGGACGCGAGCGCGCATTGAACGAAGCCGGCTTCAACACGTTCCTGTTGAAATCGGATGACGTCTACATCGATCTACTCACCGACAGCGGCACCAACGCGATGAGCGATCGCCAGTGGGCGGGCATGATGCTGGGCGATGAAGCCTACGCCGGCAGCCGCAACTTCTATCATCTGGAAGAAGCGATTCAAACGGTGTACGGTTACAAGCACATCGTGCCCACACATCAAGGCCGCGGCGCAGAACACTTGATCAGCCAGGCCGCGATCAAGAAAGGCCAGTACGTGCCGGGCAACATGTATTTCACGACGACGCGCCTGCACCAGGAAATGGCGGGCGGCATCTTCGTGGACGTGATCATCGACGAGGCGCACGATGCGCAGAATTTGCATCCCTTCAAGGGCAACGTCGATCTCGACAAAGTGGCGGCCCTGATCGAGCGCGAGGGGGCGGCCAACATCGCCTACATCAGCCTGGCCGGGACGGTGAACATGGCCGGCGGCCAGCCGGTGAGCATGGAGAATGTGAAGGCCCTGCGCGAATTGTGCAGCAAGCACGGCATTAAGATTTTCCTCGACGCGACGCGCATGATGGAGAACGCCTTCTTCATTCAAGAGCGCGAAGCCGGTTATGCGGATAAAACGATCGCGCAGATTCTCAAGGAGTTTTGCAGTTACACCGACGGCGCGTGGATGAGCGCCAAGAAAGACAACCTGGTCAACATCGGCGGCTGGCTGGCCGTGAACGACTGGGATTTGTTCGAAGAGCTGCGCAACATGGTGGTGATCTTCGAGGGCCTACACACCTATGGCGGGTTGGCCGGGCGCGACATGGAAGCGATCGCGATTGGCATCACCGAGGCGGTGCAGGACGATCACATTCGCTCGCGCATCGGACAAGTGCGCTACCTGGGCGAACTGCTCACCGATTGGGGCATTCCCATCGTGCAGCCGGTGGGCGGCCACGCCATCTTCCTCGACGCCCGGCGTTTCTATCCGCATCTGCCGCAGAGCGTGTTTCCGGCGCAGACGCTGGCGGCTGAGTTATACCTCGATAGCGGCATCCGCTCGATGGAGCGCGGCGTAGTCAGTGCGGGGCGCGATCCGCATACCGGCGATCACTACTATCCCAAGCTGGAACTGACCCGCCTCACCATTCCGCGCCGCGTCTACACGCAGGCGCACATGGACGTGGTGGCCGAAGCGGTGAAAGCGGGGTACGATGCCCGCGAAGCAACGCGCGGGTTGAAGATGGTCTACGAGCCGAAGTATTTAAGATTCTTCCAGGCGAGGTTTGAACGACTCTAACGAGTAATGAGTAACGAGTAAATTACGCATTACTCGTTACTCATTACTTGATCAGCACCACCACCGATCGGGCCGCCACGCGATAGCGCAGCTCCCCGATCGGTTCTTCATGTCCCGACTCTAGCACATCGCGCGGTGTGGGCAGGCTCGTATCGATCATGCGCCGCCAACCGCTGCCTTCCTGAATCGCAAAGTCCACATCTTTCCAGTTAGCGTTGATCAGCACGTAGAGATCGTTATCGTACTCCGAGTCGCCGCGCAGGCAGTAGGCCAGCGTGCGCGCTGCGGGTGACAGATCGACCGGCCCCGTTGGCCCGTACCAGTGAATGTCCTCGCGCCAGAAGGTGGGGCGGTGAATCGAGTGGTGAGCCTTGCGGAAGGCGATCATCAACTTGAAGAAGCGGAAGATGTCGCGGTTACTGGCGAGCCGGTCCCAATCCAGCCAGGTGATCTCGTTGTCCTGATTGTAGGGGTTGTTGTTGCCGCGCTGGGTGTGCAGGAATTCATCGCCGGCCACAAACATGGGCGTGCCGTTGCTCAGCATGAGCAGCGCGCAGAAATTCTTGATCTGCTGTTTGCGCAGCCGCATCACTTCCAGCGGCACATTCACATCGCCTTCGTGCCCGCAGTTCCAACTCAGGTTCGCGTCGGTTCCGTCGGCGTTGTGGTGGCTGTTGGCCTCGTTGTGCTTGCGGTTGTAGCTGACCAGATCGTACAGATTGAAGCCGTCGTGGCAGTCGATGAAGTTCACCGTTTGATACGGGCGGCAGGCGTCGAGCAGCGTGTTGGGAAAGAGGTCGTCGCTGCCGTACAAGCGGCGCATCAAGGCTGGGATTTTACCGCCATCGCCCTTGACAAACGAGCGCAGATCGTCGCGGTACTGCCCGTTCCACTGGTGCCACGTCAGGCCGGGGAAAGCGCGCCCCAACTGGTATGTGCCGATGTCCCATGCCTCCGCGGTCACGCTGACATCGAATGCGTGTGCCAGCCGGCTGATCTCGGCAATGATGGGCGGATCGTCGTGGTGGATCGAGCCGTCGGGGCCGCGCGTGAAGATCGACGCCAGATCGAAGCGGAAGCCGTCCACGTGCATCTCATCGGCGTAATATTCCAGGCTGTTCAAGACCAGTAAGCGCGAGGCGGCGCTGGCGCAGCGCAGCGTGTTGCCGCAGCCGGTGTCGTTGAGGTAGTTATGCCGATCGGGCGTGAGCAGATAATAGCTGGCATTGTCGATGCCCCGATAGGAATAGGTCGGCCCCGTGTGATCACCTTCGCTGGTATGGTTATAGACCACATCCAGCCACACTTCGATATTGACCTCGTGGAAGGCGCGCACCAGCGCGCAAAACTCGTCGTGCGCGTTGCCGCTGGCATAGGTGTGGTGCGGGGCGAAGAAGTTGAGCGTCATGTAGCCCCAGTAGTTGCCCTCCTGCGGATCGAATTGATGGATCGGCATCAACTCAATCACGGTCACGCCCAGCTCCTGCAGATACGGAATCTTCTCGACGAGTCCGGCAAAGGTGCCGCGCTTGTCCGGCGAGACGCCGGAATTCGATCGGGCGGTGAAGCCCTTGACGTGCAGCTCGTACACGATGGCATCGTGCGTGTGGCGCGGGCGTGGATCGCCGCCCCAATCGAACGGCGCCCGGTCCGACGGCAAAACGCCCAGCGGCGCGCGGCCGGCGGTGGAGCCGGGCTGTGTGCAGGCGTCGCGATCGTAATCGGGCGGAAAGAAGACCTCGCGCGCAAACGGATCGAGCAGAATTTTGGCGGGGTCGAAACGCAGGCCATACTCCGGCGCGTGCGGCCCGTCGATGCGATAGGCGTAATACCGGGCGTCGCCGGCTAGATCGAACGGCACCCAGCAGTGCCACACGCGCCCGGTTTTGTTGAGCAGATAATCGAAGCGGTATTCGTAGATCGGATTGACGAAGTCGTGCTCGCCGTAGAGCAGCAGCGTCACGTCCGTCGCGTCGCGCGAATACAGCGCAAAGTTGTAAGCCCAAAAATCCTCGACGCGCGTGGCGCCCAGCGGCGACGGCGCGCCGTAGCGTTCTTCCCACGCATCGATCGATCGCAGATTGCCGCGTTCGATGTACATGTTCCCCCGTTTGACCCGCTGCTCAGCAGGCTGAATTCAATGGCCCAGGCCAATTGTCCGTAATGATACTGCGTATTGCGTGATGCGTAAAATGCTACACGGGCAGCGGTGTTTCCACCCTGTGCCCTGCTTGCCGCAACACTTCACAAGCGCGAGTGAGATTGTACTCTTTTACCAGCAAATAGTCGGTGTCGAAGGTTGAAATGGCAAAGAGGTTGATCCGTGCTTCAGCCAGTGGATTAGCCAGCGAGGCCAGCACGCCGGTCAGCGCCAGATCGAGCGGGCCTTCCACCTTCAGCGCGCGCCAATCCCGATCGGCCTTCACATCCGGCGGCACGTGCTCTTCCGCCGGCACGTTTTTTGCCGCGCAGACAATCGACAATTCATCAGGCGTGTGCGTGATCGAAACGAACTCGCCCAGCATCGCCCAGTCGGGCACGGCTTCATCCATGCTCAAGCGGCAGATAGCGAAAGTTTCAGGCAACATCGTCAAGGTCAGCATCTACACTCGCTTCAATTCAGCCCTGGTTCGCTCGCTGTGCACATTGCCCGTGTTCAACGTCGATTTCGGTTCGAGCAGCAGCACCTGCACCTCTTCTTCAGCGACCGGCAAATGCTCCACCCCGCGTGGAATAATCACGAACTCACCCGCGTCCAACTCCATATCTCGATCGCGCAGCTTGATCGTCAGATGCCCTTTGACGACGAGGAACAACTCATCTTCGTCGTCATGTTGATGCCACACAAACTCGCCCTTGAGTTTTGCCAGCTTCACATACGAGTCGTTCAACTCGCCCGCGATGCGCGGACTCCAGTATTCGTCAAAGAGATCAAATTTCTGCGCGAGATTCACTTTCTCGATCATGTTACCGTCCTTGTCACCTATCCACAGATCAACGCATCCACTTCAATCTCCACCAGCATCTCCAGATCGATCAGGCGTTTCACCTCCACCATCGTCGCCGCCGGGCGAATGTCTTTGAAAAATTCGCCATGCGCGCGACCGATCGACTCCCAATCCTCGATGTTGATCACGTACATCCGCGTGCGCACCACATCTTTCAGGCTTGCCCCTGCGCGCTGCAACGCTGCCTCGATGTTCTTCAGCGCCTGTACGGTTTGCGCGTACACATCGCCCGGCCCGACGATCTTGCCCTCGGCATCCGTCGCTGTCGTGCCAGACACGAAGATGTGTTGCCCCATCCGCACCGCGCGTGGATAACCCACGAGGGGTTCCCAGGGTGTACCGGTAGAGATGTTTTGACGTGCCATGTCGTTCCTTTACGTTTTAGTGCGGTTTCCAGGTTGATGTGACATCACAACACACCGTCATTCCCGCACGCTATTAGCGGGAATCCAGAAACCCCACGGGAGCACTGCACCGCATGGGCCTGCATCGAGCGCCAATGGTCAGCCTGGATGCCCGATAGTAGATTTCGGGCATGACAGAACCACAAACTAAAGCGAAACTCGCTCTGGTGCAAAGCCGCGCTGTGGAATGCAACGTGTCTCACGTTTCACGTATCGAACACTTCACACCAACGCCCGCACTGCCTCCACCAACTTGTTCACTTCTTCCAACGTATTGTAGTGCGCCGCGCCGACGCGCACCATGCCGCCTTTGTCTTCCAATCCCAGGCGCTCCGTCACGGCCAGTGCGTAATAGTTTCCATCCCACACATAGATGTTGTGTTTGTCGAGCGCTACCGCCACATCGCGCGGATGCCAACCGTCGAGCGTGAACGATACCGTCGGCACGCGCCGATCGAGCTGGTCGAGATCCGTAATGCCCCAGATGTGCAGTCCTTTAATCGCCGACAGCCCTTCAATCAACGCGCGGCTTAGCGTCAATTCGTATTCCTTGATCGCCGTCAGGGCCGTCACCAGCCGCTCACGGCGTGTCTCGCCAGTGCCTAACGACTCAAAATATTCCAGCGCCCCGTGCACCCCTGCGATCGATTCAAAGCTCTGCGTGCCCGTTTCGAATTTATGCGGCGGGTCATCGTGCGCAGGGCGCACTTTATACGCCTTCAAATCTTCCAGCAGTTGATACTTGCCATACAGCATACCGGAGTGCGGCCCGAAGAACTTGTAGGCCGAGCAGATCAGGAAATCGCAGTCGAGCGCCTGCACATCGATCGAGCCGTGGGGCGCGTACTGCACCGCATCGATGTAGGCCACCGCGCCCGCCGCATGTGCGATCTTCACTGCTTCCGCCACCGGATTGATCGTGCCGACGGCGTTGGACGCATACCCGATGGCGACCAGCTTCGTCCGATCGGTGATCTGCTGCTTCAGCGCTTCGCTGCTCCACGTGCAATCTTCCGGATCGATCTCCACCCAGCGCACCGTACAGCCGCGATCTTCGGCGACCAATAACCACGGCGCGATGTTGGCATCATGATCGAGCCGCGTCACGACGATCTCATCGCCCGGCAGCAGCGTCCGCGCAATACTGCGGCTGACGTGCAGCGTCAGCGACGTCATGTTCTGCCCGAAGACGATCTCCTCGGGCCGTGACGCGCCCAGGAAGTCGGCCACCGCCGATCGGGCCGCGTCGACAATCGCGTCCGACTCACGGCTGGTCTTGAAGGCGCCCTCGTGATTGGCATTCGAGTGCACCAAATAGTCCGTCATGCGGTTGAGCGTCTGCTGCGCCACTTGTGTGCCGCCGGGATTGTCGAGGAAGATCGCGCCGGATGAAAGCGCGGGAAATTGTGAACGAACGAGGTTGAGATCGAACATGCTGGCTCCTTTGGTCGCTGGTTGTTCGTGGCTGGCCGATTATACCTCTGATAACGAGCGTCGATTTGCGGCTTGACTTGAACGAAGGGTGAACTATACTGAACGACAAAGTGAGGCTCTATGAAACTGCGTTCTATTCCTGTAAACCTCCTCAACCGCACTGCCGTTACCGTCATCCCGCGTCAGCCCTACGCCGACTGGGCCAATTCAATCGATGACGACTGGCCCAAGTACGATCTCATTGACCCAGACAATGAATACACGGTCTATCTGATCGATGATACGGGCGATATCCTCGCAGCGCAGCGCATCGTACAACGGCAGTGCGCCACCGTTTTTGAGCACGAATTAGCGGCGTGGTGTGGGGACGAAGACCGGTGGCCGTCTAAACGCAACTGGCGCACTTTCAAGCAGTGGTTCGATGTGCAGATCAATTCGATGGTAGTCGATCTCAGCAAACATCCATTGATCGTCGAGGAGCTTGACGAATAAGATGGCTCACCACAAACGTCATCGTCCCCGCAACCGGCGCGGTGGGTGCAAGTTGTGCAAGCCGTGGAAAATCAACGGCTTCCGCACCGAACGCTCCGACGGCGAGAAATTCTCTGATCATCGGCGGCGCATGATGGCGGACGCGCAGATTCGTGAACACGCCGAGTGAGGCACCGCCCCCTATCCCACGCGTCTGGTAGACATCTGCTTGATAGCCCTGCTGAGACAGTTCGGTTATCGCCCGGTGGGAAGATACGAAGCCTACGAGTTAGCGCAGCAGTTATTGGAGTCGGGTTATGATCGTTAAACCAGATTTCCTCAAAATCGGCGGATTGGTCAAAGTCAACGGCTACGTGGGGCGCATTATCGAGATCGCCGAATCGGACAACTGCCTCATGGTCAAAGTTGAATCGGCCAAAGGCGCGCGCCGTTTTCAAAGACCAGATTGGCTGGAATACACCATCGCTCCTGACCTTTGGGAACCGGCCACCTTACAAGACTTACTCGATGATGCCGAACACGAGAAACGCGCCGCACTGAAGAGCATCGAAGCCGTTGAAAAGTATGTCACCCAAGCTGTGGCGGGAACAGCCGCACCTCAATAATCGCCAAGCCAACAAAACACGGGTACCGCCAAGAAATATCCGCGTTTTCTGCCCGTGTCGCTTGAACTTCTATGGCATCCGATTTCCCCGCCCGGCGATAAACAACCGATACCATTCATCACGCGTCAACTCGACTCGATCGGCTTCACACGCCGCTTTGATGCGTTCCGGCTTCGTCGTGCCGATGATGGGCTGTATCTTCGCCGGATGCTTGAGCAGCCACGCGAAGGCAATCGCTTCTTTGCTCACACCTTTCGCCTGTGCCATCTCGCCGATAAGCTGTGCCACGTCTCGTGCGGCCTGCGACGGCGGATCATCCTCGCCCGTAATCACAGCCCCGCTCTTCAACGGCCCCCACGCCTGAATGGTGATGTGGTGCTGGCGGCAATATTCCAGCGTGCCCTCACCGTGCATCGCCTCTTGATTGAAGACGACGCCTTCATTGAACAGGTGCAGATGCAGCAAGCTCAGTTCGAGTTGATTCGCCACCAGTGGCTGATTGAGGTGCTTCTTCAATAACCTGAGCTGCCCCGCCGTGTGATTGCTCACGCCGAAGTAGCGCACCTTACCGCTGGAGTGGAGATCGTCAAACGCCCGCCCGACTTCTTCCGGCTCGACGAGTGGATCGGGGCGGTGCAGCAACAGCACATCGAGGTAATCGGTCTGCAAGCGCGTGAGGCTGCCTTCCACCGATCGCGTGATGTGCGCATAACTGGAATCGAACTGTCCCACGGTGCTCTCGGAGCGCGCCCCTGCCATCACGATGCCGCACTTCGACTGCACGATGATCTTCTCGCGCAGCTGGGGCACTTCCGACCAGATCGCCGCGAACGCTTCCTCGGATTTTCCCCAGCGATAGATATCGGCATGATCGAAGAAGTTGATGCCTTCATCCAGCGCCGCGCGAATCGCCTTCACAGCGTCACGCTTCGCCTGCTCGCCCAGCGATTCCGCTCGATCCCAACTTCCGCCGAGGCCCATGCAGCCGTAAGCGATGCGGGAAACTTCCAGCGGGGTATTGCCTAAATGGATTGTTTTCATGGTGTTGTCTTTCTCCCCTCTCCCGAAATCGTATCCCGCCCAGCGCGCCGCCCGGCCTTAGGCCGGGACACGGCGTGAGCGGAGCGCAGCGGAGTCGAAGGACGATTTCGGGAGAGGGGGTTGGGGGCTGCTTGCGCTCCGCGCGCTTTCCGCGGAGTGAGGCTTTACTTCAATGTAAACTTCGCCTTCACGCGAATATCGCGTGACGACGAACCGATCAACACTTCAAACTCGCCCGGCTCCACCGTCCACTGCTTGCGCGCTGGATCATAGAACGCCAGCGCCCGTTCATTCAACTCGAACGCCACGGTCTTCGTTTCGCCCGGCTTCAACTCGATCTTCGCAAAGCCCTTCAACTCTTTCGCCGGACGCGCCAGCGAGGCTTGCCTGTCGCTTACGTACAGCTGCGCCACTTCCTTGCCTGCGACCGTGCCGGTGTTCTTCACCTTCACGTACACCGTCGCGGTTTCGCTGCGTTTCATCACTTCGGGCATCGTCCATTCACTGTACTCGAACGTCGTGTAGGACAGGCCATGCCCAAACGGGAACAGCGGCTCGATCTCGCGCAGATCGTAATGGCGATAGCCCACGAAGATGCCTTCGCCATACACCACGTCGCGCTGACCCGGATAATTGTTAAACGCGGGTGTATCCTTCAACGCGTGCGGATACGTCACTGTCAGCTTGCCCGACGGATTCACTTCGCCGCACAAAATATTCGTCAGCGAGATCGCGCCATCCATGCCTGGATAGTACGCCAACACGATCGCGGCCACCTCCTTGGCCCACGGCATCGCCACCGGCGATCCGACATTCAACACCACGATGGTCTTCGGATTCGCTTGCGCTACTGCTGCGATCAATTCGTTCTGCTGGCCCGTCAGCGCCATGTGCGGCCGATCGACGCCCTCCGTCTCGAAGTTCTCCGGGAACCCCGCGTAAACGATCGCCATATCCGATCGCGCTGCCAGCTCCGCCGCCTGCTGAATGCGATTGTCGGGTTCAGGTCGATAAGCCATGCCCACACTGACGTGCGCAAAGACCAGATCATCGGCCTTCTTCATTTCCACTTTGAAGCGATAGTCTTTTCCGGCCTCCAGATCGATCACCACGTCCGGCTGGCCGCTCGCCACAATCACGCGCCCGTCGATAAACATTTGCGCGTCGCAGGTGCTGCCCACGCCAAACGCATAGTGTCCCGTTTGCGCCACATTCAATTTCAAGGACCAGCGCGCGGAGTACTGCATCGAAGTGACCGCCGGATCAGGTGTGGCAAACCACCAGCCAAGATTCAAGGCCTTTTCGGTGCGCGTCGCCGCCGGTTCACCTTCCAACTTCGGATTGTTGAAGAACTCGGCTTTGAACTCGCCGCGCAGGGTGGGCAGCACGGCGTAGTTGTCGCAGCCTTCCGCATATTCGATCTTCACCCGATCGCCCAACTTGGCCTTCAAAGCCGTCAACGGATCGACCACGTGGGCTGGATCGACGCGCGAACTACCGCCGCCGCTGATCTGCCAGCCGAGCGCACTCGGCCCGATCGCGGCGATCGATTTGATCGTGCTGGGATCGAGCGGCAGCGCGGCATGATCGTTCTTCAGCAGCACCATCGCTTCGGCGGCGATCTCACGCGCGAGCTGCTGATGCTCGATTGTGTTCACCGATCCCGCCGTTTGCTTGCCATCCAGCTTGCCCGTACGGCTGATCAGCTTCAACACGCGGCGCACGGCCTCGTCGATCGTGCTCTCTTCGATCTGCCAGTTCTTCACCGCATCTTCCAGCAGTTGGCCGTAATACTTCGCGGGGCCGGGCATCTCCAGATCGAGACCGCCCTGCACCGATTCAAAGATCGTGTGGTTGGCCATCCAGTCAGACATCACCAACCCATCGAAGCCCCACTCGTCGCGCAGAATGTCGTTGAGCAAAGTGTTGTGCTGGCTGGCATACGCGCCGTTGATGCGATTGTACGAGCACATCACCGTCCACGGTTTGGCTTCCTTCACTACCGTCTCAAATTGCGGCAGATAGATTTCGCGCAGTGTCCGTTCATCCACTACGGAGTTGCCGCGAAAGCGTTCGACCTCCTGGTTGTTGCACGCGAAATGTTTCAACGACGCAGCCACGCCCTGGCTCTGCAGGCCCTTCACCCACGCCGTGCCGATGCGCCCCGCCAGATAGGGATCTTCACTGTATGCTTCGAAGTTGCGCCCCGCCAGCGGATGCCGCACGATGTTGACGCACGGACCAAGCAAGACTTCGCACCCCATGGCGCGCGTTTCTGCGGCCAGCGCGGCGGCGGCCTTCTCGATCAGAGCCGGATTCCACGTCGAGGCCATCGACACGCCGGTGGGAAAAGCAGTGGTTGGTCCGACAGGACGCCCGGCTTCGTGCCGGCTCGCGCGCACGCCGTGCGGGCCGTCCGTCATCGTGATCGATGGGATGCTCAGCCGCTCAACCGGCACCGTGCGCCAGATATCCAGACCGGACAACAGCGCCACTTTCTCTTTCAACGTCAGCTGGCTCACCAAGGCTTCTACACGCTGATCCTGCAACGTCAACTGCTTCATCAATTCTCCGACACGTTCCACGATTTTTGCCATGATCAATCCTCACTGAGATGTAGTTTCCTTGCCTACTTGTTTACTTGTCTACTTCCTCATATCGAAAGCAGTCAACGGTATGATCATTCACCATCCCCGTCGCCTGCAGGTGGGCATACACGATCGTCGATCCTACAAACTTGAAACCGCGCTGTTTCAAATCTTTGCTGATCGCATCGGACAGCAGCGTCTTGGCCGGAATCTCCTCTAGCGACTTGAAGCCGTTTCGAATCGGTTTGCCGCCCACAAAACCCCAGATGTACGCATCAAACGATCCGAATTCGTTCTGCACCTCGCTGAAGCGCTGGGCATTGTTGATCGCCGCCTCGATCTTCAAGCGATTACGGATAATGCCCGCGTCCTGCAACAACCGATTGATCTCCTGCTTTCCGAAGCGCGCCACCTTTTCAACCTCGAACTCGGCAAACGCCCGGCGGAAATTTTCGCGCTTGTTCAAGATGGTGCTCCACGACAGCCCCGCCTGCATCCCTTCCAGGATCAGGAACTCAAACAGCTTCTGCTCGTCGTGCAGCGGCACGCCCCACTCGGTGTCGTGATACTCGATCATCAAAGGATTGCTGGTACCCCAAGCGCAGCGATTCATTCTATCTTCCTTTTGATCCACCAATGAACACAAATCTGCACGAAGCGTTTTATTCGTGTTCATTCGTGCAATTCGTGGATCGCTTCTGAGCTGTCAGCCATTGAACGATCTTTACGCTACACGCACTACGCAACACGTATCAGATTGTACACCAGATACACCGCGCTGATCCAGATAATCACCGCCGACACCCGATTGAGCCACTTCCTCACCGGCCCGATCCGCGTACGCGCGAGTAACTTCCCGGCTACCGCCAGCATGAAAAACCATACCCACGAATTGAGACCACAGGCCGCCGTGAACGCAATCCGGTCTCCGCCCGCATACGCCAGCGAACTCGTGCCGATCACGCCGATCGTATCCAATATCGCGTGCGGATTCAGCAGCGACACCGACAACGCGAAGATGATCTGCCGCCGCGCCGGCCAGTGCTGCGCGAGCTTCGTCGTATCGTCTTCGCGCACTTCCGAGCGCCACGTCACCCAGCCGATGGTGAGCAGAAAGCACACGCCGAATACGCCAAGGACGATCTTTACCCACGGCACGGTCAACACCACGGCTGACACACCCAGCACCGCGACGAGGATCAACGCTGTGTCGGCCAGCGCCGCCGTCAGCACCACCGGCAAGGCGCGGCGCAGCTGCGGCTGCGTAGCGCCCTGCGCGAACACAAACACGTTCTGCGGCCCCAGCGGCAGAATCAAACCGAATGAGAGAAGATAGCCGTGAATGAAAGCGGAAAGCATATGAAAATTGAACATGAATAAGCAGAAACCGGGTTTCCGCGCAGCGGTTCCAAATGGAATTGAACGTCGAACATGGAGAAACCCGGTTTCTAAGTCATGTAAAAATTGGGCGCAGATTCACGCAGACTTCACGGATTAAGAAGAAAAATCCGTGTCATCTGTGTTCATCCGTGTCCCAATAAACTTTGCAGCACCCACAACGCGACCATCCCGACGCCAATCGTGATCAGCGCATTCTTCGTGCGCCACGCTACGACGATGGCGATCAGTCCGGCCAGCAAGCGCACATTCGTTAACGACACATCCACCTGATTGTTGCGGTACAACAGCTCCGGCACGATGATGGCCGTCAGCACCGCCGGCGGCACGAAGCGCAACGCCCGCTGCATCACCAGCGGAATATCGATGCGGCCCAACAGCACTATCGGGACGAGACGTATCCCGAAGGTTACCAGACCCATACCGAAGATGATTAGCCAGAGATTCATGAGGAAAGTCTTGTAAAACGTGAAGCGTAAAGCGTAAACGGTTCCATTACGTTTTACGCATTACGCTTTACGCTTCTGTTTTCCACCACCATCCCCACCACAATGCCCGTCATTGCTGCCGCGAACAAGCCCAGCTTGTAAGGCCACGCATAACTGAATGCCGCCATGATGCCCGCCGATACTGCCGCGGCCACACTCGCGCGATCTTTCAAATTCGGCACGACCAGCGCGATGAACGTCAACGCCAGTGTGAAATCCAGGCTCCAGCTTGCGGGGATGAGCTGCCCGACGAAAATGCCAATTGCCGAACTGATCTGCCACGACGACCACAACGTGATGCCTGCCCCGAAGTAATACCAGTGCGTGTTGGGCGCTGTGGCACTATCGGGTTGCGTGAAGCGCGTGATGGTCACCGCATACGCTTCATCCGTCAATAGATACGCCAGCGGCACTTTCCAGCGCAGCGGCGCCTGCTTGATGAACGGCGCCACCGATGCGCTGTACAACGCGTGCCGCAGATTCACCACAAACGTCGTTGCGATGATCACGAAGCCGCCCGCACCCTGCGCCAGCAACTGCGTGCCGATGAACTGCGATGATCCCGCAAACACGATCGACGACATCGCCAGCGCCAGCGCCGGGGACAATCCGGCTTGCAGCGCCAGCACGCCGTAGATCATGCCAAACGGCAAAACGCCGAGCAAAATCGGCAGCTCGGCTTTGGCCCCGTTGAGAAATTCTGTACGAGAAGAAAACATAGTCAGCGATTAAGCCTTCCCCGCTTGTCGTTGCTGCTCGATCAACTGGCCGATCTCAAACGCCTCCATCCCTCTTTTGCTCCTTCCCTTTGTCCTTCTCTCACTTCCCGATTGAAACAGCCACCGCTTCAGTTTTCACGCGCGGCTTGCGATTCACCACCCCGATACCGCCCACCACCAGTATTGATCCGACGATCATGTTCCACGTCAGCGGCTCGCTCAAGAAGACGATACCCAGCACCACACCCACCACCGGAAACACATACGTCACCAGCGAGGCGCGCGTGGGTCCCCACACGTTATTGAGATGGAAAAACAACAGATAAGCCACGCACAGTCCCAGCATCCCCAGCCAGATCACGGCGATCCACGTTAGCGGCGTTACGGGGAAGACCAACGGTCGATCGGCGGCGGGCATGATAATCCACATGAGGGCGGTCGCCATGACGAGGATCATCGTGGACTGCACCACCGGCTTCGTGCCGCGTAGATACCGGCGCGAGAAGATCAACGCCACCGCATAACTTACCGTCGCCAACAGCACGGCCAGTTCGCCTAAAATGTCCCCCTGCATCGTTTCGGGCTTGAGGTTCTGCAACACCAGCACCACCACACCCGCAAAGCCCAGCAGCAGTCCGCCCAGCCGTGCCCCGGTGATCTTCTCGTCGTGCAGCCAGAAGTGCGCGATGATGATCACAAACAGCGGCGTCGCGGCATTCAGAATCGAAGCCAGACTGGAATCGATCTTGGTCTCGCCCCAGGTGATCAACAGGAAGGGCACCACCAGATTAAACACGCCCATGAAGAGGTACTTCAGCAACGTGCTGCGATCGCGCGGCAGCGACTGGCGCTGCACGAGCACCACCACCAGCAGCGCCAGCAGGCCAAACGACACGCGCAGCGTCACCAGCATGATCGGGGTAATACTCTCGACGCCGATCTTAATCCACAGAAACGACGAGCCCCAGATTAAGCCCAGTAACCCAAACGCCATCCATTCTTTGATCTTCATGGCTTCCCCTTAAAAGACCTGACAGGTTTTGGAAAACCTGTCAGGTCTGCTCATTATATCATCCCACCTGCGCGCCTTCTAATTGCAGCAGCCACTTTTTTGTCTGAATTCCCCCGCCGCCTGAATAACCATGCAGCGATCCATCCGAGCCGAGCACGCGATGGCACGGAATCACGATTGGAACCGGATTGTGCCCCAGCGCTTGCCCGACGGCCCGTGAAGCTTGCGGCTTCCCGATCGCTTTGGCGACATCTCCATAGGTCAGAACCTTGCCGCGCGGAATCTTCAACGCGATGCCCAACACCCGCCGCTGGAACTCGCTCAGCGTGCTCATATCCAGTGGCAGATCGAACTTCGTCCGCTGACCGCCCAGATATTCCAGCACTTGCTTCAACGCCTCGGCCGCTGCCTCATCCGATCGGATCAACGTCGCCTTCGAGCGCTGCGCGACTCGCGCCACAAATTCCTGTTCGCTCAATCCAAAGTCCAACGCCACCAAACCCCGATCGTTCACCGCCACGAACAACGGCCCCACCCGCGTCCTGGGCGCGTAACCGTAATAGACGACTTTCCCCTGCGCTGCCCTCAGTGCCCTTCGCAATTTAACCTGTGCCTGCTTCGTTGCTTGCTCGCTCGGCGCGGCACACGCCGCATCGAGCGCCTGCAACACCCGTTCATCCAACTCAAATTCAGGCGTCATCTCGCTCGCCTCCTT
Organism: Thermoflexales bacterium; assembly: GCA_041738395.1. Classification (GTDB taxonomy): domain Bacteria; phylum Chloroflexota; class Anaerolineae; order Fen-1058; family Fen-1058; genus Fen-1058. The sequence goes on from JBGSPW010000242.1 coordinate 17,656, forward strand.
CATCCGTCTCATCATCCGTTTTGATCCGTTTGTCCACTTCAAAGTCCATTGACAACTTCTTCATCGCCTGATACACATTCGCCCGCGCCGCCGCCTCTGTACACTCCAGCGCCGCCGCGATTTCCGCATAACTCAACTCCTGATACTTCCGCATGATCAACGCCGCGCGCTGTTGATCGGGCAATGCCTCCACCGCACGCGCCACCGCGACCAGCAGCGTCTTCTGCTCCACCCGATCGGCCACCGACATCCCGCCGGTTTGCAGTTCGGGATCGAGATCGATTGTATAAGTTTCGTTTCGTTTTCTGCGCTTCCAGTGCGAGCGCGCCGTATTCGTCGCGATCTTATACAACCACGCCCGATAATTCGTCCCCGCTCGCACGCGCGAGTAAGATCGAAACGCGCGCAGGAACGTCTCTTGCAGGCAATCCTCGGCATCGTTCGTCTCGCGCAGCATGCGCCACACGTACGCGAAGATCTCCGCGCTGTGCCGTTCCACCAATTCCTCAAAGTCCGGTTTCAGCATGACCCCGCCTGTACATCGTCTCTATCAAATATAACCGCGCAGCATCGATTTTGTGAAATGGCAAAATAATCCGGAGGCACAGAATGTTTCTTTTCTCTGTGCCTCCGGGGTTTGATCACGCACGAATCGCAATCTGTTCCTATCCGCTTGTCCGTTTTCAAGTCCGTTGATCGTGCCCCGCCAGCGCGATAAACACGTCTTCCAGCGTCGGTTCCACTTGCTCCACCAGCGCCTTCGCAAATCCCGCGCTCACCATCACCGCTTGTAGCGATTCTGCTGTGTGCGCGTCCGGCGCAGTGATCGCCCGCAAGCGGTCGCTTGACAGGCCCGCGCGCATCACGCCCGGCACCTCGTGCAGCGCCGACAAAGCCGCCACCAATGACGCTGCGCCGTGATCGGGCGTCACGTCCCACGCTGCGCCCGGCAGCGCGCTGGCCTTCAACCCATTCGGTGTATCCAGCGCCAGCAGCTGCCCGCGAAACATGATGCCCACGCGATGACAATGCTCGGCCTCGTCCATGTAATGCGTCGTCACGAAAATCGTCACGCCGCGCTGCGCCAGATCATAGATCAAATCCCAGAACGCGCGCCGCGCCGATGGATCGACGCCGCTCGTCGGTTCGTCGAGGAACAGCAGCTGCGGTTGATGCACCAGCGCCGTGCCCAGCGCCAGACGCTGTCGCCAGCCGCCGGACAGATCGCCCGCCAGTTCATTCTCGCTTCCCCGCAAATGCAGCAGTTCGATCACCTCATGCACCCGATTGGCCCGGGCGCGGCGCGGCACACCATAGACGCCCGCGTAAAAATCCAGATTCTCGCGCATCGTCAGTTCATCATACAGGGCGAACTTCTGTGACATGTAACCAACCAGCGGACGGATCGCTTCGGCCTGCGTGCGAATGTTGAAGCCCAGCACGCGCGCATTACCGTCACTCGGCTGCAGCAGACCCAGCAGCATGCGGATCGTCGTCGTTTTGCCGGAACCGTTCGGGCCCAGATAGCCCAGCACCTCGCCCGCCTTCACGTCAAACGAGACGTGATTGACCGCCGTGAAATCGCCGAAGCGCTTGGTCAATTTTTCAACTTCAATTGCGTGTTCTTCGCTCATCGCTGCTCCAGCATCTCGATGAACACATCTTCAAGGGTCGCGGGGATCGATCGGATGCGCTGCACCGTCACGCCTTCTGTCTGCAGCGTCTGCGGCAGCTGCGCCAACACCCGATTGGCCGTGCCGGCCCTCACGCGCAGATGCAGCCGATCGCCAAACACCTGTACATCTTCCACGTCTTCCGCCGAAGTTGCCACGCGCCGCAGCGCCTCGCGCGGTTCACCCGTCAACTCCAGGATGCGCCCCGTCAAGCGGGCGGCCACTTGCCCCGGCGTATCTTCGACGATCATCCGGCCGCGATGCATGAAACCCACGCGCGTGCAGCGCGCGGCTTCATCCATGTACGGCGTGCTGATCAACACTGCTACACCTTCCTGGCTCACAATACGGATGATCAACTGCCAAAAATCCTGTCGCGTCACCGGATCGACGCCGCCGGTGGGTTCATCCAGCAGCAGCACCTTGGGACGATGCACCAGCGCCGTCGCCAGCCCCAGCTTCTGCTTCATGCCGCCCGAGAGTTGATCGGCCATCCGATCGGCAAACTCGGCCAGCCCCACAAACTCCAACACCTCTTGCGTGCGGGATTTCCACGCCGCGTTCTGCAGGTCGTGCATCTGGGCGAAGAAGCGCAGATTCTCCATCACCGTCAGATCGCCATACAGGCTGAAGCGCTGCGCCAAATAGCCGATCTGCGCTCGGGCTTGTTCAGGCGCTTGCCTCACATCGTAACCGCGAATCGTCACCCGCCCGTGATCGAGCCGGTAGCCGCCGCAGATCAAGCGCATCGTCGTCGTCTTGCCCGCACCGTCCGGCCCCACCAGCCCGTAGATCTCGCCTTCATTTACGGCCAAGTCCAGCCCATCGACCGCTGCCGTTGCGCCGAAGTGCTTCTTCAATTCACGTGCTTCAATCGCCACTGTCATCGTGCGCTTGTCCTGCATCCTGCCTCATTCGTCACTCTTCAATGAACCCTTCATTTTTGAGACGCTGGTAGACCCACTCAATCGAGGCCGCAACTTCTGCTTCGACGTGATAGTGATCGATGACGCGCGCGACGCACGTCAACACGTCGCGAATCTCTTGCGCCAGCTGCGCGCGATCGGGTTCACCGTGCTTCTCACGCTTGACACCGCTTCCTTCAAAGTGATTGACCTGCTGAGCGAGTTCGCCGCACTCCTCCAGCAAGCGTGTCATGATTTGGAAGGGATCATCGCCGTCAGGGAAGCGGAGGCTGAACCCGCGCGCCACCGCCCGCAGTTGTTCAAAGTCAATCGCCATAAAAACCACCTCTCGATCGCGTATTTGCATCACGCAATACGCACCACGTTTTGCGCATTACGCATGACTCGTCACGCCGGCGGGTCACGCATCACTCTTCACTCTTCAAAATACACATCCGCCGGCATCCCCGGCTTCAATTCACCAGTTGCATTCTCCACCGCCAGATTCACGGCGAACACCGTCGTCGCGCGGCTTTCGGCGGTTTGCACGTTGCGCGGCGTGAACTCCGCTCGATCGGCGATGCGCGTCACTTTGGCGGTGAAGGTCCGATCCGGAAATGAATCGACTTTCACGCGCACGGTCTGGCCCAGATTGATTTCACCGTAACGATTTTCCGGGATATAGACCGTCATGTAGAGATGACCGGTATCGCCGATGGTCAACAACGCCGCGCCGGGCAACGCCATTTCACCCGGCTCGATTGCGCGGCGCAGCACCACGCCGGCCAGTGGCGCACGCAGCGTTAATTTATCGATCTGGACTTGCAGCGCAGCGGCCTGCGCTTGAACGGCTTCAATCTGCGCCCCGGCTCCTTCGACTTGCGCGGCGGCCGCATCGATC
>JBGSPW010000200.1:0-20364 GCA_041738395.1 Thermoflexales bacterium
GGTCATGACTAATTCTCCTGTCGTGAAAGATGAACTACGACAGTTAGTATAGCCAGGATCGAGGACCAACGACAGAGCGACGAAGAATTCTTACGGGGACAAACGGGGCCTGCGCGAAGCGCTTAGTTCAACTACTGATTAGGACGATTCGTGTACACGAGTTATCAGGGTGGCTGGGTACGTACAGTCGGCCTAGCCTATCGTCGTTGCCAGATTTTGGCATCGATACTCCCAACGTCAAACGTCACGACAGGACGCATTCATTGGTGAGTTGTCAGCTCGCGCACGTGCTCTACCGCGGCTGCGACCGTTACAGACAATTGATAACCTCCGCCATGAACGGACAACACCGGACAGTTGGAGCGCTTTGCTAGATCTAGTACGCATTGCGTCAGCCAGCGGAAGTTATCATTCGTCCAATTGGTGATGCCCCCGCCGCAGTCGTCACGATGGGAATCATAGCCGGAGAAGACGCAGATCAGATCGGGCGTCCATGGAAGGCTATTCAATGCCGCTTGAAACGCCGCCAGACTGTCGGCAGCTCGATACCACTTGCCACTAAGTCCCAACTGCTCCGCCATCTCATCCGTGTAGATTTCACTGAGCAACGGGATGTTGCAGTGCCCCACTGCTTCAGCCGCCGTGGTCGTGCCGTCTTTCATCACACGCTGGGTGGCCATGTACAGATCGGCCAAGCTGTGAATGCTGAGGCAGTACACGCTCGCATCATTGGCGAAGATCGACTGTATGCCATCGCCGTGATGAATGTCCCAATCGACGATGAGCACTCTGGCGAAGCCCTGCCCCTGCGCGTAACGCACGGCTGCCGCTTGCGGATTGAGCAGGCAGTAGCCGTGTCCCCAATCGGCATAGGCGTGATGTCCGCCGAGTGAAAAGCAGTAAATACGATCCAGCACACCGGCCTTCATCCAATCGATCGCTTCCAGCATCCCGCCGAGGCCGTATTGATAACCCGGCAGGCAATACTCGTAACCCGTACATTCCACACTCAAACACGGACGTTCGCTCACTGGTTCGTCAGCCGCCATGCGCCGGAGCGCGTCAAGGTAATCGGGATGGTGAACGCGCCGAAATTCGGCGAAGTCCGATTGACGTAGAGGCAGCGGAGGATAATCGGTTAGCTGCTTGGCCAGTTCTTCACGCACGCGCGCAAAATGCGGCAGCGAATAGCCCATAAAGCGAATCAGCTCGATCGGCTTTGAGGTGAGACAGGTTTCAGGATGAAGATATGCGGCGAAGTGTGGCATGTTCCTGCAATGATCATAGCATATCGGGGAACTATTGATTTTCATCAAGCGTCATAGAGATGTCTGCACACCTCACTATCCGCAGACAACAGGAAAAAACCATGTCTCGCTCGCTGCTTGTCCTCTCGCTGCTGTGTTGTATCATTGTGCTGGCGGCTTGCAATTCGCCGTCAGCGGAAGCCATATCGACCGTCGTTCCAACTTCAACGCCTCCGTCCAGTCCCACGGCAGCTGTCGAACCAACTGATACTCCTCCACCCACGGCAACAGCCGCGTCCACTCCCCGACCAACCCACACGCCCGCGCCGACCGCCCTGCCCACGATCGCGCTGGGCAAAGTCCAGAGTTTTCCCCGTGGCGGGTTTTCCGTGCAGCCGCTAGTGGGCTTGGGGACCGATGCCGGCGCCGATCGGATCACAGTATTCGACGATAGCCACCTGAATGTGATTTCCTTGATCGGCCTTAAGCAGGATGCCACCCAGCAGAAGCCGGAAGAAATCGCCAGCACGTTCATCGACGCCATCATCAAACGTACTGGCGGCGACTATGAACTGAGCAAACCGCAGGACATCACCATCGACAGCGTTAAGAGCACGCTGTTCGACGTAACCGGGCAGATGGGTGATTTCCCATTTCGTGGTCAGGCACTCGTCGCCATACCCGGCAAACAACAGTATCTATTTGGCTTTGGCATGTCCAATCTGAGCACGGACGATCAACTCTGGGAGAATGTGGGAGGTCCCGCTTTTGTGGCCCTGATCGATTCAATCGAATTCGTCAAAGCTCCGGCCTCAACACCGACGACCGCTCCCGTCGCGACCAACAGTCCGTGTCCGATCTCGTCCAGCAGCACCTACGGCTATTCGCAGAATAATCCCATTCAGATTGGCAACGACAATGCCTTTCTTGAAGGGGCATCACGAGAGCGTGCGTATCTGGACACGCTGCGCGGTCCCAACGGTGAATCGCTCACGTACAGCCGTCTCGGCTCCACGCACGGCCAGGACGCCATTTTGGATATCTATCAGATTAATGGCTTGAGCAAACCTGTGACGCTGTACCTGGATATGTACAACTTCAAAACACCACAAGCACCGATGAGCTTGACGTGCGTCTCGGCTTTTCCATTGACGCCACCGTAGATCGTCAACCGCGCAGGACATCTCCGCAAAATAAGTTTTAATGCAAACGGCGAAACCGTATAGTTCGCCGTTTGCATTGCGCAGTTGTCAAACAACTTTGCACGTCATCGTTGCCAGATTTGAGCATCGCCGGCCTAACGCTGCTGTATCGCCGCCGCGATTTGCTGTATCAACTCTTTATCCCGCTCGTAATCAAACTTGATCGAGTTGCGAAAGTCTTTGTCGTAAAAGAACGCAGGGCCTTTGCGCAGTTCTTCAGGCTCGCTCATGTAGCGCGGAATGATGTGCGCGTGCAAAGCCGGTTCAAGGTTGCCCAGAATCTCGTAATTGATGTGAAACGCACCCGTGACTTCCAACAGCGCATCGCCGATGGTCACCATGTCGAGCAGATACTGCGCCCGCTGTTCGCGATCGAGCGCGTTCAAATCCGGCACCACCGGCTCAGGCAGCAATAGTGAATAGCCGCACAAGAATTGAACATCGCATAAAACTGCCCAACCCGATGACATCCGGCAAATGACGGTGGGATTGGTCCCGGCTTGCGCGGCGGCGACTCGTTCGTGGATCAAAGTGGACATGAAATCTCCTCGTGTGTCGAATGGAGTATGGCTGAGATGATAGCACACCTTTCATCTCTACCGCAAAATACGGTACAATAGCACGCGAGTCATTTTATCCTCCTCAAGGACAAGACGCATGGCTGTCAATAACTCCGCCTGGACGAACACGTCCCTCAGTGGTCTCACCGAAGCCGAAGTCACGCAGCGCCGCTCGCAGGGCCTGGGCAATAAAGTCCCACCCCCCACCGGCCGCACCTACGCGCAGATCTTCCGCGAAAACATTTTCACCTTCATCAACATGGTGATTTTTTTGCTGGGCGCAGCGTTGGTCCTGGTGGGCCGCCCCAGCGATGCACTCATTTCGCTGGGCGTGATCTCTGCCAACGTGCTGGTGAGCGTGGTGCAGGAAATCCGCGCCAAGCTCACCCTCGATCGGATCGCGGTGCTCACACGGCCCACCGCCCTGGTAGTGCGCGATGCCGTGCCGCACCACGTGCCCCCCGAAGAGCTGGTGATCGGCGACGTGCTGCAAGTCAATCCCGGCGATCAGATCGTGCTTGATGGCCGCGTCATCGGCGACGGGCAGACGCAGGTGGATGAATCACAGTTGACGGGCGAATCGAATCTCGTGCCCAAGAAGAGCGGCGATGAAGTCTTCTCCGGCAGTTTCTGCGTCAACGGCAGCGCGCTGTATGTGGCCGAAAAAGTCGGCGAGCAAAGTTTGTCCAACCAGATCACCGCCGGGGCGCGCGCGTTTCGCCGCGTGCTGACGCCGCTGCAAAACGAAATCTACCTCGTCGTGCGCATCATGCTGGCCATCGTCATCTACATCGAGTTCCTGCTCATCATCGACGCGTTGGTTACGCGCGCCAATGCGGGCGAAACCATCGCCAGCGCCACGCTCGTCGTGGGCCTGGTGCCCAACGGTCTGTTCCTATCCATTACGCTGGCCTATGCGCTGGGCGCTCTGCGTATCATCAAGTACGGCGCGCTCGTGCAGCAGAGTAACGCGATCGAATCGCTGAGCAACGTCACAGTCTTGTGCCTCGACAAGACCGGCACGCTCACGGCCAATCGCTTGCAGGTCAACGCCGTCCATCCGATCGGAATGAACGAAGACGAACTCAAGCGCATCCTCGGCGCGATGGTCGCCAGCGCCAAGACGCTCAACAAAACCAGCGAGGCGATCAAAAAAGCCTATCCCGCTCAGGCCAGCCCACTCAGCGCCGATGTGCCCTTTTCGTCGGCGCGCAAGTGGAGCGCGGTGGCGTTCGACGCCGCGCCGTTGAAGGGCATTTACGCCCTGGGCGCGCCCGAAATGTTGCAGCCCTCTCTGGGCCAGGCCGGCCTCGACACCTCGGCAGTGTGGCAAGAGATCAAAGCGCAGTCGGCGCAGCTCACCGATCGGGGCTTGCGTGTACTGCTGATCGCGCATCATCCCGATCCCAAGTCGCTGCACGATCAAGGTGATGATTCGCGTCTGCCGGAGGGCATGCAGCCGATCGGCTTGATCAGCCTCAGCGATGAACTGCGCGCCGAAGCCAAAGAGACACTGCAGCGCTTCAGCGCCGCCGGGGTACGGCCCAAGATCATCTCGGGGGATAATCCCGAAACCGTAGCTGCGTTGGCCCGGCAAGCGGGCCTGCCCGCTGACATCATCCTGGTGTCCGGCCTCGAACTGAATGAGATGAGCGACGAGCAGTTTGCGGCGGCGGCGCAGAAAGCGACGATCTTCGGACGCATCACGCCGCAGCAAAAAGAAAAACTCGTGGACACACTGCGTAAACAAGGCAACTACGTGGCGATGATCGGCGACGGCGTCAACGATGTACTCTCGTTGAAGAAATCGAATCTGGGCATCGCGATGGAAAGCGGCACACAGGCCACGCGCGCCGTGGCCGACATTATCCTGATGAAAGATTCGTTCGCCGCGCTCGCGCCTGCCGTCAGCGAGGGGCAGCGCATTGTCAACGGCATGCAGGACATTCTGCGCCTGTACCTCACGCGCATTTTATCGATGGCGCTGCTCATCATCTCGGCGCTGGTCATCGGCGAATTTCCACTGGCGCTGCGCAACGGCTCGATCGTCACGCTGTTCTCCGTGGGTATTCCCGCGGTACTGCTGGCATTGTGGGCCAGGCCGGGCCCGCGTAGGAACGGCACGTTAGCTCAGCGGTTGGCCCATTTTATCATTACGCCGGTGTTGTTGACCAGTGTGCTGGGCGTAGTCCTGTTCTACGCTGTACTCTGGATCCCCACCGGCCTCACCGAAGTCTTTGGGCCCGACATCACGCTGCGCCAGAGCACGCTGCTGCTGGATACCGTTCGGCCCGTGGGGCAAACCGCCCTCGCCTCATTCCTGGTGCTGGCCGGCTTGTTGCTGGTGATCTTCGTCGAACCGCCCACCCCATGGTGGACGGGCGGCGACGAATTAAGCGGCGACTGGAAGCCGACGATCATGGCCGTGTTGCTGATGATTGGTTTTTTCATCGTCATGGCCGTGCCGCCCCTGCGGAACATGTTTGCCATGTCGGATCTGACGCCGTTTGAGTGGAGCCTGGTCATCGGCGCAACCGTGATCTGGCTCTTCCTGGTGCGCTTCGCCTGGCGACATAGCATCACCGCCCGATTCTTGGGAATCAAGTATGCCTGATGGCCTCAAGACCTGGCAGGTTTTCGCCAGATGATCGGCTTGGCTCTCTCGAACTAACTTGCTCTCAAGGGGCTTGTGCAAACAATCAATAGAAAACCTGCCAGGTCTACATTCTTGAAAGGATTCTCATGTTCACTCACGTCGTCTTCTTCAAACTCAACGACCGCACCCCGGAGAATGCCGAGAAACTGCGCGATGCCTTGCTGAGCATGGCGAGCAAGATTCCCCAGATCAAGCACATGGAAGTGGGCGTCAATGTTATACCGTCCGAACGCGCTTTCGATGTGGCGCTGTTTCAACGCTTCGATTCGCTGCACGATCTACAAGAGTACCAGGCACATCCCAATCATCAGGAAGTGTTGAAATACGTCCTGGCCGTAACGGCCTCGCGCGCTTCGGTCGATTACGAGAGTTGAGTTGTCACGCTCCTTACTCTGTTAGGGAAGGCTAGGCGCTGCTTTCCGGTTAAGCTGGGACGGAATGATAGCCGATCTGATGATGACTCAATCGGTTATCGCTTTGATCGCCATCCCCGCTGCCATCAACCTTCTGGCGGGCAACGCCTGGACTCTGCCGCGCGATCAACCCCGGCATGACAAATGTCATAGTGTCCTATGACATCCCACACTTTTGGTCGAAGTGCAAAAGGTATATTGTAATTCCTGACAAAATTTGTCAGATTTGATAGAACGCGATCATGGAAATTACCCAGCAAGCCGATTATGCGGTCCGTGCCATACTCGATTTAGCCATGTGCCCCGCTGGCGAGCGCACCTCGTGCCAGGAAATCGCGCGGCGGCAAAGTATTCCCGTAGCATTCCTCACGAAGATTTGCGCGCGTTTAGCAGCCGAGGGTCTGGTGCAGAGTCAGCGCGGCGTGAACGGCGGCGTCTGGCTGGCGCGCCCGGCTCAAGAAATTACGTTGCTGCAAGTGGTCGAGGCGATCGATGGGCCGATCACTTTCAATCGGTGCAACCGCAGGCCCAGTGAGTGTGCGCGTTCGCGCACCTGCTCCGTGCATTCCGTCTGGGCCGAATTGTGTCGTGACTTTCGCGCGCGCCTGGCTGCTTACAATTTTGCAGCGATGGCCGAAAGCGCCACCCGCGCACCAATCCCTTTGATTCAACTGCGCTAAGGAGCTAGCTATTGACGTGAAATCATCGCCAGGAGGGAAGAGACACATCATGCGAGGAAATTCAACAGGAGCAAGAACATGGATGCATTGGCCTTAGCCCGTCTGCAGTTTGCATTGACCACGATCTATCACTTCTTTTTTGTGCCACTGACACTGGGTCTCTCGATCCTGGTGGCGGTCATGGAAACGCTGTACGTCCGCACCGGCAACGAGACGTACAAGCGCATGACCAAGTTTTGGGGCAAGCTGTTCTTGATTAATTTTGCCGTCGGCGTGGTAACCGGTATCGTGCAGGAATTTCAATTTGGCATGAACTGGTCGCAGTATTCACGCTTTGTCGGCGACATCTTTGGCGCGCCGTTGGCCATAGAAGCGCTGATGGCCTTCTTCCTCGAGTCCACGTTTCTGGCCGTGTGGTTCTTCGGTTGGGACAAGTTGGGGAAACGCGCCCACCTCATGTCGATCTGGCTGGTGGTGGTCGCCTCCAACCTGTCGGCTTTGTGGATTCTAATCGCCAATTCCTTCATGCAGGAGCCGGTGGGTTTTGCCGTGCGGAACGGCCGCGCTGAAATGACCGATTTCTTCGCGCTGCTCACCAATCCCAACGTGTGGGTGCAGTGGCCGCACGTCTTTTTCGCCGGCCTCGTCACCGCGGCGTTCTTCGTGCTGGGCGTCAGCGCGTGGCACCTGCGGCGCAAGACCAACCCCGATTTCTTTACCCGCTCCTTCAAGATTGGCACGGTAGCTGCAGTAATCGGCGCCGTGTTTGTCATCTTCGTCGGGCATGCGCAAGCGCAGCACATGGTGCAGACCCAGCCCATGAAGATGGCTGCGGCGGAGGCCCTGTACAACTCTGAGCAACCGGCCTCGTTCTCGCTGTTGACCATCGGCGATTTACAGGGCAAAGAAGTTTTTGCCGTCCGTATTCCCGGCATCTTAAGCCTGCTGTCCTGCAATAACTTCGACTGTGAAGTGAAAGGCATCAACGATTTGCAGGCCGAGTACACCCAACAATACGGCCCCGATGATTACGCGCCACCACTGGCCTGGACGTATTGGAGTTTTCGCGCGATGGTGGGAGCCGGCTTCTTGATGGCGCTGTTTGCGTTCTTTGCGCTCTACCTGGTGCTCAAGAACAAGATTGAACTGAGCCGGCGCTTCCTGCAGATTCTGCCTTTCGCCATGCTGCTGCCCTACCTGGCCAATACCAGCGGCTGGTTATTGACGGAACTGGGCCGCCAGCCCTGGATCGTCTTCGGGTTGATGAAGACGGCGGACGGCGTATCGAATGTCGTGGGTGGGTTGGCGGTGCTGTTCTCGCTCATCGTATTTACCGCCATCTATGGCGCATTGATGGGCGTGGCGATCTATCTATTCAACCGCTACGGCAAGAGCGATCCGGTCAAAGATGCACAGCCGGTCGGTCTGTACTAACGTCCGATCGAGTGGAGGCTAAACATGGATCTCAATACTTTGTGGTTTATCTTGATCACAGTGCTGTTCACGGGGTTCTTCGTCTTGGAGGGCTTCGATTATGGAGTCGGCATCCTGCTGCCCGTGCTGGGCAAGGATGATACCGAGCGACGCATGATCATCAACACGATCGGGCCGGTGTGGGATGCGAATGAAGTCTGGATGTTGACGGCGGGCGGCGCGCTGTTCGCCGCGTTCCCCATGTGGTACGCGACGATGTTCAGCGGGTTCTACCTGGCGCTGGTGCTGATGCTGGCGGCGCTGATCATGCGCGGGGTGTCGTTCGAGTTTCGCAGCAAGGACCGGCATCCGCGCTGGCGCAGCTTCTGGGACTGGTCGATCTTTTTCGGCAGCCTGCTGCCCGCCCTATTATGGGGCGTGGCGCTGGGCAATCTGCTGCAAGGTGTCCCGATTGATGCCAACCAGAACTACGCGGGTGATTTTTTCTCGCTGCTCAGTCCGTTCACGCTGCTGACGGGCGTGTATACCGTGGTGCTGGCAACGCTGCATGGCGCGGTGTTCTTGAGCGGCAAACTGGGGGGCGAGCTGGCCGATCGGGCGCGCAAGATCGCGTGGCGGGCGTGGTTTATCGCCGTGCCCCTGGCGGTCGCCACGATCATCGGACTTGATCTCGCGACGGATATCGTCGCGCGCCTCGGCGTGATTCCCGGCGTCGTGCCCCTCACGGGATTGATCGCCTTGCTGGCGGGCGGCTGGTTCATCCGCAACAAACACGACGGCTGGGCATTTGTGGCAACGGCATTGGCGGTTGCGTTTGCCATCGTGACAGTGTTCATGACGCTGTATCCGCGCGTGATGATCTCCAGCCTCAACCCGGACTGGAGTCTGACGATCTACAATGCTTCCTCAACGCCGTATACGCTTTCGGTGATGACCGTGGTGGCGTTGATCTTTGTCCCGATCGTCCTGGTGTATCAGGGCTGGACGTACTACGTGTTCCGCCAACGCATTACGCGCCAAACCATCGAATCGTAAACGGCGATGTGTGCAACGAAAACGGATGACCGTGTGCGTCATCCGTTTTCGTTGCAGCCGGGACCTGTCAGGTGACGCACCAAAGAAACCGGGTTTCCGCGCAGCGGTTTCAAATGGAATTGAACATTTAGTACGGAGAAACCCGGTTTCTAGATCGGCCAGTTCCTGCTGAAGCCGGCTGGCCCGCATTTTTGCGCCGCCTGACAGGTCTGGAGTTGTGATGACTGAAAAACGTCTGCTGCGCCACAATCGCTCAGCCCGCGTCCTATTGTATCTGGCCGTCGCCTTCGGTTTTTTGGCCGCCGTGTGCGTCGTCGCGCAGATCTACCTCCTGAGCGAGGTCGTCGATCGCATTTTTCAGAAACAACAGACCCTCGCCGAGATCGGGACGTTGCTGGCACTGCTGCTGGCGTTGGCTTTTCTCCGCGCGCTGATGATCGGGAGCAGTGACGTGCTGGCCCAACATGCGGCGAGCCGGCTGAAAGGCGGCCTGCGCGAACAGCTCACGCGCCACTTCTTCACACTAGGCCCGGCCTACACACAAGGCGAACGCAGCGGCGAGCTCGTGAACGCCGCCGTCGAAGGCGTGGAAGTTCTTGACGAATACATCACCGTCTATCAACCCGCGCGCCTGCTCGCCCGGCTTGTGCCGTTCTTGATGCTGCTGGTGGTCTTCGTCCTCGATCCACTCACCACGCTGGTCTTGTTGTTTACCGGCCCTGTGCTCGTCTTATTGCTGGCGTTGATTGGAAGCAGTGTGAAAGACATCACGCAGCGGCGCTTCCAGGAATTGAGTTGGATGAGCGCCTTCTTCCTCGACATGCTGCAAGGGCTGGCCACGCTCAAGATGTTCGGCCGCAGCCGCGAACAGATCGACAACATCCGCGCGATCAGCGCGCGCTACGGCAGCACCACCCTGGAGGTACTGCGCGTCGCATTTCAAACCGGCCTTGTGCTGGAATGGGGCAGCACGATAGCCACGGCCCTCGTCGCCGTTCAGATCAGCCTGCGCTTGATGAGCGGCAACCTGCCCTTCGATCGTGCGCTGGCCGTGTTGATCATCACGCCCGAATTCTTTTTGCCGCTGCGGCAATTCGCGCTGAAGTATCACGCGGGCACGGCGGGCAAAGCAGCGGCCGATCGGATTTTCGCCATTCTCGATACGCCGATCAAACAGGCACGTGCACAGGCCACCCGATCGGCGCGCAGCCTGCCCGCCCGATCGGACATCCGCTTCGATCATGTGTCCTTCGCCTACGATGCGGGTCAACGCCCTGCCCTGCAAGATTTCTCGCTGCATATTCCGCACGGACAAACGATCGCGCTGGTAGGCGCGACCGGTGCGGGCAAGAGTACCGCGGCGCAGCTCTTGCTGCGTTTCATCGAACCCGATCGCGGATCGATCACGATCGATGGTGTCCCACTGGATGAGATCGATCGATCGGCGTGGCGCGCGCGTGTCGCGTGGGTGCCGCAGCAGCCGCATCTCTTTCACGGTACCATCGCCGACAACATCCGCCTGGCCCGATCAGACGCCAGCGAAGCGGACGTCATCAGTGCCGCGCAGGCCGCGCATGCGCACGACTTCATCAGGCAGCTGCCGCAGGGTTACGCCACACCGATCGGAGAACGGGGCGCCCGCTTGAGCGGTGGGCAGCAGCAGCGTCTTGCCATCGCGCGCGCCTTCTTGAAAGACGCGCCCTTCCTCATCCTCGACGAAGCGACCTCGCATCTGGATTCGGTCAGCGAAGCGGCGATTCAAGACGCGCTCACGCGCTTGATGCGCGGTCGCACGGTGTTGATCATCGCGCACCGTTTGAAGCTGGTCTACGCCGCCGATCGAGTGGCCGTGCTCGATCGGGGCCGCGTGATCGAAGTGGGTGATCCCCGCGCGCTGCTCACACAAGGCGGACCGTATCAACAAATCGTGGCCAGCTATGAGGGGGCGGCATGAATGCCGGCGGCATGAGTGCCGGCGGCATGAACACCTTCACGCGCTTGCTCAAACTGATGGTGCCCTTCAAATGGTGGGTGGCGTTTGGCGTGCTGTTGAGCTTCCTCACCATCGGCTCCAGTGTGGGCTTGATGGCGATGTCCGCCTATTTGATTTCGAAAGCCGCACTCGTCGTCGATGTAGCGGACATCGCGTTGGCGATCACCACCGTGCGCCTGTTTGCGATTCTGCGGGCTGTCTTCCGCTACTTGGAAAGGTACTACACGCATACGGCCACGTTCCGCATTCTGACGCAGCTGCGCGTATGGCTCTTCACCGCGCTCGAACCACTGGCCCCGGCGCGCCTCATGCCCTATCGCAGCGGCGATCTGCTCACGCGCATCATCGGCGATATTGAAACGCTGGAAAATTTCTACGTGCGCGTGATCGTGCCGCCCATCGCCGCCGTTTTCGTGACGATCTTCGCCTGTCTGATCTTAGGCGCGTTTGATGGCTCACTCGCCATCGCCTTATTGATCTTCCTCGTGTTAACGGGCGTGGTTTTGCCGGTGCTGTCGCGCTGGCTCAGTCAGCGGCCTACGACAACTCTCATCACCACGCGCGCCGAACTCAATGCGTTGCTCGTCGACGAGATTCAGGGCCTGCCCGATTTGCTCGCGTTCGATCAGACCCAACAACATGCAGCGCGCGTGCTGGGCTTGAGCCGCTTGCTTAATCGGACGCAAGAACAGCTGGCGCTGCTGCGTGGTGTGAGCAACGGCCTCGCCGCTTTGTTTACCAGCCTGGCCGGATTGACCGTGTTGCTGCTGGCGATTCCGCTGGTCAGCGGCGGCCAGATCGAGGGTGTGTATCTGGCGTTGTTGCCTCTCACGGCGATTGCGAGTTTTGAGGCGGTGCAGCCGTTGTCGCTGGCCCTGCAACAACTGGAAGCCAGTCAAGCCGCCGGTCGCCGTTTGTTCGAGTTGATCGATACGCCGCCTGAAGTGCGTGATCCCGCGCAGCCCTCCTCGGCGCTCCCTCAACCGCGTCCGCGCGGTGAGACAAGCGCCAATTTCGGCATCACCTTCAATGCTGTGCGCTTCCGCTACAACCCGATGAAACAATCACCACCTTTTGGCGGGACCGATCCATGGGCGCTCGACGACGTAAGCTTCAACGTGCCCAGTGGCAAGCGTGTCGCCATCGTGGGACCGAGCGGATCGGGCAAGTCAACGCTCGTGAATTTATTGCTGCGCTTCTGGGAATATGACGAGGGACAAATCACGATCGGGGGACAAGAGGTGCGCGACTATCGCGCCGACGAGGTACGCGCGCTGCTCGGCGTCGTGTCGCAGCAAGTACATCTCTTCAACGCCACCGTGCAAGACAACTTGCTGCTAGCCAATCCCGACGCGACTGAGGAACAGATTCGCGCGGCCTGTCAACAGGCGCAGTTGCACGACTTCATCGAGACGCTGCCGCGTGGCTACGACACCCTCATCGGCGAGAATGGCGTCCTGCTCAGCGGCGGCGAACGTCAACGCCTGGCCATTGCGCGCGTCATCCTTAAGGATGCGCCGATCTTGATCCTTGACGAAGCCACGGCCAACCTCGACACCTTGACCGAACAGCGACTCATGCACTCGCTGGAGCCGTTCATGGCCGATCGGACGGTGTTGATCATCTCGCATCGCCGCGTGGCGATCGAACACATCGATCAAGTCATTACGCTGGAGAATGGCCGCGTGGTAACCGTATCTGATTAACTCGCTTTGCGCAGACGTAAGACACGCTGAGCGTCCATATCTGCCAACGTGTGGCTCAATCCATGGTCACCACGCGCACGTCCAATGACGCGCACTTGATCGAATTGCACCGCGTGGCTAAACAGTGCCAAATTTCCACGAGGGACTTTTCCACGCAGAACGACATCGACAATCCCGCCTCGAATGAGAGCGTGATCAACGACACGCCGCCGCACAACTGAAGTGAAGATCAACCCTCGCGCGTGAGGCGCTCTAACCCCAACACCTGTCTCAAATCAGAGGTGATCAACAGGCGGAATTGTTCGGCCATGTATTCGGGCGACTGCGGCAGGTCGTGATCCAGCCACCAGATCAAAACGCCTAGCAGCGACCAGCTCAGCGAATTCGCCACGATTTCCAGCGGCACAGCACTCTTCTCCGGCGTGGGCTGCAAGACGGTCAGCCAGCGCAGCGTGATCGCCGCGATATAGTCGCGCACTCCAGCGATGAAGGCCGGCACTCCCTCGGCGCCCATCATCACCTGATAAAAGCGCGCATGCTGGGCCACGTGCTGGAACACCCGCACGATCGGGCGCTGTGGGCCATCGACGATCGACTGGACGTTTTCTTCCGTCGGACCGATGTCGGCCATCAGCTCGTCGATCGCATCATGCAGACTCTTGATGAGCAAATCGTGCTTGTCCTGATAATGCAGATAAAACGTGGCGCGATTCAGCGTGGCCCGATCGGCGATGTCCTGCACCGTGATGGCGTCGAAACCCTTCTCCGCGATGAGCGACACCAGCGCATCACGCAGCAGTTGCCGAGTACGAATAACACGCGGATCGAGTTTCTTCAATTCTTTCGTCATGTTTGACCATTACTTTCGACATCTTGACGTTGCCCGAATCGGGGTTATACTTACCGCAGTTTATCAACAAAGTGTCTATAAGTCAACAAACTGCCGATAAGTGCTCGGCGGTCCACTATGCTAGACAAGAATAAGCAGATGAATGCACAACAAACCTCAACCGCGCCCGACGACGCCCACCTGATCGATCTACGCCGCGTGGTCAAGAACTACAAAACACCCGCAGGGGATTTTCCCGCATTAAGAGGCATCGACCTGCAAGTAAGGCGCGGCGAGTTCGTGGCCGTGTATGGCAAATCGGGCGCGGGCAAGTCGACGATGATCAACCTGATCACCGGCATCGATAATCCTACCTCGGGCGAGATCGTGATCGATAACACGGCGCTGCACAAGTTGAATGAAGATCAACGCTCGCGCTGGCGCGGCCGCAACCTCGGCATCGTCTTCCAGTTCTTTCAACTACTGCCCTCCCTCACGTTGATCGAGAATATCACGCTGGCGATGGATTTTTGCAATACGTATCCGTTGAAGGAACGCAAGGCGCGGGCCTTGCAGCTGCTCGATCGGGTGGGCATCGCCCAACACGCCTACAAGATTCCTTCGCGCATTTCCGGCGGTCAGCAGCAGCGTGTGGCCATCGCGCGCGCGCTGGCGAACGATCCGCCGGTGATTGTGGCCGATGAGCCGACGGGCAATCTCGATTCGCGCACGGCGCACGAAATCTTCGATCTCTTTTCCGGCCTGGTCGATCAGGGCAAGACGCTGCTGGTGGTGACGCACGATAAAGAGATCGCGTCACGCGCCACGCGCATCGTCGAGATGACCGACGGGCAAATTGTGGTGGGATAGTGGAAGTCAACACACGCTGGATTAAAATCTTCAAAGACATCTGGGATCACAAGACCCGTTCGATCCTCGTGGTCCTCTCGATCGCGGTAGGCGTGGCGGCCGTAGGCATGATCAACAACGCCAAGAGCATGATCGAGCGCGATCTGTTCGGGCCGTATCTGGCCGGCAATCCGGCACTGGTGCAGATTTACGTCTCGCACTTCGACGACAGCCTGACCAAGGCGGTGGCCAGCATGCGCGAAGTGGAAACGGTGCAAGCGCGACGCTCGACGGCCGCCACGATTTTCCAACCCGACGGTGTGGCGCGTGACATCACTTTGACGACGGTGCCGGATTTCACCGACATTAAGATCAACCGTCTGCCGGTGGAAGAAGGCACGGGCGTGCCCGGCACGCGCGAGGTTTTGCTGGAGCGCCAATCGGCGCAGGGCCTGGGCGTCAAGGTCGGCGATACCGTGACGCTCGAAATCGACAATCAACGCCGCTATGAGTTGACCGTCGCCGGCATTTTGCACGATGTTTATATTCAGCCGTTTACGCTGGGCAAACGCGCCGCCGGCTATGTGTCGCTGTCGACGCTCGAATGGATGGGGCTGCGGTCTGACTACAACCGCCTGGACCTGGTGACCACCGCGGACAAATACAATCGCGAGCACGTCCTTGAAGTGGCCGCGTTGGCGCGTGATCGCGTCATTCAACCGGCGGGCTACACCGTCTCGCGCATTCAGATTCCGGGCTACAGTTCAGACCCCGGCCAGCACTGGGCGCAGAACCAGATCAACGGCTTGCTGCTGGTGCTGCAAGTGATGGGCATCCTGGCGATCTTCCTCAGCGGCGGCCTGGTGGTCAACACCATCGCCGCAATTCTGTCACAGCAGATCAAACAGATCGGCATTATGCGTTCCATCGGCGCACTGCGCCGCCAGCTGATCGGCATGTACCTGCTCAACGTGACCGTGCTGAGCGTGATCGGTTTGCTGATTGGCTTGCCATTCGGGCTGCTGGGTGCGGTCGGCCTGGCGAAACTGGCCGCAAGTTTCTTGAACTTCTCCATCACGCAATACGATCTGCCTTCGCACGTGGCGATCTTGCAAGCGGCCGTCGGGCTGCTGATGCCGATCGGGGTGGCGCTGTACCCGATTATTTCCGGCACGCGTCTGTCCGTTTACGACGCGATTTATGAATACGGCTTGAGCGCAGAAGATCGCAAGGGCCTGATCGATCGCTTGCTCATGAAGATCCGGCAGTTAAGTCCGCCGGTCATGTTGTCACTGCGCAACACGTTTCGCAACAAGGCGCGGTTGATGTTTACAGTCATCACGCTGACGCTGGCGGGCGCGATGTTCATCTCCGCCTTCAGCACGCGCGCCTCGCTGACAGCCCAGATCAACGAAGTGGGCCGCTATGTGGCGTTTGATGCGGCGCTGGGCCTGCCGTATGGCACCAGCCGCCTTACAGTGGAACGCGAGGCGCGGCGCATTTCGGGCGTGACGGTGGCCGAGGGCTGGGTCAGCACGGGCGCCATCGTAATACAGCCAGACGGCAGCGAGGGTGATGAGATCGAAGTGGCCGGCGTGCCGGTGGACATCAAGACCATCGAACCGAATCTATTTAGCGGGCGTTGGCTGCAAGACGCCGACACGCGGCAGGTGGTCATCAACGATGATTTTCTGGAACTTGAGCCGCAAGTGGAAGTGGGCAGCGCGATCACGTTGAAAGTGGGCAACGCCGAGCGGACCTTTGAAGTAGTGGGGATTCTATCGAAGCACCTGTCGGGCGCGCGCGTCTACATGAACTTCGATACCTTCGCCAAATTGACGGGCCGCCAGCATCAGGCCGACTCGATTCGCGTGCGCACGGATGTGACCCAACCGGGCAGCGCGGCGGTGCAGGACAATGTGGCCGCGCAGTTGGAGCAGCGCTTCAAAGACGCGGGCTTGAGCACCAGTTCCAGCCAGACGCGGCACACGTCGTATGAGATGTTCACCAGCGCCTTCGACATCATTCTGCTGGTGCTGGTCATCATGGCCATTCTGCTGGCCGTTGTCGGCGGCCTGAGCCTGACCGGCACGATGGGCATGAACATCCTGGAACGTACGCGCGAGATCGGCGTGCTGCGCGCGGTGGGCGCCTCGAACAAAGCGGTGCGGCAGGTCGTCATGGTGGAAGGCGTGGTTGTCGGATTGATCAGCTGGATCATCGGCGCGATCTTGTCGGCCCCGGTAGGCCAGGTACTGGCCGCCGCGGTTTTGCGCTCCGTGCTCAAAGCGAATGTGGTCAATTATCAATACTCGGTGGCGGGCCTGCTCATCTGGCTGGCCCTCATCGTCGTCATCGGCATCTTCGCCAGCCTCGGCCCGGCGCGGAATGCCGTCAGCCTCAGCGTGCGCGAGGTGTTGGATTACGAATGAGAATCCGTCATTGCGAGGAGCGTCCCGCCCGGCGCGCCGCCGCTTCGCGGACACGGCGTGAGCGGAGCGGCATCTTTGCGAAGCAGCCGCAAAGTCGAAGGACGCGACGAAGCAATCTCCCGCAGATTGAACTGAGACACCGCACTACACGCATGGGTGCAAATGTTGCTTCGCCGCGAGAAGATGCGGCTCACAATGACGGCGTCCAGACACAAGATTGAGATGTGAGATGTTCCGAAGCAAACGCAAGTCGAACCATTCCAACGACGACAAGATCAACGCCGATGGATCGTTGATCAAACTCCGCAACGTGTTCAAAGTGTACGATACACCGGCCGGTCGCTTCACGGCGCTGAACGGCGTCGATCTCAACATCGGCACGGGCGAGTTTGTATCCATCATCGGCAAATCGGGCAGCGGCAAGACCACGCTGATCAACATGCTGACCGGCATCGATCGCCCGACGCAAGGCGAGATCTTCATCGGCGGCACGGCCGTGCACGATCTGGATGAAGGCCAGACGGCGACATGGCGCGGCACACACATGGGTGTGGTGTTTCAATTCTTTCAACTGCTGCCCACCTTGACGGCGCTAGAGAACGTGCGCCTGCCGATGGACTTCTGCAACCTTTACACTCCGGCTGAACGCAACGAACGAGCGATGCAGCTGCTCGATCTGGTCGGGATTGCCGAGTACGCGCACAAGTTGCCCAATCACTTAGCGGGCGGGCAGCAGCAGCGCGCCGCCATCGCGCGCGCCCTCGCCAACGATCCCCCCATCATCGCCACCGACGAACCGACCGGCAACCTCGATTCGCGCACGGCCGAAGCCGTCATGCAGTTGTTTGAAGATCTGGTCAAGCAGGGCAAGACCATTCTCATGGTCACGCACGATGAAGATCTGGCGCGCCGCGCGCCGCGCACCATCGTCCTGCACGACGGCGAGATCGTCAACGAATACGTGGCGAAGGCGCTGCCCACGTTGAGCCACGAGCTGCTGTTGCAAGCCACGCGCCAACTGGAAACGCGCACCTTCACGCCCGGCGAACCCATCATCGTACAAGACGCCGAGCCGGATGAATTCTTCATCATCACCAACGGCGAAGCGAAAGTGTATCTCATCGAGCCGCCGGGGACTTACGAGATCTACATGGACACCATCCGTGCCGGTCAATACTTCGGTGAAGTGGCACTGATTCACGGCGGCAAACGCACCGCCACCGTGCGCGCGGCCACACCGGTGGAAGCCATCGCGCTGCGTCAGCAAGCGTTCCTCGATCTAATCGAGCAATCCGCAGAGACGCGCGCCGAACTCGAGCGCGTGGCCGGTGAACGCGAACAGATATTGATAGACGCACGCAGCGGGATTTGAAACTAAAGAAACCGGGTTTCTCCATCCTAGAAAGAATGGAACGATTAGCACGGAGAAACCCGGTTTCTACCAGAAGGACTCATAGCAATGACTTTTTCAAAACGATCTATCACCTTGATCCTCATCAGTCTGGCGCTGATCGTGGGATGCAGCGGGCAACCCGCCCCGATCGGATCGACGCCCACCCCGGCGCCTAGCACGCCCACCTCGGCCACCATCAGCGCCACAGGCGAGGTGGTGCCCGCGCAGTGGACGACGCTGAGCTTCTCGCAAGCCGGCACACTCGTCGCGCTACCCGCCACAGAAGGCGATCGCGTGAAAGCGGGCGCTGTGCTCGCGCAGCTGGACGCGGTCGATCTGAAGGCGAGCCTGCTGCAAAAACAGGCGGCGGTGCAAACAGCCGAAGCCCAGCTGGCACAGCTCACCGCGCCCCCGCGCCCCGACGAGATCGAGGCGGCCAAGCAGGCCGTTGAGGCCGCCAAGGATCGCGTGGCGGCGGCGACCGCGCAGCGCAATCAGCTGCGCAGCAGCATCTCGGAAGCCGACATCACGCAGGCCCAGACGCAAGTGTATGCCGCACAAGTGCAGCTCGACCAGCTTAACGAGTCGATGAAGAAAGTAACAAACATCGGCGGGCCGGCTTTGTCGGCGGGTGAAGCGCTGGATAACTATCTCAAATACACCGAGCTGCAACGCGCGGCGGCGCAAGCGGCGCTCGACGAACTCCTGCGCGGCCCCACACCCAATCAATTGCGCGTGGCGAATGCGCGCATCGCTTTAGCCACTTCCGAAGTGAATGCGGCGCAAGCCCGCCTCGATTTGCTGCAAGCCGGGCCGCTGTCGCAAGACGTGACGGTGCTGCAAGCGAAAGTGGATCAGGCCCAAGCCGACGAAGCGGCGGTGCAGGCCCAGCTCGATCAAACGCAGCTCGTCGCGCCGTTCGCCGGCCTCATCACCAACGTCGCCGTGGATGTGAATCAATTCGTGGGGCCGGGACAACCGATCGTGCAGTTAGCCGATCTCGCCGGCCTGCGCGTCGAGACGACGGACCTCGACGAAAAAGATGTGGCGCGCCTCAACGTCGGCGATCGAGCCAGCGTCACCTTCGACGCCCTGCCCGGCACGGAAGTCAGCGGCACGATCACGCGCCTCGCTCCGAAGGCCAAAGAAGGCACGGGCGTGACTTTCAGTGCCGTTATTGAACTCGATCAAATTCCAGAGGCGGTGCAGTGGGGCATGACGGCCAATGCCGAGTTCACTCCTACAGAAGCAACTATTGAGGCGACTCAGTCTTCGATACGCGAGGCCCAGATCAGCGCCAATGGCAAGGTCGTACCGGCGCAAAAGACCACACTCAGTTTCAGCCTGCCCGGACAGGTGATCGATCTGCGCGTCAAGGTGGGATCGACCGTGAAGGCAGGAGAAGTGATCGGGCAGTTAGATGCCGCGCTGCTGGAGGCCGAGATCGCCAAGGCCGCAGCGGCGATCAAAGTCGCACAAGCCGGACTCGATCGCGTGCAGGCCGGGCCGCGCGCCGAGCAAGTGGCCGAAGCGCAGAGTTATCTGGCGGCCAGTCAGGCCGTGATCGATCAAGCGGCGGCCAGTAGCGCCGTGGTGAAAGACGGGCCGACGCAAGCCGAGATCAACAGCGCGCGGGCGGCGGCGCAAGCGGCCTACATCAACATGGTCAAGGCCCGCACCAAGAAAGATGTCTTGCAAAGCGACAATGACAAAAAGAAGGCGACTAGCAAGATGGTCGGCGATGCCGATAAACAATTCGCCATCGCCGATCGGGATTATCGGGCCGCGCAGGAACGCTTGAATAAATTGCTGGCCGGGGCGAATGCCGATGCCTTGCGCGCGGCGCAGGCGAATGTGGGCGCGGCTTCAGCCGATTATGCCGCGCAGCAAGCGCAAGTGAACTTGCTGCTGGCCGGGGCGCGGCCCGAAGACATC